>NZ_VHSY01000001.1:0-822704 GCF_013048625.1 Vibrio sp. 11-4(1) | reverse complement strand
AGAACGAGAATTAAGAAACAGCTTTCCGGATTAAAGAATTTGCTTGGCGACCATAGCGTTTTGGACCCACCTGATTTCCATGCCGAACTCAGAAGTGAAACGAAATAGCGCCGATGGTAGTGTGGGGCTTCCCCATGTGAGAGTAGGACATCGCCAGGCTTTAAATATCGCTTTCAAGTTTTCTTTTTAATTAAGATAACTGAAGGCAAAACTAAAAATTAGCATCGATAGTATAAGACTAAGTTTTAGTGACAATTTGTGGAGAGATGGCTGAGTGGTTGAAAGCACCGGTCTTGAAAACCGGCATACGTTAATAGCGTATCTAGGGTTCAAATCCCTATCTCTCCGCCACCTTTTAAAAAACCGCTGTTCTTACAGCGGTTTTTTTGTATCTGCTGTTTTTTAACAGCTGTTATCGAAAACGTCTAATTGGCTTTTCTCCGGCCCTTTCTCTAAGTTCTTTAGCGTACTCACTTTGGGTGTATTTTACGCAGTAATATCTTCAATCGAAGACATTTCCATAGGTCATTTGGGCTTTAAGTAGAGCTTTGTTAAGTCTCAACGTGGGATGCTTAAAAGCATTTTGATAGAGTTTCAGTCTAAATACTGCTGACGTACTTGGAGAAAAAATGAAGCTACTTTACTGGTTAGATGAATGGCAAGCGCTTACTCAAAAAGAGCAAAATGCTGCTTTACCAATTTCTGGCTACGATTTACTTGATGATGTTTTTGTGAAGTATGAATTCGTCGATCTTAACAAGCCATTGTTGTTCACATTTTCTCCTTCCGGTACTGATGCTCAGGTACAAGACTTAACTCCGGATTTTTCTCCTTGGGGCTACGACCTCGGAATACAACAACAAGTAAATATTATTGCCTTTCAACATTTAGGTAAAAGCAATTGGTTCCGTAGCCGGAATTTGATTTTCTTTCTGGAGCAGTTGTCTGAGTTGCTTAAGCCCTTCAAATGTCGTTTGGGTTATGGGCAGAGCCGAGGTGGTTTTGCTATTGGCGTATTCGCTGACTTACTGAAGTTGGAGCATCTTTTGTTATTTTATCCTGTTAGCACAAAAAATAAAGCGTTAGTGCCATGGGATGATCGGTCGAGCACTGAGCTTGCTCAACAGTTCGATTGGGAAAGCGGCTACCATGATCGAGATTTGGGCAATGCCAAAGGTTACATTATTTATGACCCCACCAATCGTATTGATCGTCTTCATGCTGAACGTTATCCAGAGCTTACTCATTTAAAAGTCGTCGGTATGGGACACGGCACTCAATCCACACAATTAGATAAATTAGAATTTTTTAATCTGGTGGCGAAGGAGTTTGTTCGTCATCAAACCATAGATATTGACCAATTTAATAAGCAAATTCACGCTTTGTTTTAAAAGAGGACTGATATCAGAGTCCCCTGGAATCAGGGGGAGATGATCACACACTAAAAACTAGATTTTTAACACAATTGCTAGGCGCAATTTAGATGGAGGATTAATGAAGTTACTGTACTGGTTGGATGAATGGCTGGCTCTTTCTCGTGAAGAACAGCAAACCAGGCTACCGATGTCCGGGGAGGACTTACTTGATGATGTGTTTGTTAAGTATGAGTTTGTCGACCGCAATAAACCGCTGTTGTTCACCTTTTCCCCTGCTGGTACGAATCTACAAGTACAGGACTTACACTCAGACTTTGCGCCTTGGGGCTATCGATTAGCCCAGAAACAAAAAGTAAATATTATTTCTTTTCAGCACCTTGGGAAAAGTAACTGGTTTCGCAGCCGTAATTTGATTTTCTTTCTAGAGCAGTTATCGACATTACTTGAGCCTTTTGAATGCCGTTTAGGTTATGGCCTTAGCCGCGGTGGTTTTGCTATTGGCGCTTTTTCCAATCTATTAAAGTTGGATCAAGTATTGATGTTTCACCCGGTCAGTACAAAAAACAAAGTGCTAGTGCCATGGGATGACAGGCCAAGTACTGAACTTGCCCAACAATTTGATTGGGAAGGAAAGTACCACGACCTCGACCTTGGAGGTGCAAAAGGTTACATCATTTATGATCCAACCAATGAAATCGACCGCCTTCACGCCAAACGCTACCCAGAGCTCACTCACTTGAGAGTCTTCGGTATGGGGCATGGTACACACGCGACGTATTTGAATAAATTCGGTTTTTATAAGCAAGTGGCCGTAGATTTTATACGTTATCAGAAGATAGATATAGCGCAGTTTCGCCATCAGACCAAAACGCTGCGATTAAAAGAAGATTACTATCAGTGCCTTAACAAGGCGAATGCGAGTTCACAGCATCGTTTGAACTTACTGAGTATCGCTCATAATGTGTTAATTGAAGAAAAGAAAGAACATGTGAAGGAGCATCAAGCGCAAATCGATATTCAGCCACTTGTTGATATTGCGATGAAGCATGAGCATGACAATCCGCAAGATGCAGTACAACTTTTGGAAGTGGCTCATCAGTTAGTTCCGAATGACCCCGTTGTGGAGCACAAGTTGCAGCAACTGTCGTAGGCGAGTAATGCAGACTGGCATTTTGAATTTGGTTAGTGGCTTTTGTCGCTGGCCTTTTTAAGAGCTTATGGGTTGATATTTCGATGAAATTTAATGAAGCAGTACAAAATAAAAAGCCCAAGCAAATGCTTAGGCTCAACGAGTATTAATATGAGTTTAAAACTCTTTTGGCGCAAAGCCTGTCATGACATCGAGGCGAAGCTCTTTACCAACTTTTGTTAGTGGGTGAACGATTACTAAGCCGCGTACGCGTTTTTTCAGTTTGCCGATGTCCGCTTGTTCTGCTTTGGTGATTTCACGAGAGAATGGCATATCAAGTAAGCTTTTACGTTCTTTGTTCAGCTCATAGTTTTGCTTATGCTTTAACTGGTTAAGCTTTTTGGTTAGCTGTTCTACTTCATCCGTGAACTTTGTAATCATTTCGTGATCACCACGAGAACGTGCCGCATCAAGTTTACGTTGGCATGTATCTAAACGGTTGTGCAGCTTTTGAATATCAGTTTTTATGCTCATGGTAATTTGGCTCAAATTTTAAATAGTCGAGAAGTATAGCATAGCTGAGATCACACGCTCTACTATACTTCTCGATTGTCTGGCTTTAGTTAATCAGTTCATTGCCCGATACGTTACCAGAGAAGAAGGCTTCGACGTTATCAAGGGTCACAGAGGCAATATTATTAAGTGCTTCGTGAGTCAAGAATGCTTGGTGGCCAGTAAACAGCACGTTATGACAAGCCGATAAGCGACGGAAAACATCGTCTACGATGACATCGTTAGATTTATCTTGGAAGAACAAGTCTTTTTCATTGTCATACACGTCTAGACCAAGCGCGCCAATCTTACCTTGTTTCAATGCTTCTATCGCTGCTAGTGAATCCAGCAACTCGCCTCGACTAGTGTTAATGATCATCACACCATCTTTCATTTGTGCGAAGGCTTTTTCGTTCAATAGGTGATAGTTTTCTTCACTCATTGGACAATGGAGAGAGATAATATCCGCACTAGCGTAGATTTCTTCAAGCGAACAGTAACGCGCTCCCATTTCTAGTGCTAATGGATTTTCGTAAGGATCATAGCAAAGCAGCTCCATGCCAAGCCCTTTGAAGATACGCATCGTCGCGATACCAATCTTACCTGTACCAATGACACCAACGGTTTTTCCGTAAAAGTTAAAGCCAACTAGGCCCTCTAGCGAGAAGTTGGCGTCACGTGTACGTTGGTAGGCTTTGTGAAGGCGACGATTTAGGCACATCATCAAACCGACTGTGTGTTCAGCCACCGCTTCTGGTGAGTAAGCAGGAACTCGAACCACTTGTAAGCCAAGTTCTTTAGCGGCTTGTAGATCCACTTTATCAAAACCCGCGCAGCGCATGGCAATAAGCTTAGTTCCGCCTAGAGAAAGCTGTTTAAGAACGGGAGCTGAAAGGTCATCATTGACGAAAGCACACACGACATCGCAACCATGTGCCATTTTGGCGGTTTTTTCGGTTAGCCGGAAGTCGTGATAGTGGAATTCAAAATCTCGGTTATTTTTAATTTTATTAAAAGAGGCCTCGTCGTAGGATTTTGCACTAAAAAAAGCAATATTAATCATGGTTCCCTCTCAAAAAGTGCGGACTTTATAAATAAATATACTTATAAAGTAATGCAACTTAGGCGGAATGAATAGAGAAATCTTCTCTTTAACTTTTGCCATATCAAACAACGATAACGATCACGCCTTTCAATGAGTATTATCTTACGATTCTGCACTTGTGCGTTCATTCCATTAGCTCCTGGGGTAATACAGGGTCTACCCTAGATACTGTTTGCTTTACGGGCGCTAACTGACTAGCATAATCGCTCTTTTCTTGTTCACTTTAGTTAGGTTAGGCGTTCCGGCAATGTC
This sequence comes from Vibrio sp. 11-4(1), assembly GCF_013048625.1. Taxonomy (NCBI): domain Bacteria; kingdom Pseudomonadati; phylum Pseudomonadota; class Gammaproteobacteria; order Vibrionales; family Vibrionaceae; genus Vibrio; species Vibrio sp. 11-4(1). The sequence continues at coordinate 818,290 of NZ_VHSY01000001.1, read as the reverse complement.
AGTGAAATGGTGCTCTATGTTCTTGTGTTGTGTGTTGGCTTCTGGCGTCCATGCAGCTGTAGATTTTGTTAAAGTCGACAAGTCAAAGCGTCGAATGTATTTAATGGAACAAGGCACAATACTAAAAGAATACCGCATTGCTTTAGGAGCGAACCCTAAAGGGCATAAACAAGAAGAGGGAGACAATCGTACACCTGAGGGCGAATACACCTTAGATTACGTTATAGAAGACTCTGCTTTTTATCGTTCTGTGCATATTAGCTACCCTGATGCGATTGATACGTTGGAAGCGAAGCGGCGAGGTGTGTCCCCAGGAGGGAACATCAAAATTCATGGTTTAAAAAACGGTGAGAGTCAGTTGCCGATTTATATCCAAAGCTTTGATTGGACCAATGGATGTATTGCGATTACCAATGAAGAGATGGATGAATTTATCCAGCTTGTAGAGATGGGGACACCAATTCAGATTGAGTGGTAACGAAATGGTGCCTCTAAAGCTCAAGGTGGTATGTGCTATGGCATAAAGCGTTGTGGATGATCACTAAATATACCGTCTAACTGAGGTAGGTACTTCAGTTTGTTTGGATTGTTCACTGTATAACACATCACTTTGTAACCCGCCTGCTGGAGTTTGTTTATTTGGCGCGAGCGAACCCAGTTAATGTTTAGGTTGCAGCTATAGGCGTTAACTTCTTCCAAAAGGCGTTTATCTTTTCTCGTTAAGAATTCACTCAATACACCTAATCGATACTCATTGCAGTATTTATGCAGCGCTCTAATGACATCATGACTAAAACTGGAGAGTAGTACCTTCTCTTGCGGCATGGGACTTTTTGCTAGTACGTTGGCGAGAGCTTGTGCCACTTCTTCTGCTGGGTGGCGATCTACCTTAACTTCAATATTCAAGTTAAGCTTATGCTCAGTAGCTAAAGTGAGCAGGTCATCTAATGTCATGATTTTCTCACCTGAAAAATCTGCGCTGAACCAGCTACCAAAATCCAACGCCTTTAACTCTTCCAGAGTCAATTCATCGACACGCCCTTGTCCATTACTGCATCGATTTATGGTGTGATCATGGCAAACCACTAAAACATTATCTTTGGTCGGTTGTACATCAACTTCAACCCAATTTAATCCGAGGTCAATGGCGGCCTGAACGCTCACTTTTGTATTTTCTGGGTATGAGCCAGCAACACCACGATGACCAATTACTAATGTTTCCATGTTCTTCATCTTCTGCTTTGTGATGAGCAGATTGTACTCGTTTTTTGCTTTGAAGATATACCTCAAGGTGCATGTTGTCAGATCGTCTTAATAAAAGCCAAATCGCCCATTCGTCAAGGTAGGTAGTTGAAAGCACTCCCGTCTAGTCATGAACCCAAGTTGGACTTTTATTCTCTTGCCGCTCATTTTTAAAGAGCAAGGTAGTTGCGAGTGCATCATGGTTATCGGGAGAGAGAAATATGAAGATCGGTGTTATTGGTGCAGGGGCTGTTGGTGTAGGAGTATGTAATTACTTACTCACTCTGGGTAGTTTTAGTGAGCTTGTTCTACTTGATAAAAATTTAGAACGTGCCGAGGGTGAAGTGTTTGATTTTCGTCACACGATGGCACTGACTTTTTCAAAAAACACACGCATTATGCCGTCGGATGATTACTTAGATTTACTCGAAGCCTCTCTTGTTGTTATCACCGCTGGTACGCAGATTAAACAAGGACAAACTCGTTTGGATATTGCTGAGGTTAATGCTCAAATTGGAGTTGATATTGCGCGTCAAATAGAACGCGTAGCGCCAAATGCGGTGTTGATTGTTGTGTCAAACCCATGCGATATCGTGGCGCACTTTATTGTCACCAACACCGGTTTTGAGCCTAGTAAAGTTATTAGCAGTGGCTGTGTAGTTGATACCGCTCGCTTAATGAGTATTGTTGCTGGCCGTGTAGACCTAGACCCGAAGAACGTGTTTGGTTATGTATTAGGAGAGCATGGTAGCGATTGCTTTACTCCTAAGAGCTTAATTTCTATCGCTGGGCAACCGGCCGACTATTACTGCGATACCCATAACATTGAGAGAATTGATCCGCACGCACTTCTTGAGGCGGTGAAACAGGCGGGATACGAAATCTTTCGGCGTAAGCAGAACACCGTTCATGGCATTGCCGCCAGTGTCTTTCGAATTATTCAAGCCGTGACGATTAACGAACGATCGGTGTTGCCCGTCGGTACGATGATGTCGGGGCAATATGGTTTGCATGATGTTGTTCTCAGCCTACCTACGGTTATTGGAAAAAACGGAGCAAATTCAGTTCTGATGCATCCCTTCACTGAAGAGGAGCTTGTCACATTAAAAACGATCATCGCCCACTTAAAACACATCGTCGAAAATGTCGCTAAGGAGACGAAGCTAAAGCCCTGATCTACCCTCATTATCAGGTGATAGTTAGCTTAGCACTCCGGTCTACTGCTATAGAGCTATTTGTACTAAAGCCCTAGGGTGTGTAGTTGTTTAATTTGTAAATGAGTAATAGAATGCGAACCATTTTTATTTGAATGGTGAGTGGTAATGTCTCGAGTTTTGATAGTGGATGATGACGTTCCTTTGTGTGAGCTATTAGAAGCAGTTTTGCAAGAGGAGGGCTATATTGTCTCTTCTGTACATTGCGGTGAAAGTGCTTTGCAATATATGGAAAAAACGCCGGTAGATCTTGTACTGCTTGATGTCATGTTACCAAACCTTAACGGCATGCAAGTTGCCCGTAGAATCTGTCAACGCTTCGCGACACCTATTCTAATGCTTACTGCTCTTAATGATGAAAACTCGATGCTTGATGGCTACCAAGCGGGAGCCGATCAGTACATAGGAAAGCCTTTTAATGTTGCTGAGCTTCTGATGCGCATCAAAGCGATTCTTCGTCGTGTTGGTTTAGAGCGCCAACGTCAGGCGATGTGCAGTACTGTTCAAACGATCAGTGCTCAGCTCAATAGCTTACCACTCACAAGCACGGAAGCCGAATTACTGAGCTATTTAGTCAAAAACCAAGGTGTGGTGATTTCAAAAGCGGAACTCCAAACCGAAGTATTAAAGAAAGAGCTAAGCCCTTTTGACCGCAACCTTGATATGCACATCAGTAATATACGTCGCAAGCTAGTAGAAGCAGGGCTCTCTAAGCAACATATCAAAACCTTCCGTGGCAAAGGTTACAGCTACCTAGAGGCTGTAAACAATTAATGAAGCTCACGTGCCCACCTTTTATCGCGAAACGTAAAGACAGCTTAGCGTTTAAGTTGTTTAGTTATATGACTGCAATTGTGATAAGTATTTTGGTCGTACAAGCAATGGCTGAGCAAGCTCTCGTGAAAGCCATGCTAAAAGTGCCGGACAGTGTGCGAGAAGAAATGCTCGATCTTGCACATCAAGCCAATGTGCTGATTGAGCACGGAGATATGGACGAACTTGCGGATTGGGCGAACGCGCAAAACTTTTATCTGTTTGTGCTGAATGAGCACCAGCAACCCGTCACTCACCGTTTAATGCATCCACACTTCGAGTTCAAACTTCAATTTAAAAGAAGTATTGATGATCAACTTGAGGGAAAGGTAAATCGCCCGATTATCAATATCCCTTTGGTTAAAGATAATAGCTTGGTGATTCAACTGCCACATCGACTGCATCCCGCACATGACTTCATTTTATATTTCTCTATTCTCAAAGTGGTGATTGCGGTAGTTATTTTGGCGTTGTTCTCATTGCTAATGGCACGCAACTTACAACAGCCGCTTGATCGCTTAAGAGAAGCAAGTAAAAAGCTATCTAACGGCGACTTTAATGTCAGTGTGGTGAAAGAGTTAAAATCGAATACGCGCGAGTTTAACGAGCTGGCGCAAGACTTCGACCACATGACACAGCAAATTCATTCTCTTGCCGAAAAGCAGCGATTGCTTATAAGAGATGTCTCCCACGAGCTCCGAACGCCGTTAGCAAGACAGAATTTAGTTCTACACCTTTTGCGTAAGCGAGTTGGGGAGAACGAGCAAAGCTTGGTGACCAGGCTAGAAGACGAAGCTAAAGAGCTAAACCATTTGATAAGCGATATCTTGGAGTTCAGTCGCTTGGAAAATGCGCGTTTCGACAAAGGTGCGAAACGCCGTGATTTAGAGGTGTTGCTCGCACCGCAAGTAGAGCGGTGCAAAATCGATTTAAAACCAGAACAAACATTGTCATTCCGTTCAGAAGCAACATGCGCCAAAGCTTTTTGCGAAGAAACGCTCGTCATTCGTTGTTTGAATAACCTTGTTGGAAATGCCATCAAATATTCAGGGCAAGCATCTCAGATAGAAGTTTATCTGGCTAATCATGTCAAAGATGGGCAGCAATTGATTACCATGTCTGTATCCGACAATGGGTCAGGTATTCCAGAGAACAAGTTGGTCGATATTTTTGACCCGTTTACTCGCTTAGATGCATCAAGAGATAAGAAGCTTGGCGGTTATGGCTTAGGTCTCGCGATTGTCAAAGAATCCATGCGCATTATGGGTGGATCCGTTACGGCGAAAAATCGTGAACAAGGAGGTCTGAGTGTTACTTTGGTGTTCAAGCAGTAAGTATAGTTAAGTCTTATTAAGTGTGATATTTATCACATTATTGTGGTGCGTCATCAGAGAGTACTTTACAAAAGTTTGCAAATGCAAAGAATGTAAATTTAATGCAAATGGTAATACTTATCACTTATATTCACCCGCGAAATAATTAAGAGGGAATCGCATTCAATAAGTATGTGACCCGAAAAATAATAATCGGAGTGAAAGGATATGTTTACTAAGAGCCATTTGGCGCTAGTGATCGGTGCGGTGTTAGCAACACCTGCAGTGGCGGACGTTCAAACAGACGAACATGTAGTTGTAGAAGGTCGAGAGTTCGGCTACAAGGCGGATACAAACAGTACAGCAATGCGCATGGAAATGACGCAGCTGGAAACGCCAGGACAAGTAGCGGTTATCGATGAAACGGTAATTGATGAGCAGCGTGCAAGTACACTTGGTGAAGTGTTACGTAACGATGCAAGTGTTAGCGCGGGTGGTACAAGCCGTAACCGCGAACGTTTCTCTCTACGTGGTTTTGAGCTTAGCAGTTCAGACGGTTTTCTTCGTGATGGCCGTCAACACTGGTCACACTACCGTCAGCCAATTGAGCTTTTAGAGCGTGTTGAAGTGCTTAAAGGTCCATCAGGCCTGCTATACGGTAAATCTGAGCCGGGTGGCTTAGTAAACATGGTTTCGAAAAAACCAACAACTCAAACACAAGCTAGTTTGAGTCAAGATCTAGGTTCGAATGATCACTCACGCACGGTGCTTGATGTGAGTGGCGCGCTAAATGATGCAGAGACACTGCGCGCGCGCGCAATTTTTGCCAAAGAAAGCTACGGCTCTTGGCGCAGCTACGGCGATGGTACCGAGCCAGAAACGGATCGTACGGTTGCGGGCCTAGTGGTTGAGTACGACATCACCGACAACTTTATGGTGTCAGCGCATTACGATCGCACGAAAGACGATGGTAGTGTGGATTCTGGTGCTTACATTGTGGATGGTAAAGCGGTTCGCGGTGACAAGCACATCTGGGATGCCCAGTGGTCAAAGATTGACAACGAAGTAGAAAACTACGGTATCGATATTAATGCTCAAGTGACTGACAATGTAAACGTAAAAGCGGGTTACAACCGTCAAGACTTTAAGCGTTTTGATGTAGAGTCTTACCCAGGTTTCGATACTTATGACCAAGATACTAAGATCGACCATTCTGGTAACGAACGCAAAGATAATTGGGTGTTTGATACTGCATATATAGATGTGACGACGGACTTTTCTCTGTTTGGTACAGATAACACGTTTTTGGTAGGCGCGAACTATCTAGAGTATACCTATGACCGTTTCCAAAAGTATTACAACCCTATAAGTATAGAAGCCGGTCAGTCAGTGCCTCGTCCTGGCTACTCTGGGAAAGTTAAACAGTCCACAAGCGAGCACGACACTTGGGGTATCTACGCGCAAAACATGATGACGATTAATGATTACTGGCAAGTGCTTGCAGGTGTTCGTTATGACGAAAAGCGTGATGATGACCTGACTGAAAACCAGGTTTCTCCAAAATTTGGTGTAATTTTCCACCCAGCGACGAATGGTTCGGTTTACGTTCAGTACTCTGAAAGCTTTATGCCGCAAGGTGAAGTCAGCAGTGGTCGTGGCAAAACTTACGTGAACGATGGCGAGAAGCTAGATGCAGAGCGCGGAATTTCTTATGAAATCGGTACGAAGTGGGAACTGTTTGATCAGCGCTTATTTGTATCAGGTGCTGTGTTTGATATCACATTAGAGAACATGTCGCTAGATGTTGAAAGTGGTAAAGATGCTAGTAATAAGGTTCTACATAAGAAAACTCAAGGTGGTGAGCAAGTACACAAAGGTGCTGAGCTAATGGCCCAAGGTTTTGTGACCCCTGAGTTGTCGCTAACCGCTTCTGCAATGTACTTGGATGCAGAGCTTAAGAAGGCAGAAAGATATGAAGGCAACCGCCCTGTAGATGTGCCAGAGTTTTCAGCAAGTCTATGGTCTAGCTACAAAGTTCAAGACAACACTAACTTAAACCTCGGTTTGATTTATGAAGGTGATCGCTACGGTGATGCAAAGAACACCTTCAAGAAAGATGGCTACGCTCGCGTTGATATGGGCGTGTCATACAAACATAAGTACGATGAAAACTTGGATATCATTGCTCGATTCAATGTCGAGAACTTATTCGATACCGACTACTTCGCAGGTGGCGGTAGCACGAATAGCGAGCAAAAAGGTGCGAGTGGGGTTGTGGTTGGAGAAGACCGCAACTACATGGCAACAATCCAGTTCAAGTACTGATAACAATTTGATTATTAAAGGGGAAGGGTAGTCTTCCCCTTTGGTCGTTTTTGGAACACAGAAATATAACTCGTATGAATCTAATGAAATCAAGTATCGCTCTGTTGATATCATCGGTTTTGATTCCCGCTCACGCGGCGAACTTAAACGATGCACAAGCTGTGCAGAGTAAAACAAACCAGTCGTCGGCGGTAAGCCAAAAACGTATTGATGCAAGCGCAGAAAAATCACTTACTCTAGAAGCTGAAATTGAGCAGCTGCAAGAGGAAGTCGGTAACTTGAAGATTTATCGCGATCATCTTGCAAGCCTTGTTGAGAGCCAAAATCAAGAAGTTGATAGCTTGAACGAGCAAATTGAGCAGATTGCTCAAACTCGTCAAGGTGTCGTGCCTTTGATGTATCACATGCTTGAGGGCTTAAAAGTGCTCGTCGCTAACGACAAGCCTATACGCAAAGCGCAACGTGAGGAGCGAATTGCAAAGCTGGATTCCATGATGACGCGTGCAGACGTTGCGGATGCAGAGAAGTTTCGTCGTATTTTAGAAGCGTACCAAATTGAAATGGATTACGGCACCAAGCTTGGCGTTTACCAAGGCAAGATTAACCTGGGTGACAATGAAGCTGTGGAGGCGGACATTCTCTATTTAGGGCGTTTGTCTTTGGTAGCACGTAGCTTATCTGGTGACACATTTTGGAGCTGGTCACAGCAACAACAAGCATGGAAACAAGTGGGTTCTGAGCAAAAATCAGAGCTAGATAAAGCGTTCGCTATGGCGAATAAACAGATCGCGCCGAGTATGTTAGCTCTGCCAGTGTCGTTAACCGCTGCGGAGGGCAAATAAATGATGAAAAAATGGTTATCGGTTGCATTAATCTCGACAGCCGCATTAATGCCTCATACAACTTTTGCTAGTGATGCGTTGTTACAAAAGGCGCAGCAAGAAAATCGTCAACAGCAATCGCACAATGTCGCGCGTGAATCAGGTTTTAAGAAAACAGAGCAAGAACTACAGGCTATAAAGAATAAATTGGCCGCAGAGCGAGCGGCTCTTCAAGCAGAAGCGGACTCATTAAGTGTTACTTTCGGTGAAAACGAAGCGGAACTGGCGCAGCTAGAAGAAAAGCTACGTCTAGAAACCGGGAGCTTAGGTGAGCTATTTGGCGTCGTTCGCCAGAACGCAAAAGAGCTAGAGTCAGAGCTCAAGAGCTCAGTAACGGGTGTAGATGCAAACTCATATCAGAAAGATATCGATGCTATTGTTGCGGCTAAATCACTGCCAACGTTGATCCAACTTCAGGCGATGTGGCGTAGCATGGAAGAACAAATCAAAGCAAGTGGTGAGATGGCAAACGTCTCTTTCACACTGCTAAATGGCGAAGGTCGTGAACAAACGGTTAATGGTGTTCGTCTTGGTTCTATGGCGCTGCTGGATGACACTGGCTACGTTAAGTGGAATGGTCAACGCGGAGATGCGGTAAACTATCTTCGTCAGCCTGAAAGCGGTCCAACAGCGAATACTATTTCCTCTGGTGACATTGATGCGCTTGTCATTGACCCGTCACGCGGTATTCTCCTTGAGCAGCTCGCAAACTCACCGACTTTGGCTGATCGCCTAAATGCAGGCGGCGTTGTCGGTAAAATCATCCTTGGTTTATTAGCTATCGGCCTATTGATTGCTCTCGTACGTGGTGCATCTCTGATCATTTCGCGCCAGAAAATCATGAAGCAACTGAAAACTCCAGCACAGCCAGGAGACAACCCTTTAGGTCGTGTGCTTGCGGTGTATCAGAAAGATAAGCATCGCAGCGTAGAAGCGTTAGAGCTACGTCTTTTGGAAGCCGTTGTTGATGAGCAAACCCACTTAGAAAAAGGGTTGTCGATGCTGAAGCTTCTTGCTGCGCTGGCCCCTATGCTTGGTCTACTGGGCACGGTAACGGGTATGATCGAAACCTTCCAAGTCATCACTCAATTTGGTAATGGTGATCCGAAAGTAATGGCGGGTGGTATTTCGATGGCGCTTGTAACTACTGTACTTGGCCTTGTTTCAGCCATGCCATTGTTATTGGCGCACAACGTATTGAGCTCTCAAGCAGAAAATATTCGCAGTATCTTAGAAAAGCAAGGTATCGGTTTAGTTGCAGAACAAGCTGAGCGTGATATGCCGAGTCACAAAAATCACTCTAACACCTTAGCGGAGAACGCAGCGTAATGGAGCAGATCCTACTCAACACATTGGGTTTGATCAGTGAGGATTGGGCCACAACCTTGATGAGCTTTATGCAGCAAGGTGGTCAAATCCTATGGTGGCTGGCTGCCGTCGTGGCGGTGTGCTGGCTGTTGGTTATGGAGCGAGTTATTTATCTCACAACGGTTTTCCCTGGGGTAAAGAAACAGCTTTGTGAGCAGTGGCAAGCAAGATCAGAGCACCACTCTTGGTACGCGCATCAAATCCGTGAAGGATGGATTGCAAAAGCGCAAATCGAACTGCGCCAAAACCTATCGACTATTAAGCTGCTTGTGGCGGTTTGCCCAATGCTAGGGTTGTTAGGGACGGTGACGGGCATGATTACGGTGTTTGACGTAATGGCATCGCAAGGCAGCAGCAATCCGAAATTGATGGCTTCAGGTATCTCACTTGCTACGCTGCCAACCATGGCGGGTATGGTAGCAGCGCTGGCGGGCATGTTTATTCATGCTCGCCTTAGCAAAGTGTGTGAACGAAAAGCTATCCAGTTAGAACAATCTTTAAGGAGTCAAAAGTGAGACTCGGACGCAGACCTAACCAACAAGATGAAGCTCAAGTCGATTTAACGTCGATGCTTGATATCGTCTTCATCATGTTGATCTTCTTCATTGTGACCAGTTCGTTTGTACGTGAATCCGGTGTAGAAGTGAACCGCCCTCAGGCTTCTAATGTGGTAAGCCAAAAAGATGCGGGCATTTTTATCGCAGTAACGGCAGCAAATGACGTGTACATCGACAAACGAGTGGTTGATATTGAGCGTGTTGAGGCCTCTATTGAGCACTTGTTACTTGATCAGCCTGATGCTTCGTTAGTTATCCAAGCTGACGAGCATGCTTATAATGGCACTGTCGTGAAAGTGATGGACGCTGCAAAAGCGGCGGGCGTGAAAAACATCGCATTGGCGGCGGAGAAACCTTAATGGACAGGCTGTTACTTGCACTACCAGCATCACTGTTAATTTCTGTGAGCCTGTTTAGCTTTATGGCGTGGATGGTTGATAAAGGCAACCAGCGTGCGCCAGAAGCTTCGGAAGCGGTTCGTTTTGATATGGTGATGGTAGAGAATGAAGCAGACGTGCAGCGTCGTCAACGTTCAGTGCCGGAGCAACCAGAACCACCCCAAGCGCCGGAGCCAATGGATCTGTCTCAAGCTGACACTCAAATGGAGCCAATGAGCCAGATGACGCCAGTCAGTGCTTTAGGTTTGAACACTGCCCTTGAAGGTATCGCGATCAGTGCGCCAAACTTGAAGGGAACAATGGGCAACCAACAAGCACTGCCGTTGTATCGTGTTGATCCTCGCTATCCAAGTAAGGCGCTGAAACGTAGAGTTGAAGGCTATGTCATTATGCGTTTCACGATCGACGCAACGGGACGACCAAAAGATATTGAAGTGATCGAGGCTGAGCCACAGCGTATGTTCGAAAGAGAAGCGATTCGTGCGCTTAAAAAATGGAAGTATCAGCCAAAAGTTGAGGATGGTGTGTCAATTGAGCAGTTCGGACAAACCGCTAAAGTGGAGTTCAAGTTAGCCAAATGATGAAAAAATTCTTAATCGGTACGGTATTAAGCCTGAGTGCACTTTCAACCATTGCCAGTGAGTTAAGCCAATACACTGCCGCGAGAGTTCAACGAGCACACAACTTGGCTCAAGAGGAGAAACTAAAAGAAGCGATTTCATCTCTTGAAGCTATGGAGCTTTCTCGTGGATATGACCAAGCTTATGTCGCTCGAATGTTGGGTATTTTTTACTGGCAGAATGAACAAACTCAAGCAGCAATTAAGCAACTTGAGTTGGCAGTCAATAGTGGTTTGCTACAAGATGAGCAAGCATGGCAAACCCGAAAAATGTTGGCAGATATACTGCTGAACGAGCAACGCTTTTCTAAGGCGTTACCTCATTACTATGCCTTGAGCAAAAACATTCCTAAAGGTCAAAAAGCGCATGAGCTATGGCTGCGTATTTCCCAATCTCATTATCAACTGAGTCAGTGGCAAAAAGTGCTTTCAGCAATGGCTCGTTATGAGAAGTTTGGTCAGCCAGACAAGCTTGGCGCATTGTCGATAAAGCTTTCTGCTGAGCTAGAACTGAAAAAGTGGAAGCCGGCAATCTCGACCATCAAACGCTTGATCGCGATTGAACCTGAGCGAATTGAATGGTGGCGCCAGCTTGTTGCTCTTTACCTGCGTGTTGATGACAACAAACGTGCTCTGGACTCTTTGGCGTTGGCAAAACTGAAAGGGTTACAACTTAGCCAAGATGACTTAAAGCTGCTGGCACAATTGTACGCTAAACGAGGTATTCCTGAGAGAGCTGCGTTGGTGATGAACGAGCTAGAGGATGTAAACTCGAATAGTAAACTGAAAGCTCAGCAAGCGACGTATTGGCAAATGGCAAAAGAGTGGGAAGAGTCTATCGATAGTTGGCGTGTTGCTGCTCAGTTAGACCGACAGTATTACTGGAACTACTCTCAATTATTGGTGCAAGAAGGCCACTATAAAGATGCCCTTGCCGCGCTCGATAAGGTCAGCGGTCGTAAAGCGGATGTCGCACTTATCAAAACTCGCGCTTACTACAAGCTTAAGCGGTTTGACGATGCACTTGCTAATGCCAAAAGAGCGGATGAGATAAAACCGTCGAATCAGGCAAAAAGTTGGGTTAAGTATCTATCTCAGCTACGCAAAGTAGAATCGACGCAAAACTCATAGCGAACATTTTTATTAAATACCCGAGCTCAGTCTCGGGTATTTTTTGTCTAAAGTCATAAAGGCTATTTACTGTATGAGCTTTTCATAAAAAGCTAATGCATCAAATGGTCGGGAGAAAAAAGGGCTTTTCTCTATATATTCTTGATGTACCTTGCTCAGTGTTTCAAACTTTTCTCTCGATGTAGGTTCGATATGAAAAGTAAGGCTTTCAGTCGATTCTACAAGCTTTAATGTTGAGGTTCTTGAAGCGTTATTTTTTGCTATTAATAGATAATATGCTAGCTCTTGCTTCTCTTTTAATACACAAGCCTCAAAAGCTTTCTCGCTTAAAAACGGCAGAACAGGAGTTAATGCTTCTATATGCTTCTTTGAATACTCTAGGGTTTGTTTGTCAGGTGTATTCTGGTCTGCCATAGATTCGCACAGCTTTATCTTAGCACCATAATTATCAATAGATTGGCTTACGTTTTTAAACAAACTGGCTTCAAATTTTTCACTTGCTAAAGTGGCACTTGAGAAAAGTGATAAGAGTATTATTACAACATTCTTGTTCATATTTTTCCTTCTGAACTGCACCATAACGTTTGGCTAGCATCAGAAAATCTTCTCTATCTAACCCTACACTAACTTCTTAGCTTACCTTTTTAATCTAGCTTATCGATAGCTTTTAAGCTTTTCATTAAATATACATAAAGGCGCATTTTGGTGGAGTCTATCCCACTTTTTAGTATTGGAAATATCATTAAATTTTGAGTCATTAAAATCAATAGGGTTATTATCTAGAGGGTAGGCAATTGGTCACTCATATTGGCGCAAATAGTTACAACATGCGCCAGCCAAGCTGAATTGAAAAAGTAAACAATGTAAATTAAATGCCAATACGAATGATTATCACCTAAATTATGCTCCACATTTATTGGTGATGATTGTTTCTATGCTGCTTAAAAGCAAAGGTGTTCAAACTTGGGCTCGACGCCTACATATCTATATATCGATGGCTCTTCTCTTAGTTACGCTGTTTTTTGCAATAACTGGTATTACCCTCAATCGCCCCGAATTATTTGAACGCCGTGAACCTATCATTCAACAACATACTCTTACGGTTCCACACTCAGTTCTATTCTCACATTCAGATACTTTTCAACCTAATCGTGAAGAACTGGTGGCTTTTTTGACTAAGGAAACCGAGCTTCGCGGCACTCCCTCTGCGTTAGATGTGTATACCGAAGTTGAGCAAGGTGAGTTGTTACTCGGAGAGCTGTCTTTGGATTTTAAAGGCCCGGGTTATAACGCTACGGTCTTTCTTGATATGACTACTGGTGCGGCAGAGGTTGAAACGACGCACTACGGTATTGTTGCGCTGCTGAACGATCTACATAAAGGGCGCAACAGTGGTGGGATTTGGAAGTGGTTTATCGACGTCACTGCGCTTTTGATGGTGTTTTTTGTTCTAACAGGTGTGTGCTTATTACTGCCTAAGAAGAAGACGCTTAGAACGTCAATGCAATGGATGAGCTTTGGTACGTTACTGTCGCTCGTGATTTATTTTGTTGCTGTTCCATAACAGCTTTTTTAGAGAACACTTATGTTGAACACAGGAAGATTTTTCCGCCGTAATCACTTTTGTAAAGCCGCTTTGATCGCGGCTTTTGCTCCTTTCTCTCTTTCTGCGGCTCCTCTACCAGATAACGCGAAGATCGATTTCGAATTCGAACTTCCAAAGATAGACACTTCAATGTACGCACGCCCTTATGTGGCGGTGTGGGTTGAAAACGATCAGCGTAAACCGGTTAAAACCATTCAGTTATGGGTAGGGAAAGACGAATGGTTAAAAGATCTACGCAGCTGGTGGAGAAAAGCGGGTCGTTATGATCGTGAACTTGTTGATGCGGTGACGTCTGCAACGCGCCCTGCTGGACAGTACCGTTTTGTTTGGGACGGAACCAATGATGCAGGAAAGCGTTTGGAGCAAGGAAATTACACGTTGTACGTCGAAGTTGTTCGTGAACATGGTGGGCGAAACTACTTACGTCAAAAAATAACGCTAGCGGACAGTGACGTGCGCTATGAGCTTAAACCAACACAAGAGACGGGTGTCATCACCGTCAATTATCAAGTTAAGTGATTAAAGGACACAACAATGAAAACCAAAATGAAAGCAGTGGCATTGGCGAGTGTAATGGCAATGGGATTGGCTGCAACAACCACCGCACAAGCGCATCCACGTTGGGTTCTGCCTTCTCACTTTACGGTTTCAAAAGAAGGTGGTGACTGGCTGACATTTGATGTTACTGCTTCTCACGGGACGTTTGTTTTTGATAAGCCTGCGGGTAGTGACCAAGCGTTCGTGGTGATGCCGGATGGCCGTTCTGAGCGTCCTAACTTTGTTGTTCGTGGTAAACGTCGTTCTATGTTTGATTTCTTTTTTACGGAAGAAGGCACGCACAAAGTCGCGATCAATAATCAGCCGAGCTACTACACCCAATACAAAGCGGGTCGTCGTGATACGGTGAAGTGGGCGCGAGCAAACAAAGCTGAGCGTGGTGATGTGCTTCCCGAGCAAGCACGTGATGTGGTTACTCAACTAAGCTACACCCGAGCAGAAAGCTACATTACGGTTGGTATGCCAACGGACAAAGCGTTGGAGATTGAAGGCAAAATGCTGGAGATGAAACCGATTACGCATCCATCGGATATCATTGAAGGTGAACCAGTCACTTTCCAGTTTTTCTTCAATGGTGAGCCACAAGAGGGCGTCACAGCGGAGATCACACGTGAAGGCACCATGTACCGAAACCATCAAGAACAAATCGATGTGGTGAGTGATGAAGATGGCAAAGTGATCTTCATGCCAGAGGTCGCAGGGCGCTACTTAATGAAAGCGAACTACAAAGGTGAGTTAAAAGATAATCCATTGGCGGATAAAGCGAGTGCCAATGTTCACCTTACGTTTGAAACTCAACTTAACTAATCGAATTAGGCTCAGCAATCGCTGGGCCATTTTGGAATCATCATGAATAACACTTCTCTTCTCAAAGCTGCTTTGATTTTTTCTGGATTTACTTCTTTTCACGCTGCTGCACATTTCCCTCTGATGAGTTGTCACTTGGCGCAAGATAAAGTGATTTGTGAAGCGGGCTACTCGGATGGATCGACAGCGGTCGACTACGATGTCGAAATGTACGATTACGACGACAATCTGATCGCCAAAGAAAAAACAGATAAGCGTTCCATCGCAGAATTTACTCACCCTGAAACAGATTTCTATTTGGTATTTGATGCCGGACATGAAAGCCCGGTGGAAGTGGATATCGTTGAGCTGAAAGAGAAATGAGTGTACAGAAAGTTCGCCCTGATGATGGTAACCGAGAAGGAAAGTGGGTCGCACTGACAATCGCAGCAATTCTCAGTTCAGCAGCCATACTTATGCCCTACCATCAGGTCGCGACTGAAAAGCCAGACATACAGGCTCATCAAGTTTTAATCACGGACTTACATCAAAACGAGTTGGGTTTGATCGCTGAACTTAAGCTTGCTCATGAAGAGATTCGTGATTTGCAGCTAGAAACTGGAACTTGGCCTGAGGTCTCTGACATGGAGGCGCTTTGGGTTGCTCCATTCGTAAAAGACCAAAATTGGAAGCGCAAAGGGTCTCATCAGTGGAAACGAATCGATGACGGAGTCTACATTGGCATGAAGACAAATGCCCAAGGTTCTGCCTCTATGCTTCTGGATAGCCGTGGCTCTCAAGCTGATATTTGGTTTAGTGATTCTAGCCGATCGTTAAATGCGGAGGTACTAAGCGATCTAGCAAAACGCCGCCAGCATGGCTGGCAACAAATCGTTCTGTCAGATTTCTCTTCTTCCCATTCTCACGCCCATTAAGACAACATAATTGATAAGTACTATGCTCAAACGCTCTCTTTTACGTCGTATTCTTACAGCCACCGTGTTATTGACGGTGTCTTCTACAGGCTTTGCTGCCGATAAACTCAGTATTGGTATTACGCTTCAACCTTATTACAGCTATGTCAAAGCTGTTGTTGATGACAAGGCGAACATCATTCCTCTGGTCGATGCTGGTTTTAACCCTCATAACTATTTACCGCAACCCAATGATCTTAAACGTTTGAATGAAATGGATGCGATAGTGATCAATGGTATTGGTCATGACGATTTTGCACTGAAAGTGATCAAAGCCTCTCAGCGTGATGATCTCGTGGTTATCGAAGCGAACAAAGAAGTGCCTCTGTTACCGGCGATGGGGCAGTCAGTTGGTCAAGGTGCAGTGAACCCTCACACCTTTGTTGGTCTATCGACCACTATTCAAAAGGTTTACACCATCGCGAGTGAGCTAAGTAAACTGGACCCAGACAACGCTACTTTTTATCGCCAAAATGCTCGTAAATACGCGAAAACTTTCCGCCTGATGAAGCGTGATGCAATGTTGTCTCTTGGTGAGTTGGACACGGCTGGTATGAAGGTGGCGACAACCCATAATGCTTACGGCTATATCCTTCAGGAGTTTGGTGTTGACGTCGCAGCTGTCATTGAGCCTGCTCATGGCGTTGAACCAAGTGCCAGTCAGTTGCAGGAAACGATTGAGAAAATTCGTGAATCCGGCATTGATGTGCTGTTTTATGAGCTCAATATGCCGAACCGTTTTGTTGATACCATCGAAGAGGCGACAGGGGTGCAGCTTTATCGCTTTTCTCACATGACTCACGGTGAGTATGAGGCTGATAAAGTCGAGGTTGAGATGCGAGATAACGTGGAAACGCTCATTGAAGCAATGAAGTTTGTTGCGAGCAAGCGAGCAGGGGAAAAGGCGTAATGACAGGTCCTTCCGTTTCCTTAAATAACGTGGGCCTGAAATACGCCGACAATATTATTTTGCAGAACATCAACGCTGAATTCGAGAGTGCGAAATGCCACGTGATTATGGGGCCGAATGGTGGTGGGAAAACCTCTTTGCTTCGTTCGATACTTGGGCTAACACCATTTTCGGGAAACATTGCACTCAATTGGCCAGAGCAATCAGCTGCATCGGGTAAGATAGGATATGTACCACAAAAGGCGATGTTCGAGGCAAGCCTCCCGTTAACCGTGATGGATTTTGTGCTGCTTAATCAAACCCGTATCCCTCTATTTTGGCGACGTAAAACAAAGCAAACTCAACATGCTCTGGCCCAGCTGGATCGTGTGGGCATGGCAACGCGTTGCGATCGTCGTATGGGGCAACTCTCTGGCGGAGAGCAACAGCGTGTTTTGTTTGCGCAAGCTTTACTGGATGAGCCCAATTTATTGGTTTTAGATGAACCTACAACTGGGATGGACGAGCAAGGTGTTCGGTACCTTGAAGGTTTGATTCATGAAGTCGTTGGAGAAGGCAAAACGGTACTGGCAGTACACCATGACGTGACCGCAGTGCGCCGTTTAGACGCGCAGGTCCATGTCGTAAATCGTCAAATTGTGGCGTCAGGGCACCACTCAGATGTGTTAAGTCCTGATCGTATAGAAACATTATTCAAGCACTACACAGCAAAAGTGGAGGCTGCATAATGGATTGGTTACGAGAGTTAGCGGTTAGCGGCGTTGAAGCTGGGTGGTTAAGCGATAGCTTTTCTTATGCCTTCATGGTGAACGCAATTGTGGCAGCGCTGATATTAGGACCGTTACTTGGTGGTCTTGGGACATTAGTCATCGCCAAGCGACTAGCTTTTTTCTCTGAAGCGGTTGGGCACGCTGCGCTTACCGGAATCGCGATTGGTGTGTTGCTCGGTGAGCCGCCAGAGAATCCGATCATCGGATTGTTTAGCTTTTGTATGATTTTTGCGCTGTTGCTTCACTTTGTTCGTAATCGTACCAATGTACCTTACGACACACTGGTTGGGGTTTTTCTTGCGCTAGCGTTAGCGGTTGGTGCTGCGCTGTTAATGTACGTTGCTCGTAAGATCAACATTCACATGTTGGAGAACGTGTTGTTTGGCTCGATCTTAACTGTGACGGACAACGATATCCTTATTTTAGCGATCAGTTGTTTGATCATATTACTGCTTCTTATTCCTACGTTTAACCGCATTTTGCTGACTTGTATCAGCCCGGATATTGCACGTGTACGCGGCTTTAATACCAGCTTTTATGATTACTTATTTGTCATGATGATCACCTTGGTCACCATCGCCGCGGTAAAGATTATTGGCGCGGTATTGGTTGGTGCATTGCTACTGATTCCTGGAGCAACGGCTAGGTTATTGACTAAACGCATGGGCACTTTCGTTCTCCTTTCTTCTTTATTGGCAACCATTGCGTGTTTAGTCGGAACCATACTGCCGATGGAGCTTGAGCTACCAGTGCCATCAGGCGCATCCATCATCATTGTTTCTGCGGCATTTTTCCTAACAGCAACGGTTTACCGAATTATCCAAAAAGCGTAACCCTTTTTATAAAGTAATGAACATGAAGATAAAAAAATTAGCGATAACTTTTGGTTTGGTTATAGCGACGACACTTCCATCGTTGGCAAGCGCCAAAGACATTTTAACCAGCACTCCCGTCACGTACATGTTGTCTGAGCAACTCATGAAAGGTACAGGGATAGAGACTCAGTATCTGCCTCCAAAGCGTTACGGCGTTGAGCGTCTTGAGAACTGGTTCGCAAATAAAGGTACAGAGCAAGTTAAGCAAGCGGGTCAAGCCGCGACGGTTGCTATTACTCTTGGTGCGATTTGGAAACAAGACCCGACTTATGTTTACGCTCGACAGGGCAACATTCACTTGATTGAAATCGATGCATCGCAGGCCATTTCTCCTAGAGCTCAAGGAGTTGCAGTACTGACATTGGAAAACGGGTCAACATCGAAGTACGCGTGGCTGAACCCTACAAACTTAATCCGAATGGCGGGCATTGTTGGAGAGGATCTACAACGTGTATATCCTGAGCACCAAAAGGCGATTCAAACGAATCAACAGGCTTTTATGCTCAATGTGCGTGAACTGCTCAACCAACAACAGGCAGAGATCTTCGATAAAGGCATCGATTCAGTGGTACTGATGAGTGAGTCACTAGAGGACTTTGCCTCTGGCAACCAATTGTTTGTGGTTGGGCGCGAATTTAAGCCAGAACTCGAGTGGACAGAAGAAGACAAATTATCTTTAAAAGCTCAGTTTGAACAAGATAAAACGCTATGGTTAGTTACGGATAAACGACCGTCGAAAACCTTGACATCGCTTATTAAACCGAGTCGTATACTGCAAATTGATGTTATTGACCGCTGGGGCAGTAAGGGTATCAAAACTGAGAAGCCACTCGCACGTTGGGAGATGTGACACGTAAAAAGCCACAGATTTTATGATGGGGAATGAAAAGTTCCCTATTCTTTTGTGACTTAGTTCAAAACGTGAGCATTAATACCACTGGTTGCATAAGAAAGTGTTTGTTTCATTTCTATTTCATTACTACTTTGTTATGTGTTCGTTGCGATTGATTCGGATTTAATCTGTCTCTAAGCGAACCGGTACAAACAACTATACGGATGTTAACAATGAAAATGAAAACTCTAGCCGTTGCAGTGGCGGCACTAGCATGTGGTTCACAGGCCTTCGCAGCAGAAGTTTATAACAGCGATGGTACATCTTTATCGATCGGCGGTCACGTTTCAGTTGGCGTGGGTGAGTACTACGAGGAAGATGTGAAAGTTCATCAAGTGTCTCCACGTATTAACGTCGCGGGTAAGAAAGACATTGGCAACGGTATCACTATCGACGCTAAAGGCGAATGGGCGCTTAACTACCTAAATGGTGGTGAACAGTCATTCAAAACTCGTCTAGGTTACATCGGTGCAACTCACGAGCAGTACGGTCGCCTTGTTGCAGGTACTCAATGGTCACCTTACTACGATGTCGCTGGTGTTGCGGATCTACCAATCGCGTTTGCGAACGACTTTTTGTACGACAACCACGGCAACCTAGGCTCAGCTCGTGCTGATAAAATGCTTAGCTACCGTAAAGGTTTTGAATTTGGTGAAGGCTTTGCTTTCAACCTAGGTCTAGGTTGGCAAGGTGAGCAAACTTCAGATGCAACAACATACGAGCAACGTGGTCAAGTTGCACTGAGCGGTTCTGTAGCTGGCTTTGGCCTAGGCTACGTATACAGCGGCGGTGATGTTAAAAACGCGACTCTAGGTACTAAGAACGCTGAATCACACCTATTCTCTGTAAACTACGGTCAGTACGGTTCAGGTCTATACGCAGCAGTAGTATACGGTATGAACGATTACTTCTACGAGATGCGTAAAGAGACTTCTCAAATTGAAGCTCTTTTGGCATACGGCGTGAACGATTGGACATTCAGCGTTAACTACGAAGGCGTAGAAGACGAAGAAGACAACAAGACAGTTTCAAGCGAAACTGCGCTACAAGCAGAGTACGCTATAACTCCTGCTTTCGTAACGTTTGCTGCTTACCAGTTTGACCTAGGTAACGATTACACTAGCGAAGAGAACGACTACTGGACTCTAGGTGCTCGTTACTACTTCTAATAAATAGGCCAGTTTCTACTGCCTAAACACATTTATTGTGTTAACGCCTACTCGTTGTGAGTAGGCGTTTTTCTTTCTGCTTTCCGTTGGCTATAAGAGACACTGGTAATGATGTCTTAGGTACCCCAACTCTCTGTTTAGAGAGCGCGTCTATAAAAAATGCCCGCAAGTTGCGGGCATTTTTGTTGTTAGAGATGCAGTTCTATTAATACGCTTATTTTTTATCGAGTAAATCGAGGAAGAACGCGTACTCTAACGCATCTTCTTTCAAGCGCTTAAATCGACCAGATGCGCCGCCGTGTCCGGCTTCCATATCGGTTTTGAACAACAAAACGTTATCGTCAGTCTTCATTTCACGAAGTTTGGCGACCCACTTCATTGGTTCAAAGTACTGTACTTGAGAGTCGTGCAAGCCAGTCGTTACCAACATGTTTGGGTAGTTTTGCGCCTTGATGTTGTCGTAAGGCGAGTAACTCAACATATAGTCATAGTATGTTTTGTTATTTGGGTTACCCCATTCATCATATTCATTGGTGGTCAATGGAATTGATTCATCGAGCATGGTGGTTACCACGTCCACAAACGGAACATGTGCACCGATACCGCGATACAATTCTGGTGCTTGGTTGATGACTGCCCCCATTAAGAGACCACCTGCAGAGCCACCAACAGCGAAGACTTTATCTTTCGCGCCGTAGCCTTGTTCAACCAAACCTTTAGTTACATCAATAAAGTCGTTGAATGTGTTTTGCTTGGTGAGTTTTTTACCATCCTCATACCAAGGACGGCCAAGCATTTCAGAACCGCGAATGTGAGCGATGGCGTAAACAAAGCCGCGGTCTAATAGACTCAAACGTGTCGAGCGGAAAGTTGGCTCAATGGTTGCACCATAAGATCCATAACCATATTGGTAGAGTGGATTCGTACCATCCTTCTTAAATAAGTCTTTACGATACACCAAAGAAACGGGTACTTCTTTACCGTCACGGGCTGTAATCATAATGCGTTCTGATTGGTAATTGTCAGGATTAAAATCACCAAGTACAGGTGTTTGCTTCATGATTTCTGACTCGCCCGTTTTTAGATCGAAATCGTAGTAGGTTCCTGGAGTGGTTAAACTGCTGTAATAAATACGAACTTTCTCGTTATCCAGCTCTAGGTTACCTGTCAAATAGGCTGCAAACGCATCGTCATTAAATGTGAGGGGGAATTCTTTTCCTGTTGAGAGCTGACGTACAGTGACGCTTGCTAGGCCGTTAGAGCGCTGCTCATAGACGAGGTGATCATCGAATAGCTCGAAGTCGACAAGTTGAGTGTTGTCGTCTGCGGCAATCACGTCTTGCCACTTAGAGCGATCGTGCATCTCTTCTTGCTTAACTTTCATCAAACGGAAGTTCACGGCTTGATAGTTGGTATAAATGTAATACCAATCGCCTAGCTTAGAAATGCTGTATTCAATGCCATTTTCACGAGGATAAAAAGGCTTCGCCTTTGCTTTAGGGTTGTTCGCATCGATGATGGAGACGCCGCTGGTTTCTGTACTGGAATGCCAGATATAAATATCTTCGCCATCTTTGCTTTTGCTTAGTGAGGTGTAATAGGCGCTGTCGGTTTCTTCAAAAATCAACTCATCACTGCTTTGTGGCGTGCCTAAAACATGACGATACACTTGGTAGCCCAGCAAGGTCTGTGGATCTTTTTTGATGTAGTAAAAGGCGTTGTTATCGTTCTGCCATGCAATCGCGCTTGAGGCGCCTTCGATTTCATCTTGTAGGTAATTGCCTGTTTTCAGGTCTTTGATCTTAAGAGTGTAAACGCGGCGGCTTAATGTATCTTCGCCATACGCTAGTAAGTTTTCATTCGGACTAACGTACAAGCCGCCAATACTGAAGAACTCATGTTCTTTTGCAAGTTCATTGACATCTAAAATGACTTGCTTGTCTTTGCCTGCAAAGTCTTTAGCTCGAAGGTGAACTTCGTATTCGTTATCTCCGGTCACTTCACTTGAGTAGAAGTAGTTGCCTTTACGCACAGGAACGGAGTTGTCGTCTTTTGCTATGCGACCTTTAATTTCTTCAAATAGCTCATTTTGAAGAGCTTCAGTGTGCTTGAGAACGGTTTCCGCATACTGATTTTCTTGCTCTAGGTGCTGCAAAATTTCCGGATCTTTACGTTCGTCGTCACGCATCCAGTAGTAGTTATCAACGCGAGTATCACCATGAATAGTCATCGCGTGAGGGACTTTTTTCGCAACCGGAGCTTGAGTTTGTTGAGCAACGATCTGTGATTGGGAGTATTGAGTCATGCTGGGAGTTCCTTGATTGCTGCATCCGGCGACAAGCGCGACCGAGACGGCCAACGTAGTTAAAGTGAAACGCATCTGTTTTTGTCCTTATTATACACCCAAGTGGCCTCATCCTGAGGGCTGGGCTTTCATTTCGTTAGTGGTTTTCAGTTGTCCATTCTTTGTTATGAGGTATGCCAAAAAGTGAGAATCCTCAATATTTCCGAGTTGGCTACTCAATTTGAAGGGAGCTGAAAACACATTGTGTAAGCAGCTGTTATTTTTAACAAATATCAATTCGAAAGTTAAATCATTCTCATCGGGAAATCGATATAGTGTGATATGAAAAAAGGGACACACTTGTTGAGTGTGTCCCTTTTGGATTTTGAACGTTAGTCGATAATGATCAGATGACTTGCGGCACTTCGTTTGAGTGGTTGTGCGCTCGATTTACCCACATGAGCCCAAGCATTGCAATTACCGACATTGCCATCATCAAAACACCTAGTGGCATCTGGTTATGCGCTGGAAATAGTGATGCAAGCAAGGTCGCAATACCTGCTCCCAAGTTTTGCATGCCACCCAATGTCGCGCCTGCTGTTCCTGCATGGTATGGGAATGGCGCAATTGCTCCGGTTGTTGCTGCTGGGAATAGGATACCCGCACCCAAAAAGTACACGGTTGCGCCACCAACCAGCGTTAACGCCGTGGTTAAACCAAACAAGCCAGGGATGAGCACAATAGCAGAGCCAACAAAAATCGATACCAAGCCCACATTTAAAGCACGACGCTCAGAGCGACGCTGCGCGATGTAGCTAGATAAGCCCGCACCCACCAAGTAACCCGGGATCGGCAAGATAAACAGCAAACTTACTGTGGTCGCTGGTAATGCCAATACACCACCTAGCAATACCCCAGCTGCTGCCTCGAACACACCTACGCCAGCAAACGTCGCAACTAGGCAGATCAAAAAGCCTTGGAAGCGGCGATCTGATAAAACGTGTTTGTAGCTTTTGGCTACTGGTTCGAACTTGCGTTTCTCTTTTGGTAGCGTCTCCATCATGCTGGTCATCATGGTAATCACCACTGCAATGCCAAACAGCGCTAAGAATAGGTAGCTAGAGCGCCAGCCAAACGCTTCGGTTAAGTATCCGCCAAGCACGGGGGCCAACAATGGTGAGAAAATCACACACATGCTGATTAAGCTATTTGCTCTGTGTAGCTCAGAACCTTCAAAACAGTCGCGAGTCAGAGTGCGTGACATCGCACCACCGCAGCCAATACCTAAACCTTGGATGAAACTACCAATCAAGAACCATTCAAATTGGTGTGCAAAGAGCGCCACCAATGTACCTACGATGTAGATAAGTAGGCCTGCTATGATGATTGGCTTGCGACCTAAGCGGTCCGATAACGTACCGTACACGAATTGCGATAAGCCATATGGAATTAGGTAACAAGCCATCACCGCTTGAAGTGATGACGCAGACACCAAAAACTCACCCGCCATATGACCGATTGAAGGCACGTACATTGTTTGGGTCATTTGACCCACGGCAGTCAATATTGCGATTAAAAAGGTAAGTTTCGCTAATGGAAACGAAGCAGACATTTGCGTATCTCTCCAAAAAATTTAAGACGTAAAAACCCTTAGCGCTCTAATGCAGAGTGCCAACAGACTTTTGGTGTTACGGGGCTATTTGCGCGAGATATTAGTCTTTGCGTGTACAATTAGCAATCGAAAAGTGTGAAGTTGAGCAAGATAAAAATCTATAATATGCATTAGAAAAACTAATCTTAATTTGCATTCGGAAATAGGCTGCTTTTCTTTGTTGAATTACGTTAAATCTCTTATTTGTTGTGAATGTAAACCTACTTATAGGTCATTGGTTTTTATGGTTAAAATCGAGGGGAGAAGAATTGTTTTGGTTAGCCAGAGCAAGACATGGTTCGAACGAAGAAAAGACTGGAGAAGGCACCATGAACAAAAAGGGAGCCGAAGCTCCCTTAGAAATGATTATGTTTATTCGCGGCCAGATGCGTATGCGTAAAGCATTTCTAGCGCGATGGTTGCTCCCGCTAATGCGGTAACATCACTGTGGTCGTACGGAGGCGATACTTCTACAACATCCATACCCACAATATTCATACCGGCTAAGCCACGAATGATCTTCAGTGCTTTGTCTGAGTTCAAGCCACCACAAACGGGTGTACCTGTTCCTGGTGCGAAGGCTGGATCCAAGCAGTCGATGTCAAAAGTAACATACACTGGCTTATCTGCGACGGTACGACGAATCTCTTCTAAGATCTCGTTCACCGACATGTCATTCGCTTGCATCGCATTAATCACATTAAAGCCGTGATCCTGCTGTTTGTATTCAGTACGAATACCGATTTGTACGGAGTTCTTCGCAGAGATCAAACCTTCTTTCGGCGCATGGTAGAACATTGTACCGTGGTCGTATGAACTGCCATTTGCGTAGGTATCCGTATGAGCATCAAAGTGAATCAGAGCCATTTGACCATGATGCTTCGCGTAGGCACGCAGGATAGGCAGTGTGATGAAGTGGTCACCGCCCAATCCCAACATGGTTTTACCGCTTTTTAGAATTTCACTGGTTGCCGCCTCTAGACGGTAAGTGAAATCTTCCGCATCACCGCAATCGAACACGAGGTCACCCGCGTCGATCACTTTCAGCTTATCCAATACGTTGAAGCCCCACGGGAACTTCTTACCTTCCCATGCCAAGTTGACTGAGGCACGGCGAATCGCATCTGGCCCCATGCGTGCGCCTGGACGACCAGATGTAGCCATGTCCAGAGGAACCCCTAGCACCACAACGTCTGCGTCTGCCGATACCGGATTACGAATGTACGGTAGACGTAAAAACGACATAGAGTTGGAGTAAAGCGAATAATCGGTTTTAGTAAACAAATCATTCATATCAGAAGTCCTCTAAATAGGTGTATCCCGCTAGACCTTGTTCTAGTTCTGCTAGGATTTGTGCTTGTTCATTGGCTTCAACTCTTTGGGAAACCAATTGTTTGTAATTGTCACGAATCGCATCCACGTCGATATGAACGTAGCGCATCATGTCTTCTACACTATCACCTTCATTGATGTAACTGATCTCAAATTGACCGTGTTCATCAACATTGACTACTGCACTGTGGGTGTCACCAAATAGGTTGTGCATGTCACCAAGGATTTCTTGGTATGCGCCTACTAGGAAAAAGCCCATTAGGTATGGTTTGTCTTTGCTCCAAGCTGGTACAGGTAGCGTACTCTCGATGCCTTGACCATCAACGTAGTGATCGATCGCGCCATCAGAATCACAGGTGATGTCCAACATTACCGCACGACGCTCTTCCGCATCGCCAAGACCAGAAAGTGGCAGAACAGGGAACACCTGATCAATACCCCAAGCATCTGGTAGAGATTGGAAGAGAGAGAAGTTCACGAAGAACTTATCTGCAAGACGTTCGCTCAACTCGTCCAGAATCGGACGGTGGAAGCGATTTTTAGTGCTCATCTTGCGGCTTAGTTCGAAGTAAATGCGCAGTGATAGTTGTTCTGCCCACGCACGTTGCTCCAAGTTAAGCACGCCAGTTGCGAATTGAGAGTGTACCTCTGCCAAATCACTTTGGGTATCGTTGTAGATCTCAATTAACGCGCGAGCGTCGGTACCATCTTGTAAGTTCTCCCAGTTTCGCCACATGTTTTGTAGCAATAGTGGAGCATCTGCGCCAAGTTCATGCACTTCTTCCGGTTGGTATGTTTCTGTACCAATTACGTTAGAAATCAACACAGCGTGGTGTGCTGTTAGTGAACGACCGGATTCAGAAATGATCACTGGCATCGGTTGTTCGTATTGCTGACACACGTCGCCCACTGTGTTGACGATATTACGTGCGTACTCTGCAAGGCCGTAGTTCATCGAGTTCGATGATTGGCTGCGTGTGCCGTCGTAGTCGATTGCCAAACCGCCGCCCACATCGAAGTATTCGATGTTTGCACCCAGTGCGCGCAGTTCGCAGTAGAAACGTGCAGACTCATTCACACCATTACGTACGTCACGGATGTTTGCCATCTGTGAGCCAAGGTGGAAGTGAACCAGTTGCATCGCATCTAGGCTGCCTTCGCGTTTCAGACGTTCAATAACGCTAAGCACTTGCGATGCAGACAAACCAAATTTCGATTTTTCACCGCCACTTGCTTGCCATTTCCCCGCACCTTGAGAGGCGAGGCGAATGCGCAAACCAAGGCGCGGTTTTACGCCCAAGCTTTTCGCTTCTTCTAGCACCAGATCCAGCTCAGAAAGCTTCTCTAGTACGATGAATACCTTGTGGCCCAGCTTTTCACCGATCAGTGCAAGACGCACATACTCACGGTCTTTGTAGCCGTTACACACGATCACGGAGCTGCCTTGTTGAGCCAATGCAAGTACTGCCAACAATTCTGGCTTGCTACCCGCTTCAAGACCAAGCTGTTTGGTTTCTAGTTGAGCTTGGCTCGCTAGAATTTCATCCACCACTTCACGTTGTTGGTTTACTTTAATTGGGTACACCAACAGGTATTTGTTTGGATATTGGTATTCTTCAATTGCTTGGTTGAAAGCGTGGCAAATTCCATGCACACGTTGGTGCACGATTTGCGGGAAGCGCACTAATACAGGCAGATTTAACTGCTTCGCTTCTAGCTCATTTACAATGGCACTGAAAGGGATTTGATGTGCACGATCACTACGAGGTGATACGTAAACCTCGCCTTGGTCATCAATACCGTAGAAACCTTGGCTCCAGTAGTGAACGTTGTAGTCCGCGCGGATGCGGTCTAATTTAGTTGCTTTTTCCAACTCGATTCTCACAAAAATGTACTTAAGTCCTTAATTAATTAGAAGGAAAAGTACAAAAAAGCAAATCATGAGGCATTAACCTCATACCCTGACACGAACTCCGTGTGCGCGCATTAACGGATAAAAGTGCCGCTGAGTCTAATGATTAAAATCTATCATCTCGATTATGATTTCTTGTCGTGCGCTGATGTGAACATTTGTTTACCAGAGCGTCCATTCAGCTGTTATAGTTGGTCTGACCAGCAAGGAAGCGGTCATGAAAAATCTCACTCAAATAAGGACATATTTTGCAGCTGCACAGAATTCAGGGATACATTCAGACCATGTATCTCGCCGAATATCCCGATAAATTAATGTTGCTTGATGGTGCAAGTCGAGCAGATATTCCTCACCTTAAAGATTTTATTGAACATCAACTCCATCGTCCTTTTTCTGACCTAAAGTTGGTCGTTGTAACTCACATGCATCCAGACCACGCTGGTGGCGCGCACAAACTGCGTGATTTAACTGGATGTAAGCTATTGGCCGCAAAGCGAGAGAGCCAATGGTATAGCGGTGTAGATGGTTGGCTAATGCATTTGACCGATTTGATGTTAGCGCGCTGGATGGCGAACCGGATGCGTAAACCAAAGCAAAACCTGTGGTATTCGCGCAAGTTAAAGCCCGATATCGAACTTATCGATGGTGAGTGTATTCCGGGGTTTGATGATTGGCAGGTGCTAGAAACGCAGGGACATACCGATAGAGATTTGTCGGTTTATCATTCTGAACAAGATGTATTGTATGTGGCGGATTTGATGGTGCAGGTTAAGAAACACCTGATTGCGCCGTTTCCCATATTTCATCCAAACCAATATCGCCAATCATTAAAGCGTGTGTTTGAGATGAATCCGCAATGTTTGCTTTTGGCGCATGGGGGAGAGGTGACTTTTGATGAGAAAGCGTATCAGCACATTCTGCATACTGCGCCGACTAAGCCGATGACCCATTGGCGTGTTACAAAGGTCAAAGCGAAGGGCTTGTTGTTTGCGCTATTTAGCAGGAAGTAGACGAAGATAAAGCCAGACGAGTGATGCTCAACAAAGATGCTCGATCACTCATCTGAAGCTACGGGGTTAAGATGCCAATAAATGAGATTGGCTAGGGTCTACCAGCACTTTGTCTGCCATGCCCTGACGACCTAACAGCATCATGTAAGTCATTTTTTCACGGTTGGTCAACGTAATGTCGATTGGCCATTGTTTGTCACCCATGCGCAGCATGGTGGTGATAACGCAGCGATGCTCAAAGGTACCGTTTGAAGATTTAACTTTACGGTTTGCCTTTAGCTTCGCTGTGCAGCGAACCACTTGTTCTAAATGATAAACATCCGGGTGCAGATCGAATGCAACGTAAGACTGACCATCTTTTTCAAAGCAATCAATGTTATCTACATGCAATGAAGATGTTTGTGCGCCCGTATCAATTCGCGCTTCAAGGTGAGTAATCCCTAACTCAGGTAAGCAAATAGCTTCGGCGTTCCCAATGATCATTTTCTGATTCATAGTGTCATCCTAGCGATGAGTAATACGAGAGCCTACTGAGCAGGCTCTCACTCAAACAATTATCAACCTTTACCACGAGTACGGTTTGCGTGTGGTTTTGCGTTTTTCTCGATAAAGTCGAAAATCATACCAGCAACGTCTTTTTCTGTAGCGAGCTCGATACCTTCAAGACCTGGTGAAGAATTCACTTCCATTACCACTGGGCCGTTTTTAGATTGAAGGATATCTACACCGCATAGGTTTAACCCCATGACTTTTGCCGCGTTAATCGCAGTAGCGCGTTCTTCTTTGCTTAGTCGCACTAACTGTGCAGAGCCGCCGCGATGTAAGTTAGAGCGGAACTCTCCTTCTTTCGCTTGGCGCTTCATCGCTGCAATCACTTTATTACCGACAACAAAGCAACGTATGTCTGCGCCTTTAGCTTCTTCGATGAACTCTTGCACCATGATGTTTGCTTTCAACCCCATGAATGCTTCGATCACGCTTTCTGCTGCTTTGTTGGTTTCAGCAAGCACAACACCGATGCCTTGAGTTCCTTCTAGTAATTTAATCACTAGAGGTGCGCCACCAACATTTTTGATCACGTCCTGAATGTTATCAGGGTGGTGAGCAAAGCCAGTGCGCGGCAAGCCGATGCCTTTACGCGATAACAGTTGCAACGAGCGTAACTTGTCACGAGAACGGCTGATCGCGACCGATTCGTTGACACAAAATGTGCCCATCATTTCAAACTGACGTACAACCGCGGTACCGTAGAATGTGATGGATGCACCGATGCGAGGAATCACAGCGTCGTATTGTGGCAATTCTTCACCCTTATAGCGGATCTTAGGGTTGTTGCTCGTAATGTCCATATAACAGTGCAGAGTATCGATGACGTCTACTTGATGTCCACGCTCTTCACCTGCCTGTTTTAGGCGCATGGTTGAATATAAATTCTCATTACGAGAGAGAATAGCAATACGCATGGCAATTCCTTAGTAAGTCAGTACCAAATTAAAAATATAAGTATAGAGTATAGAATGCAGCAGGTATGTGATATTTAGGTGATATTACCTACTGACTTCAACGATTTAGATGTGTGGTTGGACAACCACTTCGTTAGAGGTGCGCACCTTAGGTTTTTTTCTCGCGAGAAGAAAACGAAAAAAACTCGTCGTT
Organism: Vibrio sp. 11-4(1); assembly: GCF_013048625.1. NCBI lineage: Bacteria > Pseudomonadati > Pseudomonadota > Gammaproteobacteria > Vibrionales > Vibrionaceae > Vibrio > Vibrio sp. 11-4(1). Next base: position 788,044 of record NZ_VHSY01000001.1, on the reverse strand, counting down.
ACGACAAAAATAATTTGTTGAATCATCGGGCATTCTCAGCGTCGTAAGCCGGAAGTTGTCTGTGGACTTTTTTAAGCAAACGGATTACGACGATTAAAACGCTAGGCTATTCTGTAGTTTGTTTTGAGTTTGTGATGACGTCCAATAACACATCTTTAATTGTTTGATAGCGCAGTGGCAGAACACGACTTCGTTTGCGAACTAAAAATAACTCTTCACACACGGTGTTTTTCAGTTGTGCGATGTGCAAGGTATCTTTTTGTGGGAAGTTGTCGACAGCACTTTGAGGCAGCACGGTGAAGCCGAGTCCTTTACTCACAGGTAGTAAAATTTGGCTTAATTGATTCACGTAGCCGGATAATGGTAAATCGCTCATCTTAATTTCTTGGAGCTCTTGTTCCGCGCATTGGTCAAAAAATAGCGTCATGTAGTGCTTGGCATCAGGATGGGCAATGACACCACAGTCGTGCAAGAGTTGTGGTGTTATCTGCCTTTCGCGGTATTGATTAGGTAGGACTAAGCACAACTGCTCCTTACCAATTCTTTCACTGTGAAATAAACCTTTGTGAGGAACATCAGTTACGATTCCAATATCAATGCTTCCTTCCGTTATTGCATTGAGAATCGAGTGATTGGGTGCGGCTTCTAAATGCAGCGATAAGCCTGGGTGCTGTTTTTGCTTTTCTAAAAGAGGGCCATACAGCATCAATGCCATTGCGCCAGAACAGGCCAGTTTACAGTGACCTGAAAATGCATCATCAAAACTGAGTTCTTCGAGCAACGCTTTCTCTCTTTCTTCTAACTCCAGCGCGTAGGCGTAAACAATCCGACCTTGCTCTGTTAATTCGAAGCTTTTGTTTTCACGTTTGATCAGCGCATGCTGACAACTTTGCTCTAACTTTTTGATGTGTTGGCTGACACCAGGTTGGGTCATAAAAAGTTTTTCTGCCGTTTGTGTGAAATGACCGACTTCAATCAATGTCTTAAATGTATGTAACCAAACAGGATTAAGCATAATGTGAGATTTGCTGTGAGCTTGCTGAAAGACGTAGAGAAAATGATAGCACGGCACGAAATAAATCGACGCAAGAGAATCGGGTACCTCGTGAATAATAAATAGCAGGCAAAATAAAACCCCGCCTGGTTTCCCAGACGGGGCTTATTCTCTTTCGCAGCAATCCGGCTACTATAGGTGCTCCCTGCATCTATCCTTGATTGTGGTTAAGTCCTTTAACCGAGTTCCTTGTTCATCGCCTTCCTAGCGGTGTCCATTCTTGCCTATCATCCTGACGGGCGAACTCTATCCTAGAGCTTAACTACATCCTTGCTGATAACTCATCCTAAGCTACCAAATCTTCATCCTGAAGATACCTAGTCCATTAGGCTTTTTTCCTGTTCCCGCCAACATCCTGTCGACACAATCAGTATTGATGTTTTGCTGATTACTCTCAATTAGCTAGGTAAAAAAACTTTGGCAGTGAATATTGTGTGAAATGGAATAAGTGATAATTTTCAATTGCTTATATTTATTTTTCGATTTTGTCTTAGTCAATGATGGTCGTTTTGCTTACATTGCTTGTGAGAGATCTCGCACAAGGTGTCGAGCAAATATCCGAACTGGCGTCGTTTACATCCTGTTTAAGAATTTGCTCAAGATCACAACTCGATTTGTAGCCATAAAATTTGGCGATAGTGTTAGGTGGAATTTCCATTTCTTTGATGGCGAATGTTGCCCATTCATCACGTGTTTTGTGCAGGACTTGGCGTAGCTTGACAGTGAAGTGACTCATGAAAGCCTCCTTAGTTATCTTGTCTTTCAAGGCAACAATAAGGAGCGTGACGACACAAAGTTGATAGTATGCCGCTTAATATCAATACTATTTCGGCGTGATGAAGATTAAGCTGGCAATACTGATATTATTTGAGCGTGAAACAATACTATTTTGTGGAGTAGCCAATGGCACACATCGAAAAAGTACCACAAAGACCAGGTTTTTCTTGGCGCTATCGTCGCATTGATGAGCCAGAAAAAGAGTACGATCTCCATTTTCACGATGATGTGTTTGAATTAGTCATCCATCGCCACTTCACTGGTAGTTTGCATATTGGTCATCACGAATTAGAAGTGACTCACAACCAAATGCTATTGATCGCGCCTGGTGTGCCTCATTCAATTCACTCCACATTGGTCGAGAGCAATTGCGAGACTCATGTGATTTGGTTTAAGCGTGAGTGGATTGCCAATTTGATGTTCTATTGCGCAGAGCTTAGAAAGCTTGATCCGCTTTTAAAAGCGGCCAACAAAGGTGTGGTGTTTTCTGAGCGGACAGCTCAGCACGTTGTGGATCTTCTGCATGAGCTCATGACGTTTCCTGCAATGGAGCAACTCTCGAGATTTCTCCATGTTTTGTCTTTGATTGCTCACGATGAAGGGGCGAAAACACTGATGACTCACTCTTACTTATCGATGAGTGAACACGAATTACAGGAAAGAGAACGAGTGGCAAGTGTCAACGCGTATCTCGAACAGCACTTTGCTAGCAAAGTGACGCTCGCGAACTTGGCGAACCATTTATCACTGAGTGACAGTGCGGTCACAAGATTGTTTCAAAAGCACTTTAAAGAGCCGTTTAGCCAACGCCTAATGAAATTGCGGATCAATCATGCCGCAGATTTGCTGCAATCAACGCCTTTGCCGATTGGAATTGTGTTTGAGAGAGTAGGGTATCGAAACCAAGCCCTGTTTAATCGTCACTTCAAAACGTATAAAGGGCTTACGCCACGCGAGTACCGCCAGCAATATCAGCAGCGAATCCAGCCGTAATTGGGTTGCACACAACTGCGATCACGAACGCGAAAAGAGTTACTCGGCTGAAAGTGATGGGCAATTGATATCTTACTTGCAAAATTTTTCAGGAATCATTATTAAGATTCAGTGACAGATAATATAGGGAACTTGATTGCCATTTTTCTGTCATATCTGGTGAGTAAGTTAACCGTGTCAGAGAGATAATACGCCGTTTACTAGCCAAAGGTGACTGCAAGAAATCGTTAATTATCATTATGTTGTGAAATTGGTCACGGTTAAATAATTGGTTCCCTTATAGATTGAAGGGGATTCGACCTTAGACAATAAGCTCCATAAGGAGCGTTACTTATATAAGATGAGGGATTTTACTATGAAAAAGACTAGAAGAGCTCAGCTACATCGTGTGCGTATTCAATACTGGGAAGACACGAAAGACGCACCAGCTAAAAAATCATAGTTAATGATACCTAAAGGCACGAGCTGGCAGTGGAACGCCGTTTCCCGCTGATTGCCAGCTCAAAAACGCCACAATCACATTCACTCCGCACAACTTCCCAGCACTCTACTTTTACTATCACACACTTCCAAAAGTAAAAAAGCCAGTCCGGAGACCAGCTTTTTATTATTGTCAGTATGACTCTGTAACTTACAGGTAGTTTGCGTCAACCAAGTCGCCAGCTTTTGCGCTTTTCACTTCTGGACGCGCTTCTAACCATGCAATAACTTGTGCTTTTTGCTCTTCAGTAGCACTGCCGTAACGGTCAGTAGAGCATAGGAAGCCTTCAAACAGTTCTAGACCACCGCCGCCGAAGCAAAGGCCAAGCCCATCAATGTAGTCTATAAAGTCATCAACGAATGCATCGTAACGGTCGAAGTCGTTGATGTCTGTTTCACAGCTGATCTCGAAACCTAGGATTGCGAACTCACCTAAGAACAGCTTTTTACGGATACGACGGCTCTTGTTATCGATCTTGTCTAATTTCATGATTATCTCTCGTAGATGATTTGAATTCGTACACCTTATACCTTCTATCACACTTTAGCCCAAGTAAAATCAGAATGAAGCGATACAGTTGGTGATTATGTGACCAAAACTTAATTGCTCAATTGGTAACGCTGCTGAGTTTGCTGCACTGCTGAAACACAAGTTTCATATGTTTTAAGCACTTTTGTCATTTTTCTTCTCCAAACTTCTTGCCGTTCAACTAATCACTTATTTATTAATTAAACTATAAGATCGGGAAAGTAAAAATGAGCAAGGAAACCTTTGACGCGACGCGTTATAACCAAAGTGAAAACAAACCATTTGAAGAAGTATTAGAAGCGAGCCTATCTCGACGCAGCATTCTAAAAGGTGGTTTAGGTATCAGTGCGATGACAGCGTTTGGTGCTTTCGGATTGGCTGGTTGTAATTCGTCTGACTCAGGAAGTACAGTAAGCAGTGGCTCGGGCGTATCTAAAGCCGTTCTTAACTTTGAATCTATCCCTGGCTCACTCACTGACGCCGTTTCAATTCCACAAGGCTACACCGCACAAGTACTGGTACCTTGGGGTACACCGCTGAATGCTCAAGGCAGCGCGTGGAAAAATGATGGCAGCAATACCAGCTCAGACCAACTTAACGCGTTGGGCATGCACCATGATGGCATGCACTTTTTCCCATTAAATGACAGTACGACCGACGGTCTGCTTTGCATCAACCACGAGTACATTGATACATCAGCACTGCATCCAAACGGTCCGACGGTTGAAAATGGCGTACGTACCATTGTAGATGAAGTGCGTAAAGAGATTAATGCGCACGGTGTGTCAGTGGTTCGCATTCAACTGGAAGACAACATGTGGAAGTTGGTTGATACCGATCCACTAAACCGCCGTTACACTGGTGCGACAGCAATGGACTTATCTGGCCCAGTCGCGCACACGTCACTAACCGTCACTCGTTTCTCGCCAGATGGCAGCCAAGCACGTGGTACGTTAAACAACTGTGGCAACGGCTACACGCCATGGGGCACTTACTTAACTTGTGAAGAGAACTGGCCAGGTTACTTTGTTAACGCCGGGACTCGTACAGAAGAACAAGATCGCATTGGTGTTGATGACCAAAGCACACGCTACTTGTGGGAAACACTTGCAGGAAATGCAGAAGAGCGTCTTGATGAGTTCTCTCGCTTTAATGTGGCTCCAACAGGAGCAAGTGCAATGGATGATTACCGTAATGAAGCCAATGGTCACGGTTACATCGTCGAAATAGACCCTTACACGCAAAACTCGCGTGCGAAGAAGCGTACTGCACTAGGTCGTTTCCGTCACGAAGGCTGTACTTTTGGTAAGCTTGAAGAAGGCAAACCAGTGGTATTCTACTCTGGTCACGACTCTCGCTTTGAGTACCTATACAAATTTGAATCTGCGGCAGCGTGGGACCCTGCAGATGCAAACTCGGAAAACCGCCTAGCGACAGGCGATAAGTATATGGACGAAGGCACACTGTATGTTGCGCGTTTCAATGAAGACAGTACAGGTACTTGGTTGCCGTTGACGCTTGATAGCGTAACAAAATCTGGTGGTACGTTAGCGGATCACTTCAACTCATTGGCTGAAATTATCATCAATACGGCAGGCGCGGCTGACCTCGTTGGGGCAACTCCAATGGATCGCCCAGAGTGGTGTACGGTTGATCCATTCACAGGCTCGGTTTACTTAACATTGACGAATAATACGCGCCGTACTGATGAAACCAATCCTGCGAACCCACGTTTGAACAATAAGTTTGGTCACGTTATTCGTTGGGATGAAGGGGCTTCAGCTACAGACTTTACTTGGGATATCTTTGTCTTTGGTGCGCCAGCACATGGTGATGCAGATACTAACCGTTCTGGCCTGAATGAGCTAAACCAGTTTGCTAGCCCTGACGGATTAGCGTTTGATGGCCGTGGTATTTTGTGGATTCAGACCGATAACGGCGCAGATGAAGTTACGTCTTACACTAATGATCAAATGTTGGCCGTTGTGCCATCTAAGCTAACAGATGAGAATGGTGACCAAGCAGTGATTGGTGCGGATAACCAAGCGGAGCTTAAACGCTTCTTTGTTGGACCAAATGGTTGTGAAGTGACAGGCTTTACTATCAGCCCTGATTACAAATCATTGTTTGTGAATATTCAGCACCCAGGCAACTGGCCATACAGTGAAGATGCCGCCGAAGAAACGCCTGCTGGTGTTTCTGTGCGTCCACGAGCTGCGACGGTTGTCATTCGACGTGAAGACGGTGGAGAGATTGCAGTTTAATCTCTAAATGCATTAACACCTTAAAATTCAAGCCCTGCAAATGCAGGGCTTGATGGTTTAGGCGAATGCCTAGTCGCACTTTATATCCAGACAACAGGCTTAGCTTTTCAATGAACCGCCTGAAGTACGAATCACGTCTTGATACCAGTAGAAGCTCTTCTTGCGTTTACGCTCTAGCGTTCCTTGCCCATCATCATGACGATCGACATAAATATAACCGTAACGCTTGCTCATTTCGGCTGTTGAGTTAGCCACCAAGTCGATAGGCCCCCAGCTGGTGAAGCCCATCAACTCAACGCCATCAAGAATCGCTTCGTGTGCTTGAACCAAATGATCATTAAGGTATGAAATTCGATAATCGTCTTGGATTTCCCCGTTTTCATCGAATTCATCACGAGCGCCTAAGCCATTCTCGACGATAAATAGCGGTTTTTGGTAACGATCGTGAAGGAAGTTAAGCAAAACGCGCAGGCCTTTTGGATCGATCAACCAGCCCCATTGGCTCTTTTCAAGGTATGGGTTTGGTACGCTATCGACGATGTTACCCACTTCTTTCTGTTTCGGATCGGCACTCGCACAGCCACTTGCGTAGTAGCTGAAGGAAATAAAATCGACACTGGCCGATGCAATTTCTTCTAAGTCGCCAGCTTCCATTTGTATTTCAATGCCGTTTTCACGGAAGTAACGTTTCATGTAGCCTGGGTACTGACCACGAGTCTGCACATCACCGAAGAACAACCACTTATTGTTTTCATGCATAGCAGCAAGCACATCATCAGGGTTGCAGGTGTATGGGTAGTTGATTGCGCCAAGCAGCATGTTACCAATCTTGCCGTTTGGTACGATTTGCTGACACAGTTTTACCGCTTTCGCGTTTGCGACTAGCTGGTGGTGAATCGCTTGGTAAATCTCTTGTTCACTGGCGTCTTCTTGCAAACCCACTCCCGTAAATGGCGCATGCAGTGACATGTTGATTTCGTTAAAGGTAAGCCACAGTTTGACCTTATCTTTGTAGCGTTCTAACACGGTTTTAGCGTAACGCTCGAAAAACTCGATCACTCGACGATCGCTCCAACCACCATAATTCTCAACCAAGGCGTAAGGCATCTCATAATGAGAAAGAGTCACAAATGGTTGCATATTGTGTTTGGCTAGCTCATCAAAAATTTTGTCGTAAAACGCCAGTCCTTCTTCGTTTGGCTCCAGTTCATCACCATTAGGAAAAATACGACTCCAAGCGATGGACAAGCGCAGGCAGGTGAATCCCATCTCTTTAAACAGGGCAATATCTTCTGGATAGCGATTGTAGAAATCGATAGCAAGATCTTTGATACCAGGCGTTCGTTCTTCACGCGTTTGATGCGGGCTCAGAATGCCGTTTGGCAACATATCTGATGTTGATAAACCTTTCCCCCCAAGGTTGTATGCCCCCTCTACCTGGTTTGCCGCAATGGCACCACCCCAAAGGAAATTATCTGGAAACTTAATCATGTTTCTCACTCTTTATATTTAGGAAATGTTTGTGGATTTATTGCTTGAGAATAGTGTAGGAGACATCTCGATACTTGTAGCGAGATCGTGTTTTTATCAGTTCATCACCAAACGTCAGTAATGATAAACATTGAGATATAGGATGGTTGTTAACAATGCCAACCTAAGTGAATTTAGGTTGGCATTCGTATTCAAAACGTAAATGCTAAATTCGCCGCCGCGCCAAACTGGTTATCGCCAGCGTAAGACCCTGCTAGGTCTACACTGATCACATCAAAAGGACTGATGCCAATGCCACCTGTCACCGAGTTATCGAGGTTATTTTCTAGGTCAACTTCATAACCAGCGCGGAGTTGAGCCCATCCCCAAGCATTCCCCTCGATACCAACGCGAATAAACTGCGTGTCATCGTCGAGCTCTTTAAAGCGCTTTTGTTTGGTGAGATCGGCGTCTAGGCTCAGAGCTACATAGTCCCCGACATAGCCGATACCAAGGGTCGCTTGTGGCGTGAGTTCGTAGGTATAGTTGCCTAGTTTTGTTTCTATATCTTGCTCGAAGACGTCTTTTAACGAGAGACCAGCTCTGAATGCATTGTGATACCAAGCGACCCCAAGATCCATATTGAACGTGTTCTTTGATACTTCACTTTTGTCGTAATCCTCGATATCAAAGTCATCTAGTGTTGTACGCTGCGTATAGGTTTTAAGTTGTTGGTATTTGGGCGTAATACCAAATGCGAATTGCTGCCCACCTATCGTGTATGCGCGAGCCAAGGCAACGCCATATTCCGCACTACCGAAAGCCGCTAGGTCGACGGCAGAATTGAGGTATCGATCTGCGGTGTTTGTTGAATCTGAGATATCGGGTGCCGCAAGTATCTCCACATAACCAGCGCTAAAAAGGTTTACCGACATGTAGCGTGTCGGAATCGCAATCGCGAGGCTCAGACCGCCATTAATGACGACTGGAGCACTCTTATCTAATTGATCGAGTAGTCGATTAAGTTCGGCTTCGTTCGCAGGTGTGGGAATGCCCTGAATACTATCGTAAAGGTCTTGAACATCATCAACGGCTGATAAAGCTTCATTCTCATCGTGAATATTGACGCCGAGAGCAGGAATGAGTAGGCCGATATCGTCATTTTCTCGATAGAGAGCGCCTAGGGCTGGGTTGTGTAGAGGAGCGGTTAAATAGTCAGCGGAAACGACGCCTGTATTTCCCATTCCGTGACTTCGAGCGTCTGCTGCGTAAGGTGCTGCAAAAGCGTGAGGTGATAAAATAAAAAGCGCCCCTGTTGCTGCTAAAGTTAGTTTTCTCATAACGCATCCATTCTTACTTTAAATAATTACTTATCAATAAATTAGATGGTGGGAGCTAAAACTTGGTGTCAACCACCAAAAATTGTGCTGATGAATAGCATGTGGCGATTCATCAAGTTAAGCGTAGGTTAGGCAACTCGCTTTATAAAGTCGATCAGGGTTTATTGCTCTTTAATTGTGTGGAGAAAAGCTGAAGAGGTGGATGGTATTGGGTTAGCTACGATGAGGAGCGAGCTTAAACATTAAGGTGAAGGACATGCCTTTATCAGCGTTGAGCTGCGCACTGACTTTCCCTTGCATATCTCGCATATTGTTGGCGGTGATGGAAAGTCCTAACCCCAGTCCTTCACCAATTTTTTTACTGGTTTGGAAAGGTTCGAACATGGTATCGAGTTGGTCTGAAGGTACCCCACACCCATTATCACTTACCACGACCTCAACATTATCGGTAGTGGGTGTAACGGCAATCATTAACTGTGGATCTTGGGTCTCTTTCATCGCATCTAATGCGTTGGAAATTAGGTTGCCGAGCACTTGTTGTAGGCGTTGCTCTTCGCCAATGATATTGGGTAAGTCGTTGGGAATGCGTACCCGAACATCTACCTTCGCGAGTTGAGATTGATAGACGCGTAGCGTCTCTTCTAAAGCGTTTGTCAGCGATATCTCGTGCAGTGTCTCTGGTTTATTGTAGGCAAACGTTTTTAGCTGACTGGTCATGCTTGCCATGCGGTCAATCAACTTTTGAATCAACTTGTTATTGGCTTTCATCATGTCTGTTTGTCCACGTTCTGCTAGCAACTCGTTGGTGGTTAAAAGGGTACGCAGGCCAGTCAATGGTTGGTTTAACTCGTGGGTAATCGCGCTCGACATTCTGCCCAATGCTGCCATTTTGCTTGATTCAATCAATTGCTCTTGGGCTTGTTTTAAAGCTTGAGTTCGCTCTTCCACCCTTTGAGCTAGCTCTTGGTTAATCAGCTGCAGCGATTGTTCCGCTTTTTTACGTTTGCTAATGTCGATTACGGTAGCAAGAAAATACTGCTCACCGTGCCATGGGAAGCTAGTGAGTGAAAATAGTACAGGAAATACGCTGCCATCACTGCGTCGCGCCATGGTTTCTACAGCGCTAATCTCTGCCAGTTCCTTATGCTTTGGCAGATCTCTAAGCAAAGTGAGTGTGGTTGAATTTGAATTACCTGCATCAAATAACTCCCAGGCGAAGGTATGACGATTCACACTTTCAGGAAGACAAAAAAGGCGTTTTGCCATTGGGTTGAGGTCGAACAATAGACCTTGTTCATCAATCAACAACAAACCAACATGTGTTTTATTGATCATCTGTTTAAGTCGGCGTTGCGATTCTTCTAGTAAGGCTTGAATACGCTGCTGATTGAGATGCTTTTGTCGACGCTGTAAACCAATGATCACCAACAGGATAAGGAGCAGGAGGAGCGCTGCGATGCTCCATCCAATGACACTAATCGTTTGCTGAACAGGTTTGGTCGGAATAAGGTAACTGACAAACCAGTTTAAGTCGTCCAGCTTTACTGTGTGTGCAAAGTAGCGCTGCTGATTGAGAGTCCAGAAATGAATCACCGTATTGTCATACAGCGTTTGAGTTTCGGCTTTGACTTGGTTACTCGGTTCATTAAACCAGTCGGCGTTATAGTTTGTACTGCTGGAGAGGAAGAAGCGTTGATGGCGATTTTGTAGCGTGATGATGTCTTGGCTAGTGATGGTCTGCTCCGTTAGCAAACTCAGGTTGATTTGAACAACAACGATGCCCGCTATCTCCAAACCATCAAAAATTGGTGCAGAGAGGTAGTAAAGCGGACTAGAACCTTTTGTTTTATTCACCAGTGAGACGCCTTCTCCCTGACGTTGTATTTGTTCGACAATTGCACGGCGGTCAGAGCGGCTGAACCGTTCATCGATCAGACTCGATACCAACACTTCTCCCGAGGTTGAAAGTATCAACCAACCCTCTGTATTCGCGGCTTTATCGAGCTGTGTCAGTTGTGCTTGAAGTGGCTCGTAGTAGTTTAAATTGCCTTTCACAAACGCAATTGTTTCTGGGTTATTCGTGACGAGATAGGGAAGGTGATAGAAACGTTTTAATGCTCGGCGGACTTCACCAATGTAGTCGAGGAGTTTCTGTTGTGCTTCTTGTTGAGTTTGGACGCTCAGCCATTGATGGGCCACCTCTCGGCTAGCACCGTAGAAAAAGATCACCAGCGCACTGATCAATACGGCGGTTAGCCACATTTTCCCATTCTTAGTGCGCTGCATACGGACTCCGTTTGGCTGAACATAGTTATCGTAGTTGGTAGTGAAAGAGTGAGCTTAACTGATTGGATGTTAAAGAATTGTAATTAAGAAGTGGGATCTAGCTCCTTTTCTATAGCATGGTTTTTGCTAACTTTAGCAAAGACTTCTATCACCGATCAGGCAGTAACTCATGACTTTTGACGACATTCCGCGTATCGCCCTAATTGAAGATGATGACATCGTTCGTCAAGCAACAAGCCAATGGCTGCAATTGGCGGGGTTTGACGTCATAGCTTTTAGCTCGGGGGAGGAAGGCAAAACCGCCATTCTGAACCAAGAGTTTGATGCGATAATTAGTGATGTTCGTTTGCCAGATACTGATGGAATTTCGATTTTAGAGAGCCTTATTGCGAATCACATTCCAACACCAATGATACTAATTACTGGTCATGGTGATGTGGATATGGCGGTGAATGCGCTACAAAACGGCGCGTTTGATTTTATTGAAAAACCTTTCCAGCCGGAGCGTTTGTCTCAACGTGTGACAGATGCGGTCGAGAGCCATCGCGCGCAAACATCGACGCTTCACCGCCAAGAGTATCTAGCTAGCGTGAGTGGTTTAGAAGAGGTGCTCATTGGTCAAAGTCGAGTGATGCAGCAATTACGCGAGCAAGTTGCGAAACTGGCGAAAATCGATACTAACGTGATCATTTACGGCGAAACAGGTTGTGGTAAAGAGCTGGTGGCGACCAGTTTGCACAATGAAAGCCAACGCAGAACCCATCATTTTGTGCCAATCAACTGTGGCGCCATTCCTGAGAACCTGTTTGAAAGTGAGCTGTTTGGGCATGAAGCTGGGGCATTTACCGGAGCGGGTAAAAAGCGCATTGGCAAATTGGAATACGCGGATAAAGGCACCTTATTCTTTGATGAAATCGAGAGTATGCCGCTGTCCATGCAGGTGAAAGTGCTGCGTTCATTACAGGAACATACAGTTGAGCGCGTTGGAGGCAATCAACAGATCTCGGTTGATTTACGAGTGATCGCGGCGGCGAAAGAAGATCTCAATGATCATGAAGAGTTTCGGCAAGATTTATACTATCGGCTCAACGTCGCGCAAATTTATTTGCCGCCACTCAGGGAGAGAGAAGAAGATTCACTGATTTTGTTTGAGCACTTCACCTTGCAAACTAACCCTGAAACCAGACCATTGAGTGATGCCGACAGAAACGCTGTGCTTTCCTACGCTTGGCCTGGAAATGTTCGAGAGCTGCGAAACGTGGCTATGCGTTTTGCTTTGGATGAAACGGTATCCGTGATGGAAATTCTCTCTAGCCGTCCTTCGTCAACCACGGAGGAGACGCAAGTGGGTGTTCCACTGGTTATTCAATTACATAATTTTGAGCGCAAGGTGCTGCATGATTCATTGGTCAGGCATCAGGGACGCATTAATGAGGTGATGCAGGAGTTGGATTTACCTCGTCGAACTTTGAATCAAAAGATGCAAAAGTTTGGTTTAAATCGCTCGGATTATACTTAACGCAATTTTTAAGCTGACTTACCGCTATGGGCGTCACAAATATGATTATGCGCTTTTCGAGGGAGTCGGGACAAACTTATAAGTTAGGCCTTTCCCTTCTCCAAACAAGGTGACTTGGTTTCTGCCCGTATGTTTAGAGCTATACAGCGCTTCGTCAGCTTCAGCAACGACATCGTGGAGTGATTGTCCCTCAGATAACTCACTGATTCCAAAGCTCATGGTGATCTCATTTTCGAATGACTGCAGTGAGGCTTCTGTTTCTACCGCTAGGCGAATTTGCTCGGCAACAATTTTGGCTCGGTGTGCTTTTTCAAGTAAAACAATCATGAACTCATCACCACCAAATCGTACTGTGCAAGCTGACTCCGGGAGGTGTTTCTTAAAGATAGCGGCAATCGTAGCCATGACGGAATCGCCTACCGTATGGCCATAATGATCATTAATCGCTTTGAACTCGTCCATGTCGGTCATGATGATGCTTATTGATTGCTTCCGTTTGTGCGCTTGATTAACAAGGTTTGGAACAATTTCTTCCATCGCGCGACGATTATGAAGCCCTGTGAGGGCGTCTAAATGTGAGAGATCATTGATTGACTGTATCAAGCGGCCATTAATTAGCCACAACATGCTAAAGCTCATAGCGACAATCAGACAGATGCTAAGTAAAAACGTCATCTGGTGGATAAAACCTGCGGTCATAAAATTTGGCACTTCATTGGCGAAAGCGCTCCAAAGTGCTCTGAAGCCCATAAAAATACTGAAGCAAAAGAAGGAGCACGCCATCACTATGGTTGGGAGTTTTTGGTCTTGCTTGGTGCCTTTCAGCATGGCGATCCCACTAAAAAACGTAACGATGCAGATATAAACACTTAAGTAAATGATACGGCTTTTAATTGAATGGTCATGGAAGGTGAAATAATAGAACGAACCGCTGAAAATGGGCGTTAAAAAAGCGAGTGAGTGGGCCAGTTTTAGAGGGAATTGACGAAAAATGCTCACACTGTAAAGCGTAAGCAAGAAGCCGATTAATATGAGCGTATTCGCTATGACGATGGTAAGCCAATCTGGTGCAGAGCCTCTAAATCCTAGTAAAAAAGGCCCAAAGCCAATAAATAACAGCGAGAGAGAGAAAGTCTTTAAACCTTTGATCTTTTTTTGTGTGTATTGGTAACAAAGTAGACTGATTGAGTAAATGCAAGAGAACAGAATAACGATAAAGTTGAGCGTTCTGATGTCTAAATACTGATTGTCCATAAGCGCTCCACATCAATCCATAGTTCAGGCAACTCCTTTGCCTGATATCAATAAGCGAACTACATATTAACTTACTTATTGAGTGATGTCTTATGTTAAACGGCTATTCATTTACCAGCTCGAATTGTTCGGTTTGGTTGGTTTTCGTCGTAAACAGTAGACCAACAATCATCATCAATACGCTAGGCATAATCCAGCTAGCAAAGTCATTGTACAGAGGCATGTAATTACCCATCCACTCATCGGTGGAATCTGGCATGTAGCCTAGGATGTGCAGCGCATCAACACAACCAAACGTTAGAGCAGTGAACGCCGTCGCGACCACCATGATTTGCGACATCTTGTTACGCACTGGTGCCATGATCATCAATGCAATCGCTACTGGGTGAAGCGCCACAACCGCTGGCAATGTGATAGCCAATAGTTGCTCTAGACCTACGTTAGCGATTAAACCTGCCAATACCATAGTCGTGACAACGCAGCCTTTGTAGTTCACTTTGCTGAAAGTGTTGTCGTAGAACTCACTGCCTGCGGTGGTTACGCCGATAGCAGTAGTCAAACACGCCAATACCATCACGGCACCAAGTAATAGTGAACCAAATGCGCCGAAGTGGCTGAAGGTGAATGCCGTTAAAATGTCGCCACCGTTACTGAATTCAGAACCCAAGTATGAGCTCGTCGAGCCAATGTAAGCCAATGAGATGTAAACGAATGCCATGGCAACCGCGTACATCAAAGCTGCGATTAGCGTGTATTTTGCGGTGGCTTTCGGGCAATCCACACCCATGCTGCGAATCGCGCGGAAGATGATCCAACCAAAACCGATAGAGCCTAGCGCATCCATGGTCATGTAGCCTTGAGTCAAGCCTTCAGCAAATGCACCAGATACGTATGGTCCCGTTGCGGCAGTTAGCTCGCCTGCAGGAGAAACCAAAGCAGTCACAGACATGATGATTAAGATAGCCATCAATGCAGGCGTTAAGATCTTGCCTAGGTTGTCGACCAACTTACCCGGATATAGGGCAAATAGAATGGTGATGGCACAGAAGGCAATAGTAAAAGGCACCAAAGCGGCATCACCAAACATTGGTGCAAAGCTAAATTGGTAAGCCACGGTAATCGCACGTGGGATTACAAACGCAGGACCAATCACGATAAACACCATCACCCAAAAACTGGTCGCCAAAGGTTTAGGTAGGGCAGCGGTTAATTTGTCTGAACCGTTTACGATAGCCACCATCACCAGCGCCATCGCAGGCAGACCTACACCCGTCAAGAGGAAGCCAGACATCCCGCTCAGAAAGTTTTCACCTGCTTGGTAACCCAAAAATGGAGGGAAGATCAGGTTACCTGCGCCTAAGTACATGGCGAAAGTCATGAAGCCCAAAGCGGCGATATTGCGTGCGCTTAACATTGTTATTCCTCTTATGTTTCGCTTGGAAGAAACTGAAAGGAATGGGAGGAGTATGTGGTGTTCCCGTCAGCTTCTTCTCAAGCTGACAGAAAGTTTAGATATAGCCTGTCAGCTCTGAATCAGTTTCAGAGAGAGCAGGAGGATCGCAGCAGCAACGCCAGATGGGCGTTTTAAAGCGAATTGTAATTGCGCAGTTGCTGACATGGGTGATCCTTAATGACGAAAAAATACCAAGGAACACGTTTGCCTTGGCGTGTTGTTACCCTAACGAACATAGGGCTATTGGCACAACCCCGAAGTAGAAAATAAGTTGATACGGTCAATGTTTGTTTCTGAACTGGTGGATCGAACTGGTTTTTAAATTCAAAATTAGAATAAATGACTTTTCATTTCTGTAACATGGCTTGTTTTGCTGTATTTTTGTGCTATTTGTAGTCGTTTAGGCTATAAACCTCTGCTGATAAAGTGAGCAGTTTAGAATGATGCGCTTTTTCTTCTTATTGTTAAGACGCTCATTAGTTGCAGTTCAATCCAAAATTGCATCGGCAAAATATTGCTTATTAGTGAATCGTGCATTTATTTTGTCTTGATCACATTTTATTAACCTTTTGCGATCTAGGCGTGCAACCTTCTTCTCTTCAATGAGCAAGATCTTGCTCATTACTTTGCTATCAAATCAGCATGATTTTGCTCATTTTTGATGTCTTTCAGCACTTAGTTCAATAAATACAAAGGGTTAAAAGTTGGCATTTCAATTGCTCTGGAGAATGTGTTGTTAATAAAGATTTAACGTGATGTAAATCCCCAATCGTGAAACGACTACACGGAGAGTAATAATGAAAATGAATAAGCTGGTAAAAGCTTTGGCTGTCGCTGTGACTTCTTTTGGTATTGCTGCTAACGCTGCGGCAGAAGATCGTAGTTACATTCTTGCAACGGCATCGACAGGTGGTACTTACTACCCTGTGGGCGTAGCGTTGGCGACGTTAAGCAAAGTGAAATTGGCACCAAAGCACCACTTCTCCCTTTCTGCAATCAGCTCTGCGGGCTCTGGTGAAAACGTCAAACTGCTGAACGAAAACGAAGCACAGTTCGCGATTCTACAAGGTCTTTATGGTGCGTGGGCTTGGTCTGGTGAAGGTCCTTATGAGAAGAGCGGTCGTCAAGAACAACTTCGTTCAGTCTCTATGCTGTGGCAAAACGTTGAGCACTTTATTGTTCGCTCTGACTTAGCAAAAACTGGCACAGTGACTGACCTGAACAACCTAGATGGCAAGAAGTTCTCTATCGGTAAGAAGAACTCTGGTACTGAGAACTCGGGTCGCCAAATCATGAAAGGTCTGAAGGTAGACCCTGATAAATTCAATCTTGCTTACATGGGCTACGGCGGCAGCGCGAGCGCACTTCAAAACGGCACCATTGATGGCATGAACACGCCTGCAGGTGTGCCTGTTGGTGCGGTCACTCAAGCTTTTGCTGCACTGGGTAAAGATATTTCGATTCTTTCGTTTACTGATGAGCAAATCAAAGAGGCGAACGGCAACTACAACCTATGGACGAAGTACGAGATCCCAGCGAACACGTACCCGGGTCTAGATAAACCGATCACCACCATTGCACAGCCAAACTTCTTGGCAGTTCGTGAAGATATCTCGGAAGAAGACGTTTACCAGCTAACCAAAGCGATCTACGAGAACCTGCCTTTCCTACAAGGAATCCACAAAGCAACAAAAGCAATGGCGATTGAGAAAGCGATTGCTGGCTTGCCAGTGCCTCTTCATCCAGGTGCGGCGCGTTACTACAAAGAAATGGGCATCGAAATCCCATCAGATCTAATGGCGAAATAACGCCTACTTCGCCCCGAGTTTTGGCTCGGGGTATTTTATCCCTACCGATTTCTAAGATGGAAAAAGCCGCCAGAGCTTGGAGTATGAGATGAGCGACTCAATAGAAAAGGAATTGCAGAAGTTTGAGCTGCCCACGCGCACTGATTTTCCGTGGGTAACCACCACAATTACAGTGTTTGGCGTGGTGTTGTCTGCTTTGCACATTTGGTTTAATACCTTATCGACGTTACCAGAGTTATGGATTTCCGCGACCCACTTTGCTGGCTTTGCGGTGATTTGTGCGCTTTGGTATCCGGCTCATATCTCTCTCAAGCAGAGTAAGATTGCACTCGGCATCGATGTGTTAATTGCTATGGGCGCGGTCGCGTGTTTGCTCTACATTCCCTATGCCGAAGATGCGCTGTATGAACGCGGTGTGAAGTTCGTGACCAGCGATTGGGTCTTCGCCATCATGGCAATCCTGATCGTGATTGAGCTGATCCGACGCACCATGGGTTGGTTTATTCCAGTGCTGATTGTGGTGTGTTTAAGCTACGTTGTGCTTTGGGGTAAGTGGGCGACAGGTATTTTCCACTTCCCGGGTTTGAGCATGGAAACCTTGCTCTACCGTAGCTTCTATTCTTCTGAGGGCATGTTTGGCTCTATCTCGCGCATCAGTTGGACTTTCGTATTCATGTTCATTCTGTTTGGTGCGTTTCTTGTGCGCTCTGGTGTCGGTGATTACATCATCAATGTGGCACGTGCTGCGGCTGGTAAAATCATCGGTGGTCCCGGTTTTATCGCAGTGATTGGCTCGGGATTGATGGGCTCAGTATCTGGATCTAGTGTGGCAAATACGGTTTCAACCGGTGTTATCAGTATTCCTTTGATGCAAAAAGCAGGTTTTCCTTCGCGCTTCGCGGCGGGCGTTGAAGCTGCGGCATCGACAGGTGGTCAGTTGATGCCGCCAGTGATGGGCGCGGGTGCTTTCATCATGGCGTCTTACACGCAAATTCCGTATGTTGATATCATTGCTGTTTCTTTCATTCCTGCCCTTATCTATTTCTTGTCTGTTGCGTTCTTTGTGCGTATTGAAGCCAAACGCAGCGGCGTTCAAAAGATCACGACCAGCGATGAATCTTTACTGAAAGTGTTGATCAGCGGTTGGCACAACCTTATCCCGCTGGCGGTATTGGTTACTTTGTTGGCTCAAGGCTTTACGCCAACTTACGCTGCTGGCTTGTCGATCATTTCTGTGGTCGTGGCTTCTTGGTTCTCGAAAGATCACAAGATGGGACCAAAAGCGATCATCGAAGCACTTTCGCAAGGCGCGAAAAACATGGCGACAACTGCGGTATTGCTGGTGGGTATTGGTTTGGTGATCAACGTGATCAGCACAACGGGCATCGGTAACACGTTCTCATTGATGATTGATGGCTGGGCGAATGGCGACTTGTTCATCATGATCGTTCTGATTGCGCTCGCTTCTCTTGTTTTGGGTATGGGATTACCTGTAACAGCGGCGTATATTGTATTGGGCACACTGTCTGCCCCTGCGCTTTACAAGTTGATTGCGGAAAACCAATTGCTTGAATTGATGGTGTCGGGTCAATTGCCAGAACAAGCAAAAGCCATCTTCATGTTGGCGGCGCCAGAAAAGCTGGAACTGCTTAATGCTCCAATGGCGTTGGAAACCGCGAAAGAAATGGTGGCGCTAGTACCTGCGGACTTTATGGAAACTCTACTAGAGCAAAGTTTGGGTATAGAAGCAGTAGGCTTGGCGTTGCTGGCTGCTCACCTCATCATCTTCTGGTTATCGCAAGACAGCAACGTTACGCCTCCAGTGTGTTTGACCGCCTTTGCTGCGGCAACCATCGCGAAAACACCGCCAATGCGTACCGGTTTGATGGCGTGGAAAATTGCCAAAGGTTTGTATCTTGTACCGCTGTTGATTGCTTACACAGGCTTAGTCAGTTGGGATGTGACGTCAGTGATTACCGTGGGTTTCTTTGCCATCATCGGTACCTATGCATTGATTGGTGCGATTGAAGGTTACTTGGAAGGTCCTCTAAACATTCTGACGCGTCTCTTGTTGGTTGTGGTGGGTACTTTGCTGGTTTGGCACGACATCCCAATGTTGGTTCGTGTAGCAAGCTGCGCGGTATTTGTCGCGGTGTTCATTTACAGTGGTCGCAAGTTCAAATTGCAACAATCTCAACTATCGGTTTTATAAGAGGTCGTATGAAATCAGTCTATGACTACATCATTGTTGGTGGCGGTATCGTTGGTGTGTCGACAGCATGGCAACTGCAGCAACGTCACCCAGACAAATCCATTTTATTGGTTGAGAAAGAGTCCGGTTTTGCCAAGCACCAAACCGGACACAATAGCGGCGTGATTCATGCCGGGGTGTACTACGCGCCGGGCAGCTTAAAAGCGGATTTTTGTAAGCGTGGGGTAGAGCGAACCATTTCGTTCTGCGCCGAGCACGATATTCCGGTGGAGAACTGTGGCAAGTTACTGGTTGCGACCAACGAGCAAGAAGTCGAACGCATGAATGCCCTCTATGAGCGCTGCCATGTCAACGGAATTGACGTAAAGCTACTCGATGAAGTTCAACTCAAGCTGGCTGAGCCAAACATCACGGGATTGGGCGCGATTTATGTCAAAACCACTAGTATTGTCGATTATCGTTTGGTCACTGAACAGATGGCGGAAGAGTTCAAAAAGCTCGGTGGGCAAATTAGCTTGAGAACCAAAGTGGTGGCTGCCGAAGAGAAGGATGAAGAAATTCAACTGACCTGCATTTCAGACGGTCAAACTATGCAGCTCAATGCCAAATTCTTGGTCACTTGCAGCGGCTTGATGGCGGATCGCATGACTAAGATGATGGGTATTCCAACCGATTTTCAGATCATCCCTTATCGTGGTGAATACTACCGCTTAGATAGCAAACATGACCAAGTCGTGAATCATCTTATTTACCCAATCCCAGATCCTGATTTGCCTTTTTTGGGTGTCCACCTCACTCGTATGATTGATGGTAGTGTGACCGTTGGTCCAAATGCGGTGCAAGGCTGGAAGCGAGAAGGGTACGATAAGGTTAACTTTAGCCTACAAGATACCATGCAGATGCTCAGCTTCTCCGGTTTCTGGAAGGTGACACAAAAGCATCTAAAAACTGGACTGGATGAGTTTAAGAACTCGTGGTGGAAGCCGGGCTATCTCAAGTTGGTCAACAAATATTGCCCTAGTATCAAGGTAGACGATCTCAAACCATATCCTGCGGGTATTCGCGCACAAGCGGTGTTATCTGATGGCACCTTGGTTCATGACTTCTTGTTTGCTGAAAGCGCCAGAAGCCTGCACGTTTGCAACGCCCCCTCTCCTGCAGCGACATCTGCAATGCCAATTGGGGAGTACATTTGCGATAAGGTGAATGAGAAGATAGAGGCGAAAACCGAGACGGTTTAACAGTAAAAAGCCAAACTAGAAGTACACCAGAAAAATTATGACTCTATTTGTTGGGTTATTAGTGTCGGGTGTGCCGGAAGTTTGGCTTTTACTTTGGTGGTTGGGTAACTTCCTTTTTATGATACACGGGTTTATCAGGAGAGGGATGGATGAAATTAGGTTTAGCCAATCACAAAGTAGATGTCGTTAAACATGACCCTGCATGGCGACAGGAGTTTGCACGCAGCCGATCTGAACTGGCGTTAGTGACGGAGATGATGTCAACTCAAATCGAGCATATTGGCAGTACTGCCATTTTGGATATGCCTGCCAAACCTATTATCGATATGGTACTAGGTATTGCGCACTTTCCTCATGTTTCTCTAAAACTTTCTTTGGTGGAACAAGCTGAAATTACCATCGAAAAATATACGGATGCTAAGGTAAACTTCGTACGTAAAGTCATAAATGAGTTGAAGACAAAATGAAGAAACGGCTTGGATTCATTTTACTTTGTAGTGCATTTCATTCTTTTGCGTATCAACTGCATGAGCGCGACGAGAGCTATGTATTAATTGGTCATGAGCTCAGTGCTGGCTATATCGTTTATGTACCAGGCTCTATGGAAGCAGAAATTACCAATGTGTTTAAATTTGATTGTGAAGGCAGTCGTGTTGAAGCTGTGAAAATTGGTAGCGAGATTAATAACGCTGCGACATATGGCGAGCATCTCCAATACTATTTCTTTCTCGTGAGAGATCATCAGCTTCACGTTCCTCTAAGAATTATTGAATCTTTTAAAACGGTTGATAAAAAGTCAAAAGAGGTTCTATCAGAACATTTACCTTTCACAAAGCATGATGACCTTGGGTTAGCTTGTGATTTGATTAGACCTCAGGTTAAAAGCTATTACTTTTCCCAAGCTTTTGAAGCGATACCTAAACATACCCACAGTAAAGGCGACTGACTCAGTCGCCTTTACTGTTTTGACTGTAGAGCTGTAGTGTTTATTGCTCTTTGGAGCAAAGCTCACCTTTCTTGGCGTGTCTTTCTATCATGTAATCGCCTCGGGCACTGTGCAACACAATCGCATTCCAGACTTGGCCATCTTGCAACTCGAACTCAAATGCATAATGGGTGCCGCCGACCATTTTCGTTCTCACCTCATGAATTGCTTTCAATTTATCATCGGCATTCATTTGATAAAGCACCATGTTGAGTGAGCGTCTGGCGTCAGGAGTTGCCTCAGCAAGTTGCCAATGACCCTGCTCGTTTGTTGCGGAGCAAATAGACCGCATTTTACTTTTCATGGCGGATGACATCTGCTTGTCTACGGCCAATGCATTTGGTGAAAACAGTGGAACCGTCAAAGGAATCAAAGTTACCAGAAACCGCTTTAAGGTCATAAAAACACTCCGTTGTTTTACTCTTGCTTGAGTATAGACCTCAATGGCTTCAGATGTGGTGCAGTCGACTCTGGGCCTACAATATCGCAGTTCGTATCAACGAACTGATGATAAACAAGGCGACCACGCTTGCCAGCCAAATGCCAATGAACCACAAAATGGGCTTTAGTTTCATCAGTGATATCCTTCTCCACGTTTCATCTTGCCGCGGAACACCCAGTACGAATAAGCCGTGTAGGCTATGATCAGAGGAAGTAATACCACCGCACCGGCAAGTAAAAATGCCAAACTTTTGTCTGGCGCGGCGACGTCTTGATAAGTGAGTGCGAATGGGACCAAGTAAGGGAATGTACTGACACCGAAACTCATCGCGGACACAAGAAACAGGCCGATCGCAAGAACGTAGGCTCGGACGGCTTTGTGGTCGAGTAAGGCTTTGAATAGCTGCCAAATAAGTGCCGCTGCAATAATTGGTAAAATGAAAAACAGTAGCGAGTTTGGTAATGAGAACCAACGTTCAAATACGATATTTTGGCTCAATGGCAGCCACAAACTGGCGATGAATATACAGGCTACCATCGCTAGTCCCCATCGTCGCGCGACCACGTAATAGCGCCCCATCAGCTCTTCTGGAAGCTTGATTAATAACCAGCATGAACCGAGCAGAATATAAGCACAAACAAGCGCCAGGCCACAAAATACGCTAAATGGTGAAAGCCAATCAAACCATCCACCTGCGTATGCTCGTTCACTAACCTCTATACCTTGGAGCAGGGTTCCGAGCATAATGCCTTGCATCAATGCCGCGGTGAGTGAACCAATGAAAAAAGCGCTATCCCATAAAAACTTTCCGCGTTGTGTTCGGAAGCGATACTCAAAAGAAACCCCGCGCAGAATTAACCCGAGCAGCATTAAAATCAGGGGAGCATAGAGTGCTGGCATAATGACCGCGTAGGCGAGGGGGAACACGGCAAAAAGCCCACCACCGCCAAGAACTAGCCAAGTTTCATTCCCATCCCAAACAGGAGCGATGCTGTTCATCATCATGTCGCGCTCTTCATCGTCATTCGCGCTGAGGAAGAGGATACCAATACCGAGATCAAAGCCATCTAACACGACATAAATCAGAACGGCTAGCCCAATCAAAGCGTACCAAATTAATGCGTAATCCATGAGCTAGCCTCCTAGGTTAGATGGTTAGAGTGTGCGATGGCATCGGTTTTCGTGCCATCAGGAAGTCGGCTGTCTAAGCCTTCTTCATAACGAGTTGGAGACTTGCGCATCAAACGTAGGAGATAGAAGAAGCCTGCTCCAAAAACCACAAAGTAAACCACGATGAACGCCGTCAGGGAGACGCTCACCGCGGCGGCATCAATAGGCGATGCCGAATCGGCTGTGGTTAAAAGACCGTATACGGTGTAAGGCTGGCGACCGACTTCGGTGGTTATCCAGCCTGCTAAAACTGCAATGAACCCAGCTGGGGCAAACAGCACACAAATACGTTGAAGTGCCCTTGAATCAAAAAGTTCGCGACGTGTTCTTAGCCATAGGCTCCACAAACCAATAACAAGCATGCCAAAACCAAGCGCGACCATTATTCGGAAAGACCAGAAAACGATAGATACAGGAGGGTGTTCCTCCTCTGGAAAAGCATCTAAGCCCTTTACTTTGCCGTTGAGGTCATGAGTTAAAATCAAACTACCGAGTTTGGGGATTTCCAGTGCGTATTCCATACGTTTTTCTTCATCGTTAGGGATACCGAAGAGGATCAATGGCGCGCCTTGGTGAGACTCATAGTGCCCTTCCATCGCGGCGACTTTGGCGGGTTGATGTTCAAGGGTGTTTAATCCATGCATGTCTCCAGCAACGATTTGAATTGGTGTCACGATGGCAGCCATCCACATTGCCATCGAGAACATAATTCTGGCTAGAGGGTTATGGTTTGCTTTTAATAAGTGATAAGCGGCAATGCCCGCTACAACAAAGGCGGTAGTGAGGTAAGCGGCGAGCAACATATGGACGAGCCGATAAGGGAAGGAAGGGTTGAAGACAATCGCCCACCAGTCTTCTGGGATAAACTGTCCGGCTTCGTTGATACTATAGCCCGCTGGTGTTTGCATCCAACTATTAACCGAAAGTATCCAAAACGCAGACAAAAACGTCCCGAATGCAACAATACAAGTCGCGGCGAAGTGAAGCTTCTTACCTACCTTATCCATACCGAAAAGCATCACGCCTAAAAACCCCGCTTCGAGGAAAAACGCAGTAAAAACTTCATAGCCCATTAGCGGGCCTAGGATTGGGCCTGTTTTGTCGGCAAATACGCTCCAGTTGGTCCCGAATTGATAGCTCAACACGATGCCACTCACCACACCCATACCAAAACTGATGGCAAAGATTTTGAGCCAGTATTTATAGATCTGCATGTACTGTTTGTTGCCCGTTTTTAAGTACAAGCCTTCTAACACGGCGAGGTAACTTGCCAAACCAATCGTAAACGCTGGAAAAATGATGTGGAAAGAGACAGTAAAGGCAAATTGGAATCTGGCTAAATCGATGGCGAGTGTATCCATGGGCATTCCCTTTTAAGTTTCGAATTAACAGTTCGCCGAATTAGAAGAGATGAGGGAAGAGCGACGAACAAAATGGAATACGAAGAAGGAAGGCTAAGAGATTAAAAAACGATCGCTTTTTACGGCAGTGCGTACCATCTTTTAGATAAAGGAGGAGTTGTTATGAGCCTTAAACACTACTTTGAGAAAGCGACACCTAAGTTTGGCCCTGGTGGGAAGTATCACAAGTTCTATCCATTGTTCGAAGCTGTCGAAACCATTTTTTACACGCCTGGTAAGGTTAACCAGGGCATGACTCACGTTCGAGATAGCATCGATTTAAAACGTATTATGATCATGGTGTGGCTGGCGGTCTTCCCTGCCATGTTCTGGGGTATGTACAACATAGGTCAGCAGTCCAGCGATGCTTTGTTGTATGGAATGGATCAAGCCTCAGCTCAGCAAGCGCTGGCTTCTTCGTGGAAACTGAGTTGGGTATGGGGCTCGTTAGATGCGGTTTCACAGGCGGGGTGGGCAAGTAAAATGTGGCTTGGTGCTACTTACTTTCTCCCGGTTTATGCGACGGTGTTTATCGTTGGTGGTTTCTGGGAAGTTCTGTTTGCTATTGTGCGAAAGCACGAGGTAAATGAAGGTTTTTTTGTCAGCTCTATACTCTTTGCGTTGATCCTTCCTCCGACAATTCCACTGTGGCAAGCGGCTTTGGGTATCACTTTCGGTATTGTTGTGGCGAAGGAGATTTTCGGTGGTACGGGGCGAAACTTCCTAAACCCAGCTCTGGCAGGGCGCGCGTTCTTATACTTTGCTTATCCTGCCAACATGTCCGGCGGTGCCGTGTGGGTCACGGCTGATGGTTACTCTGGCGCTACTCCACTTAGCCAATGGTATGAAGGTGGGCAAAGTGCCTTGATAAATAATATGACGGGACAACCAATTTCATGGGGAGATGCTTTTGTTGGTAATTTGCCAGGCTCGATGGGTGAAGTCTCCACGTTATTGATTGCACTAACAGGCTTGGTTCTTATCTTTATGAAGATTGCGTCGTGGCGAATCGTTGCAGGCGTGTTGGTTGGTTTAGTGGCGGCTTCATTATTATTGAATGCGATCGGTTCGGACTTTAACCCAATGTTCTCCATGCCGTTTTACTGGCACTTCGTGATTGGTGGGGTCGCGTTTGGTACCTTCTTTATGGCGACAGATCCCGTCTCGGCGGCTTTTACCAATGGCGGTAAATGGGCATACGGACTATTAATCGGTGTGATGACGATTTTTATCCGAGTGCTGAACCCAGCGTATCCAGAAGGCATCATGTTAGCGATTCTATTTGCTAACTTATTCGCGCCACTTTTCGATTATTTAGTCAAAGAAAGTAATATCAAACGCAGAATGAAAAGGGCGAGACCTTCTTAAAATGAGGGTGACTTCACTGAAAGTTGATTGAAAACTGCACTATATTGAAAAGGTCAGAAACATGGGGTTTCTGGCTTTTTATTTTTATCAGGAGGACGAAGACGATGAGAATAAAGGATATTCTCGATAGCCGTTTGGTGCTGTCGTTCTGGTACAACCTAGACTACTGCTTGTCTCTTCTTAGTAAAATCTCTTCTCGTTGATTTCCTCAATGCAATCGCATTGAAAAGCATTCTATCTATTTGTTTTTTAGTCTTACGTGATACCGCGTAGGGCAATGCGTATAAGGAAATTAACAATGAAACGTATTCCAGAACCTTTCCGTATCAAAATGGTTGAGCCAATCAAAATGACGACTTTGGCAGACCGTGAAGTCGCGTTAAAAGAAGCGGGTTATAACCCATTTCTTCTTCGTAGTGATGATGTTTATATCGATTTGCTGACTGACTCTGGCACTGGTGCCATGAGTGATAATCAGTGGGCTGGCATCATGATGGGGGATGAATCCTATGCGGGGAGTCGAAATTACTACAACCTATGTGATGCAGTGGAGCACTTCTTTGGTTACAAGCTCACCGTGCCTGCGCACCAAGGGCGTGGTGCCGAGCAAATTTTGTTCCCAGCTTTGATTGAGCGTATGCGTCAGGTGCGTGGTGGTGAAACTCCAGTATTTATCTCGAACTACCATTTTGATACCACAGCGGGTCACATTGAACTCAATGGCGGTAAAGCGATTAACGTGGTAACGGAAGAAGCATTCGACACCACTACGCCTTATGATTGGAAGGGCAACTTTGATATCGATAAGCTGGTGGCAACAATTGAAGCGCACGGTTCACATAACATTTGTGCGATTATCACCACGATTACTTGTAATAGTTCCGGTGGCCAGCCTGTGTCGATGGAAAACATGCGCAGTGTGTACGAAATCGCAACCAAGTACGATATTCCAGTGGTGATTGACTCGGCTCGTTACTGTGAGAACGCCTACTTCATTAAGCAGCGTGAAGAAGGGTACGAAGATAAATCGATTCTGGAAATCATTCGCGAGATGTATCAATACGGCGATATGTTGACGATGTCGGCTAAGAAAGATCCGATGGTAAACATTGGTGGTATGTGTTGTATTCGCGATCATAAAGAGTTGTTCCAAGCAGTGCAGACACGTTGTGTACCCATGGAAGGATTTGTGACATACGGTGGTATGGCTGGGCGTGATATGGAAGCGCTCGCTCGCGGTTTGTATGAAGCGGCGGATGAGGATTTTCTTCACTACCGAATTAGCCAAGTTCAATACTTAGGTGAGCGCTTACGTGAGGGCGGTATTCCAATTCAATACCCAACGGGTGGTCACGCGGTGTTTGTGGATGCCGCTAAGATTTTGCCACATATTCCAACGGATCAGTTCCCTGCGCAGGTATTGTGTAATGCCTTGTACTTGGAAGCGGGCATTCGAGCAGTAGAGATAGGATCGCTGCTGCTTGGTCGTGACCCTGATACGGGTAAACAAAAAGCGTCAGAGTTAGAATTAATGCGTTTGACCATTCCACGTCGTGTCTACACAAACGATCATATGGATTACATTGCGGATGCGATTATCGAGCTGAAAAATCGTGCACATGAGTTAAAAGGGCTCACTTTTGAGTATGAACCACCAGTGCTGCGCCACTTTACTGCTCGGTTTAAAGAAATCGATTAATTAAGGTTTGAATATAGAAAAGCAAAAGGCCGCGAGTTTCGCGGCCTTTTTCGATTTGTTTCTTAGCGTTACAGTTACGCCAACTCTAATGTAATGCGAACGAACTGATCGTCCTGGTACTGCACTTCATAATTGAATGTACCACTGGCGTAAATGCTGCCAAGGAAAAGTGAGCGTTGACTCATTGGTCCACGGAACAGCATCGAAATAGGAGCGATTAGGGCGTTATTATCATCGAAGTGCTGATTTAAGTTCTCAGAAAGCACACACAGCAAACAGCCGTGTTGGTCGTGAGATAAGTCGACGTCTTCCGGTCGAGATAATAATACGGTAGTCCCCAACTTCTTCTCAATTTCGTTAATCAACAGCAAGTAGCTATCTAGATCAGGTTGAGGGTTACGTGGTTTATCTGCACCCACGCAACGTTCGAGTAACGCTTCCAGATTTCCGTTCTCGCCTTTTGCCTGTTGAGTCAAAGACTTTAACGGCTTTTTAATCAGCTTATAGCGATTACTCTTCAGTTTTGGCTTCAGCCATTTCTGCAGTAAGTCGTTACGCTCTTTAAGGGAGAGGCCATGCGAGGACGCGTGAATTTTAAAGTGCAGGTGCAATAAAGCGTGAACCGCAAGCTCACTCAGAAGTTGGTTAGCATCTGTAGACTGTCTTGCCTGCTTAGAACTTTGCATTACACTCGAACAAAATTAGGGAAGAAGGATAATGGTGCCGAGAGAGGGACTCGAACCCTCACACCAAAGGCACTAGCACCTCATGCTAGCGTGTCTACCAATTTCACCATCTCGGCATCATGATGCTCTGAATACTCAGAGGCCTCGAAAAGAAGCACCGCGAATTGTATAACCAAAATCCATCTGTTGGCGAGAGCAAAATGACGAATTTTGGATCTTTCGAGTTTGATTGCGTATTTATTGGTCACTTTTGCGTTTTTTACCATCAAAGTCTGTCCTTATGCCCTTACTTTTATTAACAGTATGACGACAAAAGAACGTTTTTGTCTGAATTTTGAACGCTTGAACGTTTGCGTAAATAAATGTGATGAATATCTCTTTTTGTTGGCTATACTTGCGTCCCGTTTAAGCGGGAATTAGGGTTTAGTTGTTCAGGACCCTTACCCATACAAGCCGTCACATGGAGCAGGCCAAGCAATACGCTCGCCAGCAGTGAATGACCCCACGGACCGGACCAGCTACGTTCAATTGCTTGTATAAGGTAAAAATAAGATGTCGAACTATTCGTTCTGTCTACATTCTGGATCTGAAGGCGAGTTATCACTCGCTGCGTTGTCCCTTTCTTCTGCCAATTCCTTTGGCTCTTTTTTCTTTTTCAACGTTCAGTAGGTCCAACTCATGAGTGTTCTATTTAGTCTATTTGGTATTGTTGCACTGCTAGGTTGTGCTTTCCTACTTTCTGAGGGCCGTTCTTCCATTAATTGGAAAACCGTATCTCGCGCCTTGATGCTACAAATGGGATTTGCTGCCTTAGTGCTTTATTTCCCGTTAGGTCAGGCGGCGCTGGCGAGTTTAAGTAATGGTGTCGCGGGGCTACTCAGCTTTGCTGATGAGGGGATTAAATTCCTCTTTGGTGACCTCGCTTCTTCTGGCTTTATCTTCGCTATTCGTGTCCTTCCTATCATCATCTTCTTCAGTGCTCTTATCTCCGCCCTTTACTACTTGGGCATCATGCAAAAAGTGATTCAATTTATTGGCGGCGCTATCCAGAAGTTCTTGGGCACTAGCAAAGCAGAGTCTCTGGTTGCAACAGGTAACATTTTCTTATCTCAAGGCGAGTCCCCACTTCTTATTCGTCCATTTCTTTCGAACATGACTCGCTCTGAACTGTTTGCTGTGATGGCTGGTGGTATGGCTTCAGTGGCGGGCAGTGTGCTTGGTGGTTATGCCGGTTTAGGTGTCGACCTAAAATACTTGATTGCGGCAAGCTTTATGGCAGCTCCAGGTAGTTTGATGATGGCAAAAATCATTGTTCCTGAACGCCAAACGCCAAGCGATTACAACGATATTGAGCTAGATAAATCAGAAGAAAGCAACGTTATTGATGCGCTAGCAAGCGGTGCCATGGGCGGTATGAAAGTGGCCGTTGCTGTTGGTACCATGCTTATCGCTTTTGTTAGTGTTATCGCGATGGTGAACACGGGACTAGAAAACTTAGGTGACATACTTGGTTTCTCTGGTGTGACGCTACAAGCGATTTTTGGTTACTTGTTTGCACCTCTAGCGTGGTTGATTGGTGTGCCAAGCCACGAAATCCTTGCTGCGGGTTCATACATTGGTCAGAAAGTGGTGATGAATGAGTTTGTTGCGTTCATCGATTTTGTACAGCACAAAGCGACGCTGTCTGAGCATACTCAAGTCATCATCACTTTTGCGTTGTGTGGCTTTGCAAACATTGGTTCAATTGCGATTCAGCTGGGTTCTATCGGCGTGATGGCACCTGAGCGCCGCAAAGATGTAGCAAGTTTAGGCCTAAAAGCGGTTGCTGCTGGCACACTCGCTAACCTGATGAGTGCGTGCTTAGCGGGCATTTTCATCTCGCTCTAATTTAGATTGAAGATGCACACTAAAAACCCGCCTAAATGGCGGGTTTTATTATTTCTAAGGCTTAGGTATTAAGCCGTAGGGTATTGATTTAAAAGCGTCAGGGTGCTCTTGATAAGTTGGCGCTTTATGTACCCCTTTCCAATCGAGCAGCATGATGGCTAGCACATTACGGTGCTCGCCGTACTTGAGATCAAAACTCCCATCGACCGATGGAATCATCCCTTTTTCAGCGTTGATTGCGTGACGAATGTCTTGGCGGGTTTTCTCGACGACCGGATCGTGATCCAAGCCTGCTAACAAAAACGAAATGCCGACTTCTGCAATCACGTCTTCTTTGGCGCGCAGTAGGATAGTGTCGATGTTGTTGCGAAAGTAATCATAAATCCATTGGTGTTTCTTTTCGCTTACTCGCTCCTGATAATACTGTGAATCGGCAAAGATGATGTGCGTCATCCCATAGAGTTTGTTCCAATACTGCTGAGCTGAAAGCATCTTATCTTTATCGTCGGGGTAGGTGTTACGGAAGGTTTGAGTGAATTCCTCAACCACATCTTGCTCGCCTAGCTGACGAAGCCAGTAGACTTGGTTTGCAAGCTGAGCTGCCCATGCTTCTATCATCTCTTTGTCCGTAACGTAACGCGAGAAATCGTAGCGCCTAATAATTTTTCTCAGCGTTTTGTCTTTCTTATGTTTCAGACCATATTCGTTTGCTCTTGCCATTGCGCCAAGTAAATCCACGCCAAGATAAAGATATTCAGGATGGTGCTTAGTGACGGTATAGCGTCGTTGCCCTCGCTCACTTTCTTTCTCTTGATACGCGGTCAGTCTTTGTGATGAATAAAGAATAATGTCTTCAGGTTCAACGACTTCATTAGCAAATCGGTTTAATCGGCTAGCTACTTGTGCCATGTCGGTCCAAACGGCAGCGTGATATTTCTCATCTAACGTCTGGCGGTACATGCGTAAGCCAAAGTGCCCCTCTTTAAACGCAGGTAAAGTGAACAGTTCCTGCTCGTAGGTACTACGAATCAACTGTGCTGATTGAGCATTATTTAGGAGCGGTATCTCTTCCTGTGATGCCTGAACAGCAAAGGTAAGTGAGCAAGATAGTAAGACCGCTAAGCTAAGAGGTTTGATACGCATAAATCCATTCCCTATGAAGTCCTGAATCTAAACCTACCATCAATATTAATTAAGAATGTAAAAGCTGAGTCAATAGTTAAAAATCTGTCGAAAAGTCAGATTGATACGTTCACCTTTGGTTTTCGCGGTTTTTGGTACACAGTGTTTCCAGTGATGTTGGAGCTCGCCAGCCATAACCAGTAAGGAGCCGTGAGAAAGCTCATATTCAATCTCAGTTTTACAATGTAAATTTCTGAGCAAAAATCGACGTGTTTCACCTAAATTCAAAGAGGCGATAACCGGGTTTCTACCTAGCTCTGGTTCATTGTCTTGGTGCCAGCCCATCGAATCTTGGCCGTGTCGGTATAGGTTGGCAAGTACAGAGTTGAAGGCTACATCCGCAATCGACTCACAGCGCACTTTGAGCTGAGTTAATTCAGGAGTCCAAGGGTGAGGCTGCAAGGTTAAGCCTGAGTAAGTATATGCTGCATCACCGTGCCACGCTTGTAAACGAGGTTGAAGTACTGACTTGCCGAACATGGTAATGCGCTCTTGATGCCATGGCAGTGTTTCCAGAAGTTGGTCAAAGTAGTGATCCGCTTCTAGATGGCTAAGAAAGTAAGGATCGTAATAGAGTTTACCCCTTTCTACTTCTTGCCACTGAGTACCGCCAAATAAATCGCCTTGTTGATGCATCATCTCATACCTAAAACATAAAAAATTTTAATCACTGTTACCTTTCCGATTGGGATTGGTTATTCTTGTGATAATAAGAATTTTAACAATAAATAAAAATCTCGTAACGATATACGAGTTGTGGGGAGAAAATGCGTTATTTACCCAGAAAGCGATGCTATTTTGCATTGTTCTTCCTCAGTTTTTTCGCTTTATGCGTTGGGGTTATTGAGCTGTTGCATCGAAATCAGCAAGAGCTTCACCAAGAGCGAGTTCAAGTTGAGGCCAAAGAGCAACTTTCCACCCTCCGTTCCAATTTGGAAGCGGTACTTATGGCGGATATCTATAAAGCCAGTACCTTGGCGACACTCATTACTTTACTTCCTAAAAACCAAGAAGACGAATTGAACATTGCGGCTCACCGTATCCTGAGCAAAAGCAAACATATTACGATCATTGGCATTGCGAAGAATGATGTTATCAGTCATATATTTCCCCGCCAAGGTAATGAGCGTTTAATCGGCCTCGATTACCGAACGGTGCCACAACAGTGGGTACAGGTGCAAAAAGCTAAAGATATACAAGAAATATTTATAGCAGGGCCTGTCAACTTGATTCAAGGCGGCAAAGGTTTGATCGTGCGGGTTCCGGTTTTTCTTGATCCACCGTTGAACCAAGATTATTGGGGGGTGATCAGTGCGGTGATTAATTTTGATGCTCTGATGCGAGAAACTGGCGTGATCGATTTCTCTTATCGCTACCCTTTGATGATTCGTGGTTACGACAGTGGCGGTGCTTTTGGTGACGTTTTCTTTGGCGCACTGAGTGAAACCAAAAAGCAATACGCGAAAGAAATGGTTCATTTTCCTTATGGTGGATGGAGTATGGTGGTTTTCTCCGGAGACAAACTCGACCGTCAAATTCCTTGGCATCAGCTTTATTTAGCAAGGCTTATCGGTTATCCCATTGTTTTTGCACTGAGCCTCGCGCTTATTGCGATTTATCGCTTATACACCATTGCGGATGATAGAGCACTGCATGATGAACTGACGCACTTACCAAACCGTCGCTATTTTATGAAGTTTTACAAGCAGCAGTTTGAAATAGCGAAACGTTACAAAAAGCGTTACAGCTTCGCCTTAATCAATATAGATCTGGATAGGTTTAAACATATTAACGATACCTATGGTCATGACGCAGGCGACAAGGTCTTAGTCGCTACGGCTGAAAGAGTGAGAAGCTCTCTGCGTAAATCAGATATAGTGGCCCGAATGGGAGGTGATGAGTTTTTAGTTGTCGTTCATAACCCTGGGACGGAAGAAAATGTTCAGTCTCTGCTACAAAAGCTCAGGTTAGCTTTATGTTCGACGCCCGTGATTTACGATGAAGCGCTCATTTACCTGAGAACCAGCATTGGGTACGCGATATTTGATCCGGACATGTCATCTCCAGAGCAAATGATGAAAATAGCCGATGAGAGAATGTATCAACAAAAACATGGCGGATGAACCTGAGCCCAGTTTCAATCAGGGCTTTGGAGCAGTGGTAAGGTTAAGAATCCGAAATCTCACCATCATTTGGGTATAAGAATATATGACTTTACATGTTAATAGACTCTTTGCTGAGAGAGTCATTATTAGCAGTGCATGAAGTGGCATATTTGCATGTTGTTGCATTTTGCAAATGCAGTTTGCGAAATTTATGGTCGATAAAGCAACGATATGCATCTGGATCTATTAAAAAACGGCCTTTTTAAAGTTGGCACGCATCGTGCTTTATCTAGAGTGACCCTTATTAAGCCGAGGGTCACCTAGCCAACTGACGTTGTTAGTGAATACACATTGTTCACAAGTATATACCGCCAATCACGATTATTGTGATTGGCGTTTTTTCTTTCTAGAGACCAATAATATTCACGTTGTCACCTGTCTCATCGGCTTCTCCGCACTTACTGTAACAACTAGGCTGCCTTGGACAAACGGCCCCTCTTGAGCAGATTAGCCTAGCTTGGGTTTGAATACCTCGTTCTATCCAATTGATGTTTAATATCTTAGCGATGGTTGTTAAGTCTTTTTTGATGTGGGGAGGAATGACACTACTTCCGCCGGAAGCGACACAAAGTGACTTCAGCTCTTCCGCAATAGAAACCGCATCACCACCTTGTGCAGAAATCGCAGGGTTTAAATCTATCCCCGCGCACAACACTCGGTTGTTCCCCGCAGGGTCAAATACGTTGACTGATTCACAACAGTAAATACGTGGCTCGTCGCCCACATTCAAAATCGAAATTTGCGCTGAACTGGTATCCAAAGGTTGGGCTAGACGTCTAAATACGGCCCAATGTTGGCAAGGATCGTTCACTTTGCGCATATTGCCCCAAGGAAGCGGGATGCCATTTCCACGATATACCGCTTTCAACTTGCCCGGACCATAGGCATCAAAGTAGTGCCAATGAGGGTACGGAGAAACCACGGTCATACGACGCATCGCAACGGAAGGAGAAACGCCGGCCTTTTTGTGAACATCAATTTCGTAACCGGAACGGTCAAGCAACTGACGAAATGGTACTTTGGGGCAAAGCAAGGCACCAGCAAAAAAGCTGGACTCAAAATCGCGCCAAGCTTGTAGGATATCTTGCGAGTTGAGCTCAGAGTTGGAAACTGGGCTGTCCATTTGCTCCCAGTTGTTTTGATGCCCAATAGACAAAACGTTATTCATTGCATCACTGCTATGGAGCACGCGATGACCGATGTATACCGCCAAGTCATATTTCAATCGGGTTGGGTAGTCACGCATTCGTTTATTGAGATAAATGGTACCAGGTGGCTCCATAAAAGACGTAATCAACTGTTTGGCGCTGACGCCCAGTTCATCAATCACATCCTGTGGTGCTCGGTCTACCCAGCGAATATCCAACCCCATGCTTTTCGCAATATCTATCAGATCTTCTACCGATAGATTCAGGCGTTTCAAGCCGACCTCTTCGGCTGCGCGTTCTAAATCAGGAAAATGGTTTTGATGGTTCTCTTGGTGCGCACGGATCAACAAGTGGGCGAATTGACGTCCAGTAATACCTGTTTGAGACAACATCTCTGGAATCGCGATTTGGAGAATATCATTGGAGAACAAAAAGCTCGGCTCCAATGCCATACCGTTGATACCGCCACGATTCCCTTTGTTGGGGGTAATGGCTTCTAATTCCGGTTCATCATCTAAAAACCACGCAGGATCTTTTTGAAAAACTTCCGCGATTACTTCGAGCATATCAATACTCGGAACGCGTTTTCCGCGCTCTATCATCGAAAGGTAAGATACCGACGGTGCGTACTCAGGATTGATCCTTACACAGCGTGCAGATAAATCCTCCATAGTTAAATGGTTGTTTTTCCTTAGGTTGCGAATTTTCGTACCTAGAAAATGGGACTGACGAATAAGGCTTTTTGACACAGACATTTTGTAAAATTCACATTGTAAAATTTTTGTTGTGAAATTGTAGTCAATATTTCGCTAGTCTACATAATAAGCAGGCAAGGAAATTAACCATCAACTTCACAGAATTGCCTGAAACTTAAACGAAGGAATTAAGTTTTTACTCTAGGACGAGTTTTTTTTAAGTGCGAGGATATGACGATGAATATGCTGAACTTCGATAAAAAAGAGATGCAACAACAACAACGCCCATTTATCGCTGAAGCTGTATTTGCCGTCGAAGCGGTAAGTGCTGAGCAGCAGAGCGAGAAGCAAGTAAAAGCGAAGCAACTACTAGACCGCATGTTCCCATTGGAGAACGGGTCGCACCAAGATGTATCAAGTTACGTAATTGATTACCGCCATGTATTGGCTTACTTCAAAGACGGCACACACAGCGGCCTGGAAAGCCCAAAACACTTTGTGGCGTATACGGGTGAGAAAGAAGATCCAAAATCGATCTTGTTTAAAGACGATTCAGGTAACCACGTAGAAGTGCTATTTGGCTGTCATAAAGGCACCGGTTGTGTGGAGTTGATGGATATTGATGACATTCAACTGGAAACACGCACTACGTTTAATCCTGAACTAACGGGCAATGCGCCGACGGCGATGCGCCACTGGATCAGCCTAATCAAAGGCGACAAAAAAGGTAAGCCGATGGCATGCAGTGAAGATAAAGAATACACTGCGAAAAACGGTGACGACTATATTCTAAGCTACTGCTACAGTGTCGATTAAGATGTGAAGCGCCAGATAAATAGACCCCGCACTCAATAGTGTGGGGTTTTTATTCTATTTCGAAAAAGTCGGTCCTATTAACCAAGCTTACATAACAAATTGATTTAAATGGGCATCACGCGGTTACGACCGAGTTGTTTTGCCTCATAAAGTTGCTTATCGGCTTTATTGACCAGAGCTTCAGGTGTATCACCCACCTCATATTCTGCTACCCCAAAAGAAGCGGTAATGCTGTGAACTTGTGTACCAGAACGCTTATCTCTGATGCGCAGTTTTTCTATCATGCGGCGTAGTGTGTCTGCATATTGGCGAGCAATTCGCAGAGATTTATTGGGCACAATTAAAGCGAACTCTTCACCACCAAAACGATACGCGCATATTCCATCTCGACAGCTTTGTTGTAGTCGACGGGCAATGGCTTTTAGTACCGTATCGCCGAAAAGGTGGCCATAATTGTCGTT
The DNA here is from genome assembly GCF_013048625.1 of Vibrio sp. 11-4(1). Classification (NCBI taxonomy): domain Bacteria; kingdom Pseudomonadati; phylum Pseudomonadota; class Gammaproteobacteria; order Vibrionales; family Vibrionaceae; genus Vibrio; species Vibrio sp. 11-4(1). Next base: position 751,260 of record NZ_VHSY01000001.1, on the reverse strand, counting down.
AAATGACTTGAAATGGTCGATATCAAGCATGATCAAGGTCATTGCTTGATTTGATGCGATAAGCGAAGACAGATCTTTATCAAAAGCTCGACGGTTGTAAAGGTTGGATAGACCATCAAACAATGCGTCTTGCTGTACTTCAGCCAGCTGATTTTTGAGGCGAGAAATTTCTTCACTCGCATTAGTTAATTGGCTATTCAAAAACTTTGTCGAGTGACGAATTTCGTGTGACTCTGCGACAAGTTGACGAATCACCACCATCACTTCTTCAATACTTAAGCTGTTGTCTTCAACTTTTTCTAGCTTATTAAAACTTTTGTCTACCATTTCAGAAAAGGAAGAAGTATCTGAAAGTGTATCGCTCATCGAGCTGGACACTTCATGCAGCAGAACTTCTACATTGGTTCTAAGATCTTCAAGGCTAGTTTCTGCTTTACTGGCAACATAGTTGTTATAAAGCTGTTTATTGGTTGCAGGCGGGCAGATACCGTAGTTTTCTAACACCGTATCCAACTCAAAGTTGAGTTCAGGAATGGTCTTGTCAACGTAGGTATACCAAAGCGCATAGTTGGCTGGCGTGGCAGCAACATGATTTTTGATCATTAGTGGGACCGCTTTTTTCAAATTAGCGGTCGATTTTTTAAACTCGTCGGTCATTTCTGCGATGGTACTAGCAAAATGGAATTGGACTTAGATTAACGGATATTAACCAATATCGCTTTAATTTTTATCATTTTTGCATGGTTTATATAAAAAATGAGTGATTAAGACCGTTATCAATATCGCCAAATTTTAATTTTATAAAATCTTAGTATGAAACATGTGCAAACGATGTTTTGGTGTTAAGGGCATCTAAGATGACCAGCCAATTGGTTTAGTGAGATTGTCAGTAACCTAATGATCGTAAAGCTCTATTGCCCGTACAACAACGAGTGGAATAAAAGACTTAGCGCTTAGGCTATTTGCAACAAGAACGCGGGACTCCGAGTTTACAAAAAACGAGTTTACAAAAAGAGGGTGCGACTTGGATAAGAAAATAGGACTGTATTGGTTCACTAATGACCTGCGTTTGCATGACAACCCGCTGTTGATAGACGCTTGTGCAGAAATGGATGAGTTAATTTGTTTGTATTGTCGCCCCTCGGTGACACCTTACTTGCAGCATTTTGCGCAGGAGACCTCTTTAGGGCGTGCGAAATTGCAGTTTCTCGAGGCATCGCTTAATGAACTTAATCAATCTTTAGCTAAATTGGGGCAACGATTATGGACGGTTGAACTGACGCCCTATCAAGCGATCAAATATGCCATCAGTCATGTCGGTATCACTCATATTTATGCTGATGCGTTTGCTGGTTCGGATGAGCAACAGGCTCTAGAGCGTGCAATTGAAGGCACTCCCCATGTGAACATCAAACAGCAAGCGATCCGCACTTTGTTGTGCGAAGAACAGTTGCCATTTGAATTAAGGCAACTGCCTGCGACCTTCACGAAATTTAGAAAGCAGGTCGAAGGTTTAGACCTCTCTCAACCTTACGAGAGCGTTCATGCTTTACCGCCAGAACCTTCAGGTATGAATTTTCCTACCGCCACGACATATTACTTTGACACCAAACCAGCATTTGATGGCGGAGAACTGAGCGGTCTTGAACATTGTCGACGCTATTTTGCTTCAAGTTTAGCGAGCGAATATAAACAGACGCGCAATGGGCTTGATGGGGTGGAGTATTCAACTAAATTTTCACCTTGGTTAGCTCATGGTTGCGTCTCTCCTACAATCATTCATGCCATGCTCAAACAATATGAGCGGAAGAACGGAGCAAATGATTCAACCTATTGGATCTATTTCGAGTTGTTGTGGCGGGAATACTTTTATTGGTACGCGAGAAAGTATCAACAGAAGCTGTTTCGATTTGGCGGTATCGCCAACCAGCCACCACTGACCAGTTTTTATGCGCAACGCTTCAAACAGTGGAAGAAAGGCGAGACACCTTTTCCAATAGTTAACGCATGTATGCATCAGCTTAATAAAACGGGTTATATGTCTAATCGAGGGCGCCAACTGGTCGCGAGCTGTCTGGTTCATGAACTCGGACTCGACTGGCGCTACGGTGCTGCTTATTTTGAAACTCAGTTGATTGATTACGATGTCGGCTCTAATTGGGGCAACTGGCAGTATTTGGCTGGTGTTGGCGCTGACCCACGTGGCTCACGTCAGTTTAATCTAGAAAAGCAGACACAAACTTATGATCCAGATTTCTCATTTATCGACAAATGGCAGGGGAGATGCGTAGGCGTACATCTTGATAGTGTCGATATGGTGGATTGGCCGATTGCGCCAAAAAAAGAGAGCGGGAGATAACCAATGCATTACGAGACGGTTCGGCTCATTCTTGGTGACCAACTTAATAGCGAGCATTCGTGGTTTCAACGTGTAGACGACTCGGTGCTTTACCTTGTCGCTGAGTTAAAACAAGAAAATACTTACGTTACGCATCACATTCAAAAGGTGTGTGCTTTTTTCTCTGCGATGGTGAATTTTGCTAACGAGCTGCAGGAAGAAGGGCATCAAGTTTTACACCTCACGTTGGATGACACACAATCTTTCGAGGATCTTGCGCAAGTCTTACAACACTACGTGAGTGAAGTTGGTGCAAGTAAGTTTGAATATCAACGCCCCGACGAATACCGTTTACTAGAGCAGTTAGCCAAACTAAAGCTTGATGGGGTCGTGATGCGCAGCGTCGATTCGGAACACTTTTTGTTACCGTTTGAGGAAATAGAATCGCAGTTTCCCCAAGGTAAACACATCATGATGGAGCACTTTTATCGCCGTATGCGTAAGCGTTTCAACATTTTGATGCAAGACGGTAAGCCTATTGGTGGAAAGTGGAACTACGACGCCAATAACCGAAATAAACTTAAAGCAAAAGACATTGAACAGCTGCCAAAGCCATTAATGTTTAGTCATGACGTCAGTGATATTGCCGAGCGCTTAGGTCGGCACAACATTCAAACCATAGGTAAATTAAATGGTGATTTACTCTGGCCAGTAAGTCGCTCTCAAAGCTTGTCTTTACTCGCGCATTTTTGTCAGGTCTGTTTGCCACTGTTTGGTCGTTTTCAAGACGCCATGACAGGTCAGCACGAGGCTAAATGGAGCTTGTACCACAGCCGGATTTCGTTCTCGCTGAACAGCAAGCTGCTGAATCCACGAGAGGTGATTGACGCTTCACTTAAGGCATTTCATGCCAATGCCGACATCGATATTTCTCAGGTAGAAGGTTTTATTCGTCAGATCTTGGGGTGGCGAGAGTACATCCGAGGCGTTTATTGGGCGAACATGCCTCATTACCCGAAAAAGAATGAACTGGAAGCGAGTAGAAAGCTGCCAGACTTCTTCTGGAACGGCGAAACCAAAATGGCCTGTATGCGAAACGCGATTGGCCAGTCTCTTGATTACGCTTATGCGCACCACATTCAGCGCTTGATGGTAACCGGTAACTTTTGTTTATTAACCGAGCTCGACCCAGACCAAGTGGATGAATGGTATCTCGGTATCTACGTTGATGCGATTGAATGGGTAGAAATGCCCAATACGCGCGGTATGGCACTGTTTGCAGATGGTGGGATTGTTGGTACCAAACCGTATGCGGCGAGTGGCTCTTACATCAACAAAATGAGTGACTACTGTAAGGGTTGCCACTACGACAATAAGGCGAGGAGCGGGGAAGGATCGTGTCCGTTTAACAGCTTGTATTGGCGCTTTATGAACAAGCACGACAAGCGCCTCGCAACCAACCCACGAATCGGGATGATTTTCCGTTCTTGGGACAACATGGAAGAACAGCAACGCCAATCGATATTAGATACCGCTGAGCACTATATGGAAAACTTGGAGAGCTTGTAATGGACATACTGATCGTTGGTGGAAATGGCGGCATTGGATTGGCGATGGTTCAACAAGCGCTAGTTCGCTTTCCTCAAGCTCGCGTGCATGCCACTTATCGTAAGCATCAACCAGACTGGCAACACCCAAATGTAGCTTGGCATCAAGTGGATGTATCGCAGGACGAGCAGGTGACAGCGTTCAGTGAACAAATTGAACATGTTGATTGGTTGGTGAACTGCGTTGGTATGTTGCACACCCAAGATAAAGGTCCTGAGAAAAATCTTAGCTCGCTCGACGCAGACTTTTTTCAGCAAACCATCATGGTTAATACTTTGCCGAGTTTACTGTTGGCGAAATACTTCACGCCCAAGTTAAAACGCAGTACCAACCCCAAGTTTGCGACCATTTCGGCCAAAGTTGGCAGTATTAGTGATAATCACTTAGGCGGTTGGTACAGCTATCGTGCATCGAAAGCCGCGTTAAATATGTTCCTCAAAACCATGTCGATTGAATGGCGGAGAATGGTCAAACACGGGACTGTACTCGCTCTTCACCCAGGCACAACAGATACGGCTTTGTCGGCACCTTTTCAAGCGAATGTACCTGAAGGAAAGCTGTTTAGCCCAGAGCGTGTCGCGCGAGACTTATGGGGATTGATTGACAAAGCAACCCCGCAGGATAGCGGGGCATTTTGGGCTTATGATGGTGCCTTGTTACCTTGGTGAAGCGCTGCTTGGTCTGAGCCACGTTACCTTGGAAAATAAGGCTAGCAGTGCGACATAAAGTTTTTGTGGTTCTAACTTTTGACTGATTTGTTTCTTCGGCAGCGCTCAGAACAGTAAACGACTTCGTCCCAATTTCTTGCCCATTTCTTTCTCCAAGAAAATGGGCGATGGCAAACAGAGCAGATTTTGGTTGGTAATTGTGTTTTAAAACCTTTCATCTGGTCCTCCCCATTCGCCATCGTATGCCATTGAAGTTGAATGAATACGAACTATTTATCAAAGAGATACAGATACTCTTCATACCCCTGCGTTTTCATTTCACTTACAGGTACAAATTTCATTGCCGCAGAGTTCATGCAGTAGCGTAATCCTGTTGGCTTCGGACCGTCTTTAAAAACATGACCAAGGTGAGAATCACCAAACTTACTGCGAACTTCCGTTCTTGGATAAATCAGCTTGTAATCGGTTTTTTCAACGATGTAACCTGGGTTGATTGGCTTAGTGAAACTTGGCCAACCCGTCCCCGATTTGTATTTATCGGTAGAAGAAAACAACGGCTCACCAGTTACGATATCAACGTAAATCCCCGCTTCTTTGTTGTCCCAATATTCGTTGTCGAACGGACGTTCGGTGCCTTCTTCTTGTGTTACGTAGTATTGCAACTCCGTTAAGTTTGATTTGATCTCGGACTTAGCAGGCTTACTGTACTCTTTCACTTTTGATAGCAACTTTTTTTCTTCGATCAACTGACGAAGCGTTTTTGGGGTCTCTTTACGATCATCACCAAATACTTCATCCAAGTATTTATCTCGACCAGACGCATAGCGGTAATACTTATACTTTAAGCTGCTCTTTTTGTAGTAGTCTTGGTGATACTCTTCTGCGGGATAAAACTTTTCAAACTCGATCAATTCTGTTTTCAACGGCTTTGGATAGATCATCGCCTTGTCGATTTCCATTATAAACTGTTCTGCGATCTGCTTTTGTTCAGCGTTATGATAGAAAATAGCAGGGCGATACTGTGGGCCACGGTCGACAAAAGAGCCTTTATCGTCAGTAGGATCGATATGACGGAAAAAGTAGTCCAACACTTGCTCGTAACTAACCACTTTAGGATCGTACTTAACTTCGATCACTTCTATGTGACCTGATTTACCTGATGAAACTTGGCGATAAGTTGGGTTTTCAACATGACCACCAGAATAGCCTGATACGACATCGACTACGCCAGTCAACTGCTCCAAATCAGATTCTGTACACCAGAAACAGCCGCCAGCTAGTGTGGCGATTTCTGCATTCTCTGAAGCCTTCATCTTATCCATCGTATCGGCGGTGCCTGTTTTACTCAAAAGTAGAAACAAGACAGGAAGTGCGAAAGAGAATCCGACCAATAACTTAGATATATTCTTCATAGCTACCTCAACGTTGTTTTCCGTAGAAAGTGTGACTGAAATAAAAAGTGTTACGTATAGAGAAAGGCAACCGAGCGAAAAAATTACAGCAATGTTGAAAATTCCGTTGCCCTTTTATGCGAGAAAGCTAAAGTATCGACACGAAATACACCGCTTGATAGGGCAACGATGTCTTCAACGAGCGATGCTAAATGAGGTAAATCATGCAAGCAGAAGTTAAATGGGTAGAAGATTTTAAATTCCTTGGGCAATCTCAGTCGGGTCACTCCGTAGTGATGGATGGCAATGGCGGTGCAACGGCACCAAGCCCAATGGAAATGGTACTAATGGCCGCTGGTGGCTGTAGCTCTGTCGATGTTGTCGACGGTTTGAAAACGGCAGGACAAAAGGTCTTGTCTGTTAATGCCAAGCTAACCACAGAGCGTCGTGAAACCGCACCACGTATCTTTACGCAAGTGAATATCCACTTTGAAGTTTCAGGTGACGAGCTTGACCCAGAAGTCGTAGCAAAAGTGGCGGCTGACTCGCTAGAAAAATACTGCTCGGTTTGCTTAATGCTAGGTGAAGGTGTTGAGATGACCCACAGCTGGGAAATCGTGTAAGTCGACAGACTCCACAAAATATAAAAACAGGAAAGAGAAAAGTGCAGGCTTTTCTCTTTTTTTATTCCGCAATTCACGTACCGTGTGATTAATCTGAAAGTAGTAATTGCAGGTTTTAGGAGTCTCCCAGTGACAGAACTCGAAAAAATGATGTCTGGTCAAATCTTTGATGGCATGGACAAAGAAATTGACGCCATTAGAAGTCATGCTCTTCAAGCACTTAGAGCGCTCAATAACAATACCGACGAAAGTCAGCGCGACGAATTACAAAAACAGCTGTTTGGCAAAGCGGGTCTTTGCATTGTTCAAGCCCCTTTCCATTGCGAGTTCGGTAAAACCATCGAAATCGGCGAAGAAACCTTTATCAACATGAATGTGGTCATGCTTGATGGCGCTAAAATTACCATCGGGAACCACGTGCTAATCGGTCCAAGCGTGCAATTGTATACGGCTTCTCATTCTGTTGATTACCGAAGTCGCCGACGTTGGGAGACGTTTTGTAAACCTATCACGATTGAAGATGATGTGTGGATTGGTGGTAACTCCGTCATTAACCAAGGTGTAACGATTGGTGCTCGCTCGGTGATTGCGGCGAACTCGGTCGTCAACCATGATGTGCCGCCAGATTGTCTATACGGAGGCACACCTGCTAAGTTGATTCGTCGTCTCAACGAAGAAGAGTAAGAATCGATAGTGATGGTATGATGACTCGCTTTACAGGCATAAGAGAATCATGCCATCAGAAAGGGATAATTCGCCAAGGAGTCTAAGATGTCGAACAAGACAGAAGTCCTCATGTGCCCGACATGTGGGGTAGAAACGCATCATGTAGTGGTGTTAGTCAGAAAGAAAAGTGGCTTTGAAGGCGATAAAAATCGCAACAAGAAAGAGTTCATCGCTGGATTTCTCAAAAGTGTAGTGTTCGGCGCCTTCCTTGCTTCTATGGATGAATTTGAACGTCACTTGATCTGCGAAAACTGTGGTCATAAAACCATTCAACAGTAACTGATAGTCTTTCTTTCTCTGCATAAGCTCATAAGTGCGGTTTGAAGCACTGGTTATTCAAATCGCATTATCCTCTTTTAGTGCTTTTGCTCTTCTTATGTTCCTTTCTCAAAAATGAGTCACACCAGTACACATTTTAACCACTTGGATACAGGTAAATCACTGCTATGTATAATAAATTTGGTGGGAAATACGTGTTTCAGCTCGATGTTTAACCTCTGTTCTATCGACACGTTTTGGGTCCGTAAACACTTAAATTTCGTTTGCTTTATGTTATATACAGTGCGGTTTTGTGAAATTGGTCACATTAATGTTTAATTTATAAAAAAACATTTAATGAATAGTAATTCACAAATATGCTGACCGTATGTGCTATTTAGTTTTGACTTATCCTTTGAGTATTCACTTGGTGAATGCTTTGTTGGTTTTAGATTGACTGAAAGTTTGATTTTCTATTCAAACTTGTGAAGGGTTGAATGGATATATTAGAAAACATGAATTTGATCTTGTTTCTATCTTTTGTTTTAAATGCGAAATTCATTATTAACAACGGATGGTTTTGATGATTTCTCTTATGTGTATCCCACCAATTTTAGAAATTGAAAATTAAACTTTCTCAATACAATAACGACTAAAATTAAACGGAATGATGTTCTTATATTTTTTTGTATTTTAACTTTTACATTTTCACTCATTCATTTTAACTGTTTTTGTTGATTTTAAGTTGTTGATAATAATTGTCTTTTAACTTTTATTTTAATGGCGTTGCTTTGCTGCTTCTTTAATGTTGTGGTGAGTGGTTTTATTTATAAAAAGTCATTTTAAAGTACGTTTTTAAGCAAAGTAGAACGCGACAATACTCAGATAAATAGTATTAAAAAATTAAATAAGGATTTAACCATAAGAGTAATTTTATGGTTGATAGGTTTATTGGGGTTGATTATCTGAATTTTTATGGAATTTCATCCCAATAATCTGTTTGTCTTTAAGTTTATTCTAATAAACTTAATTCTCATGGAAGTTTCAAAAACATGCAGCACACAACAAAGTGGATGATGACGCCGCTTGCAATGTTGTTGGGTACGCTGTTTTCAGCGCCATCATTCGCGGTGGAAACAAGTGTAATTGATAGCACTAGCACGCCTGAATCTACACAAAATGAAGGAGATGCGTCCTGTATTGTTTGTAAGTTTAGTGGGGCCGTTTACCTATCTTACGATACAAACATTTACGATAAAGACGACTACCGTTCTGTCCGCAATTTCTCGTGGGGAGGCGATCTCGTTTATTCCTTTTCGAGCGACACAAAAGCCTATTTTTCTACGGGTGGCTATCGTGCCCTAGAAGATGAAGTCGGCACCTACGCGACAGATTCGGTGTTGGGCTTGCAATACACGAACCTATATCGCTTTGGAGATACAGGGAAAATCGGCGTTGCGGGTCAGCTCACCATTCCAACTTCAGAAACATCTCGTAAAGATGAACTGCACACCGCGGTTCGTTTAGATGTGCCGATCTCTTTTTCAGCTTGGAGCGTCGATTTTTCGGTTTCGCCAAGACTGAGAAAAAATTTCCACGAATACAAAACCATGGGGGGACGCTCGCTGACTGAGTGGACTTACTCATTGCTTGCTGTTGCGGAAAAGTCGTGGGAATCGTTCGCAGTGGGGATCACGGCGTTAGGTGGTAACAGCATCAGTTATCAAGGTACGCGCAGAAGCAGTTGGCAGTATGAAGGGGCGTTGTACGGCACATACGAGTTTGATGAAAGCTGGTCATTGCTACTCGCGGCGTCATCAACGGGTTTCTATCAAGATGCAGAGCGAGGCACCTTGGGCAACATCGATTTGTTGGACCAAGAGAAAGCGTCTTACATCGCGACAGTGACTTACTCCTTCTAGGAAAATAACAACAATTAAGGATATCCAAATAATGTTTAAAAAATTGACTCTGGTGTCAGCAATAACGGCCGCACTTGTAGGCTGTGGCGCAGATGATCAGGCGTATGACTATGTCGAAAGAGATGCAAAAGAAGTCGCAGTAAAAGATCTTAAAGACGGTCGTTGGTTTTACGTTCCGACGACTGGTGCCGCGCCACGCTTTGCTCTGAACCAATTCCCATTCTTGCAAGGTTCACCTCGTTACGTTGAGCTTTGTTTTACCAAAGAAGGTCTGGAAGTTCGCAGTTACGATAAAAACTACCCAGACGCGCATCTAAGCAAAGATGCCAATAATTACTGCGGTGAAGAGAAATTTGTCGCAGACGACGACGGCGTTAACTTCGCACAAGTGCTGACGATTCCGGGTGACTTTGCTGCGTATCGCTGTCAAGAAGACGCGCATGGTGATTGCACCAACAAAGAAGAAACCAACGAAGACGCAAGCTTAAACTACAAGAAGAAAACTCACTTCACTCCTCGTCCTGAAGATCTCGAAATTGCAGAATTCAATATGGAAGATCTGTATGGCATTACCGAGGGCATTGATGAAATTGGCACACCACGATTGATCTCGTGGGACTTTGACCCTAAAAACGGTCTTCTCAATTTCGAACTAGAGCGCACGTTCCGTATCGATTTAGATAATATTTCCGACTACATCAACTTTGCAACGAAAGCGAGCTTGGATGAAGCGCTTGTTGATGGCGCGTTTAAATCTCGTTTCTACTACTCGTTAGTGCACGAAAGTGAAGTGGCAACCGAAGGTTACCAACCGATCTTGTACCCAGTGGGTGATGAGAACGACATTGGTTTCTTCACCACGTCGACGAAAAAGCTTAACCCAGTCACGAATAAATACGACCGTGATGTGGTTTACCTCAATCGTTTCAACCCGAATCAAGGTTCTATCAAATACTACTTGAGCGATAACTTCTTTGAAGAGAAGAACAAGTTGTTCTTGGATGCAACGCTGCAATCGATCGACAAGATGAACCAAGCGCTGAATGTATTTGGGGCGGATACAGGCAAGCCTGAAATCGAGATTGTGAACAAAACCAAAGCGGCTGGTATTCACCCAGGAGATCTGCGTTACAACGTGATTAATCTGATTGACGAGCCTCTAGCGAACGGTCTGCTTGGCTACGGCCCGTCGGTTTCTAACCCGATGACGGGGGAAATCATCAAAGGCCACGTGAACCAATACGCAGGCGTTGCAAGAACGGGTGTACCTTTCTATTGGGATAACTTGGCGCGATTCTACAATCGTAATCAGCTGGACTTAGATGGATTGGATCCACTGCCGACTAATAGTGAAACGGTGAAAACAGAGGTCGAGGATAGAGTTGAAGCCCTCTCGACAATGGCAGCAATGGCGAGCCTGAAATCGGATGAAAACATTTATGCGCCTTTCGTATCAAAAGAAGACATCGTTTCTGGCAAGGCGGCGACAAAGAGCCCAACTCAGCTAATGAAAAACTTCAATGATGATATGGAGTTTGAAAAGGTGGTTGAAGCTGAAGAGAACCGTTTGTCTTTCTGGGCAGAGAACAACGTCTATCCAATTGAAGCGTCGTGGGTTTCTTCAACTAACAAGGCCATGTTGGACAACTTGAAGTTGGACGACGAGCGTTACTTTGAGATCAAACTTGATGACGCAGGTAACGAAGTATCGCGTCAGCTTAAGCGTTGGAAATACCTGCCAAAAGAGTTGCAAGTGAAAGCCGCTGATGCGATTACGGTTGCGACTTACAGCAATACGCTTGTTCACGAGCTTGGCCACAACATGGGTCTGCGCCATAACTTTAAAGGCTCAAATGACAAAGCGAACTACTACACGCTAGAGCAAGCGCATCAACTTGGTTTGAACAACATTCCTGCTTACAGTTCGACGATGGACTACGCGCCAAGCATGTTGGATGAAACGCCAACTTGGGGTCTGTACGACATTGCGGCCTTTAAGTTTGGTTATGGTCGTAAAGTCGAGACGATTCAAGATTCTTCAGGTTCAGCTCCCGCGCCTGTTGCGAAACCGGCAGACAGTGCGAGCGATGAAGACAAAGCGGCATACGCTCGTTACCTCGCTGATCAGCAAGCCTACCAACAAAGCTTTGCATACAAGTTTGGCAACAATCCAGACAATACATCGCTGATGGTGTGTTCTGAAGTGAAGGCACTAACGGGGAACGAGAAAGGCAAATCACTCTACAACTGTGACTTCAGCCGATTCGATACCGCTGCGTTGTCTGATGATCCTGAACTGAATGCGAAAACTCGTTATGGCGCACTTTACTACCTAGATAAAGTGAATGAAATTGAGCGTAAGTCTTACGATTTCTGTACCGATGGGAACGTTTCTCTAAACAGCGACTGTAACCGTTTTGACGAAGGTACAAACCTAGAAGAAATTGTTTCTTACGAGTGGCAGAACTATCTCGATAGCTATGATCGACGCAACTTGGAGTTATATGGGACGACGGGATTATTCTCGTCCGATTATCCTGGTTACTTAGTGCGCCGTTACATGGAAATGAGCGCTATCCGTGACAAGATGGAAGATCTTGAGCGCATCGATAACCTGTACACCAATCTGGGTTACACTTCGTCAACGGATAAGCCGGGTGACTTTTTATTGCGCCTTGCTTCAAATCCTCAATACTGTAGCGAAGGTAAAGCCGATAACTCATGGTTCTGTGATTACGCGAATGGGGCGAAAAAATCCGCGGCGTTCTTCCTTGATATCTTGCGCACACCAGAGCATCAATGTGTGATAGAAAATGCGGCAGGCAACCAAAAAGTGATTTCTTTTGGTCAACTGTTAGACAACAACTCACACCAAATTCCGGCTGATTACGATCTTTCAACAGCCAGCTGTTTTGATGATTTGGCAGCACGCTTTATCGAAGATTCAGATGAGGGCTATATAGCTGTTGCGGAAACTGCGAATGGACGCTTCCTAAACTCGATTGGTAGCTTTGACCCGGATTACCCTTGGTCAAATGCGGTGTCTGTGTTGGGTAACTGGCCAGATAAAGCGTTGGCGAGCCACTTCTTAGCACGTCGATTCTCGAACCGTTTTACCGACGAGGTGAGCTTTGCATCGCTGCTTGATATCCCTGGGGTGCAAGCTGAATACGAAGACATCATGGGCAACATCGTGGCAAATGATGCGTTAAATACGCCAGTTAAATTGGTGGGTAAAGACGATAAGGAATACACCAATCTAAAAGGTGTTACCGTGAACCTACACATCACTGAGCAAATGGAGTCCCTACCACCAATGCCTCGTGGTATTGCAAGATTCCTTGATATTGGTGCAGAAGGTCGCGGACGTGTTGGCGATGTCATCTTGAGAATGGGTGTGAACCAAATGAAGTCTTACGATTATACAGTGAAGACTCGTGGTCAATCTCAGTTTGATACGTTTACGAAGCAGCAAGACCGTTACGGTATCATCGCGGGTGACAAGGTTGAGTTTGTTATCGACGGCGAGAAGTTTGTGGCAACAAAAGCAAACAAGCTGGCTTACGACTACGCAAATCAACTGGTGACGTCCAAAGGTTACGATCTAAAAACGTACCTAGATAGCTATGAGCCTGCAACACTAAACAAGGTTGCAGAGAGCATCGATAGCGCTTGGGGGCCATTCCGAACAGCGATTGTCCCAGCGTTCCACGATCCTGTATTGCTGCTGGATGCGCCAATGGTCAACGCAATGAAGCGAACCATTAATGCGGATATCGCGGCAGGTATGCTGTCGTTTAGCCAGTCTTTCATCAACTTTACGACAGCGAATGTGACTTCGGGTGATTTGGTCATCGATGCAACTTCGGGCACATTGAGCTACAAAGGTGGTAAAGCGCACGATGAGCTGAAAGCGTTCGAAGCTTACACTGATGCGATGCTTTTGATTTACAACGATCACGCCGAAGACATGATGTTCGCGGTCGACAATGTGTACGCAGGGTACATGGCGTCTTCAGATGCTGACAAAGAACTTTGGCTGAAAGATCTCAATATGATTCAAGCGTATTTGCGTGGTGATATCGGCGCTGTGGCTGGTGATTACTACAAGATGCTTGATCGCCTACCAACTGCAGTGAGTTTCCAGTAAATAACTCTTAATTCACTCATACAAAGGCCTGCAGCAATGCAGGCCTTTTTCGTCATAGGACTGATGGAATTTAGGAGTGAAAGATGATCTGTCCGTCTTCTGTCATCACAAGTGTCGCTTTGCTTTGTTCGATAAGTTGGGCAGCATAAGAAGGGGTAACGGCCTGCATATCACCTTTAGATCGAAGAGTTAAAGATTCCCACGCTTGATCTCGATATTTCCCAGCTTGGGTGTATTGAATCAGTACTTTCATAGCTTCACGCTCCGGTGTGGTTGACGTGCTACTTAAGTTAACGATCTTAGGTTGGTTGCGCATCTGTTAAAAATGAAACATTAGTTTAACCAAATGTACCTTTCCAAATATCGCGCATTGAGCAGAGCAATTTAGAATCCTTGTGATGGAAGGATGAAAAACACTCAATCTTTCGATTCATACTGCGCAATATAATGTTTGAGAGATTTGGTTTCCGCACTCTGAAACTCTTCATCGTGCATACGCAGTGCTTGGATACGGTCGAGGCGGAACTGGCGGTAGTCATCGCGCAATTCGCACCAGGCGACCAGCGTCCAGACTTTGCCCCAAAAGAACTGGCCTAACGGTTGGATTTTTCTCTCGGTCACTTGTCCGTTTTCATCTTGATAATCCAAACTGACCTTAAACTGATGATCAATAGCGTGGCGCAGAAGCTGCCCTCGTTTGGCAGTCTCGGATTGGGTATGATAATCGGGCACAATCAGCGGACAATCTTCCACTTGTTGTTTGAGCTTATCGGGCAATACCGAAAGTATTTTGGTGGACGCAGAGTGAGACGCTTCGGCAAGTTCGGCATCCGACCAGGCTCGAACCATCCGCATACCCAGTTCAAGCGCCATCATCTCTTTTTCTGAGAACATCAAAGGCGGCAGATGAGAGCCAGCTTGCAACAGGTAGCCGACACCTGCTTCACCTTGAATAGGAACACCAGAACTGAGCAACGACTGAATATCGCGATAAATCGTACGTTCGCTGACTTCCATTCTTTCTGCGAGCTCTTTCGCTGTCACGGCGTAACGCTTTGCGCGCAAAAGCGTCAGTAGCTCAAACAGTCGTTCTGATTTGCTCATGATGTTCCTTATCTAGACCTACTGGTTGTTAGTAGTAGTGTGGCTGATTACTTCTCTAGCTCACTGCACATTTTTAAGTTGTGATGTTTAAGCTCGAAGCTTTCGCAGTCAATCATTGATAACAGAGGCTGAAATTCAGCGGCTTGCTTAAGCTGTTTTCCCGCCTGTTTTGCATCGTCCATTGAACGCCAGTAAATGATGTCTGTCCACACATCGTCCGTCGCTTCGTGACTGAGTGAGCGATACAAAAAGCCTGGCAGATTCTTCACAAACGTTTGTGACTGTTTGGCAGCGGCGATCACGTCTTGCTCTGTTGTGCCTGCGGTTAGACGAAATTGCACAGTTTCGATAACGGTTTCCATATTGTGATTCCTTATTGGTTTTGGCGGATTGCCTGTTGAGTTCCAAATAAGGTTACGCGGATGGAATGTCAGAACATGTCAGTAGTGAACTCTCACTCACTTATCATCAATATGGTTATTTTTCTGGGCTGTTGTAACGATCCCAGTAAGGTAAATCTGTGCCGAGTTTTTCGCTGATAAAATCGATAAAGGCTCTTACTTTCAACGGCATGTGCTTGCGCTCAGGGAACACCGCATAAATGGCGTGTTCTGGTAGAGAATACTCTTCCATCACCGGTTTTAGATTTCCTGCGGCAAAGTCTCTTCCTGCAATAAACGTCGGCAGTTGCGCAATGCCCGAACCTCTCAACAGCAACTGGCGAATGGCTTCGCTGTTATTGACGATAAAGTTTCCTTTTGGAAGCACCTTGTATTCGCTGCCATTGTTGATGAACATCCATTCGACGCCGCCACGGAAATAGGAATAACGCAGGCAGTTGTGACTGACTAAATCACTTGGTTTTTGTGGTGTTCCAAACTCCGCTAAGTAATCTGGCGAGGCACAAAGCACACTTTTACAAGGGGCGAGACGTTTTGCGATTAGATTGGAAGAGGTGAGTTCACCAATACGGATCCCCAAATCAAAACCGTCTTTAACTAAATCGACCATTTTGTCTTCGAGGTTTAAATCCACTTCAATTTTCGGGTAACGAGCGAGAAACTCGCTGATCAAAGGCGCGATATGCAGCACACCGAAAGACATCGGCACGGTAATTTTGAGCCGACCTTGTGGAGAGCCTTGCAGTTCCGATACCGCGTCCACGCCTTGCTGGGCCAGATTGAGCGCTTGAGAAGCGTACTCAAAATAGCGTTCTCCCGCTTCGGTCAGGCTCAGCTTACGCGTGGTTCGGTTAAGGAGACGAATACCCAAATCGTCTTCTAGTTGGTTGATGCGTTTGCTTATCGCCGATTTCGTCAGATTCAGCTGTTTGGCCGCAAGGGAAAAGCTGCCGCATTCGACAACAGCAACAAAAACGGGCAGGGAGGCAATCGCGTTCACATCAATCTCCTATCATCGTGAAGCATTTATTGTTGAGCACAAGGATACAATTAATTTCCAATTATAGAGATTATCTTCAAGAAGAAAACAATCTAGACTATGCATCAGTATTACGACCTTGATTTTGGGAAGAAGAAAATGAAGTACGATTGGATCCTGTTTGACGCTGACGAAACCTTATTCCACTTTGATGCTTTCAAAGGTTTGCAGCTTATGTTTTCTCGCAAAGGCGTAGATTTTACTGAACAAGATTTTGCTCATTACCAAACCGTAAACAAACCGCTTTGGGTGGATTACCAAGACGGCAAAGTAACGGCAGATGAGCTAAAACATAAGCGTTTTACCGAGTGGGCTGAGAAGTTGAATACCACAACAGCAGATCTCAACAGCGCATTTTTAGAAGCGATGGCCGATATTTGCAGCTTGTTGCCAGGTGCAAAAGAGCTGATGGAAGCGCTGCAAGGCAAAGCTAAAATGGGCATCATCACCAACGGTTTTACAGAGTTGCAAGCAATTCGCCTTGAGCGCACAGGGATGACTGAGTTCTTCGATAAAGTGGTGATCTCTGAACAAGTGGGCGTAGCAAAACCGGACTTAGGTATTTTTGAATACGCGATGCAGCAAATGGGCAACCCATGCAAAACGCGCGTACTGATGGTGGGTGACAACCTGCATTCCGATATTCTGGGTGGTAATAATTTTGGTATTGAAACTTGCTGGTTAAATACCACAGGCGCAAGCGTCGATGAGCGTATCGCACCAAATTACACCGTTGAGTCTTTGAGTGAACTAAAGAACATTTTGGTGGCGTAACCGAATCGGGTATTATTCCGCAGTAACCCTCAGAAAAATCAAGGAATAACCATGTCAGACATCAAACAGTTAGACAGCAAAGTCGTTTACCAGAATAAGTGGATGACGGTGCGTGAGGACAAAATTTTACGTCCGAGCGGCGCAGAGGGCATCTATGGTGTGGTCGACAAACCTGATTGTGCTGCGATTCTGGCTATCGATAACGGGATGATTCACTTGGTTCAGCAGTACCGTTACACCGTAGGTCAACGTTGTTGGGAGATCCCACAAGGGGCGTGGGAATCAAACCCAGATGCGGATCATCTTGAGCTTGCCAAAGGCGAGCTGCGTGAAGAAACGGGCATGCAGGCGAGCGCCATGGCGTATGTCGGCGCGCAGTTTATCGCATACGGCTTTTTGAATCAGACATGTCACGTCTACTTCGCCAGTGATTTAACGGACGTGGGCAATCAACTCGACAGTGAAGAAGAGGATTTGATCACTCGCGCTTTTTCTGTTGAGGAGTTCGAACAAATGATGATCGACGGCACGATCAAAGATTGTGTCACTATCGCGGCTTATGGTTTGGCGAAGCTGAAGAAATTCATTTAATGATAATTTTTAATGAAAACAGCGGCCTAGTGCCGCTGTTTTTAGTTTGGGAGAGCTCGTTGAGCCATCGCTTACTCGTCGATTTTCTTACCTAAAATTTCTACTTTTGCTTTCTTGGTCACCCCCGCGACTTGCAGCGCTGTGCTGCCAACCGATTCATAGTTCAACTCGATCTTGTCTAATTTCGCGTTATCTTTCGTTGGTAGGCTTAAGCTTCTTGATGACATGCCTTTAGTCAGAACACCTAAACTGTCGAACGTCTTTTCCTGACCATCTTTCATGATCACTTTAACGCTTTTCAGATCGACCGTACCTTGCGTACATTTGATTTTGATGTGGCTGAAACGAGCGTTAGCAAATGGTGACAGTGGATTGACTGTGTCGGTTTCCGATTTAAAACTGACGGTTTTATCTGCAATCTTGTCCCAATCGTTGTCTCCAGCAACCGATTGGAAAGAGGCTACAGCCGCTAAAAGACAGAGTGCGATGGTGTTGAACAGTTTCATAGCTTCTCCTTACCTTAGGTTTAGATATTCTGTTTAATCAGTTCGATGACGTGTGTGACTTCGTCTTGAGTTAAAGCCCCTTCTTTCACGAATAAAATTTCGCCTTGTTTATTTTGTACGATAATCGCAGAACTTTCTTGCTGTAGATCCCAAGTTGTTGCTAATACGCCATTTTTGTCTAACACCATGGAAGACCAAGAGAATGTCTTTTTGCTGTCCTCTGCCGACGATTTCACAAATGTACCGGTTCCCCAAATGGCGTCTTCTTGGTTGATCACGGTTGTGGTCTGATACTGATCTTCAGGAAAGTGAGCGGCAGTGATTGCTGACATCAGCGGCGCGTTCATCTCTTTAGCTTTACTACGACCTGCAATGGCTTGTATCACACGGACTTTGCCTAACATCTGCTGAGTTGCCCAAGGTTGATAAGCCACATCGTCTCCTTGCAGCGTCATTTCGCCATAGGTATCAATGCTGATGGATGGGCTAGTTTGACCGACAGAAAGGTTATGAGAGAAGGCGAGTGTCGGGGCGAGTGCGAGTAAGAGTGACAGAACAGATGGAGTTTTCATTGGGGGTTCCTGTAACGAAGTGAGGTTAGAGCGAATCAAATAAGGAGCAAATACGATGCCCCTTATCGGATTTGGCGATTAGTTAGAAAGTACAACGCGCGCATTTAACGGTTGCAGCGGACGATTGTTTTGTCCCATGACTTCCATCAGTTTCGCGGCTTGATCTTTGGATAAGGTTTGAGTGTCTTTAAGCACAAACCAGCGCACACCTTCTGAACATGGCGGTGTGGTTAAAGAGCCGTTAAATCGATAGTAGTTTGCAGTTTTTGGCAGTAAGTCATTAATCTCAAAAGTATCTTTAAAGAACGTGGTTTGATTCTCTTGTGGGATTGCGCTGATCAGTTTAGACAGTGCTGCGTTTTGATCACCAGCATCAAACATCACCGAAATTACCGCCAACTCGCCGTCTTCGTTGGCGTGTACAAAGTGCGCTTCAAGTGGATATTGGCGGCCTTTGATTTGGTTTTCTGAAGGTGTGTGGAAATGGAACTGTTGCAGCTCGAACGTTTCGCCATCGATGGTGAAGCTGTTACGTCCGTTCACTTGCGCTTGCAGCGTATGACCATTATTGGTTAAACCAATGACCTGACCAGTGTACGAAAGGTTCAGTGCTTCCAGTTTTGCATCGGCTGGGTTGTCGATGTTGATTGGGCTTTGGTTTTTCGTGGTTGCGCAGTCTTTGGCGATTTCTCCCCAGTGCTCTGGCCCGTGTTTGTCATTGCCATAGCCCCATTCCGAAGCCTGAGCAGCGCTTAGAGTGAGAAGTGAGAGTGAAAAAGCAAGTAGTGTTTTGTTCATAATAATGTCTCTGTTCGGTCGCTTCGATAAGCGTTGTTACAAGGCAATGACCTAGAGGTTTGATCACTGCCTGACAAATTAGAAACGGTGGCTGAGTTGGGCACCAATTAGGAACGCATTTGAATGGGTCACGCCCGTCACCATAGGTGCAGGAACACCTTCATACGCGTACTCTTCTACGTTGACATCTTCACCAATCAAGTACGTCATGCCGATGTCAACCGTGGTATCTGATGACCATTGGTAAGAGGCACCCGCAGATAACCAGTGACGGTTCGAATCTGGGATAGAAAGCGAAGTCAGCTCATCGACAGGTGTTTTGTCGAACATGTAACCCGTGCGAAGTGTCCAACGTTCATTGGCGTACCAAGTCGCACCGATGGAGTAGTGCGCGGAGTCTTGCCACTGAAAATCTTTTAGCAACTGATCATCAGCTTTCAAGCTGTCAAATGCTGACCAACCAATCCACTGCACAGAATAGTGCAGGGCAAATTTAGGTAAGACGCGGTGATAACCGGAAAACTCCGCAATATCCGGTAGTGGCATAGCAAGTGAGTCGTACGATTCGCCAGCAAAGTGGATGTCGCCCTTGGCATCTATGTTAGGGCTGTGCTTGTAGCTTAAACCTAAGCGATGACGTTCGTTAAACTCGTACATTATGCCAATGTTCGCGCCAAGCCCAATGCCGCCAGCTTCCACATCAAGTGCGTTGCCTTTTACGGATCCACAACGTTGTTCTAGTTCGTTTCCAAGGATGTTCCCACCAACGCAAACACCCACGTCCATGTCGCGGTACAGCTCACCAGAGCCGTAAATCACATCAATACCACCACCGATACTAAAACGGTCGTTCACCTTGTATGCCAAGCTTGCACCAAGGTTGACACTCGCTACGCTGGTGACACCGCCAAAAACAGGTGCGCCATAGTTTGGTTTAAACTCCATGTCGGTTCCGAAGTTGGAGTATGCCGATAAGCCTAGATACCAGTCGTCGTTGATAGGGTGAATAAAGTAAAAATTGGGTACAACGGCTGGTTGACCAACGCCATCGACGTCATCAATGTCGGTCACGGTTTGAGAGAAGGACGGGGTAATGTCAACTTGAGGGGATGGAGGGAAGCCGCCCATACCAACATTGACATCTGCATTAATGTTAGCTCGATGATATTGCGCATTTTTAACGGTAACGTCAGGTTTGACGTAAGTGACACCGAACGATAAGGCATTTTGTTTAAACAGCGTCATTGCTGCGGCGTTGCGGCTGACTATAGACGCATTATCACCAATGACGGCATCACCAGCAAAAGCACGACCAAGACCCGTCGCCGAATGTTCGTTAATTTGAAAACCACCGGCATACGCCGTCGATGAGGCTAAACCGATTAATAAATAAATCGGTGAAAGAGTGAATTGTCGCTGCATGTTTTTTCTCATGAATTAATTAGAGATTGTATTGCAACGAAAAGCAGTAAAATAAACAAATCTGACCAGTATATTTAGGAGTAAAACTAACAGTATGTTGACAATAAATAAATTTAACTTAATAAATATTTATTGATGAATTTATTAAGGGTTCATGTCGTGAATGTGGTGATTATTTTACGTGTAAATTAAACTCATAGCCTCTATTTTTATTTTTTCGGTATTACTTCTCTATTTTTATTGTGCTGACTGTTCCCTAACAAACAGAGGCAAATCCAGCGATAAAGTGTTCGTGATGGAAACTCTGAGTCATTTGTATTTCCATTGCATCCCAACGTTGGTAGTTCGAATCAGCAAGAGAACTATCGTTTAAACCCACATGACACACTCCTCTCGGTCTTACCTGTGTTATGTGGGTATTTTTTATTTAACTTGTCACTTAACTCTTCTTTAAATTCAATAATCAAAAATGACCATGATGAAATTTAAATGGATTGCATGTTGAATAAGTTTAGATTTTACTGGTTTGCTGATATTTAAAAGTTTTGTTTATAATACTTATAACTTGAAATTTTGTATTTTAATTATTGTTCATCTATATTTAAATATAAAAGTAGACTCATGTATATGAAAACAAAATGGCCACGATATTTCGTGGCCATTTTTAATCATCAACGTATTTATGATGATTAAGAGTTTAACCTATAAGAAAGTCTTATTAAAAGCGAAACTCTTCTAAGTTATTGCTGCTTTCCAACATTTTTTCAGCAACATAACGATGCGTGGCTGTGGTTGGGTGAGTCACATCCCAGAACACAAACTTATCTGCGCCAGATGCCGCACACTCAGAGCGTAATGAATGGGTGTACATGTAATCCACAGAAGATGAGCGGTTGATGTCCAGACAAGGATCACTTGCATTCACGAACCCGTGTTCTTCTGGTGCCGAGGTTAACGTCTCAAACAGCGCGTGCGTATCAAACAATGAAATGTTGTAACCTTGAGCTTTATAGTACATCGCTTGTGCTTTGATGAACTCGTTCATTTTCAATACTTTCGCGCGAATCGTTTCAATTTCTTCCTGCGTTGAGTATTTGAACTGTGGTGCTTTGGTTGCGTCTGGCAGTGTCATCAACATGAAGTTCTTCGCGCCCGCGTCTGTTAGACGAATCAGAGCTTCAGCGTAATCCGCTTTTACTTCCGGCACGCTACGGTTGTAGTTCATGAAATCATTTAAACCAAACTCCAACGTAAACAATGTGTTTGCTGGGTTGTAGTTTTTCGCCAGTTTTGTGTAGGTCAAGTAAGAAGAAACTTGTTCGCCGACACCTGTTAGCGCAATGTATTGGTTCTCACCTGCTGCGCCGCCAACTGCCCAGTTATAAAGCGGTAAGTTTTTGGCTTTAGCAACGTATTCCGTCCAAACAAAACCGTTCGAGAAGTGACCTAAGAACCAGCTGTTTGGGTTAGGGAAGCGCCATTGGGAAGCGTTAAAGATGTTGCCTGTATCAGACAAGCTGTCGCCCAAAGCCACTACTTTGTTGATTTGATCTGGTTGCATTGCAGCATCATTGCTCCAGATCGTGTGGTTATAAGAATAGCGATTGTCAGCAGCAAAAAACGTAATGTCTGCGTTCTCGTTCGCCAGATCTAGTGTTTCTTCACAGCGCTGGCGAATCACGTTTTGTGAAGTGTTGGTGTAGAACATGTTTTTAAATGAAACAGAGCTCCACCAATAACCGTCGATAGTAAAGTCACTACCATCTTGGTTTTTTGCCCATTTCCAGTCGGTAGCCGCATCATCCTTAGAGTGGCTCGTACGATACCAGCAGCGAACGTAAGTATAGGTTTGATTTTCTTGCGTGCTGACCACTTCAGACGCAGAAACCATTTCTGGTGATAATGTTGGCTCCTCTGCAACGGCAGAGGCAAGCGGAAGTAATGCAGTTAATAGTGTGATTGTTTTTTTCATCATTCACTCTTCTTGTAATGGTTATGGTTCCGAATACGTGAATACGCTCGGCTATAACAGTATTTAGATGAGAATTTTTCTCACTAAACCTTCTAATTCTGAGTAAATACTCAAGACAGTCAACAACTAAATATTCAATATTTCAGTTTTGGCACCACGGTCAAAAAATCCATTCAGCATAGCAATCGATTAAATGTGTATTATTTAGAATAATTACTCACTAACATTAATTTAACATGCACTTTTCGTTAATTAAGTGATTGCTTTATAAGGTTTTGTTTATGCTTTTTGATGTTAACTAAAAATGTTTATTGAATGATCTTTTGTACAAAGTTGTATATTCATGAAACAAATTGTTTGGCATTTTTGGCCTATAAACTATAGCTGAAGCTCTCATGCGAACATCATGGTGATGACTTTTCATGAGAATATAGTGAATAAAAATTAGCTCAAATAAGGAATAGGGCAAATGCACTACACAACAAGTAAAAAACAAGGCTTATTTTCGTTGTCTGCCGTAGCGATAGCACTGACCACTTCTATGTCAGCGTTTGCGGCTCCACCAATGGGATTTGATGAATCTAAGTTACCGACGAAGTACATCGTCAAATTCAAAGAAGATGCCGTCAGCCGATCTTCAATGGGTGGTAACTCATTTTGGGGACCACGAATCGCGCAGGAGTCTGTTTTACAACAGGTGAAGGCACGTAAGGTGGAAAAACTGGGTAATCGCGCCATTTACAGCGTTGAGTTGGATGGTGATGACTTAGAACCACTTCGTAATCGCAGTGATGTGGAATATGTCGAAGTCGATCCGCCTCGCTATTTGCTCAGCGAAACTACCCCGTGGGGTTATGAAGCGGTTAATGCTCAACAGTTAGACGACTTCAATGCTGGTAATCGCACTGTATGTATTATCGATTCAGGGTACGACATCTCGCACAACGACCTAAGCGGTAACCGTGTTGCAGGTACCAACGATAGTGGTACAGGATCATGGAGCGATCCGGGTAACAATAACGCCCACGGTACTCACGTTGCAGGTACTATCGCAGCGATTGCCAACACCGAAGGTGTGAAGGGTGTGATGCCAAACCAGAATGTGAATTTGCACATCGTGAAAGTATTTAACGAATCAGGTTGGGGTTACTCATCTGGACTTGTTAAAGCGATCCAAACGTGTGCAGATAATGGTGCCAACGTTGTGAACATGAGTCTTGGTGGTAGTCAATCAAGCCGAACTGAGCAAAATGCACTGCAAAACATTTACGATCAAGGCGTTCTGCTAATCGCCGCAGCTGGTAATGACGGTAACACCGCACACAGCTACCCAGCTTCTTACGATTCAGTTATGTCTGTTGCTGCTGTCGATAACCAAAATGATCATGCGGCGTTCTCGCAATCTACTGATCAAGTTGAGATCTCTGGCCCAGGTGTGGCGATCTTATCAACGGTTACGGTAGGCGAAGGTAAACTTTCTGATATTACCTTGAATGGCGTAAGCCAATTTGATCGCGGTATTGTCCCTCACAATCGTTTGATCAATAACGGCTCTTCGTATGTGCCAGATCCAATCGCTGGTTCAGTAACAGCAATGCTAGATAGCTGTGATGTATCTGGCGGTAACTTTAACTGTGGTGATATGTCGGGCAAAATTTGTTTGACTGAACGTATTGGCAACCAGTCTTCAGGTAACTACCCAGAAGTGGATGCGGTTCAAGCTTGTTACAATGCAGGTGCACGAGCGGCAATCGTATACAGCAACTCTGAACTACCTGGTTTACAAAACCCATTCTTGGTTGACACAAACAACGCTTATCGCATGGTTTCGGTGACGGTTGACCGTGCATTTGGTCAAGAGCTGTTGGGGTATGTTGGTCAAGAAATTACGGTTTCAACCACCTCTGGTGAAGATTACGAGTACTACAATGGTACATCGATGGCAACACCTCATGTAACTGGCGTAGCAGGCTTGGTGTGGAGTTACCACCCAACGTGTACAGCAGCGCAAGTACGTAATGCCCTAGTTCAAACGGCAACAGACATTGATGTCGCTGGACGAGACAACCGCACAGGTCACGGCCTAGTGAATGCGGAAGCGGCGAAACTGTTCTTGGATGCGGGCTGTAACGGTCCTGACGGTGGCGGTAGCTCTTCGGACTCTAGCTTCTCAAACACCAGCCCTGTTGCGATTCCTGACAACAAATCTTCTGGCGCAATCAGCGCAGTAGATGTCGATCGCTCTGGTGATTCAGGTACAGTAAGTATTGACGTTGATATTAGCCACACTTACATCGGTGACCTACGAGTGACGCTAACTTCACCGACTGGTGGAGAAGTCGTGCTTCACGATAATACTGGCGGCAGCGCTAACGATATCAAAGCCACTTTCCAAGCGGATTTCTCTGGTTTTGAATCACAAGGTTCTTGGGAACTAAAAGCGGTAGACAGTGCCAGAAGAGACACAGGCACAATCAACAGTTGGACTCTGACTTTTCAATAAGGAGTGGCTATGAAGAAGTTGACCTTACTTTCTTTGTCTGCGGTGAGTGCTACCGCACTATTGGCAATCGGACTAAGCTCGGCCAGCTTGGCGAACAATCAAGGATTTCCGCTCGTGGATGAACGTTCTGAACAAGCTGAGCAACAACCTACGCGTTACTTTGTTAAGTATCACAAAGGGAAAGAGAGCGAAGTGAGAGCGCTTCTTCGTCAACATAACCTTAAAGTGGTTGATGCGTTGGTGAAGCAACAGGTACTGGTGGTGAGCGGCGAACAAGCTGACGTCGATAAGCTATCTGGTAATGAATCCGTTGAATACACCGAGCAAGAACCAACGAGAAAGTTGTTGTCTCAATAAGATAGCCTCAATATGAAAAACGCCCCTCACGTGAGGGGCGTTTTGTTTGAGTGCTTTTCCTGCTAGAGCCTTTGAGAGATGAATGCCGACGAGCCTAATTCTGCATTCATAAGAATAAAAGCTTAGCGCACAATCAGGCCAAGTAGGATACCTACAATGCCGAAGTCAGCATCACTGAATGTTGTGTTTGCAAAGCCAAGATCACCCAGTACCGGCATTAGGAAGACAGGTAGGAAAGTAATCAGTAGACCTTGTGCAAACGCACCTAGAATTGCGCCGCGACGACCACCTGTTGCGTTACCAAATACACCCGCAGCCGCACCCACAAAGAAGTGTGGAACTACACCAGGGATAATCACAGTAAGCCCCATCACGTACAGCAGGAACATGCCCACTAGACCGGCTGCAAAGCTCGATAGGAAGCCCACCAATACCGCATTTGGTGCGTATGGGAACACAACCGGACAATCCAGTGCAGGTTTTGCGTTTGGAACCAGTTTGTCTGAGATGCCTTTAAATGCAGGAACGATTTCTGCGATAACCATACGTACACCTTGCAGGATAACGTACACACCACCTGCAAATGTGATGGATTGCATTAGCGCAAACATAGACCAATGTTTACCGCCACTGACTTCACGGACAAAATCACCGCCAGCGAACAAACACGTCACCACAAAGATGATGCCCATGGTGAACGAGATCGCCACTGGTGTATCACGTAGGAACAACAAGCTTTTAGGGACATTCATCTCTTCAGTAGAGTGT
Organism: Vibrio sp. 11-4(1); assembly: GCF_013048625.1. NCBI lineage: Bacteria > Pseudomonadati > Pseudomonadota > Gammaproteobacteria > Vibrionales > Vibrionaceae > Vibrio > Vibrio sp. 11-4(1). The sequence goes on along the minus strand of NZ_VHSY01000001.1, from coordinate 724,769 downwards.
TCTTTGTTACCGAACTTGCTGCCAATAAAGCCAGCTAGCACGTAAGAAAGGGTAGAGAAGTGACCAATCGCAACGTCATCAGAACCTGTAACTTGCTTCATGTACTTGTGAGCGATCGCAGGGAAGAACACCATTACAGAACCCACAACCACAGAGCCAAGCGCGATCAGTGGAACACCTTTCATGCCGCTAGATGCCAGAATCGCTGCTACCATCATCGACATAAATAGTGTGTGGTGACCGGTTAGGAAGATGAATTTCCATGGCGTGAAGCGAGCGATCAAGATGTTCACTAACATACCGAAGAACATGATCATCGCCATCTCTTTACCAAACGCTTCTTGAGCGATAGAGACGATAGCTTCGTTGTTTGGTACCACGCCTGTAATGCCAAATGCGTGTTGGAAAATGGTCGCAAAGTCGCCTAGCGAGCTCACAACTAAGCCTGCACCTGCGCCAAGCACGATGAAACCAAGAATGGTTTTTACCGTGCCTTTAATGCACTCGGTGACCGGTTTTTTCTGAGCAATTAAGCCGATTAGAGCGATGAGACCGACCAGAACCGCTGGCTCTGATAGGACATCGTTCATTAAGAAACTGAAGAATTCCATAACACCACCTTATAGAGCGCCAAGCTCTTGAAGTGCCACAGATAAACGCTCTTTCATTGCGACTTTGTCGACCATGTTATCAAGCGCTACGATACGTTGTTCAACGCCAAGTGCTTCCAACTGTTCTGCAATGTCTTTTGTGCCGATGAAAATGTCGCAACTTGTGCCTTTTGCTGAGCCAAGATCGATGTGATCCACTGCGGCATCGACGTTCAATTCTTTTACGATGCTTTTGATGCTCATTTCCATCATTAAGCTAGTACCAAGACCGTGACCGCAAACAACCATAATTTTCATAATTCAGACCTTTTCTTTTTTATAGGGGGTATACCCATTTGTGAATGGGGTATGTCAGGAGTAAAACTTAGTATTTGTCGATGATCGCAAGAACATCTTCTTTGCTTTGAGCGTTGCAGATGTCCTCTACATGCTCTTCATTCATAAACAATTCTGCCAGTTTCGAAATCGCATCAACGTGGCTATTACTGTCCGTTGCCGCTAGCGTGACCAGCATTTTTACTGGGTCATTTTCTTCAGAGTTAAAGTTGACGCCGTTTTGGATCACCGTGATCGCCAGTGACAAACGGTTAACGCCATCTTCAGGGCGAGCGTGTGGCATCGCCATGCCCGGACCTACCACGTAGTAAGGGCCAAGCTCTTCGTGCGAGCGGTAAATTGCTTCAACGTAACTTGGTTCTATCGCGCCATTTTCAATCAAAGCTTCACAAGATTTGCTGATCGCATCTTTCCAGTCGGTTGCGTCAGAATGGATGCGAATGACATCAGAGGTAATCAGTTCACGTAGCATTGGAATGTTTCCGATTTGTTGTTTTGTTGCTGCGTACTTTATCGATCAATTTGCCAGAAAAACCTGAGAGTGATCACAAATGGTAGCGCTATCTGATAGCGCTACCATTAATTGTGATAGCGCTATCATTTTTATCAGGCATCGAAGTTTCATGTGCTGGTGTTCGAGTTCTAATGCGCTAATATCAAAACCATTAAAGCGCTGTGATAAGATGTCGCAGCTGAAATTAGAGAACATTAAATAAGAACAATGAGCGAACCTCGCAAACGAAGAAGTACCGGCAATGTCACTTTGGCTGATGTCGCCAAGCAAGCAGGCGTAGGCACTATGACGGTGTCGCGAGCATTACGAACGCCCGAGCTAGTATCTGACAAGCTGAGAGAAAAAATTCAACAAGTGGTTGATGAGCTCGGCTATATCCCGAACAAAGCCGCAGGGGCACTCGCATCTGCAGAAAGTTATTCCATCGCTCTTATCATTCCGTCACTGTTTGAAAAAGCATGCGCGCATTTCTTACCAAGCTTCCAACAGGCGTTAAACAAAGCTGGTTATCAATTATTACTGGGTTACAGCGACTACTCGATTGAGCAAGAAGAAAAGTTGCTTTCGACCTTTTTAGAGAGCCGTCCTGCGAGCGTCGTACTGTTTGGAAGTGAGCATAGTCAGCGAACGCATCAACTGTTAGAGGCGTCAAATACGCCAGTGTTAGAGATTGCCGAACTGAGCTCAAAGGCCAGTTATCTCAACATTGGCGTGGATCACTTCGAAGTGGGTAAGGCCTGCACCAGACACCTGATTGAACAAGGTTTTAAGAACGTTGGTTTTATTGGGGCGCGCGGGAATCACTCAACGTTGCAACGCCAGTTACACGGTTGGCAAAGTGCGATGATTGAAAACTATCTCACCCCAGATCATTTTCTGACGACTCATGAAGCGCCATCTTCACAATTGGGTGCGGAAGGATTGGCGAAGTTATTGCTGCGCGATTCAAGCTTGAATGCTTTGGTGTGTAGCCATGAGGAGATAGCAATTGGTGCGCTCTTTGAGTGCCATCGCCGCGTGCTCAAAGTCCCGACCGACATTGCCATTATTTGCCTTGAAGGCTCTTCTATGGGGGAGCACGCTTACCCAAGTTTGACATCGGCAGAATTTGATTACGAGCGCATGGGCACCAAGGCGGCAGAAAAACTGTTGCATGCCATCAAAGGTGAGCCAGAAGAAAGGCCAACCAGTATGGGCTTTAAGCTAAAGCGTCGAGCAAGTACCGCGATTAACTGACACTTCCGCTTTCCATAAATACAAAAAGCCTCTCAATATGGAGAGGCTTTTTACATTCTGAATTCGCGAGCGAAAACTACGGACGTTCGCCCGCTGCTAGGCGACGTTCGATATCTGCAACCACTTCTGGGAAGTCAACAATGGTGTCGATGAGGTAATGCGGCGAGCTCTTGATCAATTTTGCACGCGCTTTTTCACGAGCGGCATTAAGTGTTGCTTCGTCCGCAGCTTGGTATTCTTCAAACGTTAGACCTGCTTCGTTACCAGAAAGCAGAAGACCCACCGTCCACATACCGGCGTTGTGACCTTCATCGATGCCCGGTGCAGCGTCATCCACTTTGATACACGCGTTAACGTCCGTTACATTCAGCTCGATCACGTTTTTCAGTGCCATAAATGGTGCAGGGCGACCACCTTGCGGTAGGTCATCCGTTGCTACCACATAATCTGGTTTGTAACCGCAATCCGCTGCAACTGGAATCAGTACGTCCATCACTTCGCGAGGGTAACCAGAACAAGAACCGATCTTGATGCCTTTGTCTTTCAGACCGTTTACCACTTCAACTGCGTTGAGGATTGGCTCTGCGTGGTCAGCCACTTTTGCTTTTTGCAGCGGCATGAATGCTGCGTAGATAGCGTCGATGTCTTCGTTGGTCATTGAGCGACCAAACTTCTCATTCCAACGCTTATCAACGGCAGGGATGCGACCCACAGCTTGGATGTGATCCCACTTACCAAGCCCCATTGGTTCGCGCGCTTCTTCAAGGTCGATTTCGAAATCAAAGCCTTGTCTGAACGCTTCCACAAAGATGCTGGTTGGCGCAAAAGAGCCAAAATCGACGATAGTGCCAGCCCAGTCAAAGATCACTGCTTGAATTGGTGAGTTGCTCATGTTCAATCCTTTTTCTTGCTTGCCAGAGCGCTTGCCTACACGTCGGAACTGCGCTCAGGATAAATTGGTTTTTGTTGAGGTCTATTGACCCTAAATGTAGTTAAAGTCTTTGCATACTTTGGCGATGGCTTCTTCGAAGATCGCCAACGCTTCTGTTAGTTGTTCGCGAGTGATGATCAGCGGTGGGCTGAGTTGAATCACGTTACCTTGCGATACCTTGAAACTCACTCCGTTGTTGAGGCATTGGTACAGCACAGCTTCCGCTTCGTCATACGCGCGTGCTTTGCTTTCGTGGTCAGTGACCAGTTCAATGCCCCATAACATGCCGATGCCACGAACATCGCCAATCACAGGGTACTTGGCTTTCATCTCTAGCAGCTTTTCACGCATGAACTGGCTGTCGGCTTTGGCTTTATCTAGCAAGCCGTCATGCTCAATGGCTTCCATGGTTGCCAGTGCTGCAGCACAACCGATAGGACTTTTCTCATGAGTGTAGTGACCCATGGAGATTTGCTCGGCGGTGTTGTATTTGTCTTTGGTTACCATGGCTGCGATAGGCACTAAGCCTCCGCCCAAACCTTTACCGATGCAGAGCATATCTGGCTCGATGTCGTAGGCTTGGTAGGTAAACCATTCACCGCTGCGACCCATACCGTTAGGGATGTCGTCGATGATCAGCATGACATTGTGTTTGTCACAGATTTCTCGAATGCGTTTCCAGTAGGCTTTACTCGGCACTTGAACATCCGTATTGCGAACCGCTTCTGCGATAAACGCGCCCACGCCGCCTTCTTTCTCAATCACGTATTCAAGGTAATCGGCGTAATGCACATCGCTGTCGTCCGCGACCGGTAAAGCGCCACGATAAGACACCGCTGGTGGAATGCGCTCAACACCTGCCATTAATGGTCCCATGCCTTGGCGGAAACACGCTTCACCACCCACTGAGATAGCATCTAACGATGCGCCGTGGAAGGAATCCCACAGAGACACCACCTTGTAGTTGCCTGTGATGTGGCGCGCTAGTTTAAGTGCCATACCAACCGCAGATGTGCCTCCCGGAGCAAACAGCACGCGGTTCAATTCGCCGCCACAGATTTGGGTGAGCTTTTCGGCACATTCAATCGCGGTTTCATTGGTAAAACGACGTGGTGAAAACGGCAGTTTGGCAATTTGCTCTTGCACACGTTTAATCACATGCGGATGACCGTAGCCCAACTGATGGACGTTATTGCCATGGAAGTCCATGTACTTTTTGCCGGTAGCATCTTGGATGTAGATGCCTTCTGCTGCTTCCAATGTATCTAAGCAAGGCGTTGACATGGCTTGATGAAGAAAGACCTCCGAATCACGCTTCAATAATGTTTGCGTGCGTTCGTCATCCATCGATGCATTCCAAGCTTGGCGCGCAGGTGTCGTGTTGACATCGCCTTCGCTGCGGAAATGGGTCGGTTTGATATTCTGAGTCATAACGCTCTCTCAATCAGAAGGTTGCTTTACGCAACTTGCCAATACATTGCTTTTTCAATCGCACCGATTAAGCGCTCGATATCTGCTGGGTAAACTTCGCCAATGTTGCCGATGCGGAAGCAATCTGCGTTCGATACCTTACCCGGATAGATCACGAAGCCCTGCTCTTTCAAACGTGTGTAGAACGCTTTGAACTGGTAATCACTGTGCGTCGGAGAGTAGAAAGAAGTGATGATTGGCGAATGAAGGTCATCACTCAGTAGTGGTTCGAAACCCAGAGAACGCATTCCTGCAACCAGTGTTTTCTGGTTAGTTTGGTAACGGTGATGACGCGCTTCAATGCCGCCCTCTTGTTCCAGTTCTAACAAGGCTTGGTAGAAAGCGCGAACCGTGTGCGTTGGAGACGTGAAACGCCATTTGCCGTGGTTCACTTCCATGCACTGCCATTGGTCGTACAGATCAAGGCTCAAAGAACGTGCCTGACCTTGGCACTTTTCTAGCTCAGTTTGTTTTGCAATCACAAAGCCAAAACCCGGTACGCCTTGAATACATTTGTTTGCAGAGCTGATCATAAAATCGATGCCTAGCTCAGCAATATCGATAGGAATGCCGCCAAAGCTCGACATGGCATCGAGAATCACTACTTTACCGTGTGCTTTTGCCGCAGAAGCAAATGCCTCAATTGGGTTGAGCATGCCAGTGGTTGTCTCGCAGTGAACAATCGCCACGTGTGTGATCGCAGGATCCGATGCCAATGCAGTTTCCACCTCGTTCAAGTGTGGCTGTGATGTTTCGCCTGGGGAAACTACATGGCATGGAATATTTAGGTATTCAGCGATCTGAGCGATACGCGCACCGTACGCACCGTTGTCGACAACCAACAATTTTCCATCTTTACCAATGGCGCTGCCAATCGTTGCTTCTACTGATGCGGTGCCGCTACCTTGCATTAGTACGCTGGTGTAACCGTCTTGCTCCGTCGCCAGTTTTACAAGCTTAGTGCGGATCACTTCTACAATGTCTTTGTTGTATTCATCATCCCAAGTGCACCAGTCTTTTAGCATGGCTTCACGTACTGTTTCAGAAGTAGATAGAGGACCTGGAGTCAGTAGTAGGTATTCGTTTTTCATCTCGATTTCCATCAGAATAATTCAATTGGTCTACACCAGAAATTGAGTTCACTCTAGCAAGGATGAAAAAGGGTCGTAAATAGCCATTCAGTGAATTTCATAAAACTTTCATATCCAAAATTTCACCGATCAGTTTGTCGCCTATTTATCGATAATTTTCTCAAAACTGCCATTTTATGGTCATGATTTCGTCACAAAGGCTCAGTAGGGTGTATGTCGTCAACTGGTACAGACCAAATGAAAACTTAGCCAAATTAACTGGAGAAAATGATGAAAAACCGTTTGATGAAAGGATCGCTGGCTGCACTTGTCTCTCTGCTAGCTACGAATGCAATGGCAGCACAGGAAGTCACGGTTTACACCGCTTTCGAAACTGACATTCTTGCTAAATACAAGTCTGCGTTTGAGAAAGACAACCCAGATATCAAGATTAAGTGGGTTCGTGATTCAACAGGTATCATGACGGCGAAATTGCTGGCAGAAAAGAACAACCCTCAAGCAGAAGTGGTTTGGGGGCTTGCTGGCTCGTCAATGGCACTGCTGAAAGATGAAGGTCTTCTTAAGCCTTACACACCAAAAGGTTTGGAAGAGCTGCACGCGAACCTAAACGACCCTCAATCAAACCAAGCTTGGTTCGGGAATGATGCGTTCTTTAACGCAGTTTGTTTCAACGAAGCGGTAGCGAAACAACTTAACCTACCGAAACCAACGTCTTGGGAAGACCTAACGAAGCCGGTTTACAAAGGTCACATTGCAATGCCTAACCCAGCTTCTTCAGGTACTGGTTACATGCAGGTGTCTGCTTGGTTACAAAACATGGGTGAAGATCAGGCATGGAACTACATGCGTGACCTAGACAAGAATATTGCACACTACACGCACTCTGGCTCAAAGCCATGCGTTCAAGCAGGCATGGGCGAAGTGGCGATCGGTATTTCGATGGCAAGTCGCGGCGCGAAGCTGAAAACACAAGGTGCACCACTTGCGGTTATCACACCTAAAGGTATCGGCTGGGAATCAGAAGCCGTTGGCCTAGTAAAAGAGTCTGACGCAGCGAAGCGCGTTGTCGACTGGTCAATCTCTAAAGCTGCAAACGAGCTTTACGTAGAAATGTACCCAGTGGTTGCACATAAAGACGTGAAAGCGACCGTATCTAACTTCCCGAACGTTCAAGAGAACATGGCGAAGATGGATTTTGCGCAAATGGGTAGCAAACGTGCAGAAATCTTAGCGACATGGTCTGAGAAATTTGACGCGAAATCAGAGCCAAAATCATAAGGGTTACGACAAATCCAATTGTCAAAGGAGAGCGGTTGCTCTCCTTTTTTGCATCTTGCGAAAAGTAGAGGCACATTAGTGGCCGGATACTCAGGTAGAAAGGAGGAAGTGCATGGAAATCCAACGTATTAATGCGGAGCAGACACTGCCGCTTCGACAGCAGGTTTTATGGCCAAGCAAAAGCATTGAGTTTTGCAAGGTTGATGAAGATGAAACTGGCTATCATTACGGGAGTTATGTGAACGGAGAGCTGGTGGGTGTGGCGTCAGTCTTCTTCAGCAATGGCGCAGCAAGACTAAGGAAGTTTGCGGTATCTTCAAGTCAACAAGGGAAAGGGATCGGCTCTCGAATGTTGGAGACGATGATTGATGATGCTAAGGCGTTTAACGCAGAGGTATTCTGGTGCGATGCGCGTGAGTCGGCATTGAAAATTTATCAGAAGTTTGGATTACAGAAGGAGGGCGAGCGCTTTTATAAATCAGACATTCCGTATTTCAAGATGAGTTTAGATTTAAGCGTTTAATATCGAGGGCGTTCATCTATTTGTCATCTTCTGGCTATAAATTTGTCATTGGAACGTAACACTCTAAAACTAAAGTTGGTATATACCATTTGGAGCGTGTGTTATGTCAACTAACCAACATTACCTAAATATCGAAAATGTAGTGAAGCAATTCGGACAGTTCACTGCATTAAAGAAAATCTCGCTAGCGATTGAAAAGGGCGAGTTCGTTTGTTTTCTTGGTCCTTCTGGCTGCGGTAAAACCACTCTGCTACGTGCTATTGCAGGTTTAGACCTACCAACATCTGGTGCGATTTTTCAAAACGGTCAAGAGACCACATTCCTACCACCAGAGAAGCGCGATTTCGGCATCGTATTCCAATCTTACGCGCTGTTTCCGAACCTAACTGTGCAAGAGAATATTGCGGTGGGCTTGAAGAACCAAGGTATGTCGACCAAAGAAGCGTTAGAGAAGGTGGATTACTGGCTAGAAACCATTGGTCTTCCAACCTCTGGCGAGAAATTCCCTAACCAACTTTCTGGTGGTCAGCAGCAGCGTGTTGCTTTGGCTCGTGCATTGGCTTTGTCTCCGGGTCTACTGTTATTGGATGAGCCATTATCGGCGCTGGATGCAAAAGTGCGTGTTCACTTACGTGACGAGATTTGTAAGCTGCAACGCAAGCTGGGCATCACCACCATCATGGTTACGCACGATCAGGATGAAGCGTTGTCGATGGCGGATCGTATCGTGGTAATGAACCATGGCGTGATTGAGCAAGTCGGCACACCTCAAGAAATCTACCAACAACCAGCCACGCGCTTTGTTGCTGAGTTTGTCGGCAGCATGAACTTTATTGAAACCTCCGTTGCAACGGACTCCCAAGTGCGCATTGCTGAAACCTTGATGCCAGCGCCAAGCTTGACCAATCGTAAGATCCAACGTGGTGACCGCTTCGACCTTGCGGTGCGTCCTGAAAGCATCAAGTTCGTTGAAAACTACAACAACTCTTTACCAGTGCGAGTTACGGCAACCGAGTTTCTAGGGGCGTTTTTCCGCATTGATTGCGTATTGCAAAACGACAGCTCAACGAAAACCATCGTCGTGGATGTGCCTGTGGAAACGGTTCAAAAACTCAATATCAAGGCGGGCGATGTACGTTACATCCAGTTTGCTGAAGAAGGGCTGCATGGTTACGCCGTGCCCTCGGTTGATAAAGCGCTAGCGGCGTAGGTGTAAACATGGATGCGAAGACAATGACGATGAATAGCCTAACCACACAAGACAAAGCAAAATCCTTACTCGGGCGCGTTAGCCGCGACAACCTTGTGTTGTTTGGTTTGCTCGCTGGCTTGTCGACCATGATGGTGCTATTCATCTTAATGCCGCTTTGGGCAATGTTGACCAAGAGTGTGCAAAATGCCAATGGCGAATTTGTCGGTCTGGCAAACTTTGCGACGTACTTTTCCTCTTCAAGCTTGTGGGTCTCGGTGGGCAACACCTTCACTTTGGGCGTGATAGTGACCTTGGTAGTGGGTGTGCTTGCGTTTGGTTATGCCTACGCGCTGACTCGTTCATGCATGCCGTTTAAAGGTTTGTTCCAAATCCTAGGTACCGCGCCAATCCTTGCGCCTTCGTTGTTGCCGGCGATCAGTTTGATCTTCCTTTTCGGTAATCAAGGCATTGCTAAAGAGATGCTGTTAGGAAACTCGATTTATGGCGTGATTGGTATCTCGATGGGTTTGATCTTCTGGACCTTTCCTCATGCATTGATGCTCTTAACCACTTCGCTGCGCACTTCAGATGCCCGCTTGTATGAAGCAGCCCGCGCACTTAAAACCTCACCAATCAAAACCTTCTTTATGGTGACGCTACCTGCGGCGAAATACGGTTTGATCAGTACGCTTATCGTCGTCTTTACGCTGGTTATCACTGACTTTGGTGTGCCGAAAGTGATTGGTGGAAGCTACAATGTTCTGGCGACTGACATCTTCAAGCAAGTGGTGGGACAACAAAACTTTGCCATGGGTGCGGTGACCAGCATTATGCTTCTATTCCCTGCGGTAATGGCATTTGGTGCAGACCGCTGGGTACAGAAAAAGCAAAAGAGCTTATTTGACACTCGCTCGGTGCCTTATCAGCCAGAACCTAACAAAGCGCGCGACAGCATTTGTTTGGTTTACTGCAGCATCATTTCTATCGCAGTGTTGGTAGTGCTAGGCATGGCGGTGTATGGCTCGCTAGTTACATTCTGGCCATGGAACAAAGCGCTGACGCTAAACAATTACAACTTTGCTGAAATGAGCACTTATGGTTGGAGCCCATTCTTCAACTCGTTAACGTTGGCAGGTTGGACGGCAGTTATTGGTACAGCCATCATCTTTGTCGGTGCTTACTGCATTGAGAAAGGGCGTGCGTTCGGTCCAATTCGTCAAGTGATGCAAATGCTCAGCGTGGTGCCGATGGCGGTTCCAGGTATGGTGCTTGGCTTGGGTTACATCTTTTACTTCAACGATGCGAACAATCCTCTGAACGTGCTTTATGGCACCATGGCATTCTTAGTGATTAACACGGTAGTGCATTACTACACCGTGGGCCATATGACAGCACTGACAGCGCTAAAGCAGTTGCCATCGGAGATTGAAGCCACGGCGGCATCGGTGAAGCTTCCTCAATACAAGTTGTTCTTTAAAGTGACATTACCTGTGTGTTTATCTGCGACTTTGGACATTGCGGCTTACTTGTTTGTTAATGCATTGACCACCACTTCTGCGGTAGTATTCCTTTACTCAACCGATACGATTCCAGCTTCGGTCTCAATTCTGAATATGGACGATGCCGGTCAAACTGGCGCTGCTGCGGCAATGGCGGTGATGATCATGATTGCTGCCGCAATTGCGAAGATTGTTCAGATGACTTTGGGTAAATTGTTAGAGAATCGCACACAAGCTTGGCGCAAAAGATAAGGACACTTCGTGCAATACGTAAAAATTAAAGATTCGATTGTTGAACAGATTGAAGCGGGCATGCTATCGCCGCGTCAAAAACTGCCAGCAGAGCGTAAGTTGGCGGAATCGTTCGATACTACACGCGTCACTTTGCGTGAAGCTTTATCACTGCTCGAAGCGGAAGGTCGAATCTATCGCGAAGACCGCCGAGGTTGGTTTATCTCACCTGAGCCATTGCGTTACGACCCAACCCAAACGTTGAACTTCCCAAACATGGCAAAAGCGCAAAATCGCGTGCCAAAAACAGAAGTGATAGCCGCAAAAGGCACTTTGGCTAATAAATTGGCCGCTCGTTTGTTGGACCTTCAGCCGTTTTCAGACGTATTTCGTGTCGACCGCGTTCGTTACCTAGAAGAGCGTCCGGTGGTTTATGTCACGAACTATATTCGACCAGACATATTTCCCAACTTATTGTCTTATGATTTATCAAACTCGTTAACCGACATTTATCGTGAACACTACGGTGTGACGTATCAAAAAATTCGTTACCGAATTTCGACTAGTACTTTGTTGGGTGAGGTGGCACAGGCATTGCGCGCGACGTCTGGTACGCCTGCAATGGTGGTTGAACGTATCAACTACAACCAACATGGTGAGTTGATTGACTGTGACATCGAATACTGGCGTCATGATGCCATCAGCATCGAGTCTGTCGCGGAGCTGAATTAATCTCTGTTTGCTGGGCATCTGTCTAGTTGGCGGCGAGCAATTTATATCTCAAATTAAAAGGCTCCATATTGGGGCCTTTGTTGTACCCAAGCACCTTGAGGGTATCTAAATATCATAAACAGGAAAACGGAATGGATCTCTTGGCAATCGCACTCGTTGTATTGTCTGCGATTATGCATGCTGGCTGGAATATTCTTGGTAAAAGCAATGCTGGTTCAGGGCTCGCGTTTACGATGGCGGCAAGTTTATCTGCTTGCCTTCTGCTCACTCCTTATCTTATTTGGTATCTCTTTAACATTGGCTGGACGACGTTGCCCAACGTGTTTTGGGGAATGTTGTTTATCAGTGGTTTATCTCAAATCGTCTATTTGATTGGTTTGATCGTGGCCTACAAGCACGCTGATGTGGGAGTTATTTATCCCATTGCGAGAGCACTTCCTGTAATGATGGTGGGCGCACTCACCGTCGCCTTAGGTTATGAGTTGAATGCTCAGCAGTGGTTGGGTTTCCTGCTTATTACTTTAGGTTGTGTCCTAGTTCCAGTAACCAGTTTTCGTCAAATTACTCTTGGGGAGTACCTGAATGTTGGTGTGTTTTGGGCCTTGATTGCGGCGTTTGGCACGACGGGTTACTCCGTTGTGGACAAGCAAGCACTGAATCTGCTAACTCAACAAACATCGACCATTCTTAACGACCACTATAGCGCGATTTTTTATCTAGGCGTGCAGTTTTGGGTTATGGGAGTACCGGTTTTATTGTGGTGTATTGTTTCGGGGAGTCAGCAAGAACTACAAACCGCTTGGATGATTCGCAAAAGTGCGAGTATGGCTGGCATCATGATGGCATCAACCTACGGCTTGGTGCTGTTTGCGATGACTATGACTGATAACGTCAGCCTTGTTGTGGCTTTGCGACAAATCAGCATTGTATTTGGTTTATTAATGGGCGTTTGGTTGTTGGCTGAAAAATGGTATTTCACGCGAGGCGTCGGGGTGCTGTTGATCCTGAGCGGAATCATTCTGTCATTGAGCCCTGCTTGAGGTATAAGGCACCGATGTCGATTCGGTGCCTTGGCACAGCTAAATTTTTAAAATCGCAATTGTGCACCAAACATCACACCGCCAGAATCAAAATCGCTATTCTTGGCGTAGTTGTACTCTAAGTTCAAACCAAAGTGTTTATAGGCCCAAGCGACACCAGCAGCGGCTTCTCCGCCAAGACTAGACTCGTCATATTCTTTATTCTGACCATTGTTTTTAAGCGTGTAACTTAACGTGTAGTAAGTGATACCGCCTTTCCCGTAAAGCTCAAAGCCAGCTCCCAGAGGGTAACTTGCGTAACCGCTGAGTCGAGGTCCGCCATAACTGACATCGGTGATTTCTGTTAAGGGACTGATAAGTACGGAGCCAATGCCGTTAAATGCGCCCTTATAGCCAGCTTCAATGCCAAAGTTGTGATCGAACATGTAACGGTAATATACATCACCAAGGAACATGTCACCTTCATCATGGCTATTGTTCACATCGTAACTAACATTACCGTAGCCTAAATTTGCTCCAACAACATGTTGGGTTGGTTGTGCATGAGCCGTTAAGGAAAGTGCGGATAGTAAGCATGCAACGGCGTACTTGTAAGACATAAAAACTCCGAATCATAAAATGAAAAAACAAAACGTCATGTGGTGCGTTGGGTTAACGTAGCCTTGTCATGAACTCCGCTTTGGTATTGTCTAACCATTCGTAACGACGTCGATACATCGAACGCTTAGAACGCGACATGCCTTCAATATCACGACGCGGGGCATTCACATCGAGTGAGTAGAAATGACGGTTGTATTCGGTGCCGCCCAACTCTTGCCAGAGTGCATCGTAATCGGTTTTGATTCGTCCTTTACTGTAGCGTCGTGCAGCATAAGTATGGGATTGTGTTTTTACCGCTAGAATCGTATTCACTTCCCAAATTTGCGCGAGTAAAGTGAGCAAACTCACCATCAAGCTTTTTGGTCTTTGCCCGTAAAGTTTACGAGTTAACTTTTTAATTTTCGCGTTGTTCTCTTCACTGCTGCGTGGCCCTTGCAAGCCGCCAATCATAATGCTGCGTCCAGATTCTATGTGGCCGAGAGTAAATGAGAGCGTATAGAAGTTGCCATCTTCCGCGCTGTGTAGCACTAGGCTCATGTCGCCTTCTTTTTGGTAACGCGCTTCGTACACCAATCGCACAGAGTACAATGTCTCGTCGATTTCAAATGATGTTAATGTTAAGCCAGTCGAATCGGTATAGATCTCTTCAATGGTCTGTTTAGAAAACAGCTCTGAAATGGTTTTGTAGTGATCAACCACTAGGTTTGAACGATCGAAAGCTGAGTTATTTTTGATGATGTAGGGACGAAACGGTTTTTCTAAAAAGCGGTGCGTACGAGCACAAAGCATCTCTAGCAATGACGATTCAATATTATCTGACAGGTGCTTAAACGCTCGTTTGTAGTAAAGTGCGCGCAAGATGAACTTCGCTCTGTAGGTCCAAATTGGCTTATAGACATCAGCATAATCATCTGAGTAAATTGATTTGCTATGGTAAAAAATGGATTTGTTCGCGGTCATTTTCACTCCAGATTAACGTGTGCTCAACAGCCACAATTAAGAACCGACGGACGAGCAGCGAAGAACCCGAAAAAGGGGGAAATGCAAAGCACTACTAAAAGGGGAGGTTTTGCTGTGCCCGACGTTTATATAAGGTTTTGAACACTGTTCTTTTGTTGGGATTCTAAGAGAAAATTGACCTTAGGTATTGTATGGGTTGGTAAGGAAATGTCAGTTTGGAAGCCACTTTGAACGTTGTGACTACGAGGTAGAAAAATGCTCGTGTTGGCAGAGTATGATGCCGTGTTGCTAAGTTAAAGTGAAATGAGTTGAACAAGAATTGAACGTTATTTGAAATTATTTTGACGTGTTTCTGGTCTTTATACGTACCTTATAAATATCGAGCCAATTTAGGCCCGATATAAAGGTAAGTAAGGAGAGGTTTATGAAACGCTTAATGACTTTAGCAAGTATGATTGCTCTGACTGCTGCACCTTCTGTTGTTTTTGCTGGTGGCTATCAGTGGACAAACGATACCGAAACGATCCATGGTGATGTTATGGATAGCAAACAAGCGGCTTATGAAATAGGTCGTGACATGATTCAGAACTATCAAAGCAAATCACCAGGTCAGCTTCGTGACGAGTTTACAAGCCTTACAGAGTATGTTGATCGCCAGTCGTTTTCTATCACTGACTCAAAAGTCATGGTGAATGAGTTCTTGCAAAGTGACGGGCAAGTTGTATACCAGCCTATTCTCAATGTTCAATACGAGTACCGCATGCGTGAAACCGGTAAATACTAACCAGTAAGACGGTCTCGATTTTCCGATAATTTATATCCTTGCTGTTTGTTTTGGGGAGCGCTGCTCCCCATTTTTGTATTCATTGATAGCGGAAACTTCCACTCTCTCAGCGCAACATTTGCTATCGCTCAGCGTTAGATATTCTTGCTCGTTGATTGTGCTCATCGTTTGTAAAGTGTTTACAGAAACGATGCAACGCACTAACAAGGATATCCGATGACACATAGTTCATACTGGTTCAAACAGGCCATTGAAGCTGAACAGCCAGAAACGCCGCAACCATTACATCAAAATATTGATACCGATGTTGCTATTGTCGGTGGTGGCTACACCGGACTTTGGACAGCGATTATGATTAAGCAGCAATCTCCTGAAAAACAGGTGGTTGTTATCGAAAAGGGCTTGTGTGGCAGTGGGGCATCTGGCGCGAATGGCGGCTGTATGCTGACATGGTCTACCAAGTTCCCGACGTTAAAACGGTTATTCGGTGAAGAACATGCTGTTTGGTTGGTAAAAGAGTCGGAACAAGTGGTGTTGGAGATTGACGCATTTTGCAAGCAACATGGGATTGATGCACAGCTATCACTCAACGGTGTTTATTATACGGCGACAAACCGAGCGCAAGCTGGAGGAATGCAACCAGTTGTCGACGAGTTACAACGGCTAGATGTGAACAGTTGGCGTCGTTGCTCGGTGGAGGAACTGTGTGCTAATGCGGGTTCACCTCGCCATATTGAAGGCTACCACTCTCCGGTTGCTGCTAACGTACAACCCGCCTTACTTGCGCGAGGGTTACGCCGTATTGCTATTGATCTGGGTGTAGAAGTTTATGAGAACACGCCAATGACGCGTCTAGATTATGGAAAACCTGCCACCGTCTGTACACCTAAAGGAAACATTCAAGCGCAGCAGGTGGTGTTGGCATTAAATGCATGGATGGTGGAGCAGTTTAAACAGTTCAAAAACAGTATCGTGGTGGTCTCTTCCGACATGGTGATCACCAAGCCGCTTGGTGATACTTTGTCTCAATCTGGTTGGCAAGCGGGTTCGAGTGTGTTGGACTCACGCATCTTCGTACATTATTACCGAGATACGCCAGATGGCCGTTTGATGCTAGGCAAAGGCGGTAATCAGTTCTCTTTCAACAACCAAGTTGACGCGATGTTTAACAAGCCGACGCGTTATCAAACTCTACTAAAAAAATCATTCGACAACCTTTTTCCTCGCTTAAAAGGGGCTGAATTTGAGTACTCTTGGACTGGCGGTTCGGATCGTTCCGCAACTGGGTTTCCTTTTTTTGGCCAATTGGATGAGCAAAGTAATGTCTTTTACGGGTTTGGTTATTCAGGTAACGGCGTTGCCCAAACTCGAATGGGTGGAAAAATTTTATCGTCGTTGGTGTTAGGGCTAGATAACGAATGGACGCGAAGTGGTTTAGCGCAAGGACCGCTTGGGTATTTCCCAACAGAACCAATACGTTGGCTGGGAGCAATGATGGTACGAAATGCTGTTCGCCGAAAAGAGGAAGCGGAAGACAATGAGAAACATCCGTTTGTTTGGGATAAATGGCTAGCGAAACTCGCAGGACCAGCAGGCAAAGCGGATAAGCTCGACTAAACTGAAAACTTTAGCCACAAACGAGACAGTTTGCAGTGAAAGTCATTGGGGGGCAATGTACCCTTGTGGTAGCCTCTGTCTTTCAAGCTCAGATTTAAAAGGTGAGTAATATAATGAAAGTATTCAGCAACTTCGATAGCGGCAGCATTCACGTAGTGAAAGCAGACGACAAAAATGACATCCAACTTAAAATCCCTAATGACAATATGTCGGAATTCTACCAGTGGTTCCATTTCCGTCTAGAAACCGAAGCCGAGCAGTCGCACACGATCAAACTGCTTGATTTGGCTAAGTCGGCTTATCCAGAAGGGTGGCAAGGTTACGATGTCGTGGCGTCTTACGACCGTGAAGAATGGTTTCGTATACCAGCAGAGTTCGATGGCGACACGCTGACTTTCACTGTTATCCCTGAGCGTAGCTCAATTTACTTCGCGTACTTTGCGCCTTACACATACGATCGTCATTTAGATTTGTTACACATGGCACAAAGCGCGCACCACTGCCAACTAGAAACATTAGGCCACACATTAGACGGCAATGACATGAGCTTGCTAACGTTTGGTGAGCCGGAAGAAGGCAAAAAGAAAATCTGGATGATTGCACGCCAACATCCGGGTGAAACCATGGCTGAATGGTTCATGGAAGGTATGATCCAACGTCTACTGGACGAAAATGACACGGTTGCGCGTGCATTACTGGAAAAAGCAGTGCTTTACGTGGTACCAAACATGAACCCAGACGGTGGTATTCGCGGCCACTTGCGTACGAACGCGGTAGGCGTGAACTTGAATCGTGAATGGCAAACGCCATCAATGGAAAAGAGCCCAGAAGTCTACCTTGTGCGTCAGCGCATGCTGGAAACGGGTGTTGACATGTTTTTAGATATTCATGGAGATGAAGCGATACCGTATAACTTCGTCGCTGGCTCAGAAGGTATTCCTTCTTACGATGAAAATCTTGCCGCTTTAGAGGCATCATTTAAGCAAGCGCTACTGACTATTACCCCTGAATTCCAAGATGAGATTGGTTATGATAAAGATGAGCCGGGTAAAGCGAATTTGACGGTAGGCTCAAACTGGGTCGCGGAGCAGTTCAAATGCCTGTCGTACACGATCGAGATGCCATTTAAAGACAACAACAATCACCCAGATCCACTTTATGGTTGGTCACCAGAACGCAGTGTATTATTTGGGCAAGATGTCTTAGCTGCAACGCTTACCGTGGCGGATAAAATCTAGTTCGATAACTTAACGTCTGTTCATTATTTCGAAAACAGCTCATTTTAAATGAGCTGTTTTTTTATGCCTTCGGTATCCATTCTCTCCTGTAAAAATTTGTTGCCATTCACAGGCTTAAATGTCGATTCTTAAATTTGAGAAAATGGGTTTTTATGGTGATTTGCGTCACAGAAAACTGGCTATTTTGTGATATTCTCCGCAACGAATTGACTATGGCTAAACCAACGCAACGAGACTTTATTTCTCGGTTGGGTATGCGGATGAAGCTCATGAATAGATGGTCTTGAGGTTATCTTTCTCCGTTTTACGTCATTGGCGTTTGAATATCATTTTTTGATTCTTTCCTACGCTATTTAGCTATTTCTGTTCGAAGAAAAGAGAAAGTTACGGCTTCATATTTTACGGCAGTATGCTGCCTCGATGTGTTGCTTTGTGTACAAGAAAAAGGAAAAGAATAATGAAAAAAATCGCTATAGCAGTGGCTACTGTACTTGCTGGTGGTGTGATCTCAAACGTTGCACTTGCTGACACTTACATGGGCGGTAAAGTAGGTTACAACTCTCTAAATGATGCGTGTTACCTAAACGAACCTTGTGACGACGACAGTTTTGCAGCATCTATGCACCTGGGCTACAGCTTCAACGAGTACGTTGCAGCAGAGTACGGTGTTGATTACCTTGGTGACTTCACTGCAAACTTCAAAAAGCCGGGCCTAAACACCGTTGACGGTGATCTTTGGGCGTTGACTCTTGCTCCTAAATTCAACCTACCGCTAACGGATTCTTGGAATCTATTCGCGAAAGTTGGTGCTGCATACATGATGGCGGGTGACGAAAAAGATTTCGTACCAACAGGCTCTCTAGGTGCTGAGTACAAAATCAACTACAACTGGAGCCTACGTGCTGAATACCAACGTTACCAAGATATGTCTGATGACGTGATTGAAGATATGGATTCAGATTTCTTCGGTATTGGTTTTAACTACAAGTTCGGCTCTGAGCCAGTAGTTCAAGAAGAAGTGGTTGAGGAAGTAGTAGAAACACGCCCTGCAACACGTATTGTTGAGCATGTTTACCCTGCTCAAACAACAGCGACAGTACAATTCGACCTAGAAAGTGCAGAAGTGAAAGATGCATCGACCCTTTCTGGTACCGTTGATCTGATGAACACTTACCCACAAGCTCAAGTTGAGATCACGGGTTACAGTGATACGACGGGTTCTGCTGCGTACAACCAGCAACTTACAGAAAAACGCGCGAAAGCCGTTGCTGACGAGTTCCAAGCAAAAGGTATTGCGGCTGAGCGTATGACAGTGAAAGGCATGGGTGAAGCTAACCCAGTAGCAAGCAACGAAACACGTCAAGGTCGTCAAATGAACCGTCGTGTTGAAGTAGTTGTCCCTGCGTTTGAATACCAAACCACTGAGAAAGCAGAATAATTCCTGCTTAAGAGACAGTTCCAAAAGCCAGCGTGTATCACGCTGGCTTTTTTGATCCCGCTTAACAAACTCAGCACTTTCATCAATTTGTCATCACCAGTTCATACCATGGCTACTGAGTATTTGGGAGAGTGTTATGCAAAGTTTACCGCCGCTTAATTTGCTCCGAGCGTTTGAAGCCACGGCGCGATTACAGAGCTTCACTAAAGCCGCAGAGGAGCTCAATGTGACCCGTGCGGCCGTCAGTCAGCAGGTAAAATCGCTAGAACTGCAGTTAAATGCAACATTATTCGAGCGCAAGGGTACGCACCTTACGCTGACCAGCTCAGCAAAAGAATACTGGCCGGTGGTTAACCATGTGCTTCAAACCTTATCAACCTCGACCCATCATTTATTTACTCGCCCACAGAACAAGCAAATTACCTTACATGTCGCCCACAGTTTTTGCTCGCAATGGCTAATGCCAAGGCTGGCCGATTTTCAGCGTCAATTTCTAGATGTTTCCTTTAAGATCTCAACAACCGCGAATACGGTTCCAAACGCCAGTGCGATCGCAGATATAGAAATTATTAACGGAGATGGCGATTGGCAAGAACAACAAGCTATTCAGCTTACCCAAGAAAACTGGATCGTTGTAGCAAGCCCCGGCTTTATTCAGTTAAATCCGATTGATGACCTCACGAAGTTGTCTCAAACACCTAAAATCTGCACCGGCGGTTATCATGAATCTTGGCCGGTGTGGTTTGCGTACCAAGGTTATCAAGGCAAGGTGAGCAAAGTGATAGCCGAATTTGAACATTCACTGCTTGCTATTCAAGCTGCAACCAATCAACTTGGTGTCTTGCTGGTGAGAGACTTTCTTGTTGAGGATGAGTTGCAACAAGGGATATTAGTACAAATCGGAGATTGGCGTATGCCCAGCTCCGGCGCACACTATATGATGGTTAGAGCATCAGAAAAGTCACACGTAAACACCTTTGCCCAATGGTTAATACAAAGCCTTTGATGTTTACGGTCTATTTTTACAGCGGTACTTATTCTTGCGATTTACCTAACAAAATGCGCGGTTTCTTATAGGGTCAGTCAACCTTCTCTAAAAGCTTTGAGTGTATGATGATCTAGCTTTACGTTATCTGATGCGTACTTAATCCACACAGGATACTGTTATGGAAACAATGCAAGGCGGTAGAGAAAATGCCATCTATCGAAAAGGGAATTTGATATCTCGTCCTGCCAGTTATTGGACGATGACTATCCATCAGCTACTTACCTATCTTCATTCACGAGGCTTTACGGCATGCCCTAAAGCGGTTGGTATTGAGAAAGGAAAAGAGTGGGTTAGCTATGTCGAAGGAGAGACTGACAACTATCCATTGATTGGCAACATTGCTTCTGTTTCCGCGCTCCAATCTGCGGCAAAAATGTTACGCGATATGCACGATGCATCTGAGGGTTTCCTTAAGCAATATCAAAATGAAACGCTGCACTGGATGCGGCCACCACGAACACCACAAGAGGTGATTTGTCATGGTGATTTCATGCCATATAACGTGGCACTCCGTGGAGAGTTTGTCGTTGGTGTGTTTGATTTTGATACGGCGCATCCGGCGCCAAGAGTTTGGGACGTCGCTTTTTCGGTCTATGGTTGGGCACCATTTAAAACCGATGAGCACGATAAAATGGGCTGTTTGGAGCAACAAATTCAGCGCGCAAAACTTTTCTGTGACGCTTATGGCTGTTCGAGATTGGAACGGGAAGAGCTGGTGGAGGTGATGACACATCGACTCTCCGCGTTAGTTGATTATATGAGAGGGGTCGCAGCTCAAGGTGATGATAGGTTTCAAGCGAACCTAGAAGATTGCCATCATACCGCTTACCTCAACGATATCGAGTACCTAAGAAAACATAGACAAGTCATCACCCTAGGACTTTTAGGTTAGGGCTGGGTGATATCTTTAATGACATTGAATAACCACTGGTTTATCGGGGCTTGCTGTTGTGATCGACGACAGCTCATCACGTAGCGAACATCAAGCTCTAACCCGCCAGGAAGCGCGATACTTCGGCAGCCCTTAGGCACATGTCCACTCATGGTTATACCAAAATGATCCGTTTGTAGGAGCACTTTTTGAATCATCGCAGGATGTTCAATTTCTACCTTAGGTGTGGTTCTGAACCCCATATGATTGAGCCTTTCCAACAACGGGTATCGGTAGTCGTTCCATCCCGGCGTTTTGAAAAGTAAAAAGGGGTAGTTTTCTAGCTCTTGGAAATGTTGAGCGGGATGCTTATCTCGAACAAAAAATACGGCTTTTCCTCGACCTAGTTCGTTTTGAATAATTGACTGCGGAAGATCCTCATCAAAATAATGAATCGCAATAGCGTTTTCACCCTCAGTTAATCGCTTTTTCGCGTCGCTACCCCAACGTAAACAAGAGAACTTTGCTTTTGGGGCGTGTTTTAGTAATTCTAAGTAAAACTTGTCACCAAAGTAATCCCAAAACAATGTGTTCGCATAAATAGTGATCGAGCCGTCAAAATGAGCGGGTGAAAAACTCTGTGGTTTGATGGAATCAATACTGGTGAGGATTTGTTCAAAATGTGGCATGTTCGCTTCGACAAAAGCGGTCGGTTCAAAGCCATTTTTAGTCTGAATGAACAAAGGATCATCGAGCTGCGCTTTCATTTTTGTCAGGTTTTTGCTGATTGATCCTGATGTCTTTCCGAGTGAATCTGCCACCAATCGGACGCTACGTAACTCATACATCCGTTTTAGTACCAATACGTTTTGAATGTCCAGATTAATGCTCATACATCGTCTCATTTATCTTCTGCCGAGAAATCATATCTCTGAATTTCTGAATAAAAGACAACGTTCGGTCAATTTAAGCATGCTGTCGTATCTTATGGTTTATTGAAGGCGACGGTGGACAGCAAATATGCTTGGTCATATCAATTTAGTGGTTTGGATTTCCATTTGGTAAATGATGACTTTCCTCGTATGAACATGTTTCTGTTGTTACAGTTTTTTCATCGAAAGAAAGTAAGAACAAAAACAGAGGTGACGTATGAAAAAATTAATCGCACTTGGTTTGATGGTTTGCTCAACAAACATAGCATTAGCTGGCGATGGGTCATACACGGGCACGATTGATATGACGATGGCTACGAAAAATCAGGTCGACGTCGAGCGCGCAGATTCTCAACTGACGCTGAAAGGTCTAAATGAAACGGCTTATGGCGGGGTAATCATCCAAACGGATGCTGCTACACAAAAAATTGAACTTCGTGGTCGACGTGATTAATCGAACATGTTGTTGTTAAGAAAATGCCGCGAATATCGCGGCATTTTTTATATTTTGAGATAGGTAAATCATCAAACTCAGCTTTGAACTTCAACCCCAGCTTCGATCTCGACTGGTTGCGCTTGAGTATCGCTTTCTTTCGCCGCATCAAGCATCTTGCGAATAATGAGTGACGCTGCCATTGCGATAGCGACCATCACGACAGCAAGGACAGTGAGTAATTGGAAATAATCACCATATACGTTTTGTACAATGTCTTGTGTGATGGTCTGTCCTTTCTCTAACGCGATAGAGGTTGAGAATGCAGCACCAATAATACCGCTTAATGCGATTGCCACAGAAAATAGGCTCACAGAGAAGTTTTCGATGTGCTTCGGCGCGACGGAAAGAATAAACGCTACGACCATCGAACCCACGATGACTTCTGCAATCGCCTGGAAGAAGTGAATAGCGAGAAAGATTTCTGGCATGATCACGACATCTTCACCCACGGT
Source organism: Vibrio sp. 11-4(1) (assembly GCF_013048625.1). NCBI lineage: Bacteria > Pseudomonadati > Pseudomonadota > Gammaproteobacteria > Vibrionales > Vibrionaceae > Vibrio > Vibrio sp. 11-4(1). Next base: position 701,649 of record NZ_VHSY01000001.1, on the reverse strand, counting down.
AGTCACGGCAAACGTCAAGATACCAAACGCTATTGCGGTCAGTACAAATGCCAAGGCGATTTTTGTCGCGGTAGAGAGGTAGATATCTCGCTTTTCCAGCAACCCAAAAAAGCCAGCTACGATAGGACCACCAACCATACACCAAAGCGGGTTCATTGCCATTGCTGCTTCTGGTTCGAGCGGAATAAAACCAAATAGAGAGCCTTTTAATGTGTTGATAGCAACCATGTTCATCGAGGTCATCATTTGTCCGTAGTAAACAAAGAAACAGGTTGTCAGCAAGGTCACAATTAAGATGGTCCCCATCTTCAAAGACTCAGCTTTGCTTGCTTTAAGCATCAGAGATATGAAGTATGCGATCGCCGCCCCTCCGATGGCGTATACGATATTTTGGCCAATATCCATGTTTGAAAACATGAAAAATACCAACGCGATCATTGCCAATGAAATCAATGCAAAAAGTACCCAGTTTTTTAAACTTACGGTTTTTTGATCAAGCTCAGAGGCTACGCCAACAAGATCTTTGCGGAATACCAATAGCATGATCAATGCCGCTGCTGCCATAACAGCAGAGATGGTAAAACCGCCATTAAAGCCGATCACAAGGACAATCATTGGGAACAAATATTGACCTAAAAAGGCGCCAACATTATTCACTGAATAATTGATTGGGTATCCTTTTTCAAAATCTTCTTGTGATTTGAACGTTCGTTTATAGAGGCTAGGGTAAGAGGGTGACATCAGGCCGCGGCCATAACTGGCGAGCGCAATACCACACAGTGAAAGTGGAACGTTAGAAGCAGAAGCCCCCAACACGAGCAATACGTAACCGGATGCAAAAGCGAAATATGCGATAGAAAGTGAGCGATAAGCGCCTAAAAACTTATCTGCAATAAAGCCGCCCGCAATCGCGAAAAGTGGCCCGATCGCCGAAAAAGCACCAACGATCATCATCGTATCGGCTTCGTTGTAATTTAGATCCTCTAGAAAAAATCGAGTTAGACTTACTAATACACCGTAAAATGATAAGCCAAACATCATTTGGCAGAACATCATGGATTTATTGAGTTTATTCCACATAATTTTGTACTCACATTAGCGGAGAAAGGTAGGTATTGTTATTTCTATTAAATAGTAATGAAACGAAAGATTGAGTATTGAAATAATTGTCGCATAACGTGGAAATGCTGCACTATATTTTCTAATGCTTAGGTGACTAAGTGCTAATGTGTTGTTCTAGATCAATTTGAATAAAGCAGTGCTTAATTCTGTTTTTGTTGAATTTTGTTGTATTTATTACTGATTGGGACTAAAGGGGGTTTTATAGGATTACTGGCAAATAAAAAGAGGTCTTGCGAGAAAGGAAATTGCTGACGAAGTGCATCGCCAGCAATGATATAGCGGGCTTATTTGACTATTCGCATGGCGGTGCCATATGAATGACGGCCAAGCCACCTAAGGAAGTTTCACGGTATTTTTTGTTCATATCTTTACCAGTTTGATACATGGTTTCGATAACTTTATCTAATGAAATAAGGCATTTGCTCGTGCGCTTTAATGCCATACGTGAGGCATTAATGGCTTTCATTGCGCCCATGGCATTTCTTTCAATGCAAGGCACTTGAACCAAGCCGCCGATCGGGTCACAAGTCATTCCTAATGAATGCTCCATCGCAATTTCCGCAGCAATACAAATCTGCTCGTTACTGCCGCCTCTGAGCGCCGTTAAACCAGCGGCTGCCATGGATGAAGAAACCCCGACCTCTCCCTGACAACCCACTTCGGCGCCGGAAATTGACGCGTTAGTTTTGTATAAGATGCCGATAGCGCCAGCGACTGCAAGAAAATCTTTCAGCTGTTTAATATCAAGCTCTTTGATGAAGCGATGGTAGTACATCAATACCGCCGGAATCACCCCTGCAGCGCCATTAGTTGGAGAAGTAACGACTTGTCCGCCAGCTGCATTTTCTTCGCTAACCGCAAAGGCAAAGAGGTTAATCCAATCCATGATCTCCATTGGATCATTCTCAACTGCAGCGTTGGCTTCGAGCTTCTTCAAAAGGTTTGGTGCACGACGAGTGACATTGAGACCACCTTCTAAAATCCCTTCCGTATCGAAACCACGTTGCATGCAGAGCGACATCACTTTCCATATTTGTTCTGCTCTTTGGCTAATTTCTTCATCTGAGCGGAATGCCAGTTCGTTTTGTAGAATCATACCTCCCAAACTAAAACCGTTAGTCTCGGCTTTTTCCAGCATCTCATCCGCTGATGTGAAAGGAAATGGTACCGCGACTTCATCTTGTTGCGTGCCGTTTTCTAGTTCGTCAGCGGTGGCGATGAATCCGCCTCCGATGGAATAATAAATTTCAAACGCCACTTGGTCTCCCGCAGCGTCTAGTGCAGTAATCGTCATTCCGTTTTCATGCAGGGGAAGGTTGTCACTATGAAAGACGATGTCATGGTCGTAGCTAAACTCAATCTGGTGCGTACCAGCGAGCAGCAGCGTATTGTTGTCTATAGTATTTTGTAGCGCACTTTTAGCGCTACTCATTTTGATGGTATCGGGTTTATTTCCCATCAAACCAAGGACAGTGGCTCGGTCTGTGTGGTGCCCTCTACCAGTGAGCGATAATGAGCCATAAAGGTCCACTTGCACCCGATGCACTTTCGCCATAGAGTCGCTAACTAGTTGAGTGAAATGGAATCCGGCAAGCATAGGACCATTAGTGTGGGAGCTAGAAGGCCCGACACCAATCTTAAATATATCGAAAATCGACAGCATAATTGACTTCCTTTAGCAGTGAACCTTTATAAAGGTCTCTAGAACAGTGTTGTTAACTAGATGTTAAGGCCTGTAGGCCGGGAGTGAAAGAAGATTTTTGTAACACTGCCAACTAAGCGCGAGATTTTGAAATGAAGTTAGACAATGTGGTCATCGTTTTAGGTAAACGCCTCGTCAATAGCAGATTGACCGTTGAAGGGGTAACAAGAGTCGAAGCCTTATCTAATACGATTGCGTCATTGCCGACAGAGCGAACGGCGATTATTTTTTGTGGTGGATTAACGCAAGGCCAATGCATTTCTGAAGCAGATGCAATGTACAGTTATTTTAAATCTCTAAATGCGGCCGCTGTGCATCCGTTCCCTGAACATCAAGTACTTTTAGAAAATCGTTCTTTAAATACGTTTCAGAACATGCGTTACGCTTCTCGCGTTTTGTGTGATAGTGGTTTGTTCCAGTTATGGTCAGCGCGTTCGGTTGAGGTCACCTTGTTGTCGAATGACTACCACCTTGAGCGAATCATAGAAATCCAAACCTTGATGGATGAGCAGGGATTATTACGAGTACTAAAATCTGAGTGCGCCTCCATGGGCGTTACTCTCAACTTACCATTGGATATCAACAAACATATCAGCGTACCATACCCACATAAAGGGTCTGTGGCGGTGGCATTTTTATTACTGGATGAACTCACGACTTACCGAGTTTATTTAGAAGGGGTCAAGCAGGGAGCATTTTTACGAGACTTATCGGTTGTCCGAAAGAAGCCGCTTATGATCGCTAGACATGCCATTCAGCAATTGCTCGCTTTACCACTCGATAAAGATAGTTTGCAACAGATTGAAGATATGAAAAAGGCCATCGAAATGACGGCCTTGGATGAATCTGTAGGAGCTGCGGAACAAGCGTTAAGGATCGTTCATCCGATATTAACTGCATTGAACCGCCGCTTGGATCCTGAGTCTATTCATTAAGTTCGCGTTTTGTGCGGACTGCGCTCAATGCGATCAAACAGTAGCAAAGGAGTTCCATGCCTTCTTCCGAAATATTTTTAACATCACGGATGTAGTTCTCGTCCATCACTTGTTGCCAAAAACTGCCCATGCCATACAAGCGAGAGAAGACCAACAATAGCATCACGGCACCAATTAACAGTTTCATGTGGGGAACCGTTAAGATGGTCGCCATTTCGTTCATGGTACCTTTACCACCTTGGTAAGCTTTGGCGCAAGCCAGTGCGGTTACAGCTAGCGCAGGGAAAACCCAAGAACCATGACTAATCATGTCTGTCCAATAGTCTGTTTCACGAATAATGAGCACCGCGAAAAAGCCGGCAATCAAAATGGCAGCATGCTTTAGCTGAGGCTGTTGTTTAGATAGGCTAAAAAATGACCATGACGCAATCGCGAGCATCACAAGCTGGAGTGTTTCTGTTATGGAAAGCTCACCAAGGCTCGAACCCAACACGACATAATCAAGGCGAAGACTGAGGTTAACGAGAATACTGATAGCGACAATCATTAATGCGCTTAAACTCGATTTATAAATGATGCGCTTTGACTCTTCAGTAACAACGTTGCTTGGGGCTGACTCGGCTTCTTTTACTATTTGTGTTTTCATCTTGCTCACCTGTTCCAGAAAATGTGGAAGAAATGTGAATTAGTGTGATCTGTGTTTGGAATTTTATTGTCCAAGTGGAAAGTTATGTCAGAGGAATGTCAGGAATAGAACACTGTTCGATATAGTATCGATGTGCGGTAAAGTCAGAGGTATGTAAAAATGAAGTGAGAAAGTTTTGATAAATCAAATAAAAAAGGAGCCTAAAGGCTCCTAAGTGATAGAGGGAATCTGACGTGTCGACAAAAAAATTTAGTAGTCGCCACTCTCACTTTCTTTATGATTGTCGCGATAGTATTCCCATTGCTCGACACGATTATCGTCAGACAGCACGCAGTAAGTCACACGTTCGCCATTTTCCGAAACGGTATCCAACTCACCACCTTGCTGAACACAGTAAACGGCTGCAGGATTTGCGACGGAGGTATACTCAGTCGAGCGAGTGGCACCTTCGTAAGTTGAACAACCAGCCAGTACCAACGTTGCAGCCATAGCCATCATTAAATTTGTCTTTTTCATTCTTTATCTCCGCATGGGGTGGGCGAGTATTGTATTGATTATAGGCAACTTTCAGAGATTATTGTCTTATCGATGTTAAAAGTAAGAGGGGCGTATAAGAATTTAGATATTCTCATCTTTTACTGGTTATCACGTCACACTTCTATTTGTTGCGGATTGTTACGAAGGTTAGAACCGTTGCGTTCAAACCAATGTCTTGAACGCGTTTGGACCGACAACGATGATTTAAAGCGTGAAGTTCGGTAATATGCGCGCAAAACATGACAGTGGTATTTTCGATGAGACACTTAAAATCGACCGTTCATCCGGACATTGAGCACTTGGACGACAAAATTATTTTCCAGCGCAATGCGGCACGCGCCATCGTACTAGATGGTGAAGATGTGTTGTTGCTCTATACAGAGCGTTACCATGACTACACTTTACCAGGTGGTGGTATTGATGATGGTGAAGATGTGATTGCTGGACTAGTTCGTGAACTAGAAGAAGAAACCGGCGCGCAGAATATCCATGGTATTAAGCCTTTCGGGATCTTTGAGGAGTTTCGTCCTTGGTACAAAGACGACGCTGACGTAATGCACATGGTGTCGTATTGCTATACATGTAAAATCGATCGTGAGTTAGGCGAAACGGCTTATGAAGACTATGAAGTTAAAAATGGAATGCGACCAGTATGGATGAACATTCACGAAGCGATAGCGCACAATGAAAAGACCATGGCAGAAAGCCCGAAAAAAGGCATGAGCATCGAGCGCGAAACGTTTTTGCTTCAGTTGATTTCTAAAGAATTACTATAAATAACTTAGCTTGCCTCATAGTGACCTACCCTCTCGTTGTTCTGTTGATAGGTGAGACTTTAAATCGATAAAAAAAGTCCGGACTCCCCCCCGGAACCCGGACTTATTCCAGACGCGCAAGCGAAGCGTCATCTTGATATTTTAAATTTGTTTCGAACTATGAAAACAATAGCTGTTTTACATTTAGTGTGTAAATAATTATTAGGTCCAACCATTGGTTTTCATGTTTTTTGCAAACGCAATGTGACGCATATCTACCCAATTGGCAAGCGCAATTTGGGTATCTTTTAATAAACCACTACTCTTTCTTATCTTTGAGATACCTTACCTCAACTTTTTTGCACACGTTTGCATAGAGATCACGAGTTTTCAAATTGGCCGAACACGATCTTGTAATTTTACGTTTTTCTGACATTGGATTTTGTCGTGATTTTTATCACAAACTGACCAACGGAGGTAGTGGGCTAAAGTCGATCAGCGGTTGCGAAACCATCGGAGCATCTGAAGCAAATAAGTGTAAAGGTTGAAATGATGAGGATTGTAACTGACCGATATCTATCAACTTTTCCAGCGCGAAGAATCGACTAACGTATTGGCGAGTCTCTTTAGGTAGTGTGAGCTTCTGAAAGTCGTTACTGCCTGCTCGCTGAATAGCGCGTGCGACACGCCCTTCGCCTGCATTGTAGGCCGCTAATGTCAGCGCCATGTTTTGATCGAATTTGTTGTATAAAAACGTCAGATACTTGAGTGCTGCAGCTGTGCTTGCTTCTGTATCAAAGCGATCGTCTTGTTTTGTATCTACAGTCAACCCGAATCGTTGAGCTGTTGCTGGTATCAGTTGCCAAAGTCCGGCGGCGTTGGCATGAGAAACGGCTTTGGGGTTGTAAGAGGATTCCAACATTGGCACTAAGGCTAGACTCTTTGGTAAAGAGTGGCTTTGCAGTTGTTTGAAAATGTGATGAATCACCGGACTGGATGAATCGAGACGCTTGGCAATTTGTGGCTTGTATGGGGCTAAAACTTGATATTGCGTTTGAATATCAGCTGAGCTTGGTTTCGCCTGGCAGGTGATTGAAAGGCAGGATAGTAAGGCGATAAAAATAAAAAGGCCTACAGTACTCAGCCGAGATGGCGACTGAATCTGTAGGCAAGACGAACATCGTTTAGAACGATTTATCTTCATAAGTGTGTTGCACAGGTTGTTTGAGTTGACTGACCAACTCATGGAACGCCGCAGAGCTGTGGCCATTGCTCTGATTGTATTGTTGGCACTGACTTACCAACGTTTCCAATAGCGCCCATTGTTTTCTAGCTTGCATACCTATTTGGGCAGGCAAAGCATTGAAAATTCGTTTTACGCTGGCGTCATTACACGCTAACCCCAGCTCTCGCATACACTGGCTTCTATCACTGGCTGAGCGGCTAAGTTTATTGAGTATTGGCATTTGTTTCTGAACATTGTTGCTCAGTGCCTCACCATCAAACTTTAAGTACAACGTTTTTTGCTGTTGAAGCAAAGGGATAAGTTGTTGATAGAGCTTGATATCCTCAGGTATTGAGCGAATAAATTGTTGAATTCGCTGCGATACTGCGCTTGCCATGATCTCTTCCTAGTGTGTTATTACTCGTGACCTGTATGGAATTGCATGATCGCCTTTGATAGTGCTTTGGTATCTAGGCTAAGTTCGCCACGCGCTAATGCGTTACGTACTTGTTCTACTTTTTCCATATCAACATCAGGTAGTGATGCCATTTCAGCTTGAGCGCGATCTATCGCTACGGTATTCGCTTGAAATGCAGGCTCGTGTACCTTGCTCTGTTCGACGATGTCGACAGGCTGTTTGCTTGCTTGCTGTAATTTTGTTTGTGGGACATGACCGCCCGCGACTTTGTCGATTTTCATGCTGTGGTCCTCATCATCATGTTCTAAATTAAGTAGGCGGTTAGGATGTGATAAACATTAAATATTTTTTTTGTACTCGAAATTCAGCGTTACTGACGAGAGCCAAAATTAAAAAATGTTACTCTGAGTCCAAAATCAAAATTGAGTATGAACCTGGTTTAACCCGGTTACGACAGCTCTAATGACCTTGCCAGAACTTAGGTTTTCTACTTCAATTTGTTGCCCTTTCGCACCATCTTCTAAGGCGACTCCTTTCGTGCTGGCGCTAAATCCATTTTTGCTCGCAATCACTATGACTTCATTGCCTTTTTCGATTAAAGGTGGAGCCGATAAATTGGATGGGTTGACCACTTGCCCTGCACGTAAACGGCGAGAGGTTTCTAAGCCTATTGCTTGTCCTGGGCGAGTATAAAAATCGTCTTGTCGCGAGATGGTGCGCGTTTCCAGTTTAACGTGCTTGGCAGTCACAACTTCATTTCGACCGACCGTGGTTGTGGCAACCAAGACAGGCAGTGTCAGAGAAGATTTTATCGTGACGTTAATTCGCCAGGGTGAAGCGATGTCATCGCAACTTACTGAGCGCTTAAGGTTTCCAACTGGCAACGCTTGATTGTCGCGACCAGTGATGACCAGAGGCGACTCACACTCAGGTAGGTGATTCGCCGAGCCTGGTACCCACATGTCGAAATCCAGTTGGTATTCTCCCCACTGGTTAGAGTGAGCATTTTGGGCCACTTCTTGTTTGAAATGCTCTGCTACAACAGATTTTATCTCCTCAACGCTTAGGGTTCTGCCAGAGGTGTTGGCGAAAGTTTGTCCTGGTACTAGAGCAAGCAGAGTTAGCATTAATGTTGAGGAAGTAAGCACTTTCCCCTTGCTTTTAATGCTTTCCGTAAGCCGGAAGTTTGGCTTCCATCCTTGTTTGTAAATCATTGATATATATAACTATTTTTTATGGCACGCATCTTGTTTGTATGTTGGCGTATTCGAGCCAACTGTAAGGAAGATGCATGGCGATCACATTTGAAAATGCTTTAGGTGTACATCCAGAGGCACTTAATTTTCGCGTTCAGCGTACCAAAGTCCTTGCCAGTAACCTAGCAAATGTTGACACCCCTGGGTATTTGGCGAAAGACCTAAGTTTCACCACCGTAATGAACCAGGTGGCTGCAGGCGGTGTGAACAAACCAGTGCCTAAGTTTCAGGTTCAGGCCCAATACTCGGTGCCTTACCAGAACAGCAAAGATGGCAACACTGTAGAACTGGGTGTTGAACAAGCGAAATTCACGCAAAACAACATGGACTTTCAAACTAGCCTGACGTTTCTCAACATGAAATTTAATGGCTTAACGAAAGCGATTGAGGGACGTTAATTATGTCATTCACTGATATTTACTCGATCACTGGATCCGCGATGACGGCACAAACTGTGCGTCTTAACACGGTCGCCAGTAACTTAGCTAACGCGGATGCGGTGTCTGCAAATCCAGATGACGCTTATAAAGCGCTGAAGCCAGTATTCGCGACTGTGTACCAAAAAGCGCAGCTGACAACGGAAAACGGGGTTTATCCCAATGCTGAAGTTCGCATTGTTGACGTTGTGAAAAATGCGGGAGAAGCCGAGAAACGCTTTGAGCCAAACAACCCGTTGGCCAATGGTGAAGGTTATGTGTATTACCCAGATATCGATGTCGTGGCTGAAATGGCAGACATGATGTCAGCGACACGTAGCTTCGAAACCAATGTTGAAGTGTTATCAAATGTGAAAAGTATGCAGCAAGGTCTGCTTAGATTAGGGCAGGGCAGTTAATGAGTCTCGCACAATATACACCTTTATCGTCTGATGCTCCTGTGAACACTAAAGCAAAAGAGAACAATGGCATTGCACCAAACCCTAAAGATATGAACAGTGCTTCTTCATTAGAGAACGAATTCATTTCTTTGATGGTGGCGCAGATCCAAAACCAAGATCCACTTAACCCACTTGATGGCACTGAATACGTTGGTCAGTTGGCTCAATTCTCTCAAGTTCAAAGTACCGAGAATATGTCCAAGACAATGCAACAGAGCATGATTCTCCTCGACAACATGCAAGTGCTATCGACAGCGGGGCTCGTCGGACAAACTGTTTACGTCAACTCCAAAGAATTTGAGCTTGGCGAAGGCGTACAGAACGGAAAAATCGAACTCGCTCATAGCTCAAACCAAGTGACGTTAGTTGTGAAAGATGAGTTTGGTCAATCTACTAAAGTGCCATTAGGTGCTCACGGCAAAGGTGACGTCGACTTTTCAATTAATCCTGAAGAACTTGGTCTTAAACCAGGCAAATACTCAGTGGCAGTAGAAGTGCAAGAAGGGCAAGCAAGTCCAAATGTGCTCATGGCTGGCACTGTTGAGCAAGTGCGTATTCCAAATACTGGCGGCGCAGCATTAGTCAATGTCCATGGCGTTGGCAACGTTCCTTTCTATCAAATCACTCAGTTTGGTGCTTAACCAAATAGGGAAATCAGAGGTCTTTTTATGAGTTTTAACATCGCACTAAGTGGTCTGGACGCGACCAACACAGAGCTAAACACAATCAGTCACAACATTGCCAACGCATCAACGTATGGTTTTAAAGGTGGCCGCACAGAATTCTCCGCAGTATACAACGGCATGCAACCTGGTGGTGTAGAAGTCGCGTCAATTTCACAGAACTTCGACAAAGACGGCAGTATCTCAGGAACTGGCCGTGCGATGGACTTGGCGATCAACGGTGGCGGATTCTTTGTCACTAAAGACAATATGGGTCAAACGCTATACACGCGTTCAGGTGTATTCGCGACAGATAAAGATAACTTTGTTACAGCTAACAGTGGCGCAAAACTGCAAGGTTACAGTGTGGATAGCAACAACAACCTGATGACAGGCTCTGTGGGCAATATCCAAGTATCTACGTCATCACTGAATGCAAAAGCGACAGACGGTCTTGATTTTGTTGCAAACTTTGATGCAAGTGCGTCTGCCATTGATAAAACGGTAACGCCGTTTAATCCGGACGATCCAAACTCATTCAATTCGTCTTACACCACAAAAGTCTATGACTCGCTGGGTAACTCGCACACGGTAACCCAGTACTTCACTAAGACCGCTTCTAACTCTTGGGAAGTGAATGTTCAAGTGGATGGTGGCGCAACACCAGTGACAACGGTACCAGTAACGTTTGACAAAGACGGTTCGCTTTCTTCACCGACGGCTCCGTTTAATGTTTCATTCCCTGCGGCAGGCGCAAACGCGATGAGTGTCGACATTAACTTGAAAGGCAGCACGCAGTTTGGTGCGAAATTCGGCGTAAGTACTAACAGCCCGAACGGTTACACATCCGGTGAGCTTGCAGGTGTACGCGTTGAAGGTAATGGCATGGTTTACGCGACCTACACTAACGGCCAATCACAGCTGCAAGGTCAAGTTGTACTTGCAGACTTCGCCAACACACAAGGTTTAGCAAAAGTGAGTGGTACGGCATGGACTCAAAGCTTTAGCTCTGGTGCGCCAATCATGGGTGTCCCTGGTTCAGGTACGTTGGGTGATTTAACCCCAGGTGCGCTAGAAGGTTCTAACGTTGACCTAACCAGTGAGCTTGTGGCGCTTATGACCGCACAGCGTAACTACCAAGCAAACGCGAAAACCATCTCTACCAGCGACAAGCTAACTCAAGCTTTGTTTAACGCGGTGTAATGGGAGTTTTGCATGGATAGCTTGTTATTTACTGCAACGTCAGGTGCGAGTCGAGTTCTTAAGGCTCAGCACGTGCGTTCAAACAACTTATCAAACGCTGATACTGCTGGCTTTCGAGCGGATATGGAGCGCGTGCGCAGTGTAGAAATGCAAGGCCCAGGTTTTGATGGTCGCACTATGGTTGTGACCAACTCTGCCTCAACGCGTTTTGATTCTGGCGACATTATGAAAACGGGACGCCCGTTGGATGTCGCCATCATGGGTGAGGGTTATCTTGCTGTTGAAACCCCTGCGGGTAACGAAGCGTACACGCGAGCGGGCAATATCCAAGTCGACACTTTTGGTGCCATGACCATCAATGGTTTCCCTGTTCTTGGTGAAAATGGGCCTTTGGTTGTGCCTGATTATCAAAAGATTGAAATCAGCGAGCGTGGTCAAGTATCCGTGATTCCACCAGGTGGTGGCGCAGAAATCGTCGCTGGAACGTTGAAGTTGGTTAAACCAGAAATGAACCAACTTCAAAAAGAGAGTGACAGCCTACTGCACAGTGTAGATGGCGTGCCATTCGCTGTCGATGAAACGGTGCAACTTTCTCCTGAGCACATTGAGGGCAGTAACGTATCTGCCATTGATGAGTTGATTAGCGTGATGTCGTTAACGCGTAACTTCGAGATGCAAGTTCGCATGATGAAAACGGCCGAGACGTTGGCACAAGCTGGTAATAAATTAATGGCGGCGAGATAAGTCTCGCCCCGCAAGGAGTAATAAAAAATGCATTCAGCATTATGGGTAAGTAAAACAGGCATGGCAGCGCAGGACACGAAGATGACTGCCATTTCTAACAACCTAGCGAACGTAAATACAGTTGGCTTTAAGCGTGACCGAGTTGTATTCGAAGACCTTTTCTACAGCATTCAGCGTCAACCTGGTGCTCAAGTAGACCAAGTTAACGAGTTGCCAAGTGGTATTCAGCTAGGTAGCGGTGTTCGCGTAGTTGGCACGCAAAAAGTGTTTACGCAAGGTAACACTCAAAATACAACACAAGAGTTGGACCTTGCCGTTATGGGACAGGGTTTCTTTCAAATCGAAAACTCGGATGGACAGATCATGTACACACGTAATGGTCAGTTCCATGTCAACTCTGAAGGCTTAATGGTGAACAGCCAAGGCTTGCCGTTAGAGCCACAAATTCAGATCCCAGATAATGCCTCTTCATTCTCTGTTGGTGTTGATGGCACGGTAACAACAACGACGGCGGACGATCCAACGCCACAGCAGCTTGGTCAAATCACGCTCGCAAAATTCATTAACCCAGCAGGCTTAGAGGCCGTGGGTGGTAACTTGTTCCGTGAAACGGAAGCCAGCGGCCCGGCAGATGAACTGATTGCTGGTGAAGATGGCGCAGGCCTCATCAAGCAAGGTGCATTGGAAGGTTCAAACGTACAAGTAGTGGAAGAGATGGTCGACATGATCACGACTCAACGTGCGTATGAGATGAATGCGAAAGTGGTCTCTGCTGCAGATGACATGCTGAAGTTTGTTTCGCAATCAATGTAAGTATGAAATTGGTGATGATGAAGGAAAAAGCAATGAAATGGCTTTCTAAGAGTTGGGCAGTAGCCGCCGTGTTGCTGGTGGGATGTGCCGGCCGTCAGGAATTTATTCCGCCTGAGCCAAATGCCGAGGAATATGCACCACCAACGCTCGATTACACGTTGCCGGAAACCCAGTCTGGTAGCCTTTATCGTCACCAATACACGATGACCCTGTTTCAGGATCGTCGTGCTTACCGAGTTGGCGATGTGTTAACGGTTCAACTATCAGAAGAAACCTCATCGAGCAAAAAAGCGGGTACTAAGTTTGGCAAAAGCTCAGCGGTTAACTTCGCGGCGCCGACCATAGGAACGAAAACGTTCGATGAGTTAGGGGTTAGTGTCGATGGCAGCCGCAACTTTGATGGCAGCGCTTCAAGCTCACAGGGTAACAAGCTGCAAGGTGCTATCACCGTAACGGTACACGAGGTGTTACCTAATGGTGTATTGCGTATCAGTGGCGAAAAATGGCTGCGCCTTAACCAGGGAGATGAGTTTATTCGTCTCACTGGCATTGTTCGTGTGGATGATATTAATCGCAGCAACCAAGTTTCTTCTCAACGAATTGCTGATGCACGAATTACCTACGCAGGTCGCGGAGCTCTGGCTGACAGCAACGCAGCCGGATGGCTAACTCAATTCTTCAACAGCCCATGGGTACCTTTCTAATGAAGACAATGCAATCTTTCTTTACGTCTTTCCTATTGGTGTTGACCTTGGGATTACCAACCACTTCACATGCTGAAGTGGAAATTCCGATCATGGACTTGGTCGATGTACGCGGCATTCGAGAAAACCAATTGGTTGGTTATGGTTTGGTGGTTGGCTTAGCTGGCCAGGGTGACCGAAACCAAGTGAAATTTACTTCTCAATCTATCACCAACATGCTCCGTCAGTTTGGGGTTCAAATTGATGACAGTATGAACCCTAAGCTACGAAATGTGGCTTCTGTGAGCGTGACAGCAACCGTTGATCCAATGGCGGGCCCCGGACAAACTTTGGACGTGGTCGTGTCTTCAATTGGTGACGCGAAAAGCCTCCGTGGCGGTACGCTATTGTTGACGCCTTTACGCGGTATTGATGGTGAAGTGTATGCCATTGCACAAGGAAACGTCGTGGTGGGCGGTTTGTCTGCAGAAGGGCGAAGCGGCTCCAAAGTCGAAGTTAATACGCCAACGGCAGGTCGCGTCCCGAATGGTGCGACGTTAGAGAGAGAAATCAAAACTGATTTCAACCAGCGTGATGAAGTCACCTTAAACCTGCGTAAACCAAGCTTCACGACGGCAAAAAATATCGCGCGTGAAATTAACAATACTTTTGGGCCTAACGTTGCTGTTGCGATCAATAAAGCGCGCATTGATATGCGTGCACCAAAAGATACCCAACAGCGCGTAGTGATGATGTCGATGCTTGAAGAAATGAGCGTCGTGGAAGGCCGCAAGCCGGCTCGAATTGTCTTTAACTCTCGCACGGGAACGGTCGTGATCGGTAAGAGTGTCAAAGTGAGTGAGGCGGCAGTGAGCCACGGCAACTTAACCGTGCGAATTTCTGAATCACAACAAGTCAGTCAGCCAAATGCGTTTGCAAATGGCGATACGAAAGTCGTTAACCAAACGGATCTTGATGTGAACGAAGATTTAGCTCAAATGGTGATTTGGCCTCCAGGCACGGAGCTCAACACTATTGTGACTGCGGTAAACAGCTTAGGTGCCACACCTACTGACTTAATGTCTATCCTGCAAGCACTGAGCGAAGCGGGTGCATTGAACGCTGAATTGGTCGTGATTTAAGGAGTTAAGGATGAAACTAGACAGTACCAATGAACAAACTCAACTGAATTCGATGCTGTATCACGACAACAGCGCACTTGCCAACATCAAGCAGAGTCGAGATCAGGAAGGCGCGCTTGAAGTAGTAGCGGGTCAATTTGAGGCGATGTTTTTACAAATGGTGCTGCGTCAAATGCGCAGCAGCAGCGATGTTCTAGCGGATAAAGACAGCCCGTTTGCAAGCCAGCAGCAAGGTGTTTTCCGCGATATGTACGATGGGCAACTGGCAATGGAACTGGCAAAAAAGCAGAGCTCAGGCATTGCCAATATGCTCATCCAGCAACTTAGCCCCTCTATGCGCGAAGTCGCCTTTGATGCTGCGCGTAACATCTCATCTGCAAACGATGGTAAAGGTGCGAATTCTGAATCTATCTCACAGCTTGATGCTAACGAGATTGAGGAGAACTCAAGCTTATTTAATACCGCCTCTCAAGCCGTCGCCTCTGTAAAACAGGTGCTCGGTGAGGCCGGTATGACTACCGCGTTTTCTCAGCCGTTGATCAGGAAAATGGAGCTGTAAATGAACCTAGTTAATATTGCCCTTTCAGGTTTAGGCGCGAACCGCGTGGCCTTAGACGTAACGGCACAAAACGTGGCGAACGTGAATACTGTGGGCTACAGCCGTCAACAAGCGTTGATGGCATCAGTCGATGACGGAAAAGCTAACCGCTTAAGCCCTGGTTTAGGGGTAGAGGTCACCAGCATTCGCCGCGTTACAGACCAATTTCTGATTAAGCAAACGTGGTCAACTAACAGTATGGCGGCGTACGCTTCTGGTTACACCAGCAACATGAGCCAATTGGAAAATACGCTAGGGGCCGATGGCTTCAGTATTTCTGCTGGTTTGGACTCTCTAAACGCTGCGCTTAACGATGCCACGGTTAAGCCTGAGTCGATCCCTTACCGTCAACAAATCATCAACGAATCTGAAGCGTTGGCGCGCCGCTTTAATACGTTGACCGAGTCTTTGCACAACCAACATAAAGATATGAGCGACCAGCGTAATGCGGCACTCAACCACGCGAATAGCCTCATGGAAAACATCGCGAAGGTAAACAAGCAGCTGGTTGAAATGCAAGGAACAGGCGGCAACCCATCGCAACTTATGGATGAACGAGATAAATTGATCGGCGAGTTATCTCAAACCATCGAAATCAGAACAACAGAACAGCCTGACGGCAGTGTTCAGGTAACGTTGACCTCTGGTCAGCCACTTGTGATGGGCACGGACCATGGCAAACTCGCAGCCGTTCCAGACCCTAGTGACCCTTACGTAGCAGACTTACACGTAACATTCTCAAGCCAAAGTTTTGCGATTGGTGACTCTCTTGGTGGCAAATTAGGTGCGATTAACGATTATCAAACCGATGTATTAAAACCAAACCAATTGGCTTTGAATGACATGGCGAAAGCATTAGCGGATGAATACAACGCTGTGCTCGCTACTGGACAAGATTTAAATGGTAACCCAGGTAAACCATTGTTCAGCTACGACCCTGCCAACCCAGCGGCAAGTTTGGATATCACTGAGTTGACTCCAGGTGAGCTTGCGTTTTCAAGTGATGGTACGCCAGGTAATGCGGATGTATTGCAGTCGTTGATTAATTTAAGCAACAAGCCTGTTTCTGTGACTGGCTATGGCTCAGTGAGTTTGAATGACGCATTCAGTTCTATGGTGGGTCAAACCGCGATTAAAGCACGCCAAGCAGACGCCGATTACCAAGCTAAGTTAGCCATGAACAAGCAAGCACATGCGGCTCGTGACAATGTGAGTGCCGTTAACAGTGATGAAGAAGCGGCTAACTTAATGACGTTTGCTAATGCACACAATGCCAACATGAAAGTGATCAGCACAGCGAATCAGCTGTTCGATTCTGTATTGCAGTTATTCTAAAGGAAACCCAGATGCGAATCAGTGACAATCAATTTAGCCAAATGATGCTGCAAAGCCTGCAAGGTAACAATGCAGGTCTGGGGCACGTGCTACAACAAATGACGACAGGTGAGCGTCTAACTAAACTATCTGACGATCCAATGGCATCGATTAAGCTGCTTAATTTGGATCGTGAAAACAGTGCCATCGCCCAATATCAAAACAATATCGCAAACGTCAAAACCACGCTTTCGAGTCAAGAAACACATTTAGACTCAGTGAAAGAGAGCCTAATGAGTATGCGTGATATTGCATTATGGGGCGCGAATGGCTCACTGACTGATCAAGACCGTACCGGTATGATCACGGAGCTAAAGAGCTATCGTGATTCAATTGAGTCGTCTTTCAATGCTCAGGATGAAGAAGGACATTACCTATTTTCAGGCACCAAAACTGACACCCCTGCTATAAACAGTGCAAGCGGTAGTTATGTCATCGAGGGCAACAGCGATAAACGTGTCGTGACGATTGCGAAAGGCGTAACGATGGATTCCAACATGACGGCAAAGGACATTTTGGACCTTGGTGGCGGCAAAAACGTACTGGATCAAATTAATAATCTAATTACAGAATTTGAGAACCCGAGTCCGAATTTCCAAGCCGAAGTGGACGCAAGCCTGAGTGCCATTGATGATACGTTGGCAAGCGTACTTGGCACGATGACGGAGATTGGTGGCCGACACAATAACCTAGATTTGGTTGGCGGTGCTCATGGTGAGAATAAACTGTTCGTCGATAAAGTATCAGGTGACCTCTCAGCTCTGGATTACGGTGAAGCATCGGTACGCTTGAGCAATTACATGGCGGCTTTGCAAGCAACGCAAGCGAGCTATGTAAAGATCAATGATCTATCGTTGTTTGACCGTCTATAAGGTTAGGAAGTTCTTTTATGGTAATGAGTACAGTAGAGGTCAGACCCCATAGCATACGCTTGGGTGGGCAAGAACAAGCCTCTATCATGCCGACCCGTTCTGCAGACTCAAGTACTGCAATTAAACCGCGCCCGGCGCAAGTTCAGGCTGACACTGCGTCAGCCTACTCTGTCTCTGGGATTCAACTGACCCAGGGTCAGCAGCAAGCGACGGCAGTGCAGATCGCATCGAAATCGTTGCAGGTGATTGGCAAAGAGCTGACTCAAATTAAACGTGGCTTGACGCAAGCGGTGAATCAAGGCGTACAAAATGTACCTGGCTTGCAGGATACATTGGTTCGTTCTAAAGCCACCATTCAGAACGTTGTGGAGCATGCTCGTTTCGACGGCCAGAAAGTGCTCAACAACGAACTGCATTTAAAGCTAGATAAAGCAGACATTCGTCGCTTTTCTATTCCTGGCTTGAACGTGCATCGCTTAAGTGACAAGGCTGAGCAAATTCGTTTGGATTTCCCTCAGGGTCAAGCGGTAATGATTCAGTTCGATGGACAAGCCGATGGTGCTCGAACTGTCAAAATGCTTGACCGAAGCTTGATTGCTTTAGGGATGCGTGCCTCATTAGCTGACGATGGCAGCATTTTATTTGAAGCCAGAGACAACGCTTATCAGCAAATGCAGCAGAAAGTGATGGTCACGGGCGAAGGGCACCGTTTTCCTGCGGGCCAGCCGAACGTTCTAAATCTAAAGTCAGAGCCAGATGGTATTGCAGAACTTGGGTTTGATTTGGCGTCACGCGATGGCATGAAACAGACGATTGCCAAAGTGAACCAGCACCTAAGACAAGTGCAAACGAGCTTGCAGGAAGCGAAAGCATTTCATGGAGAGTTGAATACTCAAATGCGCTCAATTCAAAATAAAACCGCGCAGCTTTCTGTGGATGATGTGAATGCAAAACTGGATGGTTTTGTGCAGAAGTCTGGTGAGTTTACCTCGACTTTTCAAGCGTTGAATGCACAAGCAAACGTGCGTCGTCATACGGTTGTTGCGTTGCTAAAATAACGAACACTCCAATGATTCCCGGCTTTGCATCGCTATCGCCCCCCAATAACGAGAACGGTGCATTGTCGGGAATCTCTCTTTAATTCGTTTATGGTTCGAGTGCTTTTGCCACCGAGCGATTCAATTTCTGGAATAACCACCCAAGCGCGATTAAAGATGCTCCTAAACCTAAGAAGCTGATTGCTCTCCAGAACCCATCCAGAGAACTAACATCCCATAAGAATACTTTTAGTGCGACAAAAGCTAAAACCACTAGACCCACGCGCTGCATCATCAACCCTCTGTGTGTCACACCGCGCCAAGTAAGCAATCCACCTACGAGCAAACCTGCTACTGAATAACTGAACAGTTCTGCCATGCTAGTCGGTTGGTACAGCATCATGGATGTGGTTTGCCAGAATTGACGGATAGACATACCTAACCAAATAGCAGCAAGTGCAAAGCCTAGGCTAGCAACCGCAAATCGATGAACCTGTAACGTATTCCAGCCTCTAAATGTTGCGATAAGTAGGATACAAGCTGGCAGCAACCAGCCGACGCTTAGCATATTAATAACGGGAAGAGCTTGGGCTGAGACGTTGTCAGTCACCAATGGCGACTCTGCCGTATTAAGCAAAATTATCAGCAATGCGAAGGCACACCAAAGCAGGTAGCTGTAGGCTTCATAGATGCGGCTTAAGCGTTGTGCAAATTGGCTACGGTAGCTGTACACCATACCCATAACCAACGCTTGGTTAGCAAAAACGATGGCGCTTGCGAAATCAATGTGTCCCAAATAGCCGTACTGCCCAGTTAACCAGTAGTTGGTTTGAGTGAATAGCGCCATTAAGAATACATGCAAAAATGCGCCTTCAAACCAGTTGGTCAGTTCGAGGTCCACTTGCTTTAGCGTTGCTCGAGCATAGAGCAGGATGATGAGAGACGGTAGGTAACTCACAATAACCCAAGCCCAATGTCCTGCTTCTACGGGTTGCCATTCAGGGATGAAGGGTAAAAGTGTGAGGCGGATGACCAGTATCCCCATCGCCACTTTAATCGCCCAACTTGCGGGGCGAAATAACCCTGATTGCGTCTGCAACGCCATTACCGCAACTTGTATCGAGATTGCTGTCGTCAACCAGGTATCGCTTAACCAAACAAAGGCGATGCCTACAATTAAAGCGTGCATGACGGCAGAACATTCCAATGCTAGCGAATGTAAGCGCTGACCAAGTACAACGTAATAAACGGTCACCAATGCGCAGAATGCAGTCCAGTGCCACAGGTAGCCTTGCATAAATTCGTCGACATAAAACAACGTAATCAAACTCATTGCTGGAGCCAGTACCAACAGAAGTACGCCGCTAAGTTGCGATCGGTCACTGAGTGACTGGCAATAAGTTCGACAGCAGATCAGTGCAATACTGGTGGCCAATGCGAGTAAGATACTGGCACCATGTTCTGGCATATACAAAGCGTCAAACGCGACAGTGAGGACAACAAGTGCGGTCGCAGAGACCAATATGGAAGGCAAAAATACGCGCAATGACCAACCTGTGCGAACCGCTGGGAGCCATACTGTCGCAACGAGCAGCGCATAACAGTACACCATTTGCAGTGTGTCCAATTCTGGCATTCTAGTGACAGCCGAAAAGGTCAATAACGCAATCGCGAGAGAGGTAGCGGTCGGCGGATTTGTCCACTTATTCTGGCAGTGATGAGAACGAGGATTGAGTGTCCAACCCAGTCTTGGAACGGCGAAAATAAGATAGAGCGTAATTGAGAGATAAATAGCCAGCCAAGAAAAAAGCGTCTCAAGCGGCATGCTTTCAATGAGCAACAGCATCCAAACAACATGTGGAAGCGCGATGCTTGGAGAAATCCATGCACTACGCACTTTTTGCATTAGCAATGTTGCCGCGACCGAGATCGCGCTGATATACCCAGCTAATAAGAAGTAATTAGGCTCGCTTCCACCAATCCATAACGGTGCGGTATATCCACCAATCAGACCAAGCACCGCCATCAACGGCCCTTGCTGTAAAGATAGAGCCAAGCTACAAAATGCAGCAGCGGCTAAGATGATAAGCGAGACACTAGGCGTCAGCATTTGATAAACAACAAACGCAAAGATAACCGTGCAGTAAATACCAGTTAGCCCGGTTCCGGTAACGGCGGCAGGCACATAAGTAAAGCCTTGGGCTCGTGTTGCTCGTTGAGGATTTTGTTGTTCTTTGCGGTGGAACCATTCGCCAACAAGCACCATAAGTAACGAGAGTACAAACGCAAAGGACACACGCATAAATGGCGAAAACTCAATGTGACTACCAATAACCTGTACGAGATACCCCCCACCAATTAGCATTGCCAGCGCGCCCACCCAAACCAACCAGTTTTCTTGAATGTTGCTAAACAGACTCTGCACTCTACTTGGCAATATAGACTCTTGTTCTTGACTAAAAACGTCCAGTTGAACTTCGCTTGCCTGGTATTGAGCTTGATGTGTTGTGTTTGGATAAGATGCTCGATCGGTAATCGGGTCATGCTCCTTAGAGGATGAGGAATTTGCCTCTTTTGTTACCTCTTCAACGCTGGATTGTTGACGCGTTGGTTGGTTCGAGTCCTTATTTAGACTGACTCGCAGTGATGTTACCTCTTCACGAAGTTTGGTTAGCTCTTTTTCTAAAAGTGCTGCTCGGTTGGCGGCTTTCACTCCGATGAGGATGGCGAGCAATGCCATGAATAGTGCTAGTATTACGTACAATCCATTTCTCCTTGCGTACGTCGCGTGACACACGATTCTTAACTTTGAGCACGTACGCTAAAGCTTAGTCCAAGCGCTTTGCCTTAGCTTCATATAGTGCTAGGTTCCGCGCTTTCTTTAAGAATCATTCTACATAATGAAACTCAATGCGTAATGATGAATTCGACGAAGCGACATACTTGTGTGTCACTTTAAGATCTGATGAACAGAAATGAGTCGTTAAGTCATTGGGGTTCAACTATATTCATAATTCTGATGCGATACCCAAGTGACCTCAAAAATGTGCATTTCAGAGGCATGCTGTCGAAGAGTCGAAGGTAAGCCGTTTAGTCTGCATGCCAAGTCATGCTTATTGAACCGCACGCCGAGGTTATTTGGGTATAGCGCATTCACGCGAAAAAAGACAAAACAGGTAATGATTAATGCAAGTGGGTAATGAAGCGCTGGTTCTATCAGCGGTTGGGGTCATTGGTTTAGGTTGTCAGTGGTTGGCATGGCGATTGCGCTTACCAGCGATTTTATTTTTGCTGCTAGCTGGGTTGATTGTCGGGCCATTTATGCAGTGGTTAAATCCAGATGAGATTTTAGGGAATTTGCTCTTTCCGTTGGTTTCATTGGCGGTTGCGGTGATTCTTTTCGAAGGCAGCTTGACCCTAAATTTTAAAGAAATTCGCGGTGTGAGTGGCTCAGTCTGGAGTATCGTTTCCATCGGGGCCATCATTTCGTGGGCAGCAACCAGTATTGCGACGCACTATTTCCTCGGTTTTACTTGGGAGCTCGCCATGTTGTTCGGCAGCTTAACCGTGGTAACAGGTCCGACGGTGATAGTGCCACTTCTTCGGACGGTAAGGCCTAACAGTACGCTTGCTAATATTTTGCGTTGGGAGGGGATCTTGATTGATCCACTCGGTGCGCTTTTTGTTGTGATGGTTTATGAGTTCATCGTATCGCACAGCGCGATAAATAGCGTCGAAGTGTTCGGGACGCTCATTGCCGTGGGCGTCATTCTTGGTGCGGCCTCCGGCGCAGCAGTCGCAACAATTATGCGCCGTGCGTGGCTACCGGAATACTTGCAGCCATTTGCGGTTTTGATGATCGTGCTCGGCGTATTTTCCGTCTCCAACCATATTGAGTCTGAAGCCGGATTACTCACGGTTACTGTAATGGGTATGTGGCTTGCCAACGCAAAGGGCATCAATATTCAACAAATTCTGCACTTTAAAGAGCACTTGACCATATTGCTGATCACCGGCCTATTTATTTTCCTTGCTGCACGCATTAGCTTGGATGATTTTGCTGCGCTGGGTAGTGGCGCGTTATTGCTGTTTGTATTTATGCAGTTGGTGTCGCGCCCGTTGTCGATTTTCCTCTCAACCATCCGCAGTAACTTGAGACTTAAAGATAAACTGTTTCTGTCTTGGGTTGCACCGCGCGGTATTGTCGCTGCCTCTATTTCTTCTCTTTTCGCGATCAAATTGACCGAATACGGTATTGATGAAGCGATTTTACTGGTTCCTATGACCTTCATGGTGATCATCGGAACGGTTGTTTTACAAAGTGCAACGGCACGTCCTGTCGCATTGATGTTGGGCGTCGCGGAGCCAGCGCCACGCGGCTTCTTGTTGATTGGTGCTAACCGAGTAGCAAGAGAAATTGGTCAAGCGTTGGCACGCTATGACCGCCGTATATTGATGACCGATTCTAACTGGGAGTACATCAGTCAAGTTCGTATGTTGGGGCTGGATTACTACTACGGGAATCCGATTTCTAGTCACGCAGATGACAATTTGAACCTGATAGGGGTGGGACAAGTCGTTGCATTAACGCCTGACCAGCATTTCAACATTATGGCTTGCATGCAATTTGTCGACGAGTTTGGTGAAGATAAAGTTCACTGCTTGCAAAAAGTGAAAACCAATGGCAATGGTAGCGAGAAGCACTCCGTGGCTCAGGAGTACCACGGTAAATTGCTGATGGGCGGTAACGTAAGCTATACCCAGCTGGCCAGTTTGTTGAGCCGCGGTGCAGAGATAAAACACACGAAATTGAGCGACAACTTTACGTATCAAGACTATTTAGCGCATCACAAAGGGAACTCGGTAGTGCCGTTGTTCCACGTTGAAGAAAAAGGGAAAATTCAATTCTGTGATGACCCTGAGCAGTTTGCTCCAACCACCACAAGCACCGTTGTGTCTCTGATTCTGTCAGAAAGCGCAAAGTAAATTAGAGAAGTATGCGGCCCATTTTTATCGTGGTGTCTCGCACGCTGATTACTTCAACTTGGAGAAACACTCGCCTGCTTGTTTAAAACAGAAGGCGAGTTTCTCTTTCTATAATGTCAGAGTAAGTCGTGATTCATTACTGGTTTCGGAAAAGTAATCTCGTGAATTCAGAAAATTCGCATTGACGTTACTGATAAGGATCGCAATACTGCGCGACTGTTTTACTTTAGGGTGACATTATGGCTCCGCAAACTAACCGAAAAGATTTACATCTAGACGCTGTTTTACATCATGACATGAGCATGAAGCATAAAACGGCGGGCTTTGAGTCTGTCGAGTTTGAACACTGCGCGCTGCCAGAATGTGACTTTCAGGCGATCGACCTATCGACAGAGTTTCTTGGCCACCGATTGGCGCTGCCGTTTTTGATTAGCTCGATGACAGGTGGAGCGAAAGACGCTGAAGTGATCAATTGTCGTTTGGCTGAAGCTGCCAGTGAATTAGGCATTGCGATGGGCGTGGGTTCGCAGCGTATTAGCTTAGAAGAGCGCCAACACGCAGGTCTAGGCAAAACCATTCGTGATTTAGCCAAAGATGTGCCGCTTTATTCCAACCTTGGAGCCGCTCAATTGCGCGACAAAGGTAAACTAGATAATGCGCAGCGTGCGGTTGAATCCATTCAAGCGGATGCGTTGTTTGTACACGTAAACCCAATGCAGGAAGCGTTTCAGAAAAATGGCGACCATAATTGGATTGGGGTCTTACACGCTATCGAGCAGCTTAAATCTCGCGTGAATGTTCCGATCATTATTAAAGAAGTCGGTTTTGGTATAAGTGGTCACGTTGCGCAGCGATTGGTTGACGCCGGTGTGGATGCCATTGACGTAGCGGGCGCGGGTGGCACAAGTTGGAGCGCGGTTGAAGGCTATTGCCAAGATAACCCGAAAATGCAGCGTGCAGCCGAGCTTTTTCGCGATTGGGGTATCCCGACGGCAAAATGTTTGACTCAAATAAGAGCACAGCATCCTACATTACCTTTGATCGCCTCAGGTGGTGTGCATAACGGACTTGAAGCGGCGAAAGCCATACATTTGGGCGCCAATCTCGTTGGGCAAGCGGGCGCAGTCTTGAAAGCGGCTACTATAAGCACTCAAGCGGTGGTCGAGCACTTTGAGCAAATGGCGTTAGAGTTACGTTTATCATGTTTTGGCACGGGGTCTTCTAAGATCAGCGCATTAACGCAAGCGCGCAGCCTATAGGTGTTTATGGTGTCATTTACGCAGCTTGGCTCAATAATTTTTCGGTGTCTTAACACGTAGACTGATAATTTCGTTATAGTTGATATAAAAGTCACTTCAACAAGTGACTGCTTAGTTCAGACCGTTGAATGGGCATTTGTTGAAGCGATTGAGTTTTATTTTAATATTGTTTGCAACTGGAACCTTAAATTTATGAAAAAACTAGTCATGCTGATGTTGGCGGCTTCTGCTTTAACCGCTTGTAGTGATGAAGTGGGCACTGAAGGCTGGTGTAACGACATGCGCGATAAGCCAAAAACAGAATGGACAGCAGACAACGCAGTAGACTTTGCGAAGCACTGTGTTCTTCAAGATGGTGTGGGCAGCGAGCAATGGTGTGAGAACCTGAAAGATAAGCCAAAAGGTGACTGGAGTGCAAACGAAGCCACCAGCTTTACTAAGCACTGCATTTTCTAAGCACTACACTTTCTCAACACGGCGTCTCTTATTAAGAGCGATGACTGTGTTAGACAAAATATTAAGAAAACACCAAGCGTCTTGCTTGGTGTTTTTGTATCGACAATAGCTTGGGCTCTCACGTGCTGAGCACACCTATCTTTCCTCTGAGTAGAGTGTTTTACATTTTCGTTTCATTTTTGAAAACCTGTATTACCTGCCTTTAATTTTTCGCATTGCAGTGGCATGGTGTCGGTGTATTCGTCTAATTCAATTAGATTCATAACAAAAAGGGACTCAAATGGAAGTACTCAAAGGCTCATGTCTGTGTGGTAAGGTGAAATTGGAAGTGGCAGATGAATTCAAGTACATGGGAAATTGCCATTGCTCGGAATGTCGCAAGTTCACAGGCTCCGACTACTCGTCTGCAGGTGGTATCGCTTTGGATAAGTTGCTCATTACTCAAGGAAAAGAGGATATTCAGACTTATCAGAAAAGCGAAAATACCATGCTATGTTTTTGTCGCCATTGCGGATCGAGCCTGTATTCGAAAAAGAACAATGGTATTGTCAATATTCGCCTAGGGGTCTTGGATGATGCACCATCCCACAAGCCAAATTTCCATATTTTTGTCGCGTCCAAAGCGCCGTGGCTTGAGATATCGGATAACCTGACTCAGTTTGAGGCCGGGCCCAAATAGAGTAGTAGCGGAAGAGATTTATTTAGTAACAGAGGGCGTTGCAATAAGTTTGCAACGCCCTCTGCACTTTTATTTTTGAAATTAGAACAGAGATGATTATTTGGCGTCTTGCAGTTCTTCTAAGCCACCTGCATTGTGCAGATTCGTGAACCCTTGCGATTGCAAATATTGATACGCTTTACCAGAGCGATTACCACTGCGGCAGTACAATACGATCGCTTGATCTTTATCGACGTCTTGGAAATGTTTATCAAGCTCAGATAGAGGGAAATTGACCGCATTGTCTAAATGCCCCTCAGAGAACTCTTGCGGCGTGCGTACATCGACAATCATTGCGCCTTTCTCAATCAGTTGCCATCCTTGCTCAGCACGCTCAGAAGCCGCCACGTTGGGAGAAAGCAAACCAACGCACAATGTTACAAGAAACAGAGATACGACCTTTTTCATTGTTTGATTATCCTTTTTAAGAGTATCTAACCACTCTAGATTTGATTGAACACATTTTCCATCATAAAGAGGTTTTAAGTGGTCGTGAATGTCAAAAGTTTCGATAGAAGATTTTATTCAATTCAATAAAAAATTTTTATGAAATCCACCTCTTGAACTCCAATTTTTCGACCTTATTATTCTCATCGAAAGCGAGCGGTCGACTCGCAAATCCATCTTGATGTTTATTCTGTCTTTTATTTTTGGTTCCAAGTAGGAGGCACTTAAAAATGAAAATTCGTCCTTTAAATGACAAGCTAATTGTTGAAAGACAAGAGGTGGAAAATAAATCTGAAGGGGGAATCGTTTTAACTTCTCAGTCGGTGAAAAAATCAAACCGCGGGAAAGTCATTGCTGTTGGTTTAGGTAAACGCCTTGAAAATGGCGAACGCGCTGCGATGGAAGTCAAAGTGGGCGACCAAATCATTTTCAATGACGGTTACGGCGTGAAAACCGAGAAAATTGACGGCGCAGAATACTTGATTCTGTCCGAATCTGATGTGTTAGCAATCGTTGAGTAATTATTTTTGTAGTAGTTTTTTGAGGAGATAATTATGGCTGCAAAAGACGTATTATTTGCTAATGACGCACGTCAAAAAATGCTGAAAGGTGTGAACTTACTGGCGGACGCAGTAAAAGTGACACTAGGCCCTAAAGGCCGCAACGTTGTGCTTGATAAATCTTACGGCGCGCCAACGATCACTAAAGATGGCGTGTCTGTAGCGAAAGAAATCGAACTGAAAGACAAGTTCGAAAACATGGGCGCACAAATGGTGAAACAAGTGGCGTCCAAAGCGAATGATGAAGCGGGTGACGGTACAACGACGGCTACTGTACTGGCGCAATCTTTCATCAATGAAGGTCTTAAAGCGGTAGCCTCTGGCATGAACCCAATGGACCTAAAACGTGGTATCGACAAAGCCACTGAAGCGGCGGTTGAGAAACTACGTGAAATGTCTAAGCCATGCAGCGACAAAGAATCCATTACCCAAGTGGGTAGCATTTCTGCAAACAGCGATCGCGCGATCGGTGAAATCATTGCAGAAGCGATGGAAAAAGTGGGTCGCAATGGCGTGATTACGGTGGAAGAAGGCCAAGGTCTAGACAACGAATTGTCTGTGGTTGAAGGTATGCAATTCGACCGCGGTTACTTGTCGCCATACTTCATCACTAACCAAGAAAATGGCAGCGTAGAGCTAGACAACCCTTACATCCTATTGGTGGACAAAAAAGTCAGCAGCATCCGCGAGCTATTGCCAGTGCTAGAAGAAGTGGCGAAATCTTCTCGCTCGCTATTGATCATTGCTGAAGACATCGAAGGTGAAGCGCTAGCGACATTGGTTGTGAACAACATGCGTGGCATCGTGCGTGCGACTGCGGTGAAAGCACCTGGTTTTGGTGACAACCGTAAAGCGATGATGGAAGACATTGCGGTACTAACCGCAGGTACGGTCATCTCTGAAGAAATCGGCCTAGAACTCGAAAAAGCAACGCTAGAGCAACTAGGTAGCGCGAAGAAAGTGACCATCACCAAAGACACAACAACCATTGTGGGTGGTGCAGCAGAAGCAAGCGCGATTGCTGATCGTGTGGCTTCGATTGAAAAACAAATCGAAACAACCACCTCTCAATACGATAAAGACAAGCTTCAACAACGTGTTGCGAAGCTTTCTGGCGGCGTAGCGGTGATCAAGATCGGCGCTGCAACTGAAGTTGAGATGAAAGAGAAGAAAGACCGCGTGGACGATGCGCTACACGCTACTCGCGCAGCGGTTGAAGAAGGTATTGTTGCTGGTGGTGGTGTTGCCCTAACTAAGATCGCGAAAGAATTGGCGGATCTAAAAGGTGACAACGATGACCAAAACGTGGGTATCCGAGTTGCGCTACGTGCGATGGAAGAGCCTCTCCGTCAAATCGCAACTAACGCAGGTGACGAAGCTTCAGTCGTAGCGAATGCTGTCAAAGCGGGTGATGCCGATTACGGTTACAACGCTGCAACAGGTGAATACGGCAGCATGATCGAAATGGGTATCTTGGACCCTGCGAAAGTAACACGTTCAGCGCTTCAATTCGCGGCGTCTGTTGCTGGCTTGATGATCACGACTGAAGCGATGATCACCAACCACGTTGAAGACAAAGAACTTGATATCTAACGTTATCAATCGTTAGTGATTAAGTAGGCGTTAAAACAACAATAACATTGCAAAACCTAAGCGGGCTCGCTTGAGCCCGCTAATCAGTCATTTGAGGTAAGTGTTATGACCCGTTTACCCGCGTTTTCTTTCTCAATATCTGAGCCGAGCGGTAATGAAGCTTCGTCAACGTGGCCGACGGCTATTCACTTCCCCCTCGTTCAAGCTGGGCCAGAGTTTTCGATCGAAAATGCTCTGCCTAAACGTCCGACAGTGACGATATTCACTATCGATCTGTCTCAGTTACTTAAAGGGGACGCTCGGGTCATTCATTAACTGCATCGAAACAGCCAACGTAAGTTGGCTGTTTTTTTTCATTTCTGGGTGTAGGTCAAATTATTGATAATGTGAATCGTTTTCGTTTGATTGTCGCTACTTGTTCAATGTGTTAGCTTAAATTGGGACTGTTCCCAAGTAAGGTAATAAAATAATGAATAAGAAAATACTGCTTCCCTTAATGTTAGGGATTTCCGCTACTGCCGCTGCTTCTGATAACAAGGTTGTAGAAAGTGTCTTGATTGATGACATCGCGCTAGAAGGTTACGTGAAGAAAAGCTATGAGGTCGTGATGCAAAGCGAGCCTGAGCTTTTCCCGTACGCGTTTCGTGGTAGCCGTGTGCAAATGAAGTTACTGGTTGAGTTATTCCATAATTCAAAGAACGACAAAAAAGCGGCTCGCGTGATCACTCTAGGGAATGGTTATGTACCAGGTAATCCGGGTGTAAAACACACTTACGATGCTGCGATTGTGGACCGTTTTACTCAAAACTACCCAGTCGCGTTCGACTACAGTATCTATCAAGCTGGTGGCACGCCGGTATTTAGTGAGGATTACTCACCGCAAAACGAAGCCAATGATGTTTCGGTATCGACAACCACGGTTGCACCGTCTATCGGCTTAACCGCGACTGCAACACCGGGCTCGGCACCAAGTTTTTCTGGCTCGTTGACGACCGATCTCGGTGTGGCTTATACGTCTCGCTACTCAAGTAAGGATTACGTCACCGCAGCCAAGCCAAAAGCTTCCATGGAACGCGGTATGGGCGTTAAGTGGACCACCTCTCTTAGCCAGATTTACACCAACGACTACCAGTACTACGGTAAATGGGCGGGTGTTTACCACTACACAGGTTGTTCAAACGAGAACCTATTACCAGAAGAGAACTTGCCGCGTTTGATCTACGGTTTCAAACCGAAATTCCAGTACGTGTTCACACCAGAATTTGAGCGTGGAGAAGAGCCCAAAACGGAGATGATCGCACGAGCTGGCATGAAAGAAGTTGAAGAAGGTTTCTCTCGCAATGCGTGTAACTGGTACGATCAAGGCACAACGAGCCACTACACTGAGGCACAAATTCGCTTCACGATTGATTGGGATAAGCTCACCGTTATCACTCAATAAACGTTTCACTTATCAGACCGAAGGTTTGTGGATTGTAATGCGGCTCCAGTAGCCGCATTTTTTGTGTTCAAACTCTGACCGCAAACGTATTAAGCCTTTAAGCCCAGCATCGCGCCGAAAATGACCAAACCCGCCCCACATGCTTGATTGAGTCGATGCTTAATCTTCAACAAGAAGGCTTGTAATTGGGGGGACGTGAATAAAACTGCAACGATAGAAAACCAAATGCCGTGCAGCGCAATCATATAAATCCCGTAAAACAAGGCGATATGTTGCTGACTAGAATCGGGAGAAATCACTTGGCTAAAAATACTCAGAAAAAACAGCATCGTCTTAGGGTTGAGTAAATTACACAGAAATCCCTGCATGAAAAATCGCCACATTGAATACTCGCTCTGTTGAATGGTTTCTGAGTTTGGCGCAGGCTGCGAGGAGAATATTCCTTTAATCCCAAGGTAGACAAGATAAGCAGCCCCAAGGTAGCGTACGAGATTAAATAACCATTCATTTTGTGAAATTAAGTAACTGATCCCCAGCATGGAGTAAGCGATGTGGATGCTTATCGCCATGCTGATACCAATCGCACTGTACACGCCAGCTTCTCGTCCTTGATTTAAGCTGTTTCTTAATACCAAAACAAAGTCTGCGCCAGGGCTAATAACAATAAGTACCCCCAATAGCGCAAGAGTTACAAATTCCATATCGGTTTCCTGTTTGAATGATGAAGTCTGTGATGTAGCGGAATTGTAGGCGTCTTTGTTACTGACTATAATCGAAAAATATTCCCATATTGGTGAGAAAAACTCACAAATGCGTCACCTAAAATCTTTCTATGTCTTCCACGTTGCGGCGAGCTCTTCAAGCTACACTGAAGCGGCTGACAAACTGAACATCACCCACGGAGCCGTGAGTAAGCAGATCAAGCAACTTGAGCAATATCTGTCGCAACCTTTGTTTTTGAAAGAGGGTAGGAAATCCGTGTTGACGGCAGAAGGTGAATTACTCAAGACATACACAAAAACGGCATTCCAAACGCTAGAAACAGGCGTGAATACACTCATTCAAGAAAAGCATCAGCATCTTGAAGTGTCTTGTGAACCGACATTAACCATGCGTTGGTTGATGCCAAGGCTTGCTGCGTTTAATGATGAACACCGTGCTGATGTTCGTTTGTCGACGGCGGGAGGCCCGGTAACATTAGGATCAACAGGGCTTTCGATGGCGGTTCGTCGAGACGATTTTGCTCAGCACGATTACAACAAAACCATTCTTGTTGAAGAGTGGGTGGGGCCAGTATTTTCTCCTGAGTATTGGCAATCCATTCAAGACGATTTGGATGCAGTTCGATTGTTGAATAGCCAAACTAGACCGCATGCTTGGGCGGATTGGCAGCTATCAACACGTTGTGAAACCTTCAACGGCAACACTCAGCAATCATTTGCGCATTTTTATTTTTGCATACAAGCCGCGGTGGATGGCTTAGGCGCGGCGATGGGATCGTATCCTTTTGTTATGGACGATATTAAGCGCGGTAATTTGGTCGCGCCATTTGGTTTTGTACTATCAGGTTGCAATTATGTTTTATTGAGCCAAGATAAAAAGCGTACAGAACTCGAACATAAATTCATCACGTGGTTACAAACGCAAATGGTAGAGTGTGTACCACTACCATCGCAGCAAAATACGCAAGGCGAATAGAAGGCGTAGAGCGTGATTACGTCAGTCAGTTTGATGGAAAAGGGCTTAGGAAATTGGAAATGGAAAACCTCAATATTGTTGAAATCAAATCATTTGTTCCAGCGAAAGATTACGCGCTCTCAAAACGTTTTTATGAGGCGATAGGCTTTGATATGGCGTCAGACTTCGGTGATGTGGCGTACTTCTCTCAAGGCAGCTGCGCGTTTCTTTTACAGAATTTTTATGAGCCAGAACACGGCAACAACTTCATGATGCACTTGCTCGTAGAAGACGCAGAAAGCTGGCATCAGCACTTATCCAAAGTGGGCCATGAGGAATTTGGTTCGCGTTTAACTGAGCTGGTCGAGCAACCTTGGGGCATGCGCGAATGTTGTTTGTTTGACCCTAGTGGCGTTTTATGGCGAATCGGTCAGAACATGAATACTGACTAACGCCAGTCCTCTTTTTAGAACATCTATATCGCGCAGGTATTGATATCTCGATACCTGCGCGTTTTGTTTTTTGCTTAACTTTGCCAACGTTTCTCGCGCACTCACGCCTTTTTCGAGGTGGTGTGCGATGGACTGACCCCAAAAAGCTCCTCAAGCAGCATGGCTTTGAGTTCTGCTCTGACTTCTGCCCCACCGATTAACGCCAAAAGTGCGAGTCCACCTGGGATGAGAATCACCATCAATATGGGTCTTAAAATATACGAAAAGCAGAATATGGTCGGCAAGAAAATCAATCCTTGGCCTAGTTTGTTTAATACGTACATGAGCGATTCCTTTTGTTTTTATATAAAATTGAGCGTGCTCATTTTTTATAATTGAGCGCGCTCAATTTGTCAATATCAGTCGCTCAAGGTATGATCCTTTCAGGCTCATTAAGCAGATACATCAATGACGAAGCGACAACAAACCAGAGATAAAATCCTAAAAGCCGCGTGGGCATCTTTTGCTCAAAATGGCTATGACATGACGACCACAAGGCAGATTGCGAGAGAAGCAGGAGTCGCCGACGGTACGGTGTTCAGCCACTTCCCGACTAAACTGTCGATTTTGCGCGAAGGGATGCTGGCGCAACTGCAACAGATCAGCCAAGAAACGCTAGTCAGTGTGGAAGGTAAAACTGATATCGACATCGGTTTGGCGCTGACTGAGAAATACTATCGCTACTATTTTGCGAACGTCGAGCTGAGCCGAGCCTTGTTGAAAGAGGTGATTTGGGATTTGGATTATTATCAGTCGTTTAACCAAGCTTTGTTTCAATCTGCGAGCGTAAGTTCTGTTCTTGAAGACAAAATGCCGTTGATTTTTGACTGCTACTTCATGACGCTAATCGCACATTTAAGCCGAGCAGAACCGGATGTCGAAGCCGCGCTTACAGATCTTCATGCTAAGTTTCAGCAAATCATTGCGACTACATAAAATGGCCCCAACGCAGAATCTGAAAGAATATACTGCCTGTCATTTTATTTGCTGGACTCCCATTTTCTCGTTTCAGTTGGCGTCTCACCAAATAGCCGCTTGTAGCTTTGGCTGAACTGCCCGAGATGAAAAAAACCAAAGTCAAAAGCGATTTCTGCAATTGTTCGATTATCTTCAGGGCTTTGTAGCACTCTACGTACTTGATTCAGCCGCATTCGGTGTATGAATTGCTTTGGCGAAGTATTACAGCAATGTTCAAAGGTGTACTGCAGTGTGCGGCGACTGACGTGCACAGCGTCACACAGTTCACTGACGGTGATCGGAGTTCTGTAATCTAAGTCGTGTAGCTGTTGCTTTATGCGGCGCATCACATGCTGACGATGAGAGATTGATATCGGGTGGCTTGCGCTTGGTGAACTGATTGAGAACAGTTCGAGAACGATGTCTTTTAAAACCACCTGATGTGTGCTGTCAGACCATCGCGATTCAGTGGGGCCGAGTAAAGTACCCAAGTAGAATTTAAGTTGTTGAATGTGCTTTTCTGTTAGTCCCGCTAAGTGCGGTGTGTTGCAGCCGATACCGTCTAACTCGAGCTGTTTTTCTATGATTTGAACCAGTTTTCTGTCGAGTACTATCCCATAGATAGAAAACTGTTCAGGTGTCATTAACTCAAAATCTGCACCACCTTGTCTAAGCAAAAGCTGGCTTGCATTAAACTTGCTGTGATTTAGGTGTAGCGGTTTATTTTCCGCACTCAAACCCAACCAAATACCTCCCTGTTCAACCCTGCATTGCTGTCTTAGTGAGCGGTTACTGTCTTCTCGAAATACATGGAAATTGGGAAATCGTCGTTCTCGAATTTGACCTAAAAATCGGCCATCGCTGAGTTGATCGTATTCCTGTTGCCAGTTTATTAGGCTTGCAGCTTGTTGGTTTGCATCCTTTGTGTGATTGATGCACAGCATTGGTGCGGTTTGGGGTGTTTGGTCACTCATCCTTGTGATGCTCATTCTTTTTTTGTGAGTCATGTTGGAGCAGTTTTTATGTAACTCATTGTTTATTATTGTTTTATAAATGTTGCCAGTTTTTGATAACGCTACGGAACACATTTGGCAATACTTTCTTAAAGCTTATTGATAGTTCAGCAAAAAGCGAACCAAATAGTGAAGAGGAAGAGCAATGACGGCAACTTATCGTCGGCAACAAGGCAGTAAAGTCTATACCTTTAAGTCATTAGCTGACTTGATGGCGAAAGCGACACCGGAGCGATCAGGCGATGCGTTAGCTGGGGTTTGTGCTCAGTCAGCGGCAGAACGTGTAGTCGCACAAATGGCGCTGTCTGAGTTACCACTTAAAACGTTTCTTAACGAGGCGGTTATTCCATACGAAAGCGACGATATCACTCGCCTAATTATCGATACGCATGACCTTGAAGCCTTTAAACCGATTGAGCACTTGACGGTCGGAGATTTTCGAAATTGGCTGCTGAGTGAAGAAGCCGATGGTGAAACGTTGGCTAAAATTCGTCAAGGTTTAACACCAGAAATGGTGGCCGCAGTCAGTAAGATCATGCGCAACCAGGATTTGATTCTCGTTGCTAAAAAATGCCAAGTTGTCACGGCTTTTCGGAATACGATTGGTTTGCCGAGTCGCCTGTCTACTCGCTTACAGCCGAATCACCCCACTGATTCTCTCAACGGTATCGCAGCGACCATTTTTGATGGTCTGATGTACGGAAATGGCGATGCGGTTATCGGTATCAATCCGGCAACAGATAATGTGCCTCAAGCTATCAAGTTAATGAACTTAATGGATGAGGTGATTCAACACTATCAAATACCGACTCAGTCTTGTGTGTTAACTCATGTAACGAACACGATCGAAGCCATTGAAATGGGTGCACCAGTCGATCTCGTTTTTCAGTCGATAGGCGGCACGCAAGGAACGAACGATACCTTCGGAATAGACTTATCAATTTTGAAAGAGGCCCATGAAGCCGCGTTGTCTTTGAATCGAGGTAGTGTAGGAAACAATGTGATGTATTTTGAAACCGGACAAGGTACAGCGTTGTCTGCGAATGCATTTCATGGGGTCGATCAACAGACTTGCGAAGCTCGTGCTTATGCTGTCGCGAAACAGTTCGATCCTTTGTTGGTTAATACAGTTGTTGGGTTTATTGGCCCAGAGTACCTGTTTGATGGCAAACAGATCATTCGTGCTGGGCTTGAAGATCATTTTTGTGGGAAGCTGCTTGGTTTACCCATGGGTTGCGACATCTGTTACACCAATCATGCCTATGCCGATCAGAATGACATGGATAATTTGCTGACACTGTTAGGCGTGGCCGAGTGCTCTTTCATCATGGGTATTCCAGGGTCTGATGACATCATGCTCAACTATCAAACTACCTCATTTCACGATGCCCTTTACGCAAGAAAAGTACTCGGTCTGAAGCCAGCTCCAGAGTTTGAACAATGGTTAATGGAGATGCAGATTTTCGAGAGCGTGCAAGACGTTCGGTTAAGTGAGCAAATCTCTCGCTCGTTTTCGGGAGCAATTAATCAACTGAATAAGGGGTATTCTCATGGGTAAAGTGATCACCATTTCTCAGTCCACACAAGACGAGTCTGAAGTTGTCACACACAACCCTTGGGGCAAGTTACGCGACTTCACCTCTGCTCGGATCGCTCTGGGTCGCAGCGGAAACAGTGTACCAACCAACGAGTTACTCTCATTTCAGCTGGATCATGCCCAAGCTATGGATGCAGTGCATTGCAGTTTGAATATTGAGTCTCTCGTTGCTGGTTTGTCGGACTCTTACTCGATTCTTGAAAATACCTTAGAGCCTCCAGTGGTAGTGAGCAGCCAAGTGAGTGATCGGCTTATGTACTTGCAAAGGCCCGATTTAGGACGGCAGCTCGATGAATCTTCTTGGAAAACGCTCAACTCGATAGCAAATGAGCATAACACTGACATTGATCTTGCGATTGTTATTGCTGATGGACTTTCTTCCGTCGCAATTCAAAACCATGCCGTGCCTGTTGTTACGCGATTGATTTCTCTTTTAAGCGCTGATGATGAACATCAATGGAAATTCACACCTATCACAATCGTAAAGCAAGGAAGAGTAGCAGTAGGGGATGATGTTGGTGAATGTTTTAACGCTAAGGCCGTGCTGGTTTTAATTGGAGAGAGGCCCGGTCTAACTTCTCCGGATAGCATGGGTATGTATCTCACTTGGGGGGCTAAACGAGGCTCTAAAGATTCCCAAAGAAACTGCATTTCCAATGTGCGCCCTCAGGGGCTCAATTATGACGATGCCTGTGAACGCGCATTTTACTTGCTCAAGGAGGCTCGAAAATTACAACTGTCAGGAGTGAACCTGAAAGATCGCTCCGACATCAATGAGCCAAGTGGCGCAAGCGTTGAAGATAAACACAGCGACAACTTTTTAATTTCATCAAAGTAGAAGGATTTACTATGTCTAAACATCAGGAGTACTTGGCCAAAAGGCAGCTAAAAAGAGGCACCGCAGGTTGGATTTTACTTGCTGGCTTAGGTGTCTCGTATGTTATATCTGGTGACTTTGCCGGTTGGAACTTTGGCATCGCTCAAGCAGGATGGGGAGGCTTTCTTATTGCTGCTATCGCGATGGCAATAATGTATTTCACGCTAGTATTGTCTTTAGCTGAAATGTCTGCAGCGATTCCTGCTGCGGGTGGTGGTTACAGCTTCGCAAGACAGGCGATGGGGCCGACAGGCGGCTTTTTCACTGGCTTATCAGTTTTGATTGAATATGCGCTCGCGCCTGCTGCGATAGTGATTTTTATTGGCTCAGCAGTGAATGAATTGGTTGGTATCGATGGCCCTGTTGTTTACGCACTTTTCTACGCCGTCTTTATCGCTATTCATATGGCAGGGGTTGGCGAAGCTCTCAAAGTAATGATGGTCATCAGCGGTTTGGCTGTGCTAGCTATTCTCATTACTGCTGCTGTGCTTATTGGTCACTTTGACGTTAATAACTTATTCGATATTGCTCCGGCGACGGCTCAGGTAACAGAAATCTTGCCGTTTGGGTGGTATGGCGTATGGGCTGCGTTGCCATTTGCAATGTGGTTGTTTCTTGCGGTTGAAGGTGTGCCTTTAGCGGCAGAGGAGGCAAAAAATCCGGCAAAAGATGTTCCCCAAGGTATCATTGGTGCGATGCTGTTTTTATTGCTAACCGCAACTCTCGTAGTCGTCCTTTTGGCTGGTGCGGTTGGCTCAAAGGTCATAGGCGATAGCGCGGTGCCATTAGTTGACGCCCTAAAGCTTACGGGCAATTCAACGGTAGCAATGGCCGTGAACTTACTTGGATTGGCTGGCCTTATCGCTTCTTTCTTTTCAATCATTTATGGTTACAGTCGCTTGGTGTTTGCGCTTTCCCGCGCGGGTTATTTACCGCAAACTTTGTCATTAACCAGTGACAAAAAAGTGCCTTCTCGTGCGCTTTTGGTTCCGGGCGTTTTTGGGTTCTTGGTTTCACTTACGGGTGAGGGGGACTTAATCTTGGCGATGGCTGTTGTCGGTGCGACTGTATCGTACGCATTAATGTCCTTGAGCCATATTTTATTGCGAATTAAACAGCCGGAATTAACTCGTCCATATAAAACGCCTGGTGGGATAATTACTTCGAGTATTTCTCTGGTGCTTTCTTTGATCGCAATGACAGGTGTTTATGCTTTTGATCCCTCAGCCTTTTTCATGACAATGGGATTGTTTCTTATCGGTGGTGTTTATTATGGGTTATACAGCCGCAACAAATTGGTGGCAGCAACCGCCGATGAAGAGTTTGCCATGCTGTCTGTAGCAGAGCTAGAGCTTGAATCAGATGTCGTACGATAGTCACTCTGATTCTTGTTATTCAGCATATTAAGGGAGCCATAGGCTCCCTTTGTCATTTCTATCAAAAGTGCATAGCGCACAAATGCATCACTTTAACTTTATAAGTGTTTAATCATGTGAAAGTCTAGTCTGGATAACGATGGCGCAGAGCCATCACAGGTAAAGGTTAAGTTTTCAAGGAAAGGTCATGATAAATAAGGTATTTAATACACTTTTGGGAACAGAGTTACCGATTATTCAAGCGCCAATGGCCGGTGTGCAAGACAGCCAAATGACCATAGCCGTCAGTAATGTTGGCGGGCTTGGCTCGTTACCTTGTGGAATGCTGAACAAAGACACCATCGTAAAAGAACTTCAACTTATCAAGCAGGCAACTAACCGACCGTTTAACCTCAATTTCTTTTGCCATGAAATGCCGGAGTATGACGCCAACAAGCACGAAGAGTGGCAAAAAACGCTGCAACCGTATTTTTCCGAGGTTGATGCAACCGTTCAGGCTCAGCCAAACGCTCCGACAAGGATGCCTTTCAATTATGATATTGCTGACGCGATTGAACCATTTGCACCGCCAGTGATCAGTTTCCACTTTGGTTTGCCAGACGATGATCTGTTAGCTCGAATTAGAGGGTGGGGCGGGAAGATCCTTTCGTCAGCGACTACGGTGGACGAAGCACTTTGGCTAGAAGCAAAAGGCGTTGACGGTATTATCGCCCAAGGCTTGGAGGCTGGTGGACACCGAGGCATGTTTTTATCGGATGATTTATCTACTCAATTAGGCTTGATGGCGTTGTTACCGCAAATCGTCAAGCGCGTGAATTTGCCTGTTATTGCAGCAGGAGGAATTGCCGATAGAAATGGTTTAGAAGCCGCGCTGAAGTTAGGGGCAAGTGCCGTGCAGGTTGGCAGCGCCTATTTGTTGTGTGATGAGGCGAAAACATCGTCTTTACATCGATATGCCATTGCCAGTGAGCGCGCGCAGCATACGGCGGTGACTAATGTTTTTTCGGGCAGGCCAGCACGAGGCATTGTGAATCGCGCGATGTCGGAGCTAGGTTACATCTGTGAGTCTGCACCGAAATTCCCATATGCTTCCATTGAAATGACTCAGTTAAGAGCGCTTATGGAGAAGCAAAACCGAGATGAATTTACGCCGTTGTGGTGCGGACAAAATTCGTCGGGTTGCAAAGAAGTTTCAGCGGCAGAAATGACACTATCATTAGTGGAAGGGATTGATTTGAGCTTGTGTTCCTCAGACTGATTTGGCCTGAGGAACACATTTCAAGTGAAGGTTATTGAGGCGCTTTCATCGCTTTAGATTGATCGCCTGTCATCACGAAGTGCAACTCACCACCCGGTTTGAACTCGGAATGGTCGAAGAAGAAACCGTTATCCAAAGCTTTGCCATTGATGGTGACAGACTTGATGTACATGTTGTCATCGGCGTTGTTCTCCGTGGTGATGGTGAACGTGCCGCCTTTCACCGGAATCACCGCTTTGTCGAATAGCGGACGACCCACAGTGTAGATAGGTTCTGCCGCGTTCACTTGGTAAAAGCCTAATGCAGACATCACATACCAAGCAGACATTGCGCCTACGTCTTCGTTACCAATGACGCCCTCTGGCGCTGCAAAGTACATGTCATCCAGAATGTGGTCGACGACTTGTTGCGTCTTCCATGGTTCTGCGGTCCAGTTGAATAGGTAAGGAATGTGGTGTGAAGGCTCGTTACCAAACGCAACTTGACCAATCAAACCAGACATATCTGGTGTTTCTGTACCTTGGCTCTCTGCGGTGAAGGTTGCTTCTAGGTTTTTCTGGAACTCAGCATCGCCACCCATGATGGTTTTTAAGCCCGCGATGTCATGCGGTACAAACCAAGTCCACTGCCACGCGTTA
Organism: Vibrio sp. 11-4(1); assembly: GCF_013048625.1. Classification (NCBI taxonomy): domain Bacteria; kingdom Pseudomonadati; phylum Pseudomonadota; class Gammaproteobacteria; order Vibrionales; family Vibrionaceae; genus Vibrio; species Vibrio sp. 11-4(1). Next base: position 661,704 of record NZ_VHSY01000001.1, on the reverse strand, counting down.
CCTTCGGTGTAGTTGCCTGTTTCGTGTTCTGTGCCGTATGGGTCGAATGGCGTCATGAAGGTTTCATCAATCATCACTGGGCGCATAAAGCCCGTCACACCATGCTCTGCGTATTCCGTTGGGTTGAAATCGAAGTATTTTTTGTAGCCTTTCGAGCGTTCAAGGTATTGCTCTTCCGCTTGAGTATCACCGGCTGCTTTGGCAATTTGTGCGATAGCCCAATCGTAGAACGCGTTTTCTAGACCGTAAGAAACAGACTCAACCGTGTAGTCTTCAAAGACTGGCTCACCATCGACACGTTGGATGGCAGGCGTGAAGCCGTTTTTCTCAATGTAATCGATGTGCTTGGTTAAAGTGCGATCCAATACGCCCTGATCCCAATCGGCTTGCAGTGCTGGGTAGTTGTCGTAAGTCGAAGAGTCGATCGCTGCTTTCAGTGCCAGCTCTTTCTCTTGCTGAGTAAACTCTTCTGGGAATTTGGTCATCGCATCTGCAATCACGGCGACCGCTGGGTAGCCAACCATGGTACCTGTTTCGTCACCTAAGTGTTCCCACTTCGGTAGCAAGCCGCTTTCAGTGTACTTCTGAACTAGGTTCTTCGCGTACTGCACCGCACGGGTTGGTTCCGTGATAGTTTTTAGTGGGTGTAATGCACGTTGGGTATCCCATAGAGAGTAAACCGAGAAGTTTGGCTGTTCTTCCGTTGCTTGACCGTAAGCGATGGAGTATTCCCCTTCGCCTTCACGAATTGAGCCTTTGCCCATGCCACGGAATCGACCATCCACGTCTTGATGCACCATAGGCGCAATCTTGGTGTGGTAAAGCGCGGTGTAGAAGATCTCTTTCTGATCTTCTGTGCCACCTTCGATAGAGAAGTTGAGTGCTTTTGCCCATTTCTCACGTGCGTTGTTGCGCGCAGTATCGAAAGAGACATTCGCTTCGGCATCGTAGTTGTTTTCTGCGCCTTGTGGATCAACCGCAGACAACGCCACTTGCGCATTCAACTCTTGTGAGCCTTCATCTTCAAATTCGATGTAGGCAGTGACGTCCGCTTTGACACGCTTAACTGGATTACCTTGGTCATCGTAAATCAATTCAGAAACGTGCTCTGCCGTTAGGCCGTTAACAGGTTCGCCGTTGGCAAGGATGTAGACGTCTTTGATCTTCTTATCAAAAGTCGCATAGAAGAAGATTTTTTGGTTTTTAGCCCAACCAGAGAAGTGCGCTGCGTCGCGCTCGCCCGTGATGGTATGACCGTCTTCGCTCACCGTCAGTTTGTTGCGCAGAGAGGTCGAACCCCAGTCACTGTTAAGTATGGAGTTGAGGTCAATCTTCAATCGTTGTGGTTGACCTTGCGGGTAGGTGTAACGATGGAAGCCGACACGTTCAGACGCCGTAAGCTCAGCTTTGATACCGTTCTCTGCAATCTTCACAGAGTAGTAACCCGCTTCTGCCACTTCTGAGGTTTTGTCCATCTTGACCGAAATCGCTTCGCGGTAGTCGTCGCTGTCTTCGATGTACTTGGCTTTGTCTTCGGTAAATGGCAGGAACAGAATGTCACCTAAGCCGCCCATCCCCGTGCCGGATAGGTGAGTGTGGGAGAAGCCAAATAGGGTCTTTTTATCGAAGTGGTAACCTGATGAAGAGTGCCAGCCGATCAGCTCGGTATCTGGAGAAAGTTGCACCATGCCTTCTGGCACAACAGGACCCGGAAAGGTGTGTCCGTTAAAGCCGGTACCAATGAATGGGTCGACGTATTTTAGGTTGGAAGTGTCGACGCTTGGTGAGGTGTTATCGTCGTCATCGTTGCAGCCAGCCAAACCAATAACACTTGCAATCACTGCGGTGGCGATAGCGGTTTTCGTAAAGTTCATAATCTTGATTCCTTAGGCAGGAAGCGCGTCACTTCCTGCCACTGAGTTAATCTATCTGCTTATTCTTTAAACACGAATTACAGAAAACGTTACTGAGCTTGAAGCGCTTCTTGCTTGTCACCCGTCATGACGAAGTGAAGCTCGCCGCCCGCTTTGATTTCGCTGTGTTTGAAGGTGAAGTTGGCATCCAGCGGTTTGCCGTTGATGGTTACGGACTTCACGTACTTGTTGTGTGGGCTGTTGTTGTCTGCAATGACGTTGAACTCGCCGCCTTCCACTGGAATGGTGATTTCATCAAACATAGGGCGACCGATGGTGTAGACCGGATCTGCAGGCGTCACTTGGTAGAAGCCCATTGCCGACATCAAGTACCAAGAGCTCATCTGACCTACGTCTTCGTTACCAATCAAACCAGTTGGTTCGCTGGTGTACATCTCTGACATGATGCGGTCTAGGTACTCTTGCGCTTTCCATGGCTCATCCGTTAGCGCGTATAGGTAAGGAATGTGGTGTGATGGCTCGTTACCGTGCATGTACTGACCGATGTAACCCGTTAGGTCTGGCAGCTCTTCACCTGTGTTTGAAGAACGCGCATTGAATAGCTCGTCCAAGTCTTCACGGAAGGCTTTCTCTGGCGTGGTGTCTTTGCCTTGAGCCAAGTCTGCTTGGTAGATTTCTTGTTTCAGACGGTTGAAATCGTGCATTGGTTGGAACTTCCATTGCCACGCGTTCCCTTCGGTGTAGGCAAACTCGTCCACGTAGTAAGGGTCGAATGGTAGCAGCGGGCATTTCTCTTTCATCACACCTGAGCCTTCAGGCCACTCAACCATTTCACACTCATCCAAACGATCTTCATCAATTGGTTGGTTGAACTCCAAAGGCGGTTTGTTTGGTGATGAACTAAGCGGGTGGTTTTTCGGACGTAAGAAGCCTGTCTCTGCATCCCAATGGTTAAGCCAGTTGTCAGCACGAGTCATAAACTCTTCTTGCAGTTTTACATCGCCAGCCATGCGCGCGATTTCTGCCATTGCCCAGTCGCCATATGCAAACTCAAGCGTGTAAGACGCACTGTTCCAGTAACCGTGGTGAACAAAGCCGTTTTCTTCGTACACCTTCACTTGCACAACGTTTGCTGCGCCGATGTTGTTGTCTTCCGTCCAATCTGGGAATTCAGACGCCTCGTGGTAACGCACCGTAAACTCAGCCGCTTCTTTAGCCAGTTTTGGGTCGATGTCTAAGCCTTTCGCCATCGCGTCAGCAATGATTGAGACCGCAGGGAAGCCGATCATAGTGCCCGTGTAGTGGCTGTGCAGTTCCCATTTCGGCAAGATGCCACCGTCTTCGTATTTACGAATCAGGTCGTTGGCAAACTCTTCGGCACGTTCTGGGTCGATGATGGTTTTCAGTGGGTGCGCTGCACGGAAAGTATCCCACATGGAGTACACAGAGTAGTTTGGTGTGTCGCCCGCGTCTTTTTGAATGCGAGTACGCATCGCTGGGTATTGACCGTCGACATCTTGGAAAATCATTGGCGCGATAGAAGCGTGGTAAAGCGCGGTGTAGAAGATCTCTTTTTGATCTTCCGTGCCGCCAGATACCATCATTCGGCTAAGCTCTTGGTGCCATGCGTCGTTGGCTTGAGCGCGCGCAGTATCAAATGACACACCTTTCGCTTCTGCTTCTAAGTTCTTCTCCGCACCTTCTGTGCCTGTTGGTGACAAGCCTACTTGGATTTCTAGCGGTGTTGATGATGGTGCGAATTCTAGGTACGCGATGGTTTTCACTGCGTCGATGTTGTCGTTGTTTACATCGATTTCGGTTTCTGCGCCGTCAACCAAAGCGATGGCTTTGACGATAGGTTGATTGAAAGTGGCGTAGAAGTAAACGTGTTGGTTGTTCGCCCATCCGTTTGAGCTACGTAAACCGCGGATGGTGTAAGCGTCGATGAACTCTAAATCACCCTTCATGGTGCGGTTGTTGAAGTGACCTTTGTTGAGGGTGTGGTCTAAATCGAACTTGATGTGTGGCGTCGTGCCTTCTTTGAAGGTGTAGCGGTGGAAACCAACACGTTGCGTGGTAGTTAGCTCGGCTTTGATTTCGCCTTTGTTCAGTTCAACCGCGTAGTAGCCTGCTTCTGCTGTTTCGTTGTCTTTATCGAAGGTATTGAAAACGGCGTTTTCTTTCTTGGTGAAAGGCAGAACTAAGATATCACCAAGGTCGGTAATGCCTGTGCCAGAAAGGTGAGTGTGGGAGAAGCCATACACCGGGATTTCAGTCAGCTTGCCGTGGTCGAAGTAACCTGCGGCAGAGCCCCAACCTTCCATTTCGGTATCAGGAGATAGTTGTACTAAACCGTAAGGCACAACCGCCCCTGGGAAGGTGTGACCGTCTGCGCCCGTACCAATCAATGGGTTGACGTATTGGGTTAGCGTGGTGTCGAGGGATGGTGTTCCAGATTTGCTGTTGTCGTCATCACTGTTACAACCAGCAAGACCAAACATGGCAGCGAGTATAGCGGTAGAGATAAGGGTTCTTTTTAGTTTCATTTTTATGGTTCCACTGAAGTGAAGTTTTTTAGGGGGCTAGACGCCCCCTTTCGTTATTTGGATAGGTATCGGTTACTGCGCTTTCATCGCTTCAGATTTGTCTGAAGTCATAACGAAATGCAGTTCACCACCGTCTTTCAAATCGCTGTGCGCGAAGCTGAAGTTGTCACTCAATTGTTTGCCATTGATTGTCACCGACTTCACGTAGATGCTCTCTTGGCTGTTGTTTTCTGAGGTGATGGTGAATTTACCGTCCGCGACTGGAATCACGGCTTTGTCGAACAGAGGACGACCGATGGTGTAACTTGCTTCGCCCGGTGTGACTTGGTAGAAGCCCAATGCAGACATCACATACCACGCCGACATCTGACCGACGTCTTCGTTACCAATCAGGCCTTCATGCGTTGGGTGGTAGAACTCGTTCATCGCCTGATCGACGATTTCTTGTGTCTTCCAAGGCTCTGCCGTCCAGTTGTATAGGTAAGGCACGTGGTGATCAGGCTCGTTACCCATCACGAACTGACCGATGTAGCCGGACATATCGTGTGATTGGCTTGTATCGGCGTTGGAGTCCGCATTAAACAGTGCATTCAAGTTAGCGAGGAATGCCGCTTTGCCTTGTTCGGTTACGTCTTCAGGAAGAGAGAAGTCGGTGCGGTCGATGTGCTCTCCACCCATCACGTTAGCCAGACCGTTCAAGTTGTGCGGTGCAAACCATGTCCATTGCCATGTGTTGCCTTCAGTAAAGTCTTCGCCTCGGTGCTCGGCGCGGTAAGGCCAGAACACGTCGCTTTCGTTGAGTGCTTTACGGTCTTTACAGGCGTTGTAGTCCATACCGTCTGGGATAGACAGTGCCATGTTCTCGTCCAAACATTCGGCTTTCAGGTTGTTTGCCCAAACCTTGCTGCCGCTATTCATGTATGCCGGACGCATAAAGCCCGTTGCACCCAATGCGTTGCCTTTGGTGTCTTGCAGTTTGCCGTATTGCTCTGGGTTGTAATCGAAGTAGTTCTTGAACGATTCAGAACGAGCCATGTAGCGGTCGTACTGCTGGTCGTTGCCCGCAAGTTTAGCGATCTGAGCGATACACCAGTCGTAGTAAGCATTCTCAAGACCGTAAGACACCGATTCGTTCACGAGCTCGTCGTATTTATCGACTTTCAAGCCTTCCACGTAACCCGGTTTTTCGCCAGAGTCCGGCGCCCATTTAGTGTTGGCTGGAATAAAGCCGACGTCTTCTTGGTAGTCGTTATGACGCGTCATTACTGTGAAGCGTTTGTCGCCGTTCCAAGCATCTTGGTAAGGCACCCAGCTTTCAGTTTTATCAAGGTTAAAGTTGACCGTTTCGTCAGCGGCTTTCAACGCCAAATCAAACTCAGCTGCGGTAAAGGCTTCTGGGTGTTTGACCATGATATCGGCGATAACTGAGACTGCAGGATGACCGACCATTTCACCAGTGTAATCCGAGTGCAGTTCCCATTTTGGTAGCACGCCACCCGTTTGGTATTTGTTCAATAGATCGCGTGCGTGTTCAATCGCGCGGTCTTTATCGATGATGGTTTTCAGTGGGTGTGCGGCGCGGAAGGTATCCCACATTGAGTACACTGAGTAGTTCACTAAGCCATCTTCTGCTTGGTGCACTTTGCCATCCATGCCACGGTATTTGCCATCCACATCTTGGTATAGGAATGGAGCAACGAACGTACGGTAGAGCGAGGTGTAGAACATGGTCTTATCAGCTTTGTTGCCGCCTTCCAGTTCAAACTCGCCAAGGATGTTTTCCCAAGCCAAGCGGTTTTGTTGTACGACATTGTCGAAGTCCCAACCGTTAGTGTCTGCTTCTAGGTTTTTCAGTGCGCCGTCAACGCCAGTGCCAGAAATCGCTACTTTGACCACCAATGACTCATCGCTCTTACCAAAGTTCAAATGCGTCAGGACATCGTTTGCGCGTTTTGCCAAACGTTCTGGGTCAGGTTCTGGTTCGCCCGGCATTGGTTTGTGCTCTGCGTAGCCGCGGTAATCTTCCAAGCCGACTTCGGTAGCGTCAGTTGGGGTGAGTTTGTTTTCAGAAGCCAGTTTGGTGTACAGGTTCTCTTCAATGATTGGATCAGAGAATTCTGCCGCGAAGAACACGGTTTGCCATTGACCCCATTCGTTTGAGGTACGCGCGCCTACGACTGTGGTGTCGTTAACGCGTTTGTAGTAGATGCTGCGAGAGTGGTTGCCGTATTGCTCTAACAGTTCGTGTTGCAGGTCGATACGCACTTTGCGGTCTTCACCCGGCTTAAAGGTGTAACGCTGGAAAGCCACGCGGTCGGTTGCCGAAAGCTCAGCTTTTACACCAGTTTCTACAAGGTCAACCGAGTAGTAACCAACCTCTGCCACTTCCGAGCTTTTATCCATGGTTACGGCATCGGTATTGAAGCCTGTGTATGGCAAGAAGGCGAAGTCGTTTAGATCGCCTTTACCTGCGCCGGAAATGTGAGTCATTGAGAAGCCAGAAAGCAGGCTGTGCACAGGATCGTATTCGACAGGTGAGCCTTTGCCATTCCAACCGTTTGGATCGAAGTTATCTGGTGACGGTTGAATCATACCTTCTGGCATGACTGGAGATGGGTTGACGTTGCCAAGACCTTTTGTGCCGATCAAGGTATCAACGAATTCCAAAGTAGGGGTAGAGATAACTGGAGTTTCTGGATCAGAGTCGCTGCCACAACCAGCAAGACCAAGCATGGCGGTTAACACTGCGGTAGAGAGTAGGGTTCTTTTTAGTTTCATTGTTTTTATTCCACGAGAAAAGGGGACACGAGGTCCCCTCAAAATCATTATTCGCCTAGGTTGGCTTGCATTGCTTCAGACTTGTCAGCCGTCATCACGAAGTGCAGCTCGCCGCCTGCTTTGAATTCGCTGTGCTGGAAGGTGTTGTACACATCCAGAGGCTTACCGTTGATGGTCACTTCTTTGATGTACATGTTGTCTGGACCGTTGTTCTCAGCCGTTACCGTGAAGGTGCCAGAGCCAATGTCTACCGTCGCTTTGTCGAAGATTGGACGACCGATGCTGTAGGTTGGATCGGTTGGCGAGATTTGGTAGAAGCCCAGTGCTGACATCAAGTACCACGCCGACATTTGACCTACGTCTTCGTTACCGATGATGCCGTCTGGCGTCGGTTTGTAGAACTGGTCGTAAACTTGGTCTAGGTATTCCTGCGCCTTGTAAGACTCTTCTGTACGGTTGTACAAGTAGATGACGTGGTGCGAAGGTTCGTTACCGTGAATGTACTGACCGATGTAGCCTGTCATGTCTTGGTGCGCTTCGCCGCCATTTGGATCGGCAGTAAATAGGTTGTTCAGCTTGTCGTTCAGACCTTGCGTGCCGCCCATGATTTCAGTCAGCTTGTCTAAGTCTTGCATGAACGCCCATTGCCACTGCCACGCGTTACCTTCTGTGTAGTAGAACGCGTCAGACTTGTAAGGGTCGAAGTCAGTTGAAGCGTATTTCAGCGCACATGGGTCGCCTTCTTTCAGTTCTGTCGGTACAAAGAAGCCCGTGCCGTCTGCGTTACCTGCTTCTGCATCCCAGTGTTTCAAAGAGTTGTAAGAACGAGCTTTGAACTCTTCATACGCGTCCATATCGCCGGCAGCTTTTGCCATTTCTGCGATCGTCCAATCGTAGAAGGAGAATTCCAACGAGTACGACACTGAGTTCCAGTTCGGGTAACGAACACACTGTTCTTTCTCGTGGTAGTTCAACTGACCTGCCATAAGTGAGCTTAGGATGTCGTCATGAATCTGTGGGTATTCATGCGGTGTGTAACGTGCTGATTTTACTGACGCCGTGTAAGCCTGCTCTGCATCAATCAAGCCTTTGGTCACCGCATCGCCTAGAATTGCTGCCGATGGGTAGCCGATCATGGTGCCAGTTTCTGAGCCGTGACCTTCCCATTTCGGCAATAGACCAAACTCGTCGTTGGATTTACGAATCAAGTCTTTCACGTATAGCGTTGCTTGATCTGGGTCGATGATGGTCCACATTGGGTGAACCGCGCGGAACGTATCCCACGTTGAGTAAATCGAGTAGTTTGGTGTGTCGCCATCTTTCAGTGTGCGCACTGTGCCAAGCATATCCACGTATTGACCATCCACATCGTAGAACTCGATTGGTGCGATCATCATGTGGTACATGCCAGTGTAGAAGTTGGTTTTCTCTGCGTCTGTGCCGCCTTCTACTTTGATTTTCGCTAGCTTCTCAGCCCACGCGTATTCCGCGTCTTCTTTTACTTTTGCTAGGTCGAAACTTGGTGCTTCCGCTTCTAAGTTTTTCTGTGCGCCTTGCCAGTTAACTGGAGAGATACCGACGCGGATTTCAATTGGCTCTTCGCCTGTGCCGAAGTTTAGGTAAGCGGTCAGATTATCGCCAGAGTAAACCGCGCCATTGCGCATTTCGCGCGTTGGTTCTAGGTCTTGTTCGCCTAACAGTGCTTTGGCGATTGGTTGGTTGAATTTCGCGTAGAAGAAGATGTCTTGACCTTGGTGATCTTGCCCTTGGAACCAGCCAGTTGAGGTTTTACGACCGCGAATGGTGTATTCGTCCACCACTTCTACTTTGTTCTTCAAAGATTTGCCGTTGTTGTTCATTAGGGTATGCCCCAAATCGAACTTCACGTTGCGGTCTGCGCCATCAGCAAAGGTGTATTTGTGCAAACCAACGCGTTTGGTGGCGCTCAGTTCTACTTCGATTTGACCTTGGTTTAGCTTGGTTTTGTAGTAGCCTGCGCTTGCTTCTTCATTGGCTTTGTCGAAAGAGTTCAGCTGTGTGTTCGCCATGTCTGCGTATGGCAGAACCAAGATGTCGCCTAAGTCCGTTGCGCCTGTACCTGAAAGGTGAGTATGGGAGAAGCCGTACAGCGGAACGTCAGTGTTAACTACTTCGCCAGTTTCGTAGTTGGATGAATCCCAGTAGCCAGATGCCGAGTGCCAAGGGTTAAGCCCAGATTCATGGTCTGTGTTAGAACCGATGAAAGTATCTGGAGACAGTTGAACCATACCTGCCGGTACCGTCGCGCCCGGGAATGTATGACCAGAAGCTGCTGTGCCGATCATAGGATCGACGTATTTCAATACCGCAAGATCAACAATTGGATCACCCGGCAGTGAAGAGGAAGAATCGTTGTCGCTGTTACAGCCAGCCAAGCCACCCGTCAGACCAACCAGGATAGCCAAAGAGATAAGATTACGTTTAAACATGTGCATACCGTTTTGTCGTTATTCGTATATAAAAAAGTGTTTATAAGAGACTGCTTATAAAATTTGCTTGTAGGGATAGCCGGGAGATGCGCTCCCCCGGCTGAGTTGTCACTATTGGGATTAACGAGAACCTGCTGGCATCTCGTCTTCATGCAAGAACTCACCGATGCCTTGTGCTGGTGGAAGATCTTGCTCTAAAGAGCCCCAACGTTGATTTGGTTTGTCGCCCATCACGAACTCCAGCTCACCGCCGTACATGATTTCGTCATGAGTCAGGTAAGTGCGGTTGAAGTCTTTGCCGTTGTAGCGAGCCGATTGAATGAAGATGTTTTCGCGGCTAACGTTCTTCGCGGTAACGGTGAACTTCTGGTTGTTGCCGACATCGATAGACGCGCTTTCAAACAGCGGAGTACCGATTTCGTAGATGCCAGAAGAAGCATTCACTGGGTAGAAGCCAAGTGCACGGAACACGAACCACGCAGAGAGCGTACCGAAGTCGTCGTTACCACAAATGCCGTCAGCGGTGTTCTTGTAGCAAATGTTGGTTGCTGCGGCGATGGCTGCCTGACCTTTCCAAGGTTGACCGACGTAGTTGTACAAGTAAGGAACGTGGATATCTGGTTCGTTACCTTGTACGTGCTGACCAACGTTACCTGTGTTGAACACTGGGAATTGGTTGTCGCCTGCGTTGCGGTCTGGGTAGGTTGACCAGTACTCATCCAAGCGCGCTGCGAACAAGTCACCGCGTTCTGCTTCAGGGTTTTGTGTCTTATCGAAGCGTGTCATCAGGTCAATCAAGCCATGAATGTCGTGCTGAACACTGAACGAGTATTGCCAGCCGTTCGATTCAGAGAATGACCAGTTGAACATGTCTGGACGCCAGTCTTTACCAACCGCGCGACCGGTGATTGGGTCTACCCACCCTGCATCGATAAACTCGCCATCGTAGTCACGGGCTTTGAACCAACCTTGGTATTGCTTACCGCCGAAGTCGAATTGCGCTTGCCAGTTTTTAGAACGGTTAGCGAACTCGGTGTAGCGTGGATCTTCTTCACCGAAGACTTCCTTGATCGATTGTGCGATTGCCCAGTCGTTCATTGAATATTCAAGCGAGTAAGATGCTGTCCAAGAGTCTTTAAATGGTGAGTGACCGCCGTAAGAATCTGGTGGAGTGTCGTGCAATTGCGCTGGCACGTAACCTTGTTCTTCGTACTCTTTGATCCATGCTACGCCTTGGCTCGTTGCGGCGCGCGCGTCGGTAATCATCGCTTCAACTAAACGTTCTTTAACGTCTTTGCGCTCTGCTTCTGTGAAGCCAAGATCGATCATGCGTTTTTCTAGTGAGCCTTTCGACAACACATCATGAATCACAGGCGTTGAGTGCATGCCCATCATCATGCCCGTTTCGTTGCCTTTGAATGTCCACTCAGGCAGACGACCTTTGCGCACGTTGCCTTTGTCATCCACCCATTCTTCTTCGGCGTAAGACAACATAGACAGCACCACGTCTGCTAGGCGGTCTGGCTCAAGAATCGAAGACAGCGGTTGAACTGCGCGGTAGGTATCCCATAACGAGAAAGTGTCGTAGCGCGTGAAGTCTGCTTTGCCATCTTTGTTAGCATCGGCTGTGCGGATCGACTCTTTCAGCGTATCGATCTTATCGCCCCAAGGTGTGTTGCCATCTGGGTAGGCGTTGCGACCTTGGTGCACTTGGCGGTAGCGACCATCTAAGTCAGAGTGAATAGTTTGACCTAGGTACGAGTGGTACATCGCGGTGTAGAAGGTCTGTTTGTAATCTTCGTCGCCAGAGACTTGGATCTTGCCGAGTTCGTCTTCCCATTTCTTCGTTGCCGCTTCGCGTACTTGGTCGAAGTTCATGCCCGCAACTTCTGTCATGTTAAGAGAAGCACCTGACTTGCCGTTCTCGCCAATCTCAACGTTTGATAGTGCCAATTTCGCTTCAACCGTTAAGCCGTCTTTGGATGTATCGAACTCAACGTAAGCGCGCGCGTATTGGTACTTGCCGCGTGTTTCGTTACCGATTTCCGTAATGCCTTCTGGCACGTCCATGTAACGACCTTGCTCTTTATCGTAGTAAGCAAAGCGGACGTTTTTGATCGGTTGGTCGAATTCCATCACGAAGAATTCTTTTTGGCTTGGTGCCCAGCCATCAGAGAAACGGTGACCTTCAAGACGGTTGTTGTCTTTGTCCCATTTCAAGTAAGAATCTGAGGTGTAGTCCCAGTTAATTTTGAAGCCAGTATTCACGATGATTTCTGACTTCTCATCACGAGGGAAGGTGTAGCGGTGTACACCAACGCGATCAGATGCCGTTAATTCTGCTTTGATGTCGTAATCCAATAGATCGACTTTGTAGTAGCCTGCTGTCGCTTGCTCGTCACGATGTTGGAAGCGAGACGCTTCTAGGTTTAGCGTTGCCGAACCTTCATCAATCATGAAATCCGAACGTGAGTTGATTGGCATGACGAGAATGTCGTTCAAGTCGCCAGCACCTGCTCCGGAAAGGTGGGTATGAGAGAAACCGGAAGTACGTGCGTCGTGGTAGTAGTAGCCTGAAATGTATTCCCAGCCGTTAGAGCCGTTGTTAGGAGAAAGCTGCACCATGCCGTGTGGTGTGGTTGCACCAGGGTAGGTGTTGCCTAGGTTACCTGTACCGATGAATGGGTTGACGTAGCGTGTTACGTCCATATCGGCGAAATCTACTGGGATGTGAACGCCCATGTCGACTTCAGGTGTTTCTGGGTTTGGCTTGTCATCACAGTCGCCATCGCCAACTGGAGGACATACTGGCTTGCCGCCGTCAGGAATATCCGGCAGTGCAGGGTTGGTGTCACCGCCTTCATAAATGTTGGTTGTGTCGTCGTTACAGCCAGTCAGACCGACTAGACCACTGAGAACTGCGCAAGCGAGTAGGGAAGGTTTGAATTTCATTTTTAAGGCCTTGTAAATTGTAGGGTTGTATAATTAAAAAAATCAGGGGTATTACTAAAACTTAAAAACTTGAAATAGAGCCCTTTGGGGGAAGGGCTCTTAGGGGGAGGAGCTTAAGGTTTAAGCTTTCACAAGAGTCGCTGCGTTACGCATCGCTTCTTTCGTTGAACACTCAACAACGTTTGCTTTTGCAAAGCGGTGAGCGTCTTTTACTTGGATATCGTGAGCTAGAATAACCAGCTTCGCGTTTGCTACATCTAGGTCAGTGATGCGGTTCTGGATACCGTTTTGACCTTGAGTTTCTACTTTGATCTTCAGACCCGCTGCTGCACCTGCTTTCTCTAGTGCTTTCGCTGCCATGAATGTGTGTGCTACGCCAGATGGGCAACATGTTACTGCTACGATGTCGTACTCGCCTTCGCCTGCTGCTGGAGCCGCTTGAGCTTGTGCAGGTGCTGCTTCTACGATTTCGTCTTCTGCTTCTTCTTCAGCAACTGGTTTCCAGAAGCCAACGATAACTGCTGTTGTTAGTGAGCCTAGTGCGATACCCACAACGTACATTGGGATGTTGCTTGATACAGGTGCTGTGATTAGACCGCCCCATGGTGCGTGTAGTAGAACGTCTGTTAGGAAGCCGAACACACAGCCAACGATACCACCAGCAACGATTGAAGGAAGAACGCGTACAGGGTCGTTTGCTGCGAATGGGATAGCACCTTCAGAGATACCGATAGAGCCCATGATTGCTGCTGCTTTACCTGCTTCTTGCTCTTGCTTAGTGAACTTCTTCTTGAATAAGAATGTTGCTAGTGCCATGCCTAGAGGAGGCGTACAGATTGCGATACCAACACCACCCATTAGCCATGGTTGAGTGTCAACTTGAGTTTGAGCGAATAGCGTTGCTACTTTGTTGATTGGACCGCCCATATCGAATGCAGTCATACCACCAAGAATCGTACCTAGAACCACTTTAGAAGCGCCAGCCATAGAAGCTAGGAATTCGTTCATAGAAGCCATGAAGATCTTGATTGGCTCACCGATACCCCAAAGAACGATACCTGCAGAGATAAGCGTACCAACAAGCGGGTAGATAAAGTAAGCGCCCAACGCAGTCATGTTAGCAGAAAGAGGGATCTTCTTAAGTTGTAGAACTACACCACCAGCGATAAAACCAGCGACGATACAACCTAGGAAGCCGCCGCCCATGTCAGCCATGATGCCAGAAGAGATCATCGCTGGAGCAAGTGCCGGTTTGTCTGCAATTGAGTAACCAATGAAGCCACCAAGAATAATTGGGAACAGCACCAGACCTTTAATACCGATATTAGAAATATCCGCCAATAAACCGTCCGCAGGAACCGCACCTTTACCGGATGCCATTACCGCCAGCGCCAGTAGTACACCACCCGCAACGATAAATGGCAGCATGTGAGAAGTACCGAATAAAAGGTGACCTTTCATGGTACTTAGGAGTTTTTTGAAATCGCTATTATTGCTAGCTTGAGCTGTGATTGTACTCATAATTTCACGCCTTATGAATTAATTAAAATATTTAGTATTTGGTTTTCGTCTTTTGCGTTATGAATATCTTCAATAAACTCTTCGCTAAATTTTCCGAATAATTCTTGAAGAACATAAATATGGTGGTCGGCACCGTTATCAGGTGAAGCAATCATGAAGGATACGGTCGGTTTGACTCCCTCTTCGTCGCCATACTCGATGCCTTCGCGCTTTACGCCAACAGCGATTGCAGGCTCTGTAACCGCTTTGCTTTTTGCGTGTGGGTAAGCGATGCCGTCCATTGAAGTCACGCTTAATGCTTCACGTGCTTCGATGTCGGTTAAAAAAGCCTCTTTGCTGCTGATTCGATTATTTTCGAATAGCATTTGTGCTAGCTCTTCAAAGACTTCTTTTTTATTATTTGCTTGAAGGTTGCCTTTAATTAAATTGACGTTTGTTAGTTCTGTAATCATTTTGTGACTCATTGGTACTGAAGTAATGAGTCAAATTTAATTAATGAAGTGGTTTTCGGAAATAGTAAAAAAAAACCAATAACTATACTTTTGTATCACTCAATCTTAAGTGTGATAGCCGTCATTAATAATGCGGAATATTATAAAATTTATTATGTGATTTATATTCCAGTTATTTTGAAATAAATAACTAGACATGAAAATGAACTGGAGGAGGATCAAAGCCCTGGTTAGGATGCAAAAAGAGGCGTTGCGCCTCTTAGTTTGAGATAATAGAAACAGCGATAAAGGCTGGCCATTAATTTTTATATTTATGCAGCAAATCTAACGGGATATGGCAGTAGTCATTTGGAAAGCGCGTGAGTCGGTCTTGGTGCTCATCATCACTTGGCACGTAGTTTGTGAGTGGTAGCACTTCTACGGCGATTTTATCGGCATCTGGTCTGGCTGCGATAAATGCTTTAGCAATCGCTAGGTGTTGTTCGCTTTGGCTATAGACACCAGTACGGTACTTCTCACCTACGTCTTCACCTTGCTTGTTAACGCTGTGCGGGTCGATGATCTCAAACAGATATCCCATTAAAGTTTCAACCGAAACCTGCTTAGGGTCGAACTGGGTTTTCACGCATTCTGCGTAGCCATCGTATTCGGATTGAGTGTTATCCGTTGTGCCATTTGCTCGTCCTGCTTCGGTGCTAATTACGCCCGGAAGGTGGCGCATAAATTCTTGAACACCCCAAAGGCAGCCGCCTGCGAAGTAAATTTCTTCCATCATTCTGTCCTGAAAAAACTTTGCGCCATTATGGGCATCACTTTCATTCAAACACAACTCCAACCATAAAACAGGAACAACTCAGAAGTGATTTGCTCTCTTTTTTGTGCTGCTTTTCCTCGTTAGATTGAACGCAGTTAAGAGCTAGGGGTAATCCTAATGAAAATTGAACATATCGCGATTTGGACTGAATGTTTGGAAGAGCTTAAAGCCTTCTATGAGAAATACTTTAACGCGGTGTCTAACGACAAATACCACAACCCAACTAAACAGTTTTCATCTTACTTTCTTTCGTTTGAAAGTGGTGCACGACTGGAGTTGATGTCGATGGAAGGTGTGACCGCTTGTGAAAAATCTCATGCGATGCAGGTAACAGGGTTGGCACACTTTGCCTTCGCCCTAGGATCAGAACAAGCAGTGGATCAATTAACCAAAACCTTAATGGATGATGGCTACCAATGGATCGACGGTCCGAGACAAACGGGTGATGGTTACTACGAAAGCTGCGTATTAGATCCGGATGGCAACCGTCTAGAGCTTACGGTGTAACGCAGCTTCGCTTATTTCTATCGTTCACAGGCTGCTTTCATATGAAAGTATTCGGGCGTATACTGCAAGCTCATCTATAAGGAGCGAGCCTGTGAACCCAAGACAAAATGAAATCCTGCAATTGGTTAATGACCGCAAACGCGTTCAAGTCACGGAGCTTTCTGACATTATCGGCGTGTCGGGCGTGACCATCAGGCAGGATTTGAATTTTCTGGAGCAACAGGGCTATCTAAAGCGCGTACACGGCGCAGCTACCGCATTGCAAAGTGATGATATTGATACCCGATTAGAAGTCCGTTTCGACATTAAACAATCACTTGCAAATAAAGCGGCGGATTTGGTATCACCAAACGAAACCGTATTGATCGAGGGCGGCAGTGCTAATGCGCTCTTGGCTCGCACTTTAGCTGAACGCGGCGATGTGACCATCATTACCCCATCGGCGTACATCGCCCATCTCATCCGTAACACCTCTGCCAACATCATCTTGCTTGGTGGTGTGTATCAGCATCAAGGTGAGAGTCTCGTTGGCCCGCTCACCAAACTCTGTATTGAGAACATTCACTTCAGCACGGCTTTCTTGGGTATCGACGGATTTCACCAAGACACTGGTTTTACTAGCCGAGACATGATGCGTGCCGACATCGCAGAGGCCATTCTGGCAAAGAATAGACGTAACATCGTACTGACGGACTCCAGTAAATTTGGACAGATTTATCCATCTTCAATTGGCAATACCAACGAAATATCGGTGTTGTTAACCGACAAAGCCGCTCCGAAAAGCGACCTTGAGCAAATCAAAAAGCTAGGTGTGGAAGTGGTGTTGGGGTAAGTACTAATGGCTCTCCGACCATACTGCGAATTCATTTCCACTTGGTTCGGTGAAGTGGAATCGGCAGCCGCCGGGAAATTCGAAAATAGGGCGGATAATTTTTCCACCATGCTGCTCAACTTTTATCTGCGTGGCCTGAATATCTGAGCTATAAAACACTAAAAGTGCGCCACCATTTGCGGTTTGGTTTACAAACTCAGATTTGAAGAATCCGCCATCTAACCCTTGTCCTGAAAATGCAGAGTATTCAGGACCATAATCGATAAAGGTCCAGTCAAAGGTACGCTCAAAAAATTGTTTTGTAGCGTTAATATTGGTGGAACCAAATTCAACGTAATTCAATTTTTCATGTTGATGCATGGTGAAATCCCTATCCATTTGTTTCATGCCTCTAGGCGAATTTTTCTACGATGATGTCATCCGCTTTTTCGACAAATAATGCGCCTTGATCCTTGAGCTCTGTCAGCACATTTTCAATATTATCAGGCAGCACTGCGCGAGTTGAAGCAAGGTTGACCACCACATTGTAGCCAAGATCCAGTGCTTGCATGACGGATTTCTTCACACAAAAATCTAGCGCGAGACCACCGATCACTAGGGTATCAATCCCGTTGAATTTTAGAAATTCATGTGC
The DNA here is from genome assembly GCF_013048625.1 of Vibrio sp. 11-4(1). Taxonomy (NCBI): domain Bacteria; kingdom Pseudomonadati; phylum Pseudomonadota; class Gammaproteobacteria; order Vibrionales; family Vibrionaceae; genus Vibrio; species Vibrio sp. 11-4(1). The sequence continues at coordinate 644,326 of NZ_VHSY01000001.1, read as the reverse complement.
GCCTGTCGTTTTAGTATCGGCAATATCATGGAAGAAAATACCGTAAGGATGCGCATCAGGATCCATGCCTTTATTAACTTGAAAATCATAGTCCAAAACAGGTGGTAAACCGTCTAAAAGTTCTGAACCTGTTGTGCCAAGCACACAATGGCGGTTCCATTTTATATCCACATTGGGTAGACCGACGGGTTCAAGCATGTTGGCTGGTGTTTCTGCATCCCATTTTGCTTTCGGTGGGTGCAAGTCACGGCTCACCAGTTTTAATCGGCCTTTGGCATGATTACTCAGAAGCTCCGGTACGATTTCCAACGCACCTGCAACGGGTAGTTCATTTGGACATAACTCACTAAAGCCTTTCTCTGGGTCAACGTCGATCACTGCTGTAGTTTGATAGTTTACTCGAACAGTCATGGCAGACTCCTTGTCTGTCTGATTGCTTGCGTTTATCCACGCAAACAGTTTTGAAAAAAGGTTACTTCGTCGCTGGTCAGCGTATATACCATTGCGGGTTTTCCACCTTTACCTTTGTTGGTAGAAGCGACTTTATTGGTGGGTTTTAGTACGCCTGAATCTATCAAGCGGCGCTTAATCGTCATTCGGCTAATATCAATACCAAACTCTTGATAAGCAGAAATGATGTCGGCAACCAAAAACTCTTTGTCTAATGCAAACAAAAGAACCGATGTGTATTCAATGGATGCACGAAGCTTCTGCCACGCTTTTTCAATGGTTTTTTGATGGTCAAACGCGAGGGTCTCTTCTCCATTGAGTATAGACTGTAGCGAAAACCATTTAAGTTGGCACTCTGGTACACCTGCATTGTTGATTTGCTCTACATTGTTACGATCGACCAAGGCGTAGTGCGTAATGTTTAAGCTCCAGTCTTCTGGATCACGCTTGGGATCGCCGTCGATAAAAGCTTCACTAAAGTGACGAGGGTAAGTATGGATTTTCTCGCGGCAAATTCGGCGGCGCGCCGCCTCAAAGTTTTCATCGGCCGGGCGTCCTCCTTCACTGGTTAAGTCTTTATCAAAGACAAATCCGCCCGGTAGTGCCCAGACTCCATGGTATGGCCGATTTGGATTTGAACGTTTAATCAACAACACTTCCAGTCCTTTATCGGCACAGCCAGATAGCCTGAATGGAATAATGTCGACAGATACGATCATGGTTGGGTCCTAATATTGATTTGTAAGTAATCTAGCGCATAACAAGTGGTCAATCAATGGGTAAGTAACGAGTTGTGCGAAACGTTTTTGGTAGTGCTTCATAGTACGCCTTGAGTATAAATCTACGAATGAATCTGACTTATTCACAATCTGTGTGCGAATTCTAGACAGAAAAACCTTATAAAAATGAGTGGTTAGTAACAAAAGTTGACAAACTATAGATGGGTGTTTATTGTTTACGCAAATTAGTTAGTAACAAAAAGTTATATACCCAGGAAGGGCGTGTAGAAGGGCACCTAATGACCACCAAACTATTTTCTTCCCGCATCATTCAAAGCGCTTTGGATTTTGATGTCTACAAAGTCAATATGATGAGCGCAGTAACAGCGCTTTACCCTGATGCGATGGTGTCATACAAATTTATTGTGCGTAGCGAGGAAGATCTCTCTGAACTGCTACCAGAGGTAAAAGCAGAAGTTCTTAAACTGCAAGACATTCAATTTACGCAAGAAGAGATCGAATACATCAAGCGTGTCGCGCCTTACCTGAATCCTGATTTTGTTGATGCATTGCGCCATTTCCGGTTTAACCCGCAAAGTGATGTCTCTTTCCATAATAAAGCCATGGCTGATGGCTCAAGCCAGTTACGCATTACTATCAATGGTTTGTGGCGAGATACTATTTTGTACGAAACGATCATCATGAGTATCGTGTCTGAAGTTCGTAGCCGTCAACGTTGGTCAGATATCCCTGTAGCGCAATTTACCACCGTTTTAGAAGAGAAAGTTCGGTACCTAAAATCCGAACTAAAACGTCGTAACATCACTAACTTTAAATTTTCTGATATGTCGACGCGTCGACGTTTTTCCTTTCAAGCTCAGCGCACCATGCTGGAGTTCTTGTGCCAGGAAGTGCCGGAATGTTTGACAGGAACAAGCAACTACCACTTAGCAAAAGAACTGAATTTGACGCCTATCGGTACTGTTGCTCATGAATGGTTTATGGGCCATCAAGCTCTGGTGAATGTGCGAGATTCGCAAAAAGTGGCTTTGCAACGTTGGCAAAAAATGTTTAACGGTGCACTAGGTATTGCACTGACCGACACGATTGGTATTGATGCCTTCCTTAAAGACTTTGATGAAGAGCTAAGTAACGCGTATTTCGGTGTACGTCACGATAGTGGTTGCCCTTATAGCTGGGGTGAAAAAATGATTGCACACTATCAGTCGCTTAATATAGACCCGTTAACAAAAACGCTGGTGTTTACAGACGGACTTAACTTCGAACAAGCGTTAGATATTTGCGAGTATTTCCAGGGACGTATTCAGGTGAGTTTTGGTATCGGTACTTTTCTTGCGAACGATATGGGTGATTATGTCAATAAAGAGGGTGAAGCCTACCAGCCACTTTCTATCGTGATCAAAATGGTCACGTGCAATGGTTCACCAGTCGCAAAAATCAGTGACGAACCTGAGAAAGCCATGTGTGAGGATATCTTCTTTTTGATGAACCTCAAGCGCCGCTTCGAGCAACCTCTTGATTTAAATGAGTGTCGTAAACTGATTGATCGTCTAGAAACTGAAGGTCAAAACTATCTCATCGACGCGTAGGCGTTATCCCTCCTTCTTGATAAGTGCCCTCTATCGTTACGACAAATTTATATAGACAAACGTAGAGGGTGATTTCGTTATAGTAATACGCAGAAGTAACCAGATACAGCGTAGGAAAGCACTCGAAAATGAGGTTGTTTTTTTGATGTGCTATGTGCCTATGATTGGTGTAAATCGATACGTTACAGCATTGTGGAAGGTGTATTTTCATCGGACACTAAACTCAGTCTAATCACGTAGTTTATTCCCATGTACCATGAGGTCACTCGGGTATAGACGTCTATCTGCTTTTATGACTTTGGGCTTCGCGTAATTGCTTGAATCAGGAGTCAAAATGAACCTAGTAGTACATTTGCAAAAGAAAGCGATCCGAAAATATGGCTATGAGATGGCCACTCGTCAAGCATGGAAATGTGGCATCAAGGCAAATCTTGTTAAGCGCGTGATCGGCCTTTTTAAAGGACAAATTGTTTGTGTGGTTGAAGGCTGTCGCGCAGAGTTTTCTTCTCCTCTTAATAACCCCCTTCACGAAGATGACAAGCAAGGGCGATATGTGTTTGTTGGTGGTGTATGCTGGGAACCAAACAACATTATTGCTCCTGGTTTTCCTGACTTTATGTTTATGCACGTGCGTAACCTGAGTCACCGTCATAAGTATTTAACGGATGACGAACTGTTTTTAAGCTTGGCTTAAAAATAAGCCTCATAGGTTAATCAAGCCTAACCATAATCAGTAATGATACGGTTTTAGCTTAGTTGACATTCTGTTGAGTGTTTCTTGACTTACCTTTTATAAAACAGTGTTTCTTTACTCGTTAATGACAGAGGGTTTGTTTTCGCCTGATGTGATTTCCTAATTGCGATTTACTATACCGCTCATCAAAGCAAACCATACTGGGATGTAAATCATGAATATGAAATCTATCGCAATTGCAACGGCAGTTGTTGCTGTACTAGCAGGCTGTAAAGACAAAACGCCACCAGCTCCAACCCAAGCAAACATTACTTTGGTTGAAGCGGTGACTGAAACTGTGAAAAATCCACACCAAGTATGTAAAGACGTGGTAGTAACGGAGCAAGTTGCTCCTACGGATGATAATAAAATAATTGGTACGGTCGGCGGCGCAGCAGCTGGCGCGGCATTGGGTAACCAAATCGGTGGTGGCTCAGGTAAAGTGATTGCAACTGCTGCTGGTACGATCGCTGGTGCATTAACGGGTCGTAAGATTCAGGAGAACGTGCAACAAGGCGATGTAGTGACAACGACGAAAAAGCAGTGCCACACAGAATACACAACATCTGAAAAAGTAGTGGGTTACGATGTCACTTATGAAGTTTCAGGTGCGCCAACGACGGTTCGCTTAGCGAGCAAGCCTGCGACAAAAACGTTCCCAATTCAAGATGGCAAAGTTGTTCTTCCGCAATAACTAGTCTCTCAACTGAAGTGATTAACAAGCCCTTTTATCTTGAGATGAAAGGGCTTTTTCACATAAGCGGTGTTTTCATCTATTTTCCCGCGGGAATGTGCAGCCAGAATTACCAGCTAATTTCAGCGTTCGATACAATCACTTTTCGAAAAGTACGAACGGAAAAAACATGGAAGATTTTTACCTGACCGATCGCGGTTTAGCTGGTTATTTCGAAGCGCAATGGTTCGACAAGTTCATCGAAGATAAGCAGATTGAGACGATAACCAGTCGCTCAAAACAAGTCCCACTCTCTTTTTTGTCATCACCTCACTGCTCCCAAGTTGCTGATTTTATTTCGCAGACGGCACTTGAGAGCGGCGTTCAGCCGTATTCCCTACTTGAGGTTGGCGCGGCGCTGGGAAGAAACTATTATGAGTTAGTGCAACGCTTACCTAACCTTAAAGAAGCGACGCTTGTGGAGCCTTCAAATAGGTTGATGGATGGCTTGAAGCAACTATTAATAGAAGAACAACGAGTCGAGCTAACTTATCTTCACGATGTGAACACCTTAAACGCTTTAGAGGTAGAGAATAGAGATATCGTACAGAAATGTGCTCATGCTGATTTGACGCTGATTAACCAACCTTTTGAGCACGATACTCTCCAGTCTAGCTTTGATTTAGTCGTATGTTTGAACGTGGTTGATCAATGTGAGTCGCCACTTAGCGTGATCAACGCTCTAAAAGAAGCCACCAAGGTTGGCGGGCTGATGGTTGTCTCTTGCACTTATCAGTGGAACGCGAAACACATCAAAAATGAAGAAGAAGCGGTCGATGATATAAAAGAGTACTTTGCTGAAGGTTGGCGTTTAGTATCGGAAGCCGATCATGAATATCGCATCCGGTTTAATGATCGTTTTGCAAGGCAGTTTTTATCTCATGTGGTCGCTTACATCAGAATGGATTAGAGCCACATAAAAAAACCGAGTACTTACGACTCGGTTTTTTTAGTCTTTGAGATAGAGCGCGATTTTAAGTAACGTGCGCCTCTTGTTGCTCTCGCTCTTGTTGAGCTTGCAGCTTTTTCTTGCGACGTTCTCGTTTAGAAAGCCAAACCAGGGGCACAACAATCATTATTGTTCCTATAGCCATAAATATGTCTGGCACTTCTCCAAACCAGATTAATCCCACAAACACGGCACCAATTAAGCCACTGTATTCAGCGCTGGCAATTTTGTTGCTATCAATCGAGCGGTAAGCGATCACACATGTTGCCGCATAAATCATGATGAACAAACTTGAGCCAGCAGCGACAGGGAAAGCACTCCAGTCCCAAGGTTCCGCTTCGATCAGAACAAGTAAGAAAGCCACGGGAATACCTGCCAAGTTTGTCATCAATAACGTTTGCATGACAGATTGATTTTTTGGCAGTTTTCGAATGAGCAAGTTATTGATTGCCAGGGTAATAGCCACAACTAAAGCCGAAATCGCTGCCCAGTCGATCTGATCTGGACGAATGATGACCAACACACCGGCAAAGCCCATTATCGCAGCCGCGATCGATTGTTTAGACAGCTGTTCGCCAAAAAATATCGCGGCAAGCGGCAGCATGATTAATGGCGCGGCGTAGAAGATTGCGTTCGCAGTTGCGAGCGGTAAAGATGAAATCGCCAAAACCATAAATATAGCACCAAGCAACCACACGTGAGCGCGGACAGCATGCCATTTAAATCCTTCAAGAAAATGAGTCTTTTTTGTCAGCAAGCAGACAGGCAGTAGGAAAAGCACTGCGGAAATTTGTCGGAAAAAGACAAACTGAAAAATAGGCACTTCATTTCCGACACTTTTAATTAAAGAGTCCGAAAGCACCGCAATGAGATTCCCAACAATTAATAGCAGCATAGCTGCGCCGACCGATGTAACTTTCACTTATTTCCTCTCCTCTTTCTTTGCCAAAGAGTAGGTGATGTCATAGGATGAAGTGAAGTGATATTTATTAGTTTAAGTATGAGATTTTTAGATGATGAAATTGCCACCACTCAGAGCGGTTCACTGTTTTGAATCTGTCGCTCGAAACTCTAGCTTTTCGCTTGCGGCTGAAGAGCTCAATGTGACGCAAAGTGCCGTTAGTCATCAGATACGATTATTGGAAGATTATTTGGGCGAGTCATTATTTATTCGTCAAGGAAGAAAGCTCTCTTTATCGGATACTGGTGCTCGTTATTTAGAGGATATTAGCCCGGCAATTAGCTCTATTGCGATGGCCAGCCAAAAGGTGAGAGAAGGGGACAAAGGCAGCATACGTTTAGCGATTTATAGCTCGCTTGCCGTAAAGTGGCTTATTCCGCGTTTGTCTGATTTTAAGCGGTTACATCCGGAAATCGATCTGACACTCAATATGGTTGTTGGTGATCCTGAGCAGACAGATAGCGTTGGTGATTGTTTTATCACGGTAGAGAAGCCAAAGCGCAACTATATGTCGGTGAAGTTATACGCGGAAACGCTGTATCCGGTATGCAGCCATAAAATTTGGAAAGAGTTACAAGATCAACCCATTCCAGAAGCGCTTTGGCGATATCCTATTTTGTCGACAGACTCTATTTATCGTGAGAGAGGAAAAGACTGGGCAGAGTGGTGCAGAGCGGGTGGTTACACTTTGCCGAAAGATGTCGATGTTCAACATTTTAGTCATATGTTGCTGGCAATTGAGGCTGCACGTTATGACCAAGGCATCGCATTTGCGAATGATTTTATGCTCAATGAAAGAGATAAAGCGCATGATTTGGTGTATATCCCTTCTCATGGATTAGAGACGGGGGACAGCTTTTATTTTATTCATAAAAAGAGCCGAGCCAAGCAGGCGGAAATCATCAAACTCACCAATTGGTTGAAGCAACAGTGCTTGTAAAATGACTAAATTGTCATAATTAAGAAATAAAGTGGCAAAGTTGTGTTTAAATATTTCATGTTTTATTGAGTTTTTATTCATTAACATCAACTTGGTTTTGAAACCGAGTGAAATGGATAGCATGACGTGCTTAAGGATGGGCAAAACACAACCTCAATAATTAACAGGCAGTGAAATACAATGTTTAAAAAAACATGGCTAATGACAGCCCTTCTAGCAACATGTTCTGTTGCAAACGCAGCTCCTTACGTTGGCGCATCGGTAGGTCAAGCATCGTTTGGTGATGTTAATGGCTCTATCAATGGTGGTGGTACCAACGCTAGCACTAAGCTTAAACTTGAAGATGACTCAAGCCTTTCAGGTAAAGTATTTGGTGGTTACAAATTCAACGAATACATTTCTCTAGAAGCAGCCATTGGTGGCTACGACGCTTTAGACGGCAAAGTTGTTACTGTTGGTGATATGAAGTATCTATCGATTCAACCAAAGGCGACTCTACCTATTGGTGATCGTTTCAACCTTTTTGCTAAAGCTGGTCTTTCTTACTTCAATGCTGAATTCAAAATTAGCAACTCTGTGATTGACGGTAGCGCAGGCCATACCACCATTTCTGACAGCACTGTGACAGGCATGTACGGTTTAGGCGCAGAGTTCGCTATTACAGAAAACTTTGCTCTGCAAGTTGAATGGGAATACATGATGCCTGAGCTAGACATTGCGAAATTTGGTAATGAAAAAGTAACGGTTGATGCTGACATTAACGTGTTCTCTGTAGGTATGAGTTACCGTTTCTAAGAATACTTATTCAAGTTACCTCTTGGCTTAGTACACGTTTTTGACTTCTGTTGGTCGAGCTGAGTCCAAGCTTTGAATATGTTTAGATATAGCACAGGAAGTTTAGTTGCTAAGCGTCCTGTGCTATTTTTTGCTTTGGAATAACTCTTAGGAATCTTTGTGAACGATGTCAATCTTAGGTATCTGGATCTACTGTTAAAGCACTTTGAACCTCATCAATATCACTTCGTTACGCTGTCTGAGCTTGAAGTGGTAATTTGTACGTCAAGGCGCAATGTTTCTATTGTGATGAAAAAGCTTGCCACTTACGGTTGGGTAGATTGGAAACCTGCAATTGGCAGAAGTAACGCCAGCCGTCTGAATATTACTATTTCCCTTCAACAAGCGATGACCGAATTTTTGGTTGAGGAGCTTGGTCGGGGAAGAATGAACTCGATAACAAAACTTATCGATTGGTTCGGCCAAAGTGCTGTCAGGGCGTTGACGATTGCCTCTGAAAAAGTGAACCAGTTGAATGAGTCAAATAATGCTATTTTGATCTCCTCTTATCCTTGGGTGTCTAAGGTCGATCCTGCGAACACTTATCGTCATACTGAACTGCATGTGGCGAAAAGTGTCTATGATGTTTTGCTGACTCAAAATTCCAATGGTGGCATTGAGCCTTCGCTAGCACATGAGTGGAAAATGGAAGGCAATGTGATGACGTTATGGTTGAGACCTGGAATATATCGTCACGATGGTGAACTTCTCAGCATACAAGATGTTGTTTGGAGCATAGAAAGACTTAAGGAAATAAAAGGACCAGTACACGAGCTCTGGCAATGTATTGACAGTGTGATTGCCGAAACATCGAGCTGCTTAAAAATCACATTGAAACATCCGAACATGTTTTTTCCATACATGCTAGCCACTCCTCACGCTTCTATTCTTTGTCGAGATGTTGTTTCTTTCGGTTCTGGTTATTCTTACCACATAGGCACCGGACCATTTAAAATCAGTGGTTGGAACCAAGAGAGTATGCTTCTTCAAGCACACAAAGAATATTTTTCAGCGCGCGCATTGTTAGACCAAATTACGCTGTCTCATGGTAATGTTAAAACCTTGAATATGTTGAGTTTTAACCAAACTTCTGATCACGTTGAAGTGGAAAAAATCAGCGCATTTTCATATTTGACCTATCGGGAGCGCGCGGACTCTAATCTCGCAAAAGAAGACTGGCATCAACTCGCCGATTACATCAATGCGCAAAAGAGAATCTATGAGGCGCAAAGTGCCGTTGACAGCATTCAGTTAGTGACTCAAGGGCAAGATTTACTAATAGCAGAGGCTATTGTGACGCCTAAGCTACAAGGTAAAGTAGCGCTAGCTGAGCCAGTCTGGACGATACCAAGTTTAATTCGTCACTCTGAGTGGTTGAACCGAGTGATTCGGGCGACGGGATTAGAGTTAGAGATCATTGTTATTGATGACATTAGTTTTCCTGAGGTAGTGTCTCACCAAGCAGACTTGCTCTTCATTGAGGAAGTCATGGAAGCACCATTTGAATATGGCATCTTCGAATGGCTGTCGATAGCAACTGGACTGCGTTTTAGTTTTGATCAAAGCCAGATGTTAAGCCATAGAGAAAAGGTTCGCAGGGCGATGGCAGATGATCACTCGCTACAGTCTTTATTAAACCTAGAGAAAGCGCTGCGCGATCAGTACCTATATTTGCCTTTGTTTGTTGGCTACGAAGAAGTGACAAAAACACAGCAAGTGCGAGGTGTGCAGGTGAAGAATACAGGCTATAGCGATTTACATAGGTTATGGATTGCTCATTCACACTAGAGTCTGTGTTCAAGATTATGCAAATGTCCAACGCATAAAGCCATCGAAATGATGGCTTTATAAGGGCGTATCGGATTAGAAGTTGTACGACACACTTGCGCCAACAACCCATTGGTTTGCACTATCAACGATAGATGAGTCGCTGATACCGCTGCCTAGGCGAGTGTATTGTGTCATTTGGCTCACTTGCCAGTTATCGTTGATTGGCATGACTAGCTTGTAGCCTAAACCATAGCTTACTGTTGAATCACCTTTGTACGCTTTGCGGTTTGCATTTGCTTCGCGTTGTTTTACGCCAAAGTAGTAATCTACGTAGTCTTCACTTTGATAAGTTAGGTTAGCAAAAGGAACAAAATCAACACTACCGAAGTTCATAATGTGGAAGTAAGTCGCGCCCGCTAAGTAACCTTTGTAAGCACCACTGATATCATGTTGAAGGTATGTTGAAATCACATTGTGTTGATCTAACGTAAAGTCAGTGTTCAAACCTAAATCGACAGCAAAGCGACGTTTATCCGTGCCTTTCAGGCTCTTTGCAATATCACCGTCACGCATGACACCACTGCCAACAAGGTAAGCACTCATGTTGATTAATTCATTGGTGTTACCGAAGAAGCGGTAGTTAATGCCACTTAGATCGGCGTTAAAGTTGTCACCATGGTAACCGCCATTTAGAATTGGAGCTGTATTGTATTTTTGATCTTTGAAAAGATCGCTGCCATGAGCCACTCCGACTTCCGCGTTCCAGCCACCTTCATTGTTGTAGATGTTACCGTTACGAATATAAGTATCACCAGCAACCGCTGAACCAGCAGCAGTCAGAGTTAGTAGTGCAATTAATGTCTTTTTCATCATTTTTCCGAGTTGTTCTGATTTGTTTTGAACACTGTACAAAATGAAGTTGTAAGCCTCTATCAGCAAAGCGTATGGAAATGTAATGAACCATCAGGATAAGAAGCGGAATGTAAGATCAGAGGAGGAAGATAAGAAAGGCAACCGCCGTCGATGGAAAGAAAAAATCCGAGCTGGGGTAGCTCGGATTTAGATTATTTATCAGGTATCGATACGAACTTATTGTTGTTTCGTTAAGTTGTATAACGGTGCTAGGTCACCTGTTACTTTTTCGCCATTCATGTCTAGCTTCATAAGTACATTTTCACCAACAAAGTATTGGTTTGGCGCATCTTCGTTTGTCAACGTTACGATGCTGCCGTTTGCATCCCAAGTGAATTGGCCTTCAGACTTTGACTGACCGTCTTCTTTGTCTTGGTAGCTTTCTTCAAGTACGTAAGTGCCATCTTGATTTAGTGTGATGGTCATGTCGATACCTGAACAATCCGCACATGGAAGCGTACCTTTATATGTGCCGTTCCAGTCCAGGGCATTTTGTGCGTTATGCTCAGAGTCTACAAATGTTTCTTCAGTGATGACTTGTTCTTCTGCTACTGGCAGCGTGTCAATTGTCTCTGTAGTAACTTCTGCGCTAGTAGTGACTTCAGTTTCCGTCGCTTGAGGTACTTCAACTGCGCTTGTTTCGGCAGGTTTCTCATCTTGACAGCCTGCAAGAATGATTACCGCGCCTGTTAGTGCCAACATTGTTTTTTTCATTTTATCCCTCTTTAAATCAAGATTTTGTATGAGAGTAATAGTAGACATTTATCAGGTATTTGCGTCATCAAAAAGCAATAGAATGATCTATCTATGTCAATAAAACCGAATATGAGCATGAAATTGTCAGGAAAATCAGAACAATGTAAATGTTGATTGGGATATCAAGCTTGAGTCTACAAATAAATATCTAGAGGGGTGGGGGCAGAGATAGTGAAAACAGCCCACATTGCTGTGAGCTGTTTTATTAAATCAGTTAAGAGGCCTTATCGATGTTTGAACGTGAGGTGCTTCGTTTTGTGCTGTCTCCATCAGCGAATAGATCAGCAACAGTACGACGCTCTAATTCACCTTTCAAATGACCATGCTCATCGACAACGGGCAGTGAGTATTCGCACGACATGGTTTCAGTCAATATTTGCTCAATGGCTGAATGGGGAGAGATGATAGGCACTTCTTCATAGATATCATCATCCCAGCTTGGAGTTTGAGCTAACTTCGTCGCGTCTAGTAACCCTTGTTGCGTTATCACGCCTTGATAGCCTGAATCGGTCACATGATAAGCATAATCACGTTTTACACGTTTCATCTCACTGAGCGCTTCTTCAATGGTTTTAGCGGCAATGCGATATGAAGGTGGCTGCATCACAGTCTCAACCGTCAATGCTCGCGCTCTATTGACGTCTTTTACAAAGGCTTCAACGTACTCATCGGCAGGATGCAGCAATATTTCGTCTGGTGAACCTTGTTGGACAAGCTCACCGTCTTTAAGGATCGCAATGCGATCGCCAAGGCGCAGTGCTTCATCTAAGTCGTGAGTAATAAAAACAATCGTTTTGTGTAACTGCTGTTGCAGTTCTATTAACTGATCCTGCATTTCGCTCCGAATCAGTGGGTCCAGCGCTGAAAATGCCTCGTCCATTAATAGTATTTCGGCATTGGTTGCCAACGCTCGCGCGAGGCCTACGCGTTGCTGCTGACCACCTGATAGCTGAGCGGGATATTGGTTCTCATAACCCGTTAATCCAACGGTATCCAACCATTCGTTTGCTTTTGATAAGCGCGCTTCTTTACTTATTCCTTGAATTTCCAAACCGTAAGCGATGTTGTCGATAACAGTGCGATGAGGCAATAAGCCAAAACGTTGAAACACCATCGACATCTTATGACGACGAAACTGCTCTAACTCCTTGTTAGAAAGCTGCATGACATCTACCCCTTCCACCAAAATCTGTCCCATGGTTGGATCGATTAGGCGATTGAAGTGGCGAATCATGGTGGACTTACCTGAACCGGATAAACCCATGATGACGAAAATCTCGCCCTTTTTAATTTGGAGGTTGATGTCTTTTAGCCCGACCGTGTGCCCCGTTTCCGCCAACACGTGTTCTTTACTATGTCCCAACTTGACGCGCTCAATCACGCTGTTGGGTTTGGGGCCGAAGATTTTATACAGACCGCTGATTTCGATAAGTGGACTAGTCATGCTTTAAATCTCCTAGATGGGCTTGAGTGCGTTTCGCATACGCTTGTGAAGCGCGGTCGAAAAGAATCGCTAGGGCGACAATGGCTAGACCATTTAAAAGACCAAGAGTGAAATATTGATTGGTAATCGACTTAAGAACGGGCTGGCCCAAACCTTTTACCCCAATCATCGATGCGATGACAACCATCGACAGTGCCATCATTATCGTTTGGTTGATTCCCGCCATGATGGTTGGCATTGCGAGCGGAAGTTGGACCCCAAAAAGCCGCTGTTTACTGCTGGCACCAAATGCGGTTGCGGCTTCCAACACTTCTTTATCCACCAAACGAATACCCAAATTAGTTAAACGAATAACAGGTGGAATCGCGTAGATTACTACTGCGATGAGGCCAGGAATTTTGCCGATCCCGAGTAACATAACAACTGGGATGAGGTACACAAATGCCGGCATGGTCTGCATGACGTCGAGTAATGGCGTCACAACAGACTGAATACGATTAGAGCGCGCCATGGCGATGCCGATAGGGATCCCGAGTGTGATTGCCAGCATGGTACACACCGTGATAATACTGAGCGTGCGCATTGTGTCTTCCCACATGCCGAAGTAGCCAATCAGGATAAGTGAGCCAAAACATGCGATAGCCAGTTTCCAAGAGCGACTAGCGGCATAAACGAGGGCGGTGCAGACGCCTAAAACAACGACCCAAGGTGTTGAAATAAGCAGTTTTTCAAACCAGACAAGAAATGAAAGGAGCGGATCAAAGAGAGACTCGATAAGTTCACCATATTCACGAGAGAAATCTCGGTAGGCGCCATCGAGTGTTTTGCGAATCGCTCTAAGATCAGAGCGATCCATTTCTGGGAATTCGCTGAGCCAATTCGAGTCAGACATATTTACTTCCTTTTCTGATATATCTAGGTGCCCTCAAGAGACGTGATTCAGCAAGAATGGCTGGGATCGTAGACCAAGTAATGATTGGTGGTTCGATAGGTCCTCCATCTATTGTTTTACCCTTTAGGCTCATTTCAATGCAGTCGACCTGCACTTTATAGTTACTTAGGGAGACACTCTTTTAATAAAATAATCATTAGTGTTCAAATGCATGATTTGATCGGATTATAGTTTTTCTTCTCCAATAAAATGAATACATTAGCGCGTATTTGTATGAAAAGTCTGCGCAAACTAACGTTTTTATTATCTAGATAATTAGAATTGATCTTTTTGCTCGTTTGTCACCAAAGTTTGTAAATTTTTAGATGTCTAATTAATCCTGATGTCTTACGTATTTATCGTGTCGATTTTTGCAAACTTAGTTTATTGGTATATGCTAAAAATGTTATTGGCATATGCCAACTTAAGGCGTAATTTGATCCTGTGTTTTTGAGGGATAATGATGGCAAGACCAAAGATAGAAAGACGAATATGCGGACGTGCTGCACACCATTGTTTCAAACCTAATGGCGTGCCATTTCATCAGTTGGAGCAAGTCGCCATATTACCAGAAGAGCTAGAAGCACTGCGTTTGGCCGATTTAGAGGGGCTTAGCCAGCAGCAAGCTGCTGATCAGATGGGCGTCTCTAGACAAACTTTTGGTAACACAGTAAAAAGTGCAAGATTGAAAGTCGCAAAAAGTTTAGTTGAAGGTCATGCATTAGTTTTTCCGGATGAGGAGTCAAACTTATGATTTATGCTATTCCTAATGATGGTGAGCGGGTGGCAAACCACTTTGTTAAAGCACCATATATTGCTATTTATTCTGATACTGACGGCATGCTAAAAAACTTAGCGAACATTGCTTCGATGCCACAAGCAGGTTGCAATGCGAAGTCTCAGTTAATTCAGTCTCTGCAAGAGTACAATGTGGATGCTGTACTTGTACGAAATATCGGTGAACGCGCATTAGCCAAATTACTTCGTAGTGGCACGCAAGTATTCAGGCTTTCTACCCGTAGCTCATTGGAAGATGTACTTGCGGTTCCAAGAGAGCCTCTCATTGAGCCGTCTCAAGGTCGTCCCTCAAACAATCATAAGAAAAATGCTCACAAGCCAAAAGGCGGTTGCGGTTCCTGTGGTTGTGGTGGCAAAAAATCCAAACCCTCCTTGCTGGCAAGACCGAAAGCACCAGCAGGGCTACTTAAAGTGACATCTCGCCCTGCTATACTTAGGCTAAAGACGATGGCTAATAAGGCAGGTTAATATGGTTTGGTTATTTACCTTTCTTGGTTTTCTCGCAATCATTTTGTTGATGTCGCTTGGCGTCATTTTCCACAACAAGCGTATTCAAGGGAGTTGTGGCGGATTGAATAATGTCGGTGTTGATAAGGTGTGCAATTGTGAAACCTCTTGTGCAGAGCCTGCAAGACGTTTGTATCAAATATCCGAACCTAACTCGTCATCTGAGCGCTAAGATCTTTTGCCCATTTCGGTAAGGTGTGTTTAAACCAGTCAATGTATTTACTGGTCTGCGGGTTCTGTCTCGAGACCAGTATGTTCACCACTTCTACCACCATCCACGTTTTAGCTATTGCAATCGTTCTTGCTAAATTACTCGCATCGCCTTGCTCTGCCGTCTTGGTATAGGTATGCGCCACACCAAGATAATCTTCGAGTGTGCCCATGCCTTTGACTAGTGGCGCTAAATCTATCGCGATATGCCCTGTCGAAAAACGTTCCCAGTCGAACAGCACCAAATCGCCATTATCTCGTCGCCCCCAGTTCCCGGCATTGGTGTCTCCAGAGATCAAATTTTTGGCGTTGAAAAGCGGGCCGGATTGCTCTTGTAGCTGATAAAAGAACCACTCTGTTTTTGCGTCTAGTTTGAGCGTGCTTAAAGCTTGGGAAGTGGCTGGTTGTGTCCACTGATGAGGATGATAAACACCATCTGATGTCGGAGATAGTCTATGTATTTTAGCTAGTTGTTCTATCACGCGCGGCTCTTCAAGCAGGAATTCTTGATTGACAGAGTGCGGGATATACTCGATTCGTAACGTATTTTGTTGGTGATCGTAATCAATGAGCTCAGGTACAAGAATGCCAAGTTCATTGAATGGTTTAGCCTGGTGTTGATAAAAAGCGACCTCAACCTGTTCTACCTGTTGCTTTTCAATGAATGAAATGCCGTGTTTTTCTACCAGATAAACTTTGGCACTGCCCATCTGGTTAAGCTCTTGCTTTGACATGAGACATCCTGTCTTTTGATGGTGGAATCTTCACTTACCTTAAACGCGAAAGGTGTGTGCCAAGAATACTTAAAGAGAACATCGAAACAAAATAATGCAATGGTTTGAGTATAAAATTGTCGCTAGTGTCTAAATTTTATACAGTGGCTTTTACGCATCGCTAACCACGTTCTACGCTTAATGTTCGATTTAAACAAGGAGAACCACTATGGCTGTAATAAAGCAGGATATTCCAAATCGTGTAACGGTTTATCATGACAATATCGATCAAGAACAAGAGCTGAAAAATGCGATGCTGCCAGAGAAACCGCGCTACTTTAACGGTGCTCCGACTTACAAAGCGAACAGCATCGAAGAGTTTGAAAATAAAATCAGTCAGATCGGTTTGTCTCTCGATAAATAAATTTTAATTTACCTAAAAGCGCCCTCAAAATGAGGGCGCTTTTTTATTTGTATGATTGATTTTAATCGTAGGGAATTAACCTTGTTGAGCACTGCCTTGGCAGACTTGTTTTTGCACTGCTGGTGGCGCGGGCTCGTAATGGCTTAAAGTCATACTAAAACTGCCTTCACCACCCGTGATAGCTCGCAATCGACGAGCGTAATCTTGCAACTCGTTTACTGGCGATTTGGCTTTCAACAACGTGAATTGGCTATCGATCGGTTCGGTGCCTTCTATTAATCCTCGATTACCTGACAAATCCCCAGACACGTCACCGACGTTTGTGGTTGGGACGTGTAACTCCATTTGGACAATGGGCTCTAACACAATAGGATCAGCGTTGTTGATCGCGTCTAAAAAGGCTTTCTTACCTGCGATGACAAACGCAATTTCTTTTGAATCGACAGAGTGATATTTACCGTCATAAACGGTGACTTCCACATCCTTGATTGGGTTGCCAGAAATCGCCCCTTCTTCGAGTACTTGTAAAATACCTTTTTCGACCGCGGGAATAAGCGCGGTTGGAATGGCGCCACCCACCACTTTGTTGATGAACTTAAATCCGGCGCCACGTTCGAGTGGACGAACCTTCAATTGCACTTCACCAAACTGGCCTGCACCGCCACTTTGTTTTTTGTGTCGATAATGCCCTTCGGCAGGTTTGGTGATGGTTTCAAAGTATTCGACGCTTGGTTGGCAGGTTTCGACGTCCAGCTTGTACACGTTCGCCATCTTTTCTAATGCGACTTTGAGGTGAAATTCCCCTTGGCCGCTGATGATGGTTTCGTTGGTGCGAGCGCGATGTTCGATGCGCAGCGAAGGATCTTCGCTGGCGATTTTATTCAGTACATCGCCTAATTTTTGCTCATCTCCACGCTTAAGAGGCTTCAAGCACAAAGAATACATGGAGTCAGGAAGGTCCAACGTCTTGAGTTGAACACCATCTTCTTCGTGAGAGTCATGAACGATTGAATCGAATTCGAGATCATCCACTTTGGCTAAAACGCAGAAGTCGCCCGCAAGCGCACGAGGGATCTCGGTTCTATCTTTGCCCTGCAGTTGATATAAGTGCCCAACTTTAAATGCCTTGTTGCTTTCGCCAATATAAAGCTGGCTGCCCGCATTGATTTCACCCTGATACACACGTAAGTAGGCAAGTTTTCCCATATATGGGTCGACGCTGACTTTGTACACGTGTGCGACGGTGTGCTCTAAAGTTTCGCAATTTACTTTGATTTTTTTGCCGTTCTTTTCCAATAGAGGAGGGTTACCTTCGTTTGGCATGGG
Organism: Vibrio sp. 11-4(1); assembly: GCF_013048625.1. Lineage (NCBI taxonomy): Bacteria > Pseudomonadati > Pseudomonadota > Gammaproteobacteria > Vibrionales > Vibrionaceae > Vibrio > Vibrio sp. 11-4(1). The sequence continues at coordinate 626,606 of NZ_VHSY01000001.1, read as the reverse complement.
CATGATCTCCGCCAAGGTACGAAGCAGAAGCTCGACGCCCGCGCCGGTTTGTGCTGAGACAAAACAGACCGGAATCACATGTCCAGTTCTCAGTGCTTCTTCAAATGGATCATGCAGTTGCTCTGCGGTGAGTTCGGAACCTTGTTCCAGATACAGTTCCATCAGTTCTTCATCGACTTCGATAACTTGGTCAATCAAGGTCTCATGAGCTTCATCTACCGTCGCAAGTAAGGTTTCTCGTCCCAATTCTGGTTCGAAATAGCAGTCAACTACAGATTCCCCGTCAGCCGAAGGTAAGTTGATCGGCAAGCAGTGGTCACCAAAATGCTCAACGATGTTCTCCATCAATCTCTCTAACTGATGACCGTGGTTATCGAGCTTATTGATGATGATCATCTGACATTTTTGCTGCTCTTTAGCAAAGGTAAATAAGCGATCGGAAGTTTGGTTTAGTGGTGTTTGAGGGTCGATGACAAGGGCGGATGTTTCAACGGCAGGAAAAACGCTGATCGTACGGCCAAGTAACTCGTTTTGTCCCGGAGTGTCGATGATATTGAGCCGGTGTTTATTCCAGCGCAGTGCGACTGGCGTTGCTTCAATACTGTGTTGATATTGGATGGATTGAGGGTCGAAGTCGGTAACGGTATCGCCTTTTTCTACGCTGCCTAAATGGTGCGTGGCATCGCAGGTGAAGAGCAGTTTTTCTATCAGCGTGGTTTTACCGGTCCCGGTTTGGCCGACGAAAGCGATATTGCGTATTTTGTTTATAGGCATAGAGCCTCCTTGCAAGATGGCGTGAAAAACCTACGAATTGCTAGGAAGTGGGTTGTTAGAGAAACCCACGCACTGCATTGGAGTAGGGCGGGATTACCGCCTATTCGTCTTCCATGTCATTTTCCGGATGACTCGATGCATAAGACCACCTTCTTGGACTACTGTAATCTTAGCATGCCGTAATAACCGTATAATTTATGTGACTTATTTCATGATGGGGCTGATTGTTTTTTAATCGAGATCATAAACTCAGAGGTTCTGACTTTTCGATCAAAACCTCGGGATTATTTAGGCTATTTGGAAAGAACGATTTCGCCGTCGCGATAAACTAAGCTCGGCGTTACATCTCGTCCGAGCAACACCGGGCCATCAAGATCGACAACGCTCGCCTGAGCAGCAATAGGTAACGCAGCCCGCATTGCCAGCGACGTCCCCAACATACAACCGGACATGAGGCTAAAACCGAGTTTTTGGGCGTCGTCGGCTAGTAATAGTGCTTCTGTGAGCCCGCCCGTTTTATCTAGCTTAATGTTCACCATTTCATATTTGCCAACAAGCTGATGTAATTGCTCTTTGGTGTGACAACTTTCATCGGCGCAAAGTGGAATGGGGTGCGGAATGCTGGCGAGTACGTCGTCGCAGTCTTGTGGCAACGGTTGCTCGATCATGGTGATATTAAACGGTTGGAGTTGAGCAAATACCGTAGCGAGGTCGAGGTTTTGCCATGCTTCATTCGCATCTAAGACAATTTGCGTGTGCGGTGCGGCGTCACGCACTGCTGCAACGCGCTCAATCACGTGTTCACCATCCAGTTTTACCTTAAGCAGTTTTGCGCTTTGGCTAAGGTAAGCTTGCGCCTGTTTTGCCATCGCTTGCGGCGTATCGATAGAAACCGTCATCGCCGTCACAATCGCCTCAGGTAACGTAAAGAGGTCGTGAACCTGCTGCTTGTGGTTCAAAAGCGCAAGAAGATGCCAAAGCGCGCAATCCAACGCATTTCTTGCCGCTCCTGCGGGCAATAATGATTGAAGCTGGCTTTTGAGAGCCATGACATCAGCTTCGCCTTTGGCATACAAACTTTGCAGTTCATGCGCGGCGTGAGAAATCGCCTTAATTACCGATTCAACCGATTCACCATAACGAGGGTATGGCGTGCATTCTCCTTGTGCGATCATGCCCAGATGTTCAATTGTCACGCGGACTACGTGGCACTCTGTCCGACTGCCGCGAGAGATGCGAAATGGTGTCGCCATAGCAATCGTGACGGGTTCTACATGAATTTTCATCTCACTAGTTTTCCCTAAACCGCAGTTATTTTCTAAACCGTAAATGTTTCCTAAATCGTAAGGAGCCTATCTGCAACCGCATCAACGCCAAAACGCATAGGGTCGGTGACGGGCACCTGATATTTGTCGCTCCAATCCTGGCATAACTGGGCAGCATCTTCTTCGCTGATCGCCGAAGTATTTAAGCAAATACCCACTAATTGAGCTTTTGGATTTGTTAGGCGGGCAGCGGCCAGATTCGCTTCTATCGTTTGTTCAATGGTTGGCAAGCTCGCATGTGGTAAGTTGCGGATGTGCGGGCGACCAATCTCATGGCACAGTACCAGAGCGTCCGCTTGTGCGCCGTGAAGTAAGCCCAAACTTACGCCAGCAAACGAAGGGTTAAATAACGAACCTTGCCCTTCGATGATGTCCCAATCGTGGTCGGTGAAGTCGGGGCTGATCGCTTCTACTGCGCCGGAGATAAAATCGGCAACTACGGCATCAATTGAAATGCCACTGCCTGCGATGAGAATTCCGGTTTGACCCGTTGCTTTGAACTCTGCGCGACAGTTTTTACGCTTTAATGCGTGTTCAATGGCGAGGGCTGAGTACATTTTGCCAACGGAGCAATCTGTCCCTACAGTAAGTACTCGCTTGCCTGCGCGAGCTTTGCCATTGCCGACCTTGAGCGGGGCATCATAATGGCGAACATCATACAGTTTGGTTAATCCGCGTTGTTCTAGATCGGCAAGAGGAGCAAATTCCGCCAAATGTTGGTGCATGCCCGATGCAATTTCAAATCCCATTTCTGCCGCTTCAAGTAAGGTTGCTTGCCAAGCTTCGGGAATGACTCCCCCCGGGTTTGCTGTGCCAAGCACCAGCGTTTTTGCTCCTTGCTGCTGCGCTTGTTGTAGTGTCATGTCGGTTAAACCAAGCGATACGGTTTCTGGCATCAGGCGGATTTGGCCAAGACAAATCTCAGATCGCCATTGGTATATGCCACGCGCGGTTTTTGCTGCGAGTGGATCGGTTACATCGCCAAGAAAGAGTAGGTAAGGTTGAGCAATTTGCATGATGGTTCCCTTCGTCATCGTTATTGCTCATTAATGTAGCCAGACTGATTTAGGAAACCGAATGCTTATTTGTTAGGCAGGTATAACTTCAGGTTATACTTTTAAACCATCTGTTGTTTTAGGGCGGTGATAAATTGCTTTGTCGCAATTGATTGAGGTGTGTGCTCTGCGAATAAAATAGAGACAGAGAAGGACATGTTTGGCTCCAAAGCATGCACGGAAATGGCACTATCTTGGCGATATTGTTTTGTAGTCCATGGATCGACAATGGCGAATCCTGCTTGGTGTTTCACCAGTTCAGCCGCTGCGGAGTAGCTGCGCACAGTGATGGCATGTTGATAATGCTCGTCACGCGCTGACAAGGTTTGATGCAACAATAAGCCCAAAGGGTCTCGGCTATCTAAACCGATAATGGGTAAATCGTGACTGATGAGTTCTTCTAAAATGACGGTTTTTTCTGCGGGTATCGCTGCGCTTTTAGGAGCGATCAGTGCTAAGTTTTCTTTCAATAACACGTGCCCCATGATCGCTGGTGGTGTTTCTTCACCGAACGCGATGGCGACATCCAATTCATGTTTCAGCAACCCAGAGCACAGCTCATCGCGATTGGCCGTTAATAGCTCAAAGGAGATGCCGTGTTCTTTCGACAACAACGCGACAGTCGGCGCTAACAAGTGCGCGGCCAAAACGGGCGGGGCACCGACTCGTAAATGTTGAGTTCCCTGTTTGACTTTGTTGGTCAGGGAACGAAATTGTCCGAGTTGTTGATAGACCTTTTCTGCCTCTGGCAATAAGGCTTTGGCTTCTTGAGTGGGAACGAGACGCCCCTTTACACGCTCAAATAAAGCGAAGCTCAGTTGTTGTTCTGTATGGGCGAGAACTCGAGTGACATTAGGTTGGGAAACGTGCAGTAAGCGAGCAGCACCAGACACCGTTCCTGCTTGCATAATGGCGTAAAAGACTTCCAATTGTCTTAAGTTCACTGCGAGTTCCTTCTGCTCATGTTGGTCGCCTCAGAATACCCAACCTTGCTGATGAGCGATAGAGGAAAAAAGTGCTGGTGTAGAAAATTAGGAAGACGATGTTGGTCGTCTTCCTTTTCGTCATCTCTATTTATACCGCTTTACTTTGCAGCCGCATGAAGGGGCAGATCGTTAAACGGCTCGACGTCTCGGCTGAGTAATCCCATCAATACCACTGCTAACACCATGACAACAGCTGCGATTGCAAAACCGTATTGTGTTAGCTCGTAATGACTCAACATCGCGATTAATACATAACTGAGAGATTGAATGGTGGTGGAAAACATGTTGATGCCGCCATCAACACGACCACGTTGATGAACCGCTACGGTGTGATGCATCCAGTTGACTCTTGCAATGCGATTTAGCGCGTTAAACACACCAAACAGAGCTGTAAACAATAAGATGGTCAACGGGCTTATCGCAAAACTCATTCCGATAAACGCCAGAGATACCATGACCATCGAAGCGAACATAATGTGGCTATGGGAGGCGCGACTCAGCACTTTGGTGACAAAGAAGCCAGTTAGCAACGAGCCGATACCAAAACTGATGTTGAACCCTGCAAACCAATCGCCAGAGATGCCTTGTTCAGAAAACCAAATCGGCACCAATTTGCTCAAATACGTCAATGCAGGATAAGAGAGGCAAGAGAGCAGAATAAAGCCATAAAAGCGGGGTTCGAGACGGAATATTTGTTGGCTCTCTTTGAGTTGTGCGATGAAAGCGACAGATTTTGATGCTCTTAATTGTTGGGTATACGGCGTCAGAATATAAAACATCGCCGCCAAAGCGGATGCGCTGGCTGCAAACAAAGCAAACTCTTTCATTCCCCACATTTCAAGCAAAACAATACCCAACGCACCAGCTCCTAGGGTCGTGGATTGCATTACAATTTCTTGCTGACCCGAAATTTTTGCGTATTCGTGATGCTGATAATTTTCTTGAGTGAAGGCGTTGTTGGTCGTCCATGCAAAGTTACTCGAAACCCAATACACCAATTGCGCAAAAGCCAGCAGCCAGTGGGACTCAAACCCTAACCAATAAGCAATGAACACCACCAAAGCCATTCCCGATTGAATCCATTGATTGAGTACGAGGAGTGCTTTGCGTGAGTGTCGGTCAACTAAAGTGGAAAAGAAAGGCGTTGCCAGAAAAGAAATCGCGGTGCAGCTCAGAGAAACTAAAGCGACGAATGTGCCCATTTTGGGCTCGGAAAGCATGACCCATGGCAGTGCCATCATGAACAAGCCAGATGAGATACTGTCGAAGAAGCGGCCAGCTAAGTACGGCTGAGTTTTATTTTTCATTATGTTTGCCTCAAGTTCCCTTTGGATTTCAAAACGTTGGCTTATAACGGTGCTGTGTTTGTCAACCAACTTGTTCATTCCGAACGCATTATTTCGAGACCATCTGGGTTTAGCGTTAATTAAGATGGTGAAACTTTAAAACCTCAAGTAAACTTGAGGTAAAGCATTTTTTTAACAAAATTGATACACAGGGAGTCAAGGATGGAAATCAGCGTAGGAGAAGTGGCAAAACGTTCCGGAGTGAAGGTCTCTGCCCTGCATTTTTATGAACAAAAAGGACTGATTTCGAGTTGGAGAAATCAAGGGAATCAGCGTCGCTATCATCGAAGTGTGTTGCGCCGTGTTGCGGTTATTAAAGCGGCACAGCAAGTGGGGTTGTCGTTAGAAGAAATCAAACATGCGCTAGATGAGCTGCCGAAACATCAAGCGCCAAACAAACAGCAATGGGAAGTCATGGCGAGTCATTGGCATGAACAGTTGGAGCAAAAAATTCAAAAGCTCAAAGCTCTGCAAAACGATTTGGGTGGATGCATTGGCTGCGGGTGTTTGTCGTTAGAAACCTGCGCGCTGCGAAACCCAGAAGATGTGTTAGGCAAAGACCACTCGGGTTCTAATTTAACGTTAGAAGAGTAGGTGCTATTCCTATTCTTTGTCGAAACTGTCCACCACAATCGCACCCATTGACGCCGGCATTGTGATGACGATGACCCGTTTTATCGCAACCAAAGGTTCATTCATTAGTGGCAGCTTATCAAGACAGAAAAGAACTAACGCCACCACAACGGCCGCAATGAGGTATGCGATAACCACACGAAAAATAAAAATGGATACGCGATTTTTGATGTGGCTTTGGAATACGCTTTGATAGGCGAAAAAACTGAGGAAAATGACAGAAAGGCTTAACAGCATGAGCAGGTTTGCCATTGGCAAGCTTTCACCCAGTCGCCACGCCTCTTCAGAAAAAGAGATGGGGACGGCGAGGGCAAAAGCGCCAACCAACACTTGGCTGGCGTCTTCTAAGTTAAAGTGACTACTCATGCTGTTCATTCCATTATTCGTTTGCTAGGTGTAAGAGCTTTTCAAAGCGCTCGTTACCATGCAGCAATTCGAGGTCTCGCTCTTCGGCAAGCAAATCACGAATAGATGGGCTGTATTCAATAGCGCGTTCCAAGTCTTCAATGGCTTGCTCTTCAATGCCAAGACGAGAGTATGCACAAGCACGTTGATACAGTGCAGGACCATTGGTGTAATCGACTTCAAGTACGCGGTTACAGATGCTCAGTGCCCAGTGGTATTCGTTGATTTCCATCGCGGCGTCTGCTTTGTAAGTCAACGCTTCTAAATCACCTGGGCGAATCAGCAAGATCTCATCATAGATTTCAATACGTTGCTCTGGTGTTTGTGAGCTTTGCGCACGCAACCATAAGTTATGGATCTCGTTGATTTTCTCAATTTCTTTATTGTTTTCACTGATAATTCGAGTTTTGCGTTTTAAATCTCGCTCCAGTGCTACAAATTTCTTCTCGTATTCTTGGGCGATCTTTTCTAATCGTTTATCCGCCATCTCTTTGGTGTTGTGTTTAAACTCACGCAGAGATTGCCAGCCTACAAAGGCGATCAGCGATGCGACACCTGCGATGATGTAGAAGAAGTAGGTTACGGTCACGTTGGCATAGTTCAACGATTTATCCGCAACCGTCAGCTCGCGGTCGGTGATCTCTGTGATCATTCGTTTTTCTAGGCTCTGATAGTCCTGACGCAGTGCTTTTAGCTCATCTAAAATATAGCGTTCCATTAATGGTCTATCTAACAGATCCGATTCTGAATACTTTTCGTCCGATGCCATCGTCGGCAAGGCAAGTATCAGCGAGAAAAAAATACCAATAAATAAGCGCATAAAACGTCCTTTCACGAGAAGAGTACAGATAGACCATGCAACAATAGCAAATAGCACAAACGTTTAGCAAAGTTATTACAAAAGAAATAATTGTCGTCTACGTAAAAGTCATATTCTTGTTGTTTTTCAGTTTGTTCCTGGTGGTTATTTGCCGTGATATCTTTTATCCTCCTTGCGAATTTATGATTAATGGAGTGAGCATGGACGCGCGAGCTAAGGATTACTTAGAGCAGTATCTAAAATTATTGTCACCAGAACAAAGAGCAGCCGTACCATCAGTTAGTGCTGACTATTATTGTGCCGATGAATACAACGCCAACGTATGCGCCGATTTGGTTCGAATTGGACAGAAAACCGCCTCTTGCAGTATGGAACTTTGGTATCGAGAGCATGGCGAAAGCATGCCACAAGTGGGCCATTTACAAGTCGTCACGAATTGGAACGGGGACCCCGTTTGTGTGATACGAATTACTGATGTCAGCACATGCAAATATGAGGATGTAACCGCAGAGTTTGCCTACGCAGAAGGCGAAGGTGATAGAACCTTAAACTGGTGGCGTGACGCGCATACTGCATTTTTTAAAGCTGAATGCGATGAGTTGAACATAGATTGGCATGAGAAACGTACGCTAGTTTTGGAGCGTTTTGAAGTGGTGTATCCAGTCAATTAATCGCTGATAGCAGCACTGATTTGAAGTGCTGCTTTCTTGAGAGACCGCTTTTAGCGCTTGCGAGCGGTCACACTAAACATGTGCCAGTGTTTTGGGCTTCCGACTACCGTGGTTCCGTCTTCATCTCTTTCATTCAATGAAATGAGTTCGTAATCCTCGAATAAACTTTCCACTTCCTTTTTCGTTAATGCGGTAATGTTCGGATGCATTTCTGATGCAACCCAGGAGTCTTTTACTCCTAAGAAATCACCGCAAAAGATACCGCCAGGTTGTAAGGCACTGTCTATTTTGGTCCAAACTTGCTCAAAGCCTTCGTCCGGGCAAAAGAACAAACTGGCATTCGCGATAACCAGGCTGCATTGAGGATAGTCAAACTCAGTAAAACAGCACTGTGAAATTGAGAAACGCTTGTGGCCTTCAAAGCGTGTTAAACAAGTTTTTACTGCATCTTCATGGCTATCAAATGCGTGAACGTTAAACCCCTGTTCGAGGAGAAAATGACTGTCTCGACCTATTCCGCAGCCAATATCAAGAGCGACTTTGCTCTCGAGTTTCAGTAGGTTTACGGCATTTTCTACGTTTGGGCGGTGAGGTTGGTTTAAAATTTTCTGATAGTACTCGTTCCATTGTGCTGACATTGAACTTCCTTGTATTTATTGTGTTTCCCCAAATCTAGTGTCCATTCTTGTATTGCTTTATCGGGGAGGTTTTGAAACATTGGCAATTGTTATAGCTGATCTTCAATTGGCAATATGCCGGAGAACCAAGCGCCCATTTTTCGCCATACTCCGGCCTCTGGTTCAGAATCATATTCTTTGCCTGTTTTTATGTCAGTCCAGACAATGTCTCCGTCGTGCAGAGTTAAGGCATAGGCGTTATTCGACAATTGATTCGGCAGTTGTTCTAGAAACATTTGCACATATTCTGGCTGTTCGATAACAACGGCCATTTCGGTATTCAAAGCGGCTGAACGTGGATCCCAGTTCATCGAGCCAACAAACAGAGTTTTGTCATCAATCGTCATTGCTTTTGCGTGTAAACTTGCTCTGCTGCTCCCCGTGAGGCTCCACTTGCTTTTGAGTTTCGCGCTCGCTTTTACTTCCCATAGCTTGACCCCAGCTTCGAGCAGGTCTGTTCGATATTTTGCGTACCAACCATGCACGGCAAACACGTCGTTAGAGGCGAGACTATTGGTCACTATCGTGATATCAACACCTCGCTTGGCCGCGTTACTCAATGCTTGAGTGCCGACTTCGGTTGGGACGAAATAGGGGGAGATAAGAACAAATGAATGTTCAACACTTTTAACCAGCTCCGTTAAATTATCAATAAGTTGGCTCTCTCGGGTCGCAACTTTATCGGGTAAGTCAAACCATACTTTTGCTTCTCCCCAGTAGAGCTTGAGATTGCCTTGTTTGAGAGCTTGGTACATATCCAGTTTAGTGAAGTCATAACGGCCGGTTGAGAACTTTTCCTCTAGCTGGAGTTTGTCGACCTGCTTTTGAATCGCCAGGTCTGTAATTTGCTGTGAGTCCGGTGTTATCCATTCCATTGGTATCGCATAGGCGCTATTCCAGTAGAGGTCGAACTGATCTGCAGTTTGTTGTACCGCCTCACCATAGAGCAGTAGATCAAAATCACCAAATTCGACCTGTGATTCAAAAGAAAAGTACTCATTGCCGATATTCCTACCCCCGACAATGGCAGAAACACTGTCTGCAATCAAAGACTTATTATGCATACGACGATTAAGACGTTCAAAATCGCTAGCAAGTGCGAACCAGCGGGAATCGCGATACTGATGCGGATTGAATAAGCGGATTTCGATATTAGGATGTGCATTGAGTGCAGCCATCACGTCATCGTTTCGCTTTTGCATATCGTCAAGCAACAGCCTTACTCGGACTCCACGCTTTGCAGCTTCATACAAGCGCCACGTTATTAGCTGACTCGTTTCGTCACCACGGTAAATATAGTATTGAAGATCAAGGCTTTTTTGTGCGGACTCGATTAAAGAGGTGCGAGCAAGAAGGGCATCGTGTCCTTGATTTAACGGGGAAAAGCCAGTTATTGACTTTGGGTCTTTCCCGTAAGCTTCAAAGTACTGTGCAAGCACAGAGTCACCTTGATACCCAAGTTGGAAGCTAGTGGATTTTTCACTGGGATCGTTCAATGACACGGATGAACATGCCGATAAAATTGTGAATAAAGAAGGGAAGAGCAGCTTAGCGAGTGTATGTAACAAAGTACATTTCCTTGTCTTACAGAGTGTTACTTATCAGAAATTATAGACCTAAGTTGTCGCAGCGTGCATCCAACAAGGTTGGATAACGGGCTATTAATCAATGAATTGTCATGTTCTCGGGATTAAGTTCACCTTTTTGAACGCAGATAATCATTTATTTTAATTATGATTGCGTCTGAATTGGTCATAATCACTAATATCTGGTGGTTATGACCAATAGCACACTGGTTAAAATAGTTGAGTAATAATAACTATTTGAATTTTAATAAATAAATGCCTGGCACGTCCCTTGCTATTTAAATGAAGAGTTAAGTCAGGGCAACTTGCGAAGTTGGTTAATTTTTTGTTAATTTTATTAACTTTGAATTGGCAATAACTCTGTAGTTAGCAACCGAAAAAGCAAGGTACGCGCTGCTTTGACGTCTATTCAAATGTAATTCCCTCACCATCATGCTTACAGGGAGTCAAAGATTTAATAAAAGCATGGTGATGAAAACAACAATAAAAAAGGATTTTCGATGTTAGCAAAACCCGTATTACGTTGGCTTTTACCTTTCGTTGTCGTTGGTGGCTCTTATGCAGGATATGCCGCAATCGCCGCGACAGCTCCGGAAAAAGAGTCAACCAAAGATGCCATTACAGAGCCTACCGTTCAGGCTTCTTCTCTTTTTCCTACCGATCATAAAGTGGTGATAACCAGCCATGGTGAGTTAGTCCCTTTTGAAAAAACACACCTTTCCGCGCAAGTCAGTGGTGAAGTGATAAGTTGGCACCCTAATTTTGTAACGGGTGGGATCGTGAAACGAGGAGAAGTACTGTTCACGATTGAAAGTGACAACTACGAAGCGTCGGTTTTGCAAGCCGAAGCCAATTTAGCTAGCGCACGTGCGAGCTTAATTGAGGAGCAAGCCAAAGCGGAAGTGGCAAAACGCCAGGCCAAGAGACTGAGCGATAAGCAAGTGACAGACCTGTATTTACGTAAGCCTCAGGTTTTGAGCGCGCAAGCGCAAGTGAAGTCGGCTCAAGCAGCACTCAAACGAGCAAAAAGAGATTTAGAAAATTGCAAAGTCGTTGCACCTTACGATGCGCTGGTTGTTGAGCGTGACATTGGTGTTGGTCAATTTGTCACATCTGGCTCTCGAGTTGCAACGCTAAATAACATTGAAGTGGCGGAGGTGCATGTACCAATTGCCGGTTTTGATAGTGCATTTTTACCCGAATCCATTGGTGAGCTCACTGCGACAGTAACGCAGCAAGGTGTATTTTCTACCACTAGAGAAGGTCGAGTTGTTCGTGATTTAGGCATGATTGATAGCGCTACCCGAATGATTAACATGGTCATTCAAATCGCGGACCCATATGGTATTGATAATCAGCAGCCTCCAATTAAATTTGGCTCCTACGTTGAAGTGAGCTTCACAGGTAAGGAGCTAAAGCATATCTATCGCCTGCCACAGGAATTAGTCAAAAATCGCACAGTATGGGTAGTGAATGGTGAGAATCAACTTCAACCTCGGACGGTAACGGTCTTGAGAGCAGAAGGTGAATTTTTACTTGTGGGGGAAGGCTTAGAGCAAAGTGATAAGTTGGTACTTACCTTGCCGGAGTACCCTCAAAAAGGCATGGCGGTACAAATCGCAAAAAAGAGTGACAACTCCGAAACCGTCGTACAGTAAGTAGGAGTTTGTCATGGAAGATACTAAACAAAAGGGCTTAATTGCCTATTTTGCGAATAACCCCGTCGCTGCCAACCTTTTGATGGTGTTCATCATCATCATGGGTGTGGTGAGTTTTCTCTTTATTCAAAGGCAGATGTTTCCGAACATTGAGGTGAACTACATTGATGTTCGTGCGACTTATCCTGGCGCTTCACCTCAAGAAATTGAAGAAAGTATTCTCGTTAAGGTTGAGGAATCGATTAAAGATGTCACCGGGATTAAAAAAACGGTCTCAACGGCCTCTAGAGGTAGCGCGTATGTCTCTATCGAGGTAGACGTTAATGCTGATATCAAGCGTGTCTTGGATGATGTAAATCAACGCATTGATACTTTATCCAACTTACCTGCCGGTATGGAACCGATCAATGTCTACCAAGTTGAGTGGCGTCAAGATGTGATAGAAATGGGGTTAGTTGGGGACCGACCGCTTGAAGAGCTCAAACCCATTGCTAAGCAAGTCGAGGATGAATTACTTCAACTCAAAAATGTCATGTTGGTGTATTTGAGTGCACCAGAGGAAGAGATAGCGATTGAAGTTGATCCACTCGTTCTTCGTAAATACGACTTGACGTTGAGCGATATCAGCAGCGCGATCAGTCGTTATTCTGCCAACTTTTCTGCGGGCGAAGTCAAAACAAACTCAGGGATGATCGCAGTAAGGATTGAAAATCAGTACTACCGTGGTGATGAATTTAGGAATATTCCTGTAAAGCTTGGCGCAAATGGTGCAAAGGTTTTACTGCAAGATATCGCCACGATCAAAGATGGCTTTACGGAAGAAGAGCGCTACTTTGAATACTCAGGGCAAAATGCGATCTACATGTCTGTTGAAGCGACTCGTGATCAGAACATTATCCCTGTTGCCGAGTCTGTTCGTAATTATATCGAAGCAAAAAACAAGACATTGCCGCAGGACGTTAAGCTCAAAGTCTTAGTGGATACGACCTATTATTTAAACGGTCGTCTCGACATGATGTTGAAAAATTTGCTGCAAGGCGCTGCTCTAGTGGCGATTATGCTGACAATTTTCTTGCGCTTTCGCTTGGCAATGTGGGTAATGATTGGGCTGCCAGTGTGTTTTCTTGGCGCGGTGATGATGATGCCTGCATTAGGGATCACGGTAAACATCGTATCTCTTTTTGCCTTCATTATGGTGCTCGGTATTGTGGTCGATGACGCCATCGTGATGGGAGAGAGCGCCTACAGCGAAATTGAAGAAAAAGGCGGTGGCGTCGAAAATGTGGTTCGCGGTGTCAAACGTGTTGCCACGCCAGCTACTTTTGGCGTTTTAACCACAATTGCCGTGTTTGCCCCTTTCTTGTTGTCTAGCGGTATTGATAGTGCTTTCTTCTATGGTATTGCGGGCGTTGTGATTCTTTGTTTGATCTTCAGTTTGATTGAATCGAAGTTAATCCTTCCTGCTCACCTCGCACATACTCACTTTAAGCCAGTTAAACCTGGTGGCTGGCGTGACCGATTTAACCAACGCTTTTTTGGCTTTGTAAACGGCACTTATCGTAACTTTGTCACGACATGTACGCATTGGCGCTGGACAGTGTTTGCTGTGTTTTGCGGTTTGCTGCTGATCAGTGCGGCTTTGGTCAACGCGAATTATGTTCGGGTGATCCCTAACCCTAAAGTGCCTACTGATTATCCTGCGATCACTATTGAAATGAACGATACCGTTTCAAGTGAGCAAACAATCAGTGCTCTTAAGACCATCGAACGTGTGATGCAAAAAATTGAATCAGAGACCATCGCAGAACATGGTCAAGGTATGATTCGTGATGTGCTTTCATACAACAGAAGCCGTACCGAAGGCCGTGTTTTGGTGCCATTGGTTGATGAGGAATTACGCCCGTTCAATACATTTGAACTTGCTCGACGTTGGCGTGAAGCTATGCCAGTTATTCCTGGAATGAAGAGCATCAAAATCCGCGAGCAGAGCGCGGGTGGCGGTGACAGAGATGAGTTTGGTTACTTGCTGTTTGGTTCTAATATTAATGAATTGAACGAGGCTGGGCGTTACTTGATAGAGCGTTTACAGCAGGAAGAAGGGTTATACGATATTTCATCTTCTATTGATTCAGGAAGTAAAGAAGTACTCCTCTCTCTTGCGCCTGTAGCGTACGATCTCGGACTGGATCTCACCATGATCGCAGAGCAAGTGGGTGGCAGCTTCTACGGTGGTGAAGCACAGCGTCTTATTCGTGATGGTGAAGAAATCAAAGTTATGGTGCGTTACCCGCAACTGACACGTGAAGCATTTTCATCATTACGTTACGCTGTGATTACCACGCCAGCAGGTAAGAAGGTCATGCTGGGTGATGTGGTGAAGATCAACGAGCAGCCGGGCGTGAGTAGCATTCGACGTGAAGGCGGGTATCAAACCGTTTATGTCTATGGTTCGATAGACGAAGAATTGGTTGAACCTCAAGAAATCGTGAAGGTCATCGACGACAATATCTTACCGGACATGAAGCAAGTCTTCCCGAGTGTGAAAACGGAATTGGGTGGTGATATTGAAGAGCAGGCAGCGCAGCGTAATGAACAGATTCTGTTCTTTATTGCAGGCATGATCATCGTCTACATCTTGTTAGCCGTACCGTTAAAAAGTTATACCCAACCTTTGATTGTAATGTCAGTCATTCCATTTAGTCTGACGGGGGCGATTTGGGGCCACTTCTGGCTAGGTTTGGATATCAGTATGATGTCGACATTTGGTTTGATCGCCGCTGCTGGCGTGGTTATCAACGACTCTCTAGTTATGACAGATTACGTAAACCAAGTGAGAGAAAAGGGTATGAACATCAAACAAGCGGTGGTTGAAGCGGGCTGTGCACGCTTTCGAGCGATCACGCTCACCTCAATAACGACGTTTGCGGGTGTATTGCCGATTATGTTTGAAACGAGCTTGCAGGCGCGTTTTGTCATACCAATGGCTGTAGCTTTGGGCTTTGCGGTGTTGTACGCAACGGTTCTGACTTTAGTGCTGGTGCCTTGTTTGTATTTAATGCTTGAAGATATTAAAAATATTTTCAGATCGATTAAGGGGTTTATTCATCGCTTTATCAATCGTTTCAGAAAGTCGCCAGTGACGTCGAGCGTTGAAGTAAATATATAGAGTTAACAAGCTTGATGTTAACGATTAGGAGCAGCCTTCGGGCTGCTTTTTTATTTCTGTATTTTGATTCAAAGCAGTTCTAGAGTGGGTTGTTACGTAATTTATTCGATGAAAGAACAGCGAGAAAATCTCCTGATAAGTTATTCTTTTTATGAATACCTTTTGCGTGTTTGATTCTCTTGGTTAATTTAACACTTGGTTAGCGAAATTTACCAGATGGAGATAATGATGAATATATAGTCTTGGCTAAGTTATTGAAAAATAACAAAATAAAAGTTGGCATCGTATGTGCAATATATAAATTGTAACTAAAACGAACTGCTAATCCTCAAGGAGCTTATTATGAAAAGCGTATTTCTATCTACTCTAAGTCTTATTGTTGTAATGTCATCACCAATCGCTGCTGCTAACACTTTAGACAAAGAGGAGTGGAGCTCAGATTTACGTCAGGACTTTTCTGAAATGAAGCATGAAGCTGTAGCAGATATTCAGCAAATGAATATGGATGCCATCCACGCACGCGATGAGCGTATCGTGAAAAACATTAAAGATGAGCAAGAACAGTTAGTAAAGGTAACGTGCCACAAAGAGAAAGCAAGCAAGTCATAACCGACGATAAAGAGACTAACAGACGAAAATGAATCCAATACGAGTTCAGTGCTAGTTAGCAGTAAGCACTGACCTTGTTGCTCTACTTGCCAGCCTTTTAAGGCTGGCTTTTTTGTTAAAGGTATACTGTATAATTAGTATCTATGGGTACGTTCCCCCAATAATTGGTAGTTCATGATTAAATGTCTCTTGTTTCAAACGTGACTTAAGGCACTTAACCTTCGTATCAATAGGTGTATATATCTAGTGATTTATCATCGAGATGGGGATGAATGTAATTTTTAAAATTGTTGATTTCATTAAATTGGAGGCGATGCTATATATTTGAAATTCAGAAAGATCTAGTCTCCTTGTTGACCTTAATAATACCTTAGTATATGCCTCACTTTTATTTGAAGAGGGATTCGTAATGACTTGGGAGTTTATTGAAAGGAAAGAGGCTTTTGATTATATTGGGCTAAGTAATAAGTCGGTTAATGAGATTGAACAATTCTTACATGGAAGAGTGAGACTTTCAGCTACACTCTTTAGCAATAAAAAACTATACTTATCAAGACAATCCCTCATCATGCTTGCGTCTCTGAATGAATATGATCAGAAGCAAGTTGTCAAAGAAATGTATTTTCTTTCATCTAACCCAAGCACACCGTCTGTAGTTAGACACAAACGTAATCCATTGCTTCGAATATTTCGAACTAGGTATCCCTTCAAAAATTATCATTATTTATTAACTTGTATCCTTAGAGACGGGAAAGTTGTAATTCATGATATAGCTTTTGATCGACAATTGCATGGTAAGTCTATTTTTAAGCATTCACATCAAAGAACCCAAATGTATCATGTGAAGAAAGAAACAGGTAAAAATGGTGAGTATAATGGGGTGCAGAACAATGACGAAGCAAAGTTATTGTTGGCTGAATGGGACCACACTAAAGCTCAAGTAACTCACCAAGTCAATACGCTTCATGCTACGGTAAATGGAATGCTGAATGATTATGAGAAAGCGGCGACACTGATGGGAGTACATACGCAGGTGGCATATAAAGAAGATAAGCCAACAGAGTATACGTTGTTTCACAACCCTTCTGATAATGCGAAGCTGGATCTTATTGAATGTGTTTATGACAAAACTCGTTTTACTTCGCACAATGCTCAACACCTAGCAGCAGTAATGAAACAATGTGCATAGCAGGGTAAACAAGTGAAATGGACAGTACATAGTCAAGGTGCCATTATTTTTAACTCTGCGTTTGAATATGTAAGGAAAAAGAATCCGAGCTTAAAACTATTGAATCAACAAGTTGTGGTGCACGCTGGAGGGGCCAATACAACGAAGATAGGAAAAAACGCACAGCAGCTTGGTTTGAAGATAAACTACAATAAAACCCGAACGAATCCCTTTGATATTGTCCCAAATATTGCTGCGAGACAAACTCCATTATCGGCAAGTAGTCTCCTTCGTTGTTGTAAATTCTTGGGATTGGTGATGAATGGAGAGGTCACAGAGAGCCCACATACATTACCCTATTTTGGTGTTGAATCCTATCGACGACAACTGATGATGTCTGGTACTAATATGGCTAGTAAACGTTTAAAAGATATTGATGCATATTTAAAGAATAAGAGTTAGAAATATGGGCCTTATTAAAACTTGTAAAGATGGCTTTCGAGGAAAGCCAGATTTTTCAAACTTGCTACATAATGTATTCCAGATAGATGACTTAGTATTGTCATTTGAGTGTCCGAACAATATATATGAAGGGCATGTATACCAAGATCTTGTGGAGTTAAAACAATTCGATGTTGACTCAAAAGAAGAACGGCATGAAAAGTTAATAAAATTGGCTTCTATTTATTTCTCATTTCAAAAAAAAATATTAAACCCTCTATTACCTATAAATAAACAAGGTGGTTTATATATTAGGCTAAGGATCAAGTCTGCCAATGAGGATATTAGTTCCGTCAATCAATTGTCTTCATTCATAGAAAAAGAGTATGTGGGGTTTTATCATGCTCTAGAGTCTCCTGAAGGATCTAAGAAAGGAGATCATACAGAGATGATGAATGATGCTATCGATTACGCAAATCATCGCTGGGGATTAAAGCCGATAAGCGAAGAAAAAAAGAGAGCGAAAGAAGAATTTCTCGTAGGAGAGTTTCTTCGCGGCTACCCCCCAATTAAATGCCAGGCTATTGATGTTGGAGAGAAAACGTACTCAAAATACGTAGAAGGTAACTTGGAGTATAAGAAGGACTATCGAAGAGTTTACAATTTGCATATTAAAAATGAGTTTTACTTTAGTATCGAGTTTTTATACGAAATCGAGCCTATGTTTGCTCAAAAAAAGTTTTTAGATTGGGTGAGAAGTGCTGATGAAACCTTTGAGAAAAAGGTGTTAGAGTTACTAGAATTGTCTCCGCTTGTTGATTCGTATACTACCTCCAAGGTAGAGAGATTGACCAAATAGAATTGATCCTGTGCGCTCTGACTTTCAACTTAAAGAAAAAAGCCCGCAAAGAATTTCCTCTGCGGGCGTAATAAAGGGCACCAAATTGGGTGTCTATTCATTTTGGAGGTGGTCGAACGTCCATATAAAACTGACAATAGGCTTGGTGAGAGGCTTACCACCAGCGCGACCAACGGAGCTAAAGTTAACATTGTTGCAATGATTGTTAAAATGTTAATTCTTCAATCAATGTTTTCATTATCGTTAGTCTGGATTGTGAATATGTTGTTCTATTGTTCCTGGAATGCTTGACTGTCGAATTTGAATACATCATGAGATATAGAGGGCCCTTTCTTTATTCATTTTGGTTATATAAATCTTGTCATATCACACTGCTAAATCTTCATTATTTTTAATAATTCGACATGGCTTACGCCATTTTGTTACTGGTGTGTTTGTTTTTCGATGGTCTCAAATTTGAGTTCACGTATAACCAGGCAATTAAAGGAAAAGAGCAGCAGTTAGCTGCCCTTTATTGCTATAAAGACCGAAGGCTAATTCCAACGTAATAGCGTCCAATTTGATCGATTCGCGTGTTCTTTTAGGCGTGAGCATGGATTTACCAGGTAGGTGTAATCTGCGTATTCACATAAAGGCAAATCGTTGATTGAATCGGTATAGAAATGGATTTCAGAATAAGGCTCAGGCTGATTTTCTAGCCACTGTTTTAAGCGCGTGACTTTACCTTCACGATAACTAGGGACACCGTCGATTTCAGCGGTATAACGGTTGTCTTTCTCGATTAAATCGATGCCGAGTGCGGTTGGAATATTAAGACGGCGACCAACGGCTTCCACCAAAAAAGTGACGCTGGCAGAGATGATAACCATATCTATACCATCACGAGACAGTTGCTCAATCAGGGTTTTGGCTTGAGGAAACTGTTTAGGCAAAATATGGCTTTCAACACATTCTTCAACCAAGGCGTTTACTTCTTCAATCGGCATGTTTTCTAGTGGCTTCATGGAGAACGCTAGATAGTCTTCCATGTCCATTTTGCCTTCAGAGTACAAGGCCATTAGACGCTGATCTTCCTTAATAAATAAAGGATCAGTCGCGATGCCTCTCTCAACCATAAACTCGTTCCAAATCATTGCGCAGTCAGCGTTTATTAGGGTTTCATCCATATCAAAAACATACAAAGGTTTGGACATGTTTAGGCTCTCACTGGTTGAATTTCGTTTAGGTTAAAGAGTAGCTCTAGTTGGCTGCCATTCGCTAGTAAGCGTTCTGAAGAGCGGTTAAGCAAGTCAACAGTGAGCTCACACTCTTCAACGTTCACTTGATAGCGAATAACATTACCTAGAAGCTGGTGGTTGGTGATCGTACCTACTTGTGGCGCTGAGATGTGGCTATCATATTGACGACCTTGCTCTTTTACATATATAGACTCTGGGCGAATCGCTACTTTCCATTCGGTATCAATGTTGAAGAGTTGCTTGGCTTTATTGGCCTCTACAAGGTTGTAGTGCCCCATGAAACCGGCCACAAACTCGTTAGCAGGATGAGTATAAATTTCTTCAGGTGTTCCTGCTTGAACAATTTCCCCTTTACTCATTAGGAAGATACGATCAGACATAATCATCGCCTCTTCTTGGTCATGAGTTACGAAGATAGTGGTGAGATTCATCTCTTTCTGAATGTCTCGGATTTGCTGACGAAGGTGTTTGCGGATTTTGGCATCAAGCGCAGAAAGTGGCTCATCAAGCAATAATATGCGAGGTTTCACCACCAACGCTCGAGCGAGTGCGACACGCTGGCGCTGACCACCAGAAAGTTGATGCGGATAGTGTTTTTCTTTACCTGCCAGATCCACCAGTTTGATGACTTTAGCCACTTCACGTCGAATATCATCATTCGCAAGCTTTTTCATTTTTAAGCCAAATGCAATGTTGCCTTCGACGGTCATATTGGGAAACAGCGCATACGATTGAAAGACCATCCCAATACCACGCTCTTGCGGGACTTGATGCGTGATATCTTCTCCGTTTACCCAAATCTCGCCTCCATCGACAGGGTTAAGCCCAGCAAGGCTGCGAAGTAGTGTCGATTTACCACAACCGCTAGGGCCCAAAAGCGTAATGAATTCACCTTGCTCGATGTTAAAGTGAATGTCCTCAAATACGGTGTTATCACCAAAACGTTTAGTCAGATTTTTCGCTATTACGTAGCTCATTGTTTGACTCCTCGGCTGAAACGACTTGCCAACCAAGTCAGTAAAAAAATAAATAGGAAGTAGGTCATCACTAAGGCAGACGTAAAGTGGCCGCTCGTCTGACGCATGTTATACAAGTAGATTTGCAGGGTTTCATAACGTGTGCCGACTAAAATATTGGCGAACACAAACTCTCCAAATAGAAATGAAAATGAAAGGAAAAGCGATGCCATCAGTCCTTTTTTGAGGTTAGGTAAAATGACCATCAAAAACGCTTTAGTTGTGCTTGCCCCTAGCAAATGTGCAGCGTCCATTAAATCATTAAGGTTAATTGCTTCGAAGCTATTAGAAATCGCACGATACATGAACGGTAACGCGATGGTGAAGTAAGTACCTACTAGAATCCAAGGAGTACCGATAAGGGAGATTTCACTGTCAGCATAAAGTTGAAGCAAGCCGACGGATGACACCACTGGTGGTACAGCGAATGGAAGCAAAATCAATACGTTCATGAGCTTATCGAGCTTCGGAAAGTAGTAAAACACCACGAATATCGCTGGCAGAACCAGAATCACACTGAGGGTTAGCGAAGCAATACAAATAAACAGCGAACGCCCAAATGCTTGCAAAAAGCGTGGGTCGGTCAGCAATTTAACGTACCAATCAAAAGTGAAGCCATCCGGAAGCACCGTGGCGCCCCAGCGTGATGAAAGCGAATAGACAAAGGTCGCTAAAATCGGGATGAGCATGATCCCAACAATGGAATAAACCACCGTTTTATGGAATCGAGTATTAACGTTGTGCATGACTACTTCCTACCTGCATAGCTTTTCGAAATGAGCCATTGGTTAATCACTGTGATAAAGGCAAGTAACGCCATTAGAATCACCGAAATTGCAGCGGCGAGATTAGGTTCAAGGAACAGGTCTCCCGATACCAGACTCGCAATTCGAATTGTGATGACGTTATAGTTACCGGAGGTCAACGCATAAACACTCGCATATGCGCCAATCGCGTTGGCTATTAAGATAATAAAGGTACCGAACAAGGCTGGTGAGAGCACTGGCAGAGCGATTTTTGCCCAATATTGCGATGTTTTGGCACCTAGTAGCGCTGCGGCTGCTTGCCAATCATCACTCAGCGCGTCGAACGCAGGGTAGAGCAACAACACTGCCAGCGGGATTTGGAAGTAGATGTAAACGGCCAACAGGCCCCATTTACCATAAAGGTCGAAATCACCGAGTAAGCCATACTGCTTGAGCAAAAGGGTAATTGCCCCGTTGGTGCCTAAAATAATAATAAAAGCGAATGACAGAGGTACGCCTGCAAAGTTGCTGCTCATGTTCGTAAACGCAATTACACCGTCGCGGACTTTAGAATTGACTCTGCGTAGAGAAGAGACCAACAAAGTCGCAATGGCTAAGCCAAAAATGCTCGACCACACAGCTAACCACAAGCTGTTGCCAAACGCCTGCATCATAAAGGCGGAGTCGAGCACTTCAATGTAGTTATCTAAGGCAAACTCGCCATCGTAGATAAAGCTGTTTAACAGTACCCAAATCATCGGTGCGAGTTGAAATAGGTAGAAAAACAGCGCGAAAGGCACTAACCAAATGGCTGGCTTAAAGCGCTTTAACCAAGTACTTGCCAAATTTGAGCGTGATTCGCTAGAGCTTGGGGAGAGGACAGAACTGCTCATAGTGCTAACAATTCCTGAGTGTATGGCTTCGTGTGGTCAAGGTTTAGCAATTGACAAACGGTGCCACAAATATCAGTTTGCTTAATATGACAATCCTGATGGGTAAACTTATCGCCAATGACAAACAGAGGAACTTCTCGCTCTTCAGGTAAAATCCCACCGTGAGAAAGATCGTTGTTCATGCCATGATCGCTGGTCACAATGATTTGATACCCATCAGCAAGCCATTGTTCGATGTAGTTGGAAAGAATAATGTCTGCACCTCGCGCACAATTGCGGTATTGGCGAGAGTCTAGGCCAAACTTATGTCCTGTATCGTCGATATTCATCGGGTGGATCAGTAAGAAATCAGGTTGATAGTTTCGACGTAAATACTCTGCGTCCAGGAACAAGGCTTCATCAGGATAATGATCCCAATGGTAAAAGCAGCCGTGCTGGATATTCAGAGTTTCATCATGCGTGAAACGATCGCGAACAGGTTCAAATGGCGCGCGATTATAAAGCTCACTTACCCAGTGGTAGGCAGCCGCAGCGGTCACTTTGCCTTGGGCTTTTGCCAAACTGAAAATGGAATCGTGTTTGGATAGACGAACGATATTGTTGTTTACGATGCCGCTTTCTACAGGGCGAACGCCCGTTAAAATGCACTCATAAAGTGGGCGAGACATAGAGGGCAGCTCACATTGCACAGGATAAAGCGTTGCGCGAGTTTCTTGTTGGGAACGACTTTGTTCTAGAAGACCATTGAGGTAGCCCATGCAATCACGGGCTACCTGATAGTTCAGTCCATCTAGAACGACAAGGATGACCTTATTGCTCATAACGACTTACTCTTATTGCTGGTGGATTAAGACACTTTCTTGCCATTGACGAGGCAGCTTACGTGCGGACTTTTCCCAAGCTGAGAAGTCAGTCACTGGGTGAACATTGCTGTATTGGTCGTTAGCTATTAGCTTGTCTTGTACCGCTTGAGGCAGTGTGATGTTGGTGCGGATTGGACGCGCATAACCTTCTGCTAAGTTGATTTGCCCTTGATCGCTGAAGATGTACTCACGAGCAAGCTTTGCTGCATTAGGGTTCTTCGCATATTTATTGATTATGGTTGTATAACCAGAAATCACAGAGCCATCTTGAGGAATGCTCACTGTAAAGCGGTCGCGGTCAATTTTGTCGCGGTAGTTCAACGCATTGAAGTCCCACATGATCGCCACTTCCACTTCGCCTTTTTCTAGGTTGGCGATGTTCGGATCGGTAAATGAAAGACGACCTTGCTTCGCGAGTTCAGAAAAGAACTTGAGCGCAGGCTTGAGGTTGGATTCGTCCCCACCGTTGGCGAACGCTGCGGCGAGAACTGCGTTGTTTGCCTGTGCTGCTACGCCGACGTCACCTACGGTCACTTTGTAGTCGCCTTTTAATAGGTCATCCCACGTTTTTGGCGCGTCTTTTACGAGGTTATTGTTGGAGATAAAAGAAATAGTGCCAGTGTAAGCAAGTGCCCAATGACCATCTTTGTCTTTTGCCCAATCTGGAATGTCATTCCAAGTTGTTGGTTTGTATGGCTGAGTGACGCCTTTTTTAACCGCTACACGTGCGAAGGCAAAACCTACGTCACCAATGTCTGCGGTCGCGTTTTTCTTCTCAGCTTCGAATTTTGCGATTTCTTGAGCCGAGCTCATATCTGTGTCTTGGTGCTTAAGGTTGTAGTTTGACTTTAAATCAGCCCAAGTGTCTTTCCAGTTCGCCCAACTGTCAGGCATACCTACACTGTAAACCGCCCCTTCTTTTTGTGCTGCGGTAACCAATGACTCAATATCGGCTTCTTTCGCTACTGTTGGTGCTGCAAGCGTTACCGCGATGATTGCCGCTGGTGCAGTAATTGAACGACTTAGCAAAGTTTTCATTGTCTCCATCCTTCTGGACTAGGTCAGTAAGTTCGCTTTTTATGCTATGGATGGAATGTGACGATTTAGCGCAAGTAATTTGACAGTTTTTATGAATTTCTATGGCACTTATATTTCATACGCTCAATATGTGTTCTGTTGATTAATGTCATATTTTTGTTACGTAAACGCCTTATGTTATTCGTCAAATTATCGTTGGACTAGATCAGAATGAGAGCGACAGGCACCGGAGAATTTGGTACCCAATTAGGAAAAATTAGAAGCAGCTTAAAACAGCAGATTCTTTCCGGCATCATGTCGGAAGGACAAAAACTGCCGTCAGAGAGAGAGCTCAGTGAGCTGTTCTCTACGACTCGAATCACTATCAAAGATGCGTTGGTGTCTTTGGAAACTGAAGGTCTTATTTATCGAGAAGAGCGCCGGGGTTGGTATGTATCTCCTGAGCGTATCTGTTACAACCCGCTGTCTCGTTCTCACTTCCATCAAATGATTCGAGAGCAGCATCGTATTGCAGAAACTAAGTTACTCAACGTGCGAAGTGAAATGGCCGCAGGTGAGTATGCCAAATCGTTAGAGGTGGAGCGAATTACCCCAATTTATGTGATTGAACGGTTACGTTTTATTGATGGGCGAGCGGTATTGTTTGTTGAAAATATACTCAAAGCAGCACTGTTTGAAGGTATATTGTCCGAGAACCTCACCATGTCACTGACAGGTATTTATCGTGAGAAGTATGGCTACGAGACAAAGCGCTCTCGTTTTGATGTGATTCCAACGTCAGCGCCTGCTCATGTCGCTAAGGCGTTGAACCTAGCTGAAGGACAACCCGTCCTGAAAATTCGTCGAGTAAACTACAAACAAGATGGCAAATTAATGGACTGCGAATTCGAGTATTGGCGTCCAGATGCAGTGATGATTCGCATTGATAGCGTAGGATAAAGCGCAGAATTAAAAAGAGCCCAATGAAGGGCTCTTTTTCGCATATTGGTTAGAGAGGCGGTTTAAACGAGGCCTTGCTCTTTTGCCATTTTACTTGCTATGCCAGGCGCTTTCCAAATGCTTGGCAGCAAAATGAAAGACACAGGTACGGCGGTAATTACAATGAAAGACTGCAATGCAGAAATACCACCAGAGCCCATTGAGATAAGCGCAATAGCGACAATACCCATCATCAAGCCCCAGAATGAGCGAATCACTGCGTTTGGTTCCGTAGAGCCCGTCATTACCACACTGATTGTGTAAGTCATCGAGTCACCTGTCGTCACGATAAATGTTGTCGTTAAGATCAGGAACAGAACCGAAATGATCATTGGGTAAGGTAATTCACCGGTAATCGCTAGCAGTGCTGCAGGCAAGTTAAAGCCTTCAAACGCAGATGAAATCAAGCCAGGGTTATCAAGTTCAAACGCAAGGCCACTGCCGCCAACGATACTAAACCAGAAGCAAGTAATCAGCGGTGCCGCGATGCTAATAGACATGATCAATTGGCGAATTGTACGACCACGAGAGATACGAGCAATAAAGATCGCCATCATTGGGCCATAACCGATAAACCAACCCCAGAAGAATACTGTCCACCAGCTTAGCCAGCCCGTATCACCACGGTAAAGCGCCATTGGGAAGAAGTTATCTACCATGCGACCAACGCCTTGTACGTAGCCATCAACAATAAAACTTGTCGGTCCAAAGAACAGGATGTAACCAATTAACAGCACAGACAAAATAATGTTGTAACGACTGACGATTTGAATACCTTTGCTCAAACCGCTTAGTGCGGAAAGGGTATACATCAGGATCGCTGCCATGATAACCATGCTTTGCGTTACGAACGTATCTGGCAGGCCAAACAATGAGTTTAGCGCGTAGCTAATTTGTAAACCTAAGAAGCCGATAGGGCCGATTGTTCCTGCTGCTACGGCAATAATGCTACATGCGTCAGCAACATCACCAATCCAGCCTTTAATGGCTTTATCGCCAAACACAGGGTAAAGCAGAGTACGCGGCTTAAGAGGCAGGCCTTTATCGTAATGCAAGTGCATTAAGACAATGGAAGATAAACCACCAAGGATCGCCCAAGCTAAGAAGCCCCAGTGCATAAAAGACTGAGATAGAGCATTGATTGCGGCAGTTTTCGGTGAAGCTTCACCGTATAAAGGCGGAGCAGTCACAAAGTGCGCGATAGGCTCAGCTGCGGCCCAGAACACACCACCACCTGCAAGTAGAGTACAGAGTACGATTGACAACCACTTAAAGTTATCAATATCAGGTTTCGCTAGACCACCTAGGCGCACATAACCAGTGCGACCAAACGCAAGAGCCAAACCAATTAGGAAATTCAGAAGAAGCAGTACTTGCCAGTAAGCTCCGAAATATTTAGTAGCAAAGCCGAAGCCGGTGTTAACCATTGCGGTTAGAGAGTCGGTATTCGTTAGAGCAAGTAAAACGAATAGAGTGAGGAAGCTACCACTTAACCAAAAGACAGGATTGGTGAGTTCGAGGCGCTTGAGCAGAGATGGGGGATGAATAGCAGAATAGTCAGCATCCTGAATAGGCGCTGTGTGGGAGGCGGCATTCGTCATATTTGACATAATTACTTCGCTTTTTAGGGCTATGAAGCCGTGCATTTCCCCTCACATCGTTTCGACGAAAAGTGTGAGGATGTTCAAAAAGCAGATGATGTTAACATGTCGAAGTTGCAAATATAACCTTAGATTTCGATTAATTTTTAACAGGTTAGCCAAGTTGCTGATTTTTGGGTAGAGATCAAAGGAAAGTGTTTTTACGTGAAGTGCACCGCATTTCGTATGTAAATAACATTTCCCTTGTTTTTGCATGGATTACTCAGGATTACATTGAGCAAACATGTTTCTTCTCCAAACTGAGGTTTACTCAATGGCTCACTTCGAACTTAATGGACCGTGGTTACTTACCTCGCCACAGCGTCCCGATATTGAAATTCCAATGTCTATTCCGGGCGATAATATTTCGGCGCTTTTACAAGCAGAGCGCATTCCGGATCCTTATTTTGCCGATAATGAAAACAAAGTTCGTTGGATTGAAGAGTGTGAGTGGCATATCTCGCGTGAGTTTGAAGTTGATGCGTTTACGTTGTCTGCCAAGCAAGTTTGGATGACGCTAACTCGTGTCGATACCTTGGCAACTTTCTATATTAATGGTGAGTTAGCACTAACTTGCAGCAACATGTTTAATCAACAACGAGTTGATATCAAACCTTATTTAAAACAGGGCATAAATACTGTTCTTGTTCAATTCGCCAGAGTCGATATAGAAGGTGTGGAACGTGCTAAAAAATTGCCTTTCCCAATCCCTTCTGCAATGGGAAATAATCAAATTCCGCACATGAATTTGATCCGAAAAACGCAATGTCATTCCGGATGGGACTGGGGTATTTGCTTGATGGTATCGGGTATTTACGACCCCATTCAAATCGACATTGTGAATGAGCTTTGGCTCAAAGGCTTCTCGACAGAGCAGCAATGGCAAGCCGATGAGAGTGTGTTTCTTGATGTAGTAGTTGAAGTGGAAACGGACAGTCAACGCCATGAACTGATTGTTGAATTTAATGGTGAGCGTCAATGTATTCAAACAAAAGGAAGTGGCCACTATCACTGCCAGTTCCACATTTCGGAGCCTCAACGCTGGTGGCCATCAGGTTATGGCGAAGCTTATCTTTACCCCATTACCATTTCTTGCAGAGAGCAAAAGTTAACGCGCAACGTTGGTTTGCGTCAGTTAACCCTAAATAACCAAGCTGATGAACATGGCTCTGCGATGGAATTTATCATCAATGGCGTACCAATTAATGCCAAAGGCGCCAACTGGATCCCTATTGACGCAATGCCGGGGCGAGAGTGCGAAACACGTTATCGCAACCTTTTGCAAAGTGCGGTTGACGCCAACATGAATATGATACGTGTGTGGGGCGGTGGTCAGTATGAGAGTGAAACCTTTTATAACCTTTGTGATGAACTTGGCTTGTTGGTGTGGCAAGACATGATGTTCGCATGTTCACTGTACCCATCTGATAATGACTTCTTAAAAGAGGTCGAAGATGAGCTTCGATACCAAATCCCTAGGCTTAAAGAGCACCCATCAATAGCACTTTGGTGTGGTGACAATGAAGTGATTGGTGCCATTGGTTGGTATGAAGAATCCAAGCACAACAAAGTCAAATACACGGTTAACTACGATCGCCTCAACCGCATGATTGAGCAGGTGACTACTGAGCACGATAGCGCTCGTCGTTTCTGGCCAAGTTCCCCGTGTAATGGTGAACTGGATTTCGGTGACGCGTGGCATGATGATAGTAAAGGCGATATGCACTTTTGGGACGTTTGGCACTCAGGAAAATCATTCAATGCCTACCTTGACGTGAATCCTCGTTTTTGCTCTGAGTTTGGTTTTCAATCTTGGCCGTCTTTTGCAGAAGTTAAGCAGTTTGTCCCGGAGCAAGATTGGAATATCACGTCCCTAACCTTTGAACAACATCAGAAGAATCCTCGTGGTAACAGTATCATCACAGAGATGTTCACGCGTTATTTTCGTTTTCCTTCTGGATTCGAGAGCATGCTGTATTTAAGCCAAGTTCAGCAGGCAATCGCGATCAAAACTGCATGCGATCATTGGCGTGCCATTTCTCCAGTTTGTCGCGGCATGCTGTACTGGCAACTCAACGACAATTGGCCTGTCAGTTCTTGGTCTAGCTTGGAATACAGTGGTCGTTGGAAGCAGTTACACTACCATACAAAACGCTTTTTTGCGCCGCAGTATTTGGTATTTTCCGAGCATACAGGCAAGTTGAGCCTGCATTTGCTCAATGATGCCAAAGAGCCCGCAAGCGTCAACGCACTGCTCAAGTGGGTAGATTGGCAAGGGGAAGAAAAGCAATGTTGGAGCTTAGAACAAACAGCCATAGCAGACAGCAATACGATTTTGTGGCAATTGGATGAATCGGTTGAGAAGGATGAACTTACGTCAGGCTTCCTCTATGTTGAAGCGCAAATCGGTGAAGACAGAATAAGCAACACATGGTTTAGTACTCACGAGCTAAAAACCTTGCCGATAGCGAAAGCCAATATTGATGTCTCGATTGAGGGTAGCCAAATTACATTGGTTGCAGATAAGCCTGCGTTTTTTGTTCATTTGGAGAGTGATGTTGATGGAAGGTTCAGTGACTCCAGTTTTACTCTATTGGCCAACGTTCCAATGACGGTTGAGTATTTAGGTGATGATGTTTTAGGCATGCAACAATCGTTGAGGGTATACCACCTTAATGATTAAAACGGGCATAGAACATCTATATGCTGATATCTGGGAAGGGGGCCTTTGCTCCCTTTTCAGCTATTAAGTATCCGTTATTAAGCTCAGGTTGAGACAGAAGTTTATTTAAGTTTCTGATGAATACGGTAGCCAACAACAAAACCTATGTAGAATAGCGCTGCGAGAGTAAGCATTGCCGTCGCGTACGCCAGTAGGCTGTTTAACCCTAAACCAAAAGCCAGAGTGAAGGCGATACCATGAATGGCTTCCGCAGGGATTCGGTACCAAGCAGCGTGGACGGAAGATCCGAAGAGGATAAAGGTACTAAGTAAGACAATCGTGCCGCCTATAAAGCCGACCCATCTGCTGTTGTTCATGTTGCAGTCTCAGGGGTTACCGAGGTAACGTAACAAAATATTTCAGAGTCGTATTATACAACCGATCATCGCGAAAAGCGCTAGAGAAATTTCGCGGATAAAACAGAGTGTTTTAATTCGAACAAAAGAATACGACCATAGCCAACTTAATACAGGAATAACAAAACATGTTGAGATTTATACAACGTCGCCGCATTAAGAAAGTGATTAAGCTAATGAGTACCAGATTGGTGTTGGGATACGGCAGTCGTGAGTACTTTTCCGTCGGTCAGGTAAAGACGAGCACCTGCGAGTTAAGCTCGTGCCAACAAAAAATTGCGTTGGCGTTGTTCGCGAATCCGCAAGATCTTGATTTGGAAAATCAACCAGAGTTGCAAGCCATCCGCTCTGATGTGGCGAATGACTTCTTTGCTGATGCCGATTATACCGCTCAGGATGTGCTTAATTTATTCGGTGCTGGTGGCTGGAAAGGCGGCCGAATGGAAGATGGAATGTCTCATCATTTTGGTATGCACAGCCGATACTAGAGCGAGCTAACCTTATAAAGTCTTGTCAGTTAACTCGCTATATCACTTTGCCTTGTGAGGTGTCACTCCGATGCTTTGTTAAGCGGCACGCTTTACGAGGCAGAAGTGCTTTTTACCGCGTTGCAGTAACCAGTATTGGTCAAACAGTGGGAAGCTTAAACTCGGGTTATCAGCCGACACTTTTTCACCGTTTACACTGATGGCGTTGTTGCTGATGTGTTCGCGCGCAACACGTTTCGAGCTTGCTAAGCCCGACTCAATCAATAGCTCAACCAAATCTTGTTGTGTGCTCTCAATGCTTGGTAAACCATCTAACTCCAACTGTTTTAATTCACCCAAACTCAGTTGTTGCACATTACCGCTGAACAGTGCTTGAGTGATGCGCTCGGCACTAGATAGGCCGTCTTCGCCATGAACAAACCGCGTCATTTCTTCAGCGAGAATACGTTGTGCTTGTGGCTTGCCTTGGCTTGCTTGGTCTTGCGCTTCAATGCTGGCAATTTCTTCGCAGCTCAAGAACGTGTAGTAACGCAAGAAGTGGTAAACGTCGGCGTCTTCTGCGCCAAGCCAGAACTGGTAGAAGGCGTAAGGTGAGGTTTTACTAGGATCTAGCCATACTGCGCCGCCTTCGGTTTTGCCAAATTTGGTACCATCGGATTTGGTGATCAGCGGCAGAGTTAAGCCAAATACTTGCTCACCATTTTGACGACGAGTTAAATCGATCCCGCTGACGATGTTTCCCCATTGGTCATTGCCACCGATTTGCAGACGGCAACCGTATTGACGGTTTAGCTCGGCAAAATCGTACGATTGCAGCAGAGCGTAGCTAAATTCGGTGAAGGAGATGCCTTGGTCAGGTCGTTGCAGGCGTTGTTTTACCGATTCTCGGTTGATCATAGTATTGATCGAGAAGTGCTTACCCACATCACGGAAGAAGTCGATCACATTGATCGCTTTCATCCAGTCAGCGTTGTTCACCATGATCATCGGCTTGGTCAGCTGGTGATTCATCAACTGCTGAATTTGATTAGAAAGATCGTTAACCCAATCTGAGACGATTTCTGAAGAATTCAGACTGCGCTCGGTCGCTTTAAAGCTTGGGTCGCCAATCATGCCCGTTGCACCGCCAATCAAGGCAACAGCTTGGTGTCCGGCATCTTGAAAGCGCTTAAGCATAATCAAAGGCACGAGGTGGCCGATGTGCAAGCTGCCTGCTGTAGGATCGAAGCCGCAGTAAACGGTTTGTGGCTGTGAGAGAAGTGTCTGAATTTCTTCCAAATCGCTGGCTTGTGCGATCAAGCCACGATCTTGTAAATCTTGCAGTAATGGTGTCGTCATTCTTTTTGTCTGTCTTAGTGGTTGTTGTATTCAGACTAAAACGCGACACCTTTTGTCGATATATCCCTTAAGGGACAGTTTTTTATCTTGAATGGAGAATAAGGTGATTGAGGAAAAGCTGGAATAACTCACTCAATGAAGACACATTTAACTGCGAGTAAATGCGTTTTCGATGATTTTTGACCGTGCCTTGCACTAAGTGTAACCGCGCGGCAATTTCTTTGGTGTCAAACCCTTGAGCGAGAAGTGAAGCCACCTCTTGCTCGCGACGAGTGAGTGATTCTACGCCAAATGTTGCTAAAGCTTGCTCAATGGCCAATCGCATACTGCCAGAATAAGCACTTTGGGCAAAAACAGGCTCAGAAAAGGTAAACTCCGTTTGTTTCCAGTGCTGCTGACAAAGCGATTGGATTATCGGGAAGTAGGGCTTTAATTTATTGATTTGCTGTTGAGAAAAGTATTTTCCACCATTCATATACCCGAAGTACAGCATGACCCAACGGCCAGGTTCGACTTCGACTAGCATGCTCAGTTCGTCTTTCCACCCGGTCTGATGGTAGAACTGTTCGCAGTAGGAAGTAAAATCAACGCCTTTGCGTGCTACGTCTTTGAGTGTAAATACGCCTTGTTGCTTTGTCTCGTTTAGTTTGAGAAAAAAAGGGTCATTTTGAAATGAGTCCGTAAGGTAGCGTTGAAAAAGTAATTCTCGCTCGTTCTCAATCGAGTCGTAGAGATAAATAGGATGTTTACCTTCTCGATAACCTAAAATAACCGCGCAATCAAAATGAAAAAGAGTGCGAATGACACGCATAAGCTTAGGAGTAAAGTTAGGCGTATTAAGAGCAGAAATTGCTTCTGCCAGCAGATTATTAAAGTTATTGTCAGGCATGGGATACCGAATCGCAGATGGTTTTGCGCAAGCATAACCAAAAGCCATCCAACGAGAAAGGGAAGTCACCATCTTCTGGTGACTTCCCATGAGAAAGTTGCACAAGTACTCAGTTTTGAGGAGTCATAGCTGCGTTAACTTATTGATAAGGGTGCATAACAAACGTTCTGTTTAAGCAATTAGTTGCTATGCGTTACTGCGAGTTGGTGAGCTCTTCGTTAACCCAATATTTAGAACCAGACACGTTGGCATCGATAAGCAAGCCTTTTGCATTCAACTGATAAACGGCGACGCCACTGTTAAATTGCTTTGAAAGTTGCTCAGAATCTTCGCCAGCTACAGCAGAGGCTTCACTGGTCGCCTCCCATCCTTCGTTGACGAACGTATCAAAGTCTTCTTTGCTCTCAAACAGAATCACTTGTTGGTAAAACTTGCCGCCAGCCCCAAGTGCGACGCCCAAACCAAACATATTCATATAAGTGCGTTTTTCTGTTTCCTTATTGACTGCGACACCTGACCCTGAGTTGGTGTGAAACAATAAAGACAATTTACGAGAATCAAAGACCGCGTAGCCGTAAGCGTTGTCGTAAATGGCTTTGGCCTCCGGCTTTTCATTAAACAACTTGAGCAAAGCACTATCCGCCATTAAGTCCACGGCTTGGCGAGCTTCTTCTGGCGTGTCGCCTTCCATTAGTTCATCAATTTTCTTGTCGGCTGCATCTATCCATTCTTTGCTTTTCTCGATACTGGCTTCTGTCCACTCGCCCGCGGTATTGATTGCTTCCTCGGACCAGTTCGTGAAATCTTGCCACGCTTGTTTTGAAAGGGCTTTGGTATCGTCCCAAGCATCTTGCGCAGTATCAGAAACCGCTTCGCCTAGCTCAGACATTTTGTTGGAAATATCATCCCAATCTGCGTAAGCGGGAGATGCGATGAGCATCAATGTGGTAATGAGTGCGATAGACTTTTTCATCAAATTCTCTCTGGAGTTGTCGATACATCATTCATTCTAGGTCATCAGACTTTGATAATGAAATTGACTAAATGGCGATCTTGAGAGAGGAATCACGAACTGATTGCGAAATGACGTATGCATAACAAAGCCCTCACAAGGGGAGTGTGAGGGCTTAAGTTTTTAGCGCGTTACTTGCTGCTAACTTTACCGAGCTGTAACCAAGTATCGATAACGGTGTCTGGGTTTAGTGAAACAGAGCTGATGCCTTGCTCCATCAACCATTCCGCCAAATCTTCATGATCTGATGGGCCCTGACCACAAATACCCACGTACTTGCCAGCTTTGGTTGCTGCGTCAATTGCCATTTTCAGCATGATTTTCACCGCCGCGTTACGCTCATCAAATAGGTGAGCAACGTCGCCAGAGTCACGGTCCAGACCAAGCGTTAGCTGAGTCATGTCGTTTGAACCAATCGAGAAGCCATCAAAGTACTTCAAGAACTCATCGGCAAGTACCGCGTTGGATGGCAGTTCACACATCATGATGACTTTAAGACCTTGGTCGCCACGGCGCAGATCAAACTTCGCTAGCAAATCAATCACTGATGCAGCTTCGCTTGGTGTACGCACGAATGGGATCATGATTTCAACGTTTTTCAGACCCATTTCGTTACGAACGCGCTTGATAGCTTGAGTTTCTAACTCGAAGCAATCTTCAAACACTGGAGAAATGTAACGAGACGCACCACGGAAGCCGAGCATTGGGTTTTCTTCATGCGGTTCGTAGGCATTACCACCAACCAAGTTACTGTATTCGTTCGACTTAAAGTCAGACATACGAACGATGACGCGTTTTGGCCAGAAAGCAGAAGCGATAGTCGCGATGCCTTCAGTCAGTTTGCTTACGTAGAAATCGATAGGATCTTTGTAACCACGAATGCGCTGTTTAATTTCTGCTTTTAGCTCATCGCTTTGCGCATCAAAGTTAAGTAATGCTTTCGGGTGGATACCGATCATCTTGTTGATGATGAACTCTAGACGAGCAAGACCAACACCTTCGTTTGGAATCTGAGCAAAGTCGAATGCGCGATCTGGGTTGCCCACATTCATCATCACTTTGGTCGGCAGTAGTGGCAGTTCATCAACAGAAGAGCGTTTTACATCAAACTCAAGTTCACCTTGGTAAACGTAACCCGTTTCGCCTTCTGCACAAGATACGGTCACTGTTGCGCCATCAGTCAGTTTGCTTGTCGCATCGCCACAGCCAACGATTGCAGGAATACCAAGTTCACGAGCAATGATTGCTGCGTGACAAGTACGTCCGCCACGGTTGGTAACAATAGCAGAAGCTTTCTTCATCACTGGTTCCCAGTCTGGGTCAGTCATGTCTGTAACTAACACATCACCTTCTTGAACCAATGACATTTGGTCCAGAGAATCAACCAAACGCACTGCACCTTTACCGATACGTTGACCGATTGCACGACCTTCAATCAAAACATCTGCTTTGTTTTGTAGCTCGTAGCGCTCAATCACGTTTTGTTCCGTTTGTGAACATACGGTTTCAGGACGCGCTTGAACAATGTACAGCTTGCCGTCGATGCCATCTTTTGCCCACTCAATGTCCATTGGACGCTGGTAGTGCTTCTCGATGATCATCGCTTGTTTTGCGAGCTCTTTGATCTCTTCGTCGTTCAATGAGAACGTGTTGCGCTCTTCATCAGAAGTGTCAACGATATCAACTTGTTTGCCGATCTCTTGGTTGTTAGAGTAGATCATTTTGATCAACTTAGAACCAAATGTTTTCTTAACGATCGGGTGCTCACCTGCTTCAAGCATTGGCTTATGAACGTAGAATTCATCAGGGTTTACTGCGCCTTGAACGACCATTTCACCTAGGCCCCATGAAGAGGTGATGAAGACAACTTGGTCGAAACCAGACTCAGTATCAAGCGTAAACATTACACCCGAAGAAGCTTTGTCTGAACGCACCATACGTTGGATACCCGCAGATAGCGAGATACCACGGTGGTCGAAACCTTGGTGTACACGGTAAGAGATCGCACGGTCGTTAAATAGAGAAGCGTAAACGTGCTTAGTTGCTTCTAGTACTGCGTCGATGCCTTTCACGTTCAAAAACGTTTCTTGCTGACCAGCAAAAGAGGCATCAGGCAGGTCTTCTGCCGTAGCAGATGAACGAACTGCGACTGAAAGCTCAGGGTTGCCTTCAATCAGTTCTTGGTAGTTTTCACGGATTTCTTGTTCAAGGTCCGCAGGGAAAGGGGCCTCTAATACCCATTGACGGATGGTTGCACCTGTCTTACGCAGAGCTTCCACATCCTCAACGTCTAGTTCATCAAGTAATTGGTGAATACGCTCATCCAAACCTTCGTGGTCAAGGAATTGGTTAAACGCGTATGAGGTTGTCGCAAAACCATTTGGTACAGAAACGCCTGCGTTCGCTAGGTTAGAAACCATTTCGCCAAGTGAAGCATTCTTACCGCCGACTTTGTCGACATCATCCATGGATAGGCCATTGAACCAGAGGGTGTTCTTTTGCATGTCTTTCTCCAGAAACATTGCAGCTTAGTAGGGGGACTTAAATCGCTCTAAACAATCGCATGTTGGCTGTTATTACACGTTGACCATACATTGCTTCATTTAGATTGATATCAAAGGCAAACGATTACGTTCTGGCTGAAAAAAATTCAAAAGAATTTTTAAAGCTGTGGTGAACCTAACTGAAAGCCAAACTGATTTATTAATATTATGTTTACCATCCTACTCAAAAGATTTTGAAAAATTAAACAGAAATGCAAATAAATAACCAAAGTCGTGATGTGTTCTATGTTTCTGACGGTACGGCGATAACATGTGAGACATTAGGGCATGTTGTTCTCGGTCAATTTCCGTTCATTCCTAACGAAAAAACCTTTCCGTTCGTAGAAAGCCAGGACAAAGTTGCTGACGTTCTAAAAGAAATTGAAACTTCCTACCAACGCAATGGCGTCAAACCTCTGGTGTTTTTCTCTATCGTGGTGCCAGACGTACGTGAGATGCTGCTGGAAGCGCCTGCATACAGCTACGATGTGTTGGAAAGCATTGTACAGAAAGTGCAAGACGACATTCAGATGGCGCCAAAACCCAAGTTGCAACGTTCTCGCAGTGTGGGGAAAGATTCCGATACCTATTTCGACCGTATCGCGGCCATTGAATATACATTGGCGCATGATGATGGCATCACGCTAAAAGGGTTGGAACAAGCCGATATTATCCTGCTGGGAGTATCGCGCAGCGGAAAAACCCCCACCAGCTTGTATATGGCGATGCAATTTGGTTTGCGTGTCGTGAACTATCCGTTCATTGCGGAAGATGTGAAGATGATGCGTTTGTTGCCTGAGTTTGAGATCCATCGTCATAAATTATTCGGGCTTACTATCGACCCTGAACGTTTGACTGAAATCCGTGAGAATCGTTTGTCTGGAAGTGATTACGCCAGTACCGAGCAGTGTAAGCTGGAGCTAGACACCGTAGAGGCGTTGTTTAGAAGAGAGGCGATCCCATACATCAACACGTCCTCTCTGTCTGTTGAGGAAATTACTACGCGTATTCTGGAAAAAGCAGGAATGAAGCGTCGCTTGTTTGGCTAACAAGACAAGCTCATGTCGCTATGTGTAAGAGGAGGTAAGGTGTGTACCTCCTCTATCGAATGAACCTTAGACAGAATTAATAGTATTGGAACATCTTTTGGATGTCTTGATAGTTTTTGGTCTGAGTCAGTGACAGCATCAGTAAGATACGTGCTTTTTGTGGGTTTAGTGTGCCTGAGGCAACAAAGCCATATTTGTCGTCATCAATTTCAGCATCCAAAGTGGTTGATCCGGTTGGTGTGCGAGAGCTTCTTACAACAACAACGCCATCTTTGCTCGCTTTTTCTAGCTCATCAAAGACCGTGTGGTACAAGTTACCATTACCCACACCAGCACTTACAATACCGTCAAACTTGGCATCAACAAAGGCTTTTACTGGTAAGCTCGACGCATTTGCATAGTTATAAACAATGCCTACTTTAGGTAGTGTGTTGAGTTTTGATACATCGAATGGTGTTTCTGTGGTGTGTTTACGCTCTGGGCTTCGTTGATATTTGGCATCGCTATTATGAATGTAGCCGATAGGGCCAAAGTTAGGTGACTGGAAAGTACTGACGGAAGTGGTGTTTGTTTTAGTTACGTCTCGCGCATCGAATATAGTGTCATTCATCGCGACTAATACGCCGCGCCCTTCAGAATCTTCATCGGTTGCTGTCACGACGGCGTTGTATAAATTAACTGGGCCATCAGCACTCATTGCGGTGGAAGGACGCATTGCACCGACAATCACGACTGGTTTTTTGCTCTTGACGGTCAGATCAAGGAAGTAAGCGGTTTCTTCTAACGTATCGGTACCATGCGTGATGACGATACCGTCAACATCATCTTGAGCGAGCAGTTCGTTGACGCGTTTGGCTAATTTAAGCCATACCTCATCATTCATATCTTGTGAACCAATACTGACCACTTGCTCTCCGGAAATATCTGCAATGTTGGTCATGCTAGGTACCGCAGAAATCAATGATTCGACACCGACTTTACCTGCGGTGTAGTTTGACTCTGTCGCAGATTGACCTGCGCCTGCTATGGTGCCGCCAGTGGCAAGAATTTTAATGTTCGGAAGATCGGATTGCGCAAAAGAGAACGAACTGATGCATAAACCGAGAGTTATCGTACTGAGGCGGAAAAGATTTTTCGTCATAGGAATCACCTGCTGTTAGGTTGGATGTTGGGGAACTCATCTATCCTAAAAACAGCGGGTTAGATTTTTTGAGTGCTAGTTCAACAAATTGCAGATGAAGATCGTGATCAAGCAATCAGTTAAAGAACATTAATTCAAACAATTAACTTAAATAACGTGCTTCTTTAACAAGTGAGATGTACTAATAACGTGCACAATGCGTTATATGCTCTAATCTATTGATTGATAAATAAAGAGGGAAGGGAGGCGCGATTAGGTTACTAAACACGAATGGAGAAGTGCAACTTCTTCAAAGTTTACAGTGTAAAAAAAAGCGGCTTTACCCCGGAACAGATAAAAGCCGCTTGCCAATGATGTGTTAATTCACATCTTATCGCATAATCATTTGTTCACGACCAGGACCCACAGACACCATTTTTACTGGTACGCCCATCAGTTCCTCAATGCGTAGAACGTATTTCTGTGCTGCTACTGGAAGCTCTTCAAACTTACGACAACCTGTGATGTCCTCGCTCCAGCTTTCCATCTTCTCGTAGATTGGCGCAAGAGATGCAGTTTGAGGCCAGATTGGGTTTTCGCTGTGGTCGCCTTCGTAGCCAACACAGATTTTCAGATCGTTAAGACCAGTCAAACAGTCTACTTTAGTTAGCGCAATTTCAGTTGCTGCTTGCAGTTCAACACCGTTCTTCGTAGCGACTGCGTCGAAGTAGCCCATATCGCGCGGACGACCTGTAGTTGCACCGAACTCGCCTGCAAGTTCACGGAAAGCGTCTTGCTCTTCCATTGCCGTGATCAACGTACCAGTACCTACTGATGAGCTGAATGCTTTTGCAACCGCAATCACGCGTTCAGGACGAAGTGCCGGAAGACCACTGCCGATACCCGCATACATTGATACAACGTTAGAAGATGTTGTCCAAGGGTACTCACCGTAAACAAGGTCACGACCCGCGCCAAGCTGCGCTTCGAACAATAGAGTTTTGTCTTTCGCTTGTAGTTCTTTTAGAGGAAGCGTTACGTTGCAAATTGAATCGCGCCAAGGTGCAGACACTTCTAGTAACCAGTTCGCCATTTCTTCCGCGGTTTGCTCGAACTCGAACGTCGGGTAAAGCGCACGCAGTTGCGGCAGTTTCCAATCCATCATGAATTGAAGGCGTTCAACCAATACTTCTGGTTGCTTCAACCAACCAACAAGGATGCCTTTCTTCATTACGCGGTCACCGTACGCAGGTGCAATACCTTGACGAGTTGAACCGTATGCTTTGTCGCCTAAACGCTGTTCTTCTAGCGTATCTTCTAGTGCGTGTAGAGGTAGACACAGTGTTGCGCGATCAGAGATGCACATATTCACTTTTACACCCGCTTCTTCAACTTCCGCAATCTCCTGAGACAGCAATGCAGGGCTGATAACCATACCCGGACCTAATACTGCCAAACAGTCTGGGTTGAAAACGCCACTTGGTAGCTGGTGCAGCTTGAACGTACCTAGGTCGTTAACCACGGTGTGACCCGCGTTGTTACCACCTTGGAAACGAATGCTTGCAGAAGCTTGCTCTGCCAAAAAGTCAACGATGCGGCCTTTGCCTTCATCACCCCAGTTTGCACCCACAACAACGATAGACGACATAATTTAATCTCCAAAAACAGATGCAAAAATCTTAAGATGTTCGCCATAATAAGAGAAATTAATTATACTCATTAACTTGATAAGAATCTCATATCGGAATTGGCAATGTTAGATTTGAACTGGCTGCGAACCTTCGTAACTCTTGCAGAGGTAAAGCATTTCGGCAAAACAGCGACGGAACTGCA
Source organism: Vibrio sp. 11-4(1) (assembly GCF_013048625.1). Lineage (NCBI taxonomy): Bacteria > Pseudomonadati > Pseudomonadota > Gammaproteobacteria > Vibrionales > Vibrionaceae > Vibrio > Vibrio sp. 11-4(1). The sequence goes on along the minus strand of NZ_VHSY01000001.1, from coordinate 586,665 downwards.
CATGACGCAACCGAACGTCAGCTTGCATATCAAGCAGTTGGAGCAGGCCACACGCACGAAATTGATTGAGCGAAATCCTGTGCAGTTGACGCAAGCGGGGAAGCGTTTGTTAGATACGGCGCAGCGGATGCTTAATGAGCTGCAAATTTGCCAATCGGATCTCAATGCCATCAACGATCTTACGCAAGGAACGCTTTCTATTGCGGCGAGCGATATCGTTTCACGTTTACTGCTTATCAAACCATTTCAGCAATTCAAAAGTGAATACCCGGGTATCGACTTGGCATTGTTCAATACCACGTCTTCTCAAGCAGTGGACTTGGTGAAAAGTGCGCGTGCCGATATCGGCTTTGTTATCGCACAAAAAGAGAGCCAACCGCTGCATTTTACGCCCCTCACGCAGATTCACTGGTGTGCGTTTGGCGATAACATTTTTGAGTGGCAGGACAATCGAAAAGAGAGCCAGACGTTGATTCTGCTAGGGCACGACACGCGAACCCGTGAGCTGATAGATGCATCTTTACCTGAGTTAAATCTGCCTAAGCATCGCGTGATGGAAGTGGGCAGTGTGGAAGCACAAATCGACTGGGCAGAAGCAGGATTTGGGACCGCCATTGTGCCGGATTTCTCTCTTGATCCGAGGCTAATGCTTTCCCGAGAAGTCACGCCTTTACCTAGTTTTCCAAACACCGATTTCGGCTACATTGTGCGCCAAAATCAGGTACTCTCCAAAGCCGCCAAACAGCTACTCAGTTGGGTTGGAGAGAATGTGTCAGTGGTGGGAGAGTAACGGATGAACGATGACAACATTATTGTTTCGCTTCCCTCTCTGATTCATCGCATTGGCGGTGAGAATGCTAAACGCATTAAAGTCATTGCGGCGGATTGCGGGTGTGACGTTAAGCGAGTTAGGCGCTCACGTCATTGGCAAGTTTCTGGAGAAGCTTTGAACTTAAAAGCGTTACTTGATCAGCTAAAAGCAGGGCAGTGTGAAGAGCTAAGGTTTGTGATGAATAAGTTGGAGAAAGGGTTATCCGTTCATCAGGACAAACTGGAACCGTTAGAAGAAAAACTGATTCGGTTGGTGGTGCAAAACCCAAATATCACCTTGGCGGAGTTGATGACAGAAACGCACTGTACGATTGCGCAAGCCAGAGCAGCTCGGTTTGAAGCGGAAATGCTCTAGCGTAGAATTTTTATTTACTCATTCTAGCAGCCAATGTTACGGTGCGGGCTATTACTAAAAATTAAGGCCATTTTTTATCATGGATATTTGGAAGCTCCTCCTTTTTATTCCCGCTTGCTTTGCTCTGAATATGACTCCAGGCCCAAACAACTTATTGGCAATGAATAATGCGCGTTGTTACGGTTTTCGTGCCGCGTTTGTCGCTAGTTTAGGGCGTATTACGGCATTTTCTGGCATGATCGCGTTGTCTGCCTCTGGGCTCGCCGTGATTTTGTACACATCAGAAATGCTGTTTTTAGCGTTAAAGCTGGTGGGTGCGTTGTATCTATTGTGGATTGCATTCAACCTTTGGCGTTCGGAATCGAGCCCGATCTCTGAGTTAACGAACTCACGCAACTATGCAGGGCTTGCGAAACAAGAGTTTACGCTTGCCGCCGGTAACCCGAAGGCGATTCTTATTTTTACTGCGTTTTTGCCGCAGTTTGTTGATGTGAACGCCAACGTTCAAGAGCAGTTTTTTGCCCTTGGCTCCACGTTTTTGATATTAGAAATGGTCGCCATTTCAATCTATGCCATCTTTGGTTTGTACTTGAGACACTGGTTTTCAAATCCAAAAATGGCGAAACGTTTTAATCGCGGATGTTCGCTGTTTTTAGCAGCATCTGGTGTGAATTTGCTATTAAGTAAGCAATAACGCATATCATTTCTGTAGCGTATTTTTCTATTAAAAAAGAGCCGCTGATGTTATATCAGCGGCTCTTTTCGTTGATGCATCTATTGTTTGTTGTTACCACATCAAGTCATCTGGCACGACGAAATCTGCGTATGGGTCGTCTTCTGCTGGAATGTCCGATTCTGGTTCTTTCTGTTCGATGATGACGGATTCATCACGTTGAGCAATTTTATTTGCTACTCCGCGTGGAATGACAACGTAGCTTTCACCGACAATAGCAATGGCTAGAATGCCTTTAATCAACTGTTCACGGATGAGAGCATCAACATACAGTGACTTAACCAAGGTGCCATGGGTGAAGTTGTACTTAATATCGCCATCTTTTAAGTCGATCTTGTTCATCTCAATCAATTGATTGATTTGCGCTTTGATCTCTTTATTCAAACGCTCGGCATTTTGCTGTTCGCTCAATTGTTTATCACGCTCTAACTGTTGGCGTTTATTCTCTTCAACCGCCGCTTTTACTTCGCGTGCTTGAACGCGTGATTTTTTAGAGCCTTTCTTCGCTTTCTTTAGTTTCTTTTCATTAACTAAGCCAGCTTTCAGCATTTGTTCTTGAAGGGTAAGTTTTGCCATGTTTCATCCAGTTAGTGCGCAATTTTGTGCATTTTAGCGAGTCCTTATCAGCAAGGAAAGGGCGATGATGACACGTCGGAGAAATTATCAGACTCAAGCAAACGCAATGCGTCCCAAAGCATCACTTGGTTGGAGCTTAGTACAGGAATACCAAAGCGGCTTGAGAAATAAGGCAGTAGATGCATGACTCGCATGTTCGTGCATGAAATAAATACTGCGTCCACAGTGCAATCAATCGACTCAAGCAGCTGCGCTAAGGCATTCTCTACGTCTTGTCCTCCAATGGTTGGGATATGGGGATCGTAGTCGAGATTGAAATACCCAAAGGCCAGAACGTCAATGCCATGTTCGGTCATGGACTCATAAAGTGGGTGATTGACGTCATTGGTATACGGCGTCAGCATAACGATTCTTTGAGCTTGATGGTGTTCAAGCGCTCTCAGTGCGGCTTGCCAAGGGTTAGTTGTTATGGCTTCGGGTCTCTCTTGACGAATTAAATCAGTGATTTTATCGGAGCCAATGAGCACACTAGCTGACGTACAGCCAAACGCCATGACGTTGATTGGCCACATTGGCACGATGGTGCGTACACACTCGCGGATACTGTTTTGCATGTCTGTTAAGTGCAGAGGATCGACAGTACCTGTAGTGAGAAAGCGTGAAGTGTATAAGCGAACATCTGCGGGTAAATGCTCGCGCCATTCGTTTTCTAGCACATAGTCGGTCGCGAGTTGAATGAGTCCGATTGAACGTTGATAAGCGGATACATCCGCCGAAAACTCAAACTGAGTGGTTAAAGATTGAAACGTACAGAGCTCTGGCATGTTACGGCCCTCAAAAAGTGCGGTGGTTGCCCACCGCCAAAGTCACAGGGAATAAGTTACATCGTGGATTGAATGCTGGTGAGTTGTTGAGCGGTATAGTCAGCGATTGCGGTGTCTTGAACGCCAGTTCCCGTTAAATCACATACCGAAACATCGTCAACACGCCTTGAGTAGGGGTGCTTGCCGCAAATGATGTCGCCAAGTTCGACTAGGCTACGGGTGAGCGGTTTGTCTACACCACGTAATTCGCCAAGTGATTCTGACTGACTGATTCGATCAACCACCAGATGCTCAGCGTTTAGGATGACTGAGGTGGCAAGCTCACGTTTATGAGGGCTGTCTGAACCCATAGCGATCACGTGTGCTCCGGATGGGATATCTTCCCAATTCAGCAAAGGTTCTTTTGATGGTGTTGTCGTGACAATAATGTCGGCTTCTTGGCATGCTTGCTGGATAGAGGAGTGTACGGATACGGATAGATCGTATCGTTGCTCCATACGTTGTTTGTAAGCCTGCGATTTTGTGTTGTCTCTTGCCCAGATGTTCACTTGGGAGATTGGCCTAACTAATTTTATTGCAGCGACTTGTAGTTCTGCTTGAAGCCCACTGCCAATAACCGTAATTTTGGATGCTTCTGAGTTCGACAGGTATTTCGCGGAGATAGCGCCGGCGAGAGCAGTACGAATGTCGGTTAGATACCCTTCGTCAAACAATACGCTATCAACCAGCCCTGTTTTCGCGCTAAAGAGCACCATCAAACCATTTAGGCTGGGTAGTCCCAGTTTTGGGTTATCAAAAAAACCTGGGCTGATTTTTATCGCGAAGCGCTCATTGCCTTTGATATGCGCCGTTTTTACATCCACTTCGCCGTTATGTTCTTCGATTGCCATACTAAGAATCGGAGGCATGGTGACGTTGCCTTGCCCAAGCGCTTTGAAGCCATTTTCCACGGCCGCTAACGCATTAAGATCTAACTGAGTCACTTGCTCTATCTGAGATTTATTATAGATTTTCATTCGCACGACCTCGGTTATTCTTTGACTTGGCGGCCAATTTTTAATGCCGTCTCAAAAGTGTCTGAAGAGACGTTTTTTCCACTGAGCACCAAAACGACTTTCTTACCGCGTAAGTCCAGTTGATGCTGGTGAATGGCGGCAAGCCCCACTGCGGCTGCGCCTTCTACGGCAAATTTTTCTGCATCGAAAATATCTGCCATGCCTTTGGCGATGTTGTGTTCACTGACTAAAAACGCTTTATCCATGACTTCTTGCACGAGTTTGAAGGTATAGCGATTGTCTAAACCTATGCCGCCACCTAAGCTGTCAGCAAACGATTCGTGCTCTTCAACTTGTACTGGTTTTCCTGCTTTAATGCTTTCTACCATCGCAGCGCCTTTGTCCATGGAAACGCCATACACGTTCACTTTGCTGCTGTTTGATTTTGCGGCTAAGCCAATACCACCAATCAATCCGCCGCCAGATAGCCCGGCGAAAATGACGTCGACATCAGGAAGATCTTCAATGATTTCTAGCCCAATGGTCCCTTGTCCGGCGATGATGTCTGGGTGTTCGAATGGTGAGAGATAGGTCATCGACTCGTCTTCTGTTAGCCTCAATGCTTCTCGCTCCGCGTCGTCTTGAGCTTGACCAACTATTCGAACTTCTGCGCCTAATGCTTTAATTGCGTCGACTTTGTTTTGTGGCACTAAATTGGACATACAAATCACGGTGCGGACTCCTAGTCGTTGCCCTGCATAAGCCACGGCACGGCCGTGGTTACCAGTAGAGCAAGTGACGACGCCATGTCGTTTTTGTTCCTCACTCAGTTTGTTCATGGCATGAGTCGCTCCACGCAATTTAAAAGCACCAATAGGTTGTAGTGTTTCCAGTTTTAACCAAATTTCACATTGATATTGTTGCGATAACAGTGGTGAGTGAAGTAATGGTGTGCGACTGACTAATCCGTTAATCGCTTTCTTTGCGGCAAAGATTGCTTGTGTTTCCATGTAGTACGTCTCTTAGGACCGCCCCCTCTAATTTGGTCAGAGGGGGCGGTAATCATTGGTAGGTTTGTGAGTTGGTTAATTCGCGGCTATTTTGGCTGCCACTGTTTAGACGTGACGAGGTTATCCATCACTTTATTGACCGCTTGGTGCGCTTTGTCGACAATAGTGTCGATGTCATTACGGTTCGCGATAAGCGGTGGAGCAAAGCCGAGGATGTCACCATGTGGCATGGCACGAGCGATTAAGCCTTGCTCTAAACAGGCTGCCGCGATTTGCGGACCCACTTTCAAGTTTGGATCAAAGTGTGCTCGGCGGAGTTTGTCTGAAGAAAACTCCAACGCATGCAACAAGCCAACGCCACGAGTATCACCGATCAATGGATGATCGTTAAACGTTTCCGCCATACGTTGCTGCAGGTAAGCGCCGACCTCGGCTGCGTTTTGCACCAAGCCTTCACGTTCAATGATATCGAGGTTGCAGTTCGCGGCTGCCGCTCCCATTGGGTGACCGGAGTAGGTATAACCGTGTCCGATAGCGCCCCATTGGTCGGTGCCGTTTTCTAGCACACTCCAAACTCGTTCACCGACGATCACGCCAGACAGCGGTTGATACGCTGAGGTTAACCCTTTCGCTACCGTGATGAGATCCGGTTTCATGTCGTAGTGCAGTGAGCCAAAATCGGAGCCGAGGCGACCAAAGCCACAGACCACTTCATCCGCAATCAAGAGTACATCGTATTTGTCTAGTACTTTACGAATCGCCTGCCAGTACCCTTCTGGTGGTGGCACAATACCGCCAGTTCCGAGCACTGGTTCCGCAATCATAGCTGCCACCGTTTCAGGGCCTTCTTCCAAGATCATCGCTTCGAGTTGATCCGCACAATATTGAGAGAATTCAAGCTCAGACATACTCTCGTCTTCACGGCGATAGTAATACGGCGCCATGGTGTGCTTGATGCGCTCAAGCGGTAAATCAAAATGTGCGTGGAAAAGAGGCAGTCCTGTCATTGAACCCGAAGCGATACTTGAGCCATGGTAGCCGCGGTCACGGGAGATAATTTTTTTCTTCTCTGGTAGACCACGAGCATTGTTGTAATACCACACCAACTTAAGTTGAGTTTCGTTCGCATCACTGCCTGACATGCCGTAGTAGACTTTACTCATGCCTTCAGGCGCCATTTTGATGATGCGATCTGACAGTGTCACTAGTGCTTCGTTGGTATGACCGACGTAAGTGTGGTAGTACGCCAGCTCTTTGGCTTGTTCATAAATGGCATCGGCCATTTCAGTCCTACCATAGCCAATGTTCACACAATACAACCCGGCAAAGCCGTCTATCAGCTCGATGCCTTCTGAATCGGTGATGCGTATTCCGCTTCCGCTCGAGATAATTCTTCCCGAAAGCTCCCCAGCCGCATACTGCTTCAGGTGGGTTGAGGCATGAAATACTCTCTGACGGTCGATCTCTAAAAGTTGTTGGGTTTTGTTGCTCATGATCCTTCTCCTCGAATAATTGGATATCCATATTTCGTGCCTTAACTGCCACTGACGGTTGGTAAAGCGCCTAAGCAGCAGTATTTGATTTCACTGTATTCTTCAAAGCCGTGGCGACTGCCTTCTCGTCCAAGTCCAGACTGTTTCACACCGCCGAATGGGATAGGGTGGCCAGTCATCTTGACGGAGTTCACGCTCACCATGCCAAACTCCAAACCACGCATGCAGCGCCAAATTTGGTGAATATCGTGACCATAAACATAGGCAGCTAAGCCGTACTCAGTGTCGTTGCTCATTTCAATCACGGTATCTAAGTCTTGGTAAGGCAATACGCCTGCCACAGGACAAAAATTCTCTTCGCGATACACCGCCATATCAGGGGTGACATCGGCCAGCAATGTCGGCGCAAAGAAGTTTTCGCCTGGTACGGGCTGGTGGTATCCCGCTACCAATCGCGCGCCTTTGTCGAGTGCGTCACGCACCAAATCATGCGCTTTATCCACCGCAGCGCGATTGATCAGCGGCCCCATGGTGGCTTTTTCATCTAAACCATTGCCTAAAACGATGTGGCTCATTTCTTTGGCAAACGCTTCCAAAAATGCTTCGTACTTATCTTCGGGGACGAAAATACGGTTTGCGGCCAAGCAGTCTTGTCCTGCTGTTTGAAACTTGGCATCCACGGCAGCTTTGGCTGCTTGCTCGACATCCATATCTGGCAGCACGATGAAAGGGGCATTACCGCCGAGCTCCATGCTGCACTTCTTCACGGTTTGTGCCGCGTCGCGCAGCAGCAACTTACCCACTCGAGTTGAACCTGTGAACGAGAGTGCTTTGACTTTATCGGAGTGACACAAGGTTTGTGACACCATCACCGCATCGCCAGTGATCACGTTAAATACACCAGGTGGAAAGCCAGCTCGGTCTGCTAATTCTGCCAAGGCCAATGCGGAGAAAGGCGTTTCACTGGCAGGTTTGATGAGCACCGGACAGCCTATCGCTAATGCTGCGGCGGCTTTACGGGTGACCATTGCATTAGGAAAATTCCATGGTGTAATCAGAGCTGCGACACCAATCGGCTCGCGTATCGTCGATAGTTGCGCATTCGGAATATGACTTGGGATGGTTTCGCCATAGCTGCGGCGTGCTTCCTCTGCAAACCAACGAACAAAGGATGCGCCGTAGTCGATTTCACCCAAAGCATCACCTAATATTTTGCCTTGCTCCATAACCATCAAACGAGCAAGATCTTGTTTTGACTCTAAAATCAGATCGTGCCAACGCATGAGAATTTCAGCGCGTTCTTCTGCTTGCATTTTTCGCCATTGACGAAAGGCTTGGTCGGCTTCATCAATCGCTTGATAGAGTTGTTGCTGAGATAGCTTGGTAATGTAGCCGATGACCGTACCATCCGCTGGATTATCCACCGGATGAAATTGGTCACCACTTACCCATTTGCCATTTACGTACGCTAAACCTCTCACCAAACGTACGTCTTTCATTATCGCCATCATGTCGTGCGAGGCTTTTAATTCCTCAGCATGTAAGCTGTGCAGTGCTGTCATGAGTCCTTCTCCCAGCGTCGTTGTCCATAGTTAAACTGTAATGGAGAAGTGACCGAAATAATTTCTGATGCCGAGGTTTAAACCATCAAAACTTTCTTTTCCACACCATCAGATATGGTGATTTTTCTGGTCGTCTTTTAAGCGTGTTTTCCCTTTTAGAACAAGGCGTTTTGGTTCACTTCTAATGTGCCTGCATCACGTTTGATTGTTTTCGTCACGATGTAAGTAAAGTAGCGCTCAATGCCCACTTCTGACTCTAACCAGTTGTCGATAAGCCGCTGATATTGATCAATATCTTCCGACTGAATTTTGAGTATGTAATCGACACCGCCGCCTGTGGCATAACAATCAGTGACTTCTGGTGAGTGTTGAACCAGTTGCTCGAAACGTTTGAACGCTTGGGCGCTGTGCTCTTTGAGCGTAACTTCAACCATGACCGACGTTCGTTTGAACAAAACATCGGTATTTACTTTTGCCCCATAGCCTTCAATGATGCCTGCTTCTTCCAGTTTTTTGACACGCTCCCAGCAAGGGCTCACAGATAGGTTAATGGCCTCGGCAAGGTGAGATTTGGTAATACGGCCATTGTCATGAAGTATTTGTAGAATTTTTACGTCGTAGCGATCGAGGCGCATAATTGGTCTCCCTGTAAAATACCAATCAGTTCAGAATAGTTGATGACTGGTCAACCGCTATAAGGTGGCCCGAAGGCCACTCCTTTTTCTGTTATTGATTCTGTTATTGATTGAACTCTTGCTCCAGTGAGCTCAGCACCGCTTTACCGCTGTCGCCTGTAAGCTCGATGTATTTGTCCCGCATTGGCATAGAGGCTTGTTTAAATGCTGCACGTTCGTCACTGTCGAGTTTGATCATCTGCATATCTGGTTTTGCTTGCTTAATTTGATCAAGACGTTTTTGGTTAAACTCATCCTGTTTTTCAAATATAAAGTCAGTCATACCAGCGATGACTTTATTGACCTGATCTTGGCGGGCTTGTGGGAGGGTTTCGAACCAGCTGTTATTGGTAATGACAGTAGTAGTAAATTGTTGTTGTCCTGCCCAGATCATGTAGTCGTTCACTTCGTAGAACTTCATTTCTTCGATAGCAAAAACGGGGTTTACTTGACCATCGATCATTTTAAGTTGCAGAGCACCATAGACTTCTGAGTAGGGTAAAGGCGTAGGGTCGGCTCCAAACGATTTATAAGCCTCAACCAGCATTGGCGATGCCATCACGCGCATTTTGAAGTTATCAAAATCTTTTGGAGAACGAATCTCACGGTTGGTCGTCCACACCATTTCACCTTCTGGATACATAGTGAGAAGTTTGAGGTTTTTCTGTTCTAGCTTTCCGCCGAGTGTGTCATAGATAGTAGGGCTTGAACTCAGCACTTTTTTATTCACATCATTGTCTTGCGACAAAAGGTAAGGGATGGAGAAAACCTGCATTTCGGGCACGAATGAACCAAAAATACCTGGCGATGCGTTGGTAAATTGGATAATACCGTTCGCAGTAAGCTCGGTAAGATCTTCTGACTGACCTAATGTGCCGTATGGATAGACTTCCACTGTGACGTCGCCATCGGTTGCATTTTCGATGCGCTTTTTAAACTCTTGCGCATAAGCATCTTGCACCGAGCCTTTGACTTCTTCTAGAGCGAATTTCCACGTTTCTGCATAAACATTGCTGGTGGCAAAGCTGGCTGCGATCAGTACGGCACTCGTTAGGTAGCTGTGTTTCATCGGATTCATCCATTTCTTCCTTAATCAGTTTGTGAGTCAATTCACCAACGGCAGGTGATACACCAGACCCGATGTTGTGTCGTGTTTAGGGCGTGTTGACCTTTCGAGCTGATTTTTGCAGCGCTTTGTGGGTGGCCTACATAAAAAGCCGATAACGCAGTAGAAATGAACCACAAAGGCTGCCCGAAGGGTTCGAGCTAGGCGCCCCCGCAAAAATCGTTTTATGCTTTGTTGAAGACCATTTGCTTAGAATGACTAGGCTGCATAGTCTTCGCCGCGCCTAAAACGATTTTACCTCGAACAAAATTTAACCGCGAAAGGTCAAGACGCCCTAGTAAGAGTTAGTTTAATTCGCCACAGTCTTCGGCAATTACGGCGACCGTGTCACCAATGTTGACCATGGCAGGGAAACGACGTGCAGCAAAAATCCCACTGCGCTGCGCTTTGTATTCGATTGGGTCGCTCCCTGTACGCTCGGTTGAATAGATTCTTGCCAGTACATCGTCTTGTTTGATGGTATCGCCAAGCTCAAATAAGTATTCGGTGATACCGTTGTGCTGGCTTTGCACGTAGCAACTTGCATCGGGCATATCAAGCAACCTAGTTGGCAGGGTTGGTTTTTCGTAATCACCTGATAAGTTGCCCGAAAAACGCAAGAAGTTACGAATACCTCGGTCGGCATAAGCGATGGTTTCTGGAGTGCTGGTTCCGCCACCTCTGAGCTCTGTGGTGACGAAGATTTTGCCTTGAGATTCCACTGCGGTGTCGTACAGGCTGGTGGCGTCCATTTCGAGCAAGATCATGGTGTAAGGTGCGCCAAACAGTTTCGCACCTAAGATGCATGCTTCTTCTTGATCGAGGTTGTCGAGGCGATGGGCGGCGGCGAAAGGCACGATGTCTAACGTTTTACCACCTGAATGAATGTCTAACGCAAAATCGCACATGGGTACTAAGTAACGAGTAAAGTAATCCGCGATTTTTTCGGTCACTGAGCCTACAGGGTTTCCGGGAAAGCTGCGATTTAAATTCCCTTTATCGATAGACGATGTGCGCGAGGCATTTTGTACCGCAGGTAAGTTCATCATTGGCACAATAATGACGCGACCTTGGATTTGCTCTGCTTGAAGCGAGTTTGCCAATTTAAGCAGGCTGGTAATACCTTCGTATTCATCACCATGATTACCGCCAGTAAGCAGCGCCGTTGGCCCGAGACCATTTTTGATCACGGTGATAGGTATCATGATGCTTCCCCAAGCGGAGTCATCATGGGAATAGGGTAGCGCTAAAAAGCCGTGCTGCACGCCTTCTCGGTCAAAGTCTACGGTGGCTGTGATCGAGCTCTTTTGCATATCAAGTCCTTTTTGTTCTTAAGCCTAGTTCAACAGAACTTACGGTTTGAAAAATTAGTGTTTAACAAATAAGTGGCGTGGAAAATCACACAGTGTTTTTGCACCATCACGGGTGATCACAATGCTTTCGGTGGTTTCTAACCCCCAATCTTCAAACCATAGCCCCGGCATAAAGTGGAATGTCATGCCTTCTTTTAATACGGTTTTATCGGTGTCTCGCAAGCTCATGGTTCGTTCGCCCCAGTCAGGAGGGTAGCTCAGACCAATTGGGTAACCACAGCGGGCGCCTTCACGTGAGAATCCTGCTTTATCCAGAACTTGGTTCAATGCGTTGGCGATGTCGGCGCAAGTATTGCCTGGTCTTGCGACTTCTAAGCCTGCTTCGAGACCTAAAGTTAATGCTTCATCTGCACGTTTGAATTTGTCGTCTGGTTCCCCAAGAAAAATAGTGCGAGAGAGTGGGCAATGGTAACGGCGATGCGCGCCAGCGATTTCGAAAAAAGTACCTTCGCCTTTTTTGAAAGGTCTATCGTCCCACGTTAGGTGAGGTGCAGAAGCATCAGAACCAGATGGCAAAAGCGGTACGATCGCGGTGTAATCGCCAAAGTGATCTTCATGCCCAAGTACTGCTTGGCGGTTAATCTCGGCGACAAGGTGATGTTTCGGCAATCCTGGCTCGATCATATCGAACGCGACGCGATGCATGTTTTCAACAATGCGAGCTGCGCGGTACATATAAGCCAGTTCTTGATCAGATTTAACGGCGCGACACCAATTGACTAGCCCGGTTGCATCGAGAAGTTGAGCATTCGGCAAGTGCGTGGTGAGTGACTCGTAAGCGGTGGCACTAAAGTAATAGTTATCTTTTTCCACCCCGATACGGCCGCGATCCCAAAGACGCGGGGCGAGTACCGCTTCTACCAGAAAATCCATTGGGTGTAATGGTGGATTCATTACATAATGGTCTGGGTAGTAGGTGATATTTTCTGCCGACATATACGCAGTTCTGTATGCCCCATTGGCATCTTGGCAGCGCCCAAACCAAACAGGCTCGCCAGATGATCCTACAACGACACATTGTGGGACATAAAAAGACCAACCGTCATAACCAGTCAGCCATGCCATGTTAGAAGGATCGTGAATGATAAGGACATCCAACTCTCGTTCTTCCATCGACTGCCGAACTTTTGTTAATCGGTCCTGGAATTCATCCAGTGTAAAATGCAAAGCAACGCCTCTCATATTTTCTCCTTGTTAAAAATCCGACGCCTTATGGGCCTTCGGAGACGTTGAGGTATTTCTACCTTCCACCAGGTCAGCCAGACCTGCGTTTAAAAACTATTGCAACTCACCACTGCGGCTGGGTTTGGATTAAACGATGCCATTTAACATGTTTGTTGAATCTATATTTCTCATGTCAATCATTACAATTGTGGCTCATTTTTGTGCATTACACCGCATTTGATGGCTAAAAACTCGCCATTTGTTAAATTGAAGTTACAATGAGCATTAAAAATGAATCAATTAAAATATTGTGTCATGACAATTTCTTTGAACCCGATCATTCGCCCAGGCACCGCTAAGTACATCTCCATTGGCAATTATCTTGTCGAATGTGTCCGCAGTGGTTACCTAAAACCCGGTACTCGACTACCCACACATCGTGAGTTTGCGGAGCAAATTGGCGTGAGCGTACAAACCGTCAGTCATGCATATGGTTATGCAGAGAAAAAAGGTGCGCTCGAGTCTTGGGTGGGAAACGGTACGTTTGTAAAATCAGGCTTTGTGGATGAAAGCACGGACACGGAGTTCATGCTGACGCAAGAGATGAAAGAAACGCCGGATGAAATTGATATGTCGATCGCTCATCCGGTAGTAACCGATCGCCACATTACGCTTTTTAATCAGGCGTTAATGGAAATTGCTGGGCAAACAAACAATCGCAGTTTGATCAGTAAAGCAAAGCCAGTAACAGGTCAGCCTCATCATATTGAGTCCGGAGCGCGATTTCTCAGTAGCCAAGGACTGGACGTTGGTACCGATCAAATATTACTCACAAATGGTGCATGCCATGGCTTGACCTTGGCTTTAAGCACCGTTGTTGAACACGGTGATTTCGTCGCTTGTGGTCACTTAGTCGATCATGGCTTGATCTCTCGCTCGAGAATGCTTGGATTTAAGTTACAGCCGCTTGAGATGGATGAATTTGGTATCACGCCGGATGCATTTGAATGGGCATGTAAACACAAACCAATCAAGGCGCTGTGTTGCACACCGAGCATGGCCAATCCGAATAGTGCGCATATGGATATTTCGCGCCGAGAGGCGATAGCAAATATTGCGAAGCAGTATGAGATCTACGTGATTGAAGATGACGTGTATGGGGCACTAGAGCCCAATCGTGTCCCACCTCTCGCCGCACTGTTACCCGAGCAGGCTTTTTATGTCACCAGTTTAACCAAAGTCGTAGCGCCAGGTATGCGTACGGGCTATTTAACGGTCCCACGTCATTTTTTGCAGCATGCGATTGGCCGTTTAGCAGCGACGAGTTGGTCTGCGACCCCGCTACCGTTTGAAGTCGCTCATTTGTGGATCGAGAACGGTACATTAAATCGACTTATTCGATTTCAAGTCAATGAATTTGCCAAGCGCCAGCGAATAGCAAAAGCTACTTTAGAAGGGCATGTTTATAGCTCACACCCGAATGGTCAGCACATTTGGTTGAGGTTACCTGAGCAGTGGAGCAGTGATGATCTGGTCGCTTCGGCTAAGCGTTCTGGGGTGCAGATCACGGGGTATAAACCTTTTGTTCTCGATACTAATCAGCCAATGCCTTACGTGCGAATCAGTTTGGGAGCAGAGACTAATCGAGGCTACATCAAGCATGGGTTATCTGTGATTGCAGAAATTCTCGATACAAACCCTCCAACCTCTCACTTTTTGGTCTGAGCAGTATGCTCTGACCAATTTTTTCTGCGAAAGCGCCAAGTTCAGAAAATCTTTCTTATTCACCTGATTGACTTGATTGTCATGAAAAAGATAACGTTTCATTAACATTTTTGTTGATCAGGAGCAGCGCGGATGAAAGGGATTTTTCAGTGGCTAGATAAATATATACAGAAAGCGGAGGCGGCACTGCTCATTGGCTCGGTGCTTCTTATTGCGTTGAACTCAATTGCTAACGTGTTAGGGCGCTACCTCTTTAGCCAAAGCATCTACTTTTCAGAAGAACTCAATTATTTCCTCATTATCGCCGTCACGTTTATTGGTTGCAGTTATGCTGCCCGCCAATCTCGCCATATCCGTATGACGGCATTTACCGATATGCTTCCAAAGCGTATACAAACTTTAGCAAACGGCATTATTTATTTACTCACCGCCGCATTGGTGGCGGTGCTAACTTGGTATTCGTGGCAATACATTGGCAAGGTGAGCCAAATGGGGCGTCTTTCTCCTGCAATGCAAGTACCTCTGAGCTGGGTGTACTTAATCGCACCGATTGGCCTTTTCTTTAGCACGGTTCAGTTCGCGCGTGTGGGTGGTCGCCATATCAAACGTTTCATAACGCTGACAAAGCTTTCACGCTCATCTCGACCAGATGGCATCGGCTCTGCCACTAAGCAGGAGAAAGCGCTATGACGACCGCTCTTGTTGCAACGATGATCACGTTGTTGGCTTTTGGCTTTCCGATGTTGGTACCGCTATTAGCGGCGACCATGTTGGGATTTATTGTTTTTCTTGGCTTGGGACCAGATTTTATGATCCAGCAAATGCTTGCTGGCATCAAACCCGCTGCGTTGATCGCTGTGCCTATGTTTATTCTCGCGGCAGAAATTATAACCCGAGGCGTGGCAGCAACGCGCTTGCTAGATGTCGCAATGGCGTTTGTTGGGCACGTTCGTGGCGGTCTGGCGATCACCTCATCGCTTAGCTGTGCGATGTTTGGTGCGGTATCGGGGTCGACACAAGCCACCGTTGTTTCTGTTGGCTCTATTATGCGACCGAAAATGTTGGAGTATGGCTACAAAGACAGTTTTGCTCTGGCTTTGATTATTAACGCCTCTGACTTAGCGCTCCTTATTCCACCGAGTATCGGTATGATCATCTATGGTGTGGTGTCTGGAACATCGGTTGCTGAGCTGTTTATTGCAGGTATTGGACCGGCGATCGTGATTTTATTGATGTTTTCTGCCTACTGTTATTTTTATGCAGGTAAAAGCTCTGTAGAAAATGCCCCGCGAGCCAGCTGGAAAGAACGTTGGACCACAATACGTAAAGCGGTTTTACCATTTGGTTTTCCGATCATTACTGTTGGCGGTATTTATGCTGGAGTATTTAGCCCTACCGAAGCGGCGTCGGTTTCGGTGTTGTACGCAGTGTTATTAGAAATGGTTATCTTCCGTAAAGTGAAATGGAAGGAGCTTGGCGAAATCGCGCTTTCTACGGGCATGGTTACCGCGGTGGTATTTATCTTAGTCGCAGCAGGGGCTGCTTTTTCTTGGGTAATTTCATTTGCCCAGATCCCGCAAGAATTGTTGGGTATGATCGGGATTAATGATCTTTCGCAGACCGAGTTACTGGTCGTTATTTCAATTGCGTTCTTTATTGGTTGTATGTTCGTTGATCCAATCGTAGTGATGCTGATTTTGATCCCTATCTTTGCACCTGTGATTAAGTCCTCTGGCATTGACCCAGTACTTGTCGGCACCATCGTGACCTTGCAAGCGGCGATAGGTTCTGCAACGCCGCCATTCGGTTGTGATATTTTTACCGCGATTGCCGTGTTTAAACGCCCTTATGTAGAAGTGATTCGCGGGACACCACCGTTTGTGTTCATCTTGCTTTTGGTCTCTGTGATGCTGATTTTCTTCCCTTCGATTTCACTTTTCTTACGTGATTTAGCGTTTCGATAGTATCGACTAAACGCTCAAAGCCGCTGAATATCGGCGGCTTTTTAATCTATGCTCTCAAACTGGTTCAACTTATTCTGTTCTCCAGTCTCCATTGGCTAGGCGACTTTCCTGTCCAACTGCGAAAGTGGCGGCTGAATACCGCAGTTTCTGCATAACCCAGTTGCAACGCGATATCGGTAATACTCTGAATATTCTCACTTAAACGCTGCTCGGCGAAATCCTGACGCACTTGCTGCAACAGCTGTCGATAACTCGTGCTCTGCTGCTTTAGCTTGCTTTGCAGCATTCTCGGATGCAGGTCTAATGCTCTTGCAACGCGCTCCACGCTGCATTCTCCCGTCGACAACAAACGACCAATCATATTCGCTGCTTGATCACTCAGATTGTTAGGATAGCGGGTTTGTAAATACTTGAGGTGCTGTTGAAAGTGGCGATCCAGTGCGTCTTCGTCTTGGTGGTTCTTAGCGTTAAGCAGACTCGCTTTAAGTAGGATACCGTCAAACTTATCACCGAAACGCAGTTTGTTCTGTTGGGCAAACTTGCTTTGCTCTACTTCCAAGGTTGCGTGTTGAGTCAAATGTAGCGCGAAGTGGCTTGCTTCAATATCGAGCAAACTGGCGATAAACATGGCTAAGTGTGACACACTGAGCTGCATCAACTGCGCAATACCGCGGTCACTATTCACATCAATATTGAGCGACAATCGTACCCAATCATCTTGTGGCGTCATGTTGAGAGTAACGCCTGACGAATGCAGATAGAGATAATCATTCACCCGCGCCAATGCATCACCGACCGTTTCAGCACGAGAAACCAGCATCGGCAAATCGCCTAAACTTTGCAGGTTTTGGCGCTCGGCGAGTAACGCACCAAACAACGGTTGCTGACAACGAGCAGCCGCTTCTTCCAGTAATTCAGCCAACCTAGGGTAGGCGAGATAGGTATCGGGATCGCGAAACTGCGCGGCAGACAGGCCAGCAGCGGCCATTATCTCTTGCGGATTCTGACCTAATTCTGAAACCAAGCTATCAAATTTATCGGCAGCGCCACTTCGTACGATATACATGTCTCGATTTTTAAATGTTAACAGGTTGTAAATCGCAATATATCAAATTTACTTCGTAAAAGGTCAAGTGAGTGCCAGTGAGTTGATCTAAGTTACATTTCGATAACAACAACGCATGGATGAGAAGCTGTATGGAACTTATCAATAAAACTGCCATCGTGACTGGCGCTGCGGGTGGAATTGGGCAAGCTATTATTGCAAAGCTAAGAGAGCAAGGAGCCAAAGTGCTTGCTGTCGATATTTCAGAGCAATCACTGCAAATGTACGCAAGTTTTGGCTCTAAGCAGTTGGAAACCTTTGTTGCGGACGTCACCGATTACCAACAAGTCGAAGCCATGGTGAGGTACGCGGTCGAACAATTTGGCTCACTTGACATCATGGTCAACAATGCAGGTATCGGCGCACCGAAACCTCTGCTTGAACATGATCCTATCGCCGACTTTGAGCCTATCTCTAAAGTCAACCAAAACGGCGTTTACTATGGCATTCTCGCCGCTGGACGACAATTCCAAGCGCAAGGGACACCGGGCGTGATCCTCAATACCTCTTCCGTTTACGCCCAAATGGCCTCCGAGATGACGTTTACCTACAACGTCAGTAAAGCTGCAGTCGATATGATGACCAAATGCGCCGCTCTAGAGTTAGCGCCTCTGGATATTCGTGTGTGTGCCGTCGCTCCGGGACGTGTCGATACTCCGATGTTAAGGCAATACGAAGAGATCGGCTTGTGGAACCACATCCGCAAAGAACAGATGCGCCAAAACTTCACGCAACCAGAAGAGATTGCCAACGTGGTAGCGTTTCTTGTCAGCGAGAAAGCCAACTGTATCAACGGCTGCACCATTAGCGCATCTGACGGTTTCGAGAATTTTAAGTACCCGCTCATGGGATAGATGGAATAGGCGAGCACGCCAAATTACAGCAATAGTGAGGATGTAAGTTATGTCATTACCAGAAGTTATTCAGCATCAAGATTTCCTATTAACTCTTAATACTAATGAAGAGTCGATCATTAAAGACGCGCTACCGGGTGTTGATGTTTACCCGCTGTTTCTTGACCCAGAAAATGGTACGTGGGTGATTCGCGCCAAGTTCAAACCGGGTATCACTCTGCCTAAGCACTTCCATACTGGTGTGGTGCATTTCTATACACTGAGTGGCGCGTGGCACTACATCGAGTATCCAGACCAAGTCCAAACCGCTGGTAGCTACTTATATGAGCCGGGCGGTTCGATTCATACCTTTCACTGTCCAGAAGAGTCGGGTGGCGCAGATGGCTTTATGGTGATCCAAGGTGCGAACATTAACTTTGACGAAGAGGGTAACTTTATCAACATCATGGATGCAGGTTGGATTGAGCAAGTGGTGGTTGCCGCTGCCAAAGCGCAAGGCTTCACTGCGCGCTATATCAAACCGGGTGCGATTGCTGCCCTGAGTGATGAGCTAGCGGAGTAACCCCATGCAACAGATGAACAGTATCGTAATGCAGGATGGTAGTGTCCGCCTGAAGCAAGTCGAAATCCCCAAACCCGCAGCGGGACAAGTCTTGGTTCGTAGTCTCGCCTGTGGGATTTGTGGCTCCGACCTACACATTACTCGACACGCGGATGAGGTGTTTGATGTATTCTACCAGCTCGGGTTGATGCCTGATGAAGTAGGTGAGCACGCTCAAGTGATGTTGGGACATGAATTCTGTGCGGAAATTGTCGAATACGGTGCCGATACGCAGCAAACGTTGCCTGTCGGTAGCCGAGTCACCTCTGTGCCGATGTTGCTCAGCCAAAATGGCGCAGGCGTTGGTGTCACTCCGGGTACTTACGGCGCTTACTCTGAGTATTTCCTACTTGATGAAGCGCTCCTACTGCCAGTGCCCGACGAAATACCGTCTGAAGCGGCAGCGTTAACCGAGCCGCTGGCGGTCGGTTTGCATGCGGTCAATCGCAGTGAAATCGAAACGGAAGATACAGCGCTGGTTGTCGGTTGCGGCCCTATAGGGCTGGCGGTGATTGCAGCGCTCAAACAACGCGGTGTGAGCAACATTCTTGCGGTCGATCTTCAGGAAGAGAAGCTGCAACTTGCCAGCGAGTTTGGCGCAAATCGATTGATCAACCCGACCAAGGAGGACGAGATCGCCGTCGGGGCACAGTATGGAATGAATTCACGTTTGGTCATCTATGAGTGTGTTGGCAAACATACTTTGATTGATGATTTCATGCGCCGTGCTCCTGCCCGATCTCGAATCGTTGTATCAGGCATTCATACGGCTCCAGCAACCATTAACTACGCGTACGCGACGGTAAAAGAGCTCGATTTGAGATTCTCTTACTACTACCAACCGCAAGAGTTTGAGCAATGCCTTCAAGCGATTGCCGAACACAAGTTGCCTTGGCAGAAAATGCTTACCGCCAAAGTGGGAATCGATGGTGTGGAAGATGCGTTTAGACAGTTAATGACGCCAAATGATCACATCAAAGTCGTTATCGAACCTTGGCGCAGCGGCGCGTTAGAAGTGATTTAACTCTTAGCCAGATTAAGCTAGCTAAAACCAATTCTAGTTTGGTGACAGCCCCAACCGTAGCAGCTAGGTTGGGGCTTTTTTTGTTAGGCCTGTTCTGCGTATTCCTGTTGCAGAGCAGGGTAATCGGTGTAGCCTCGTTCGTTTCCGCCAAACAACGTTGAGCCATCGAGTTCTGCCAACGGATGGTGATGTTGCAAGCGAGAGACTAAGTCTGGGTTTGCTACGAATGGTCGTCCGAATGCGACAAGATCCGCGTAGCCTTTCTCTAATACTTCGTTTGCTCGTTGAGGATCGTAGCGACCTGCAACAATAATAGCGTTGCGAAAGCGCTTTCTAAGTTCGACTCGAAACGCCTCAGGAATCGTTGGAGCATCGGCCCAATCGGCCTCGGACAAGTGTAAGTAGGCAATGTCGCGCTCCTGTAGTTGCTTTGATGCTTCTAAGATTGTTGGCACGATATCTGGGCAGTCCATATCTTTAAACGTAATGAATGGTGCCAATCTCACTCCAACTCGATGCGCACCAACAGCGGCGATAACTGCATCCACTACTTCGATAAGAAAACGGATACGATTTTCTCGTGGACCGCCGTAGTTGTCTGTTCGATGGTTTGAGTTGGTTCTTAAGAACTGATCGATCAGATACCCATTCCCGCCGTGGATTTCTACCCCATCAAAACCCGATTCAATGGCGCGTTTGGCTGCGTTCGCGAAATCACCGACAACTCGGTTGATGTCCGCTTGTGTCATGGCGCGTGGCTCAACACAATCGACCATATTGCCGTTGCCTTGTTCATCCGCAATCCAAACTTGCGTCTCTACCGGAGCGAGCGCAGATGGTGCGATAGGCTGTTCACCATTTTGGAATGTTGGGTGAGACACTCTGCCCACATGCCATAGCTGACAAAACATCGCTGCACCTTGTGATTTGACCGCTTGGGTCACTCCTTGCCAGCCCGCCACTTGCGCATCGGTGTAAACGCCAGGGGTGAACGAATAGCCTTGAGAATCGTCCGAAATTTGTGTGGCTTCGGAAATGATCAGCCCGGCAGAAGCGCGCTGTTGATAATACGTTGCCATCATCTCATTCGGGATGTTGCCCGGCTGAGTGGTGCGTGCGCGAGTCATTGGTGCCATGACAATACGGTTTTGTAGTGACAACGCTTTTAGTTGAGCTGGTTCAAACAGCTTATTTGTTCTTTGTTTCATGTTGCGCTCCTCAGATAAGTACTGGCACGTTGGTCGCTTTACGAGCGGTTGCCATCCAGTGAAGTACGGCTGGATCCCATTGCACTTCGGGCGCACTGAAAAAGCCGCGTAGAATGGAGAAAATAATGGCCTGATCAACCAGTGACGTTTGCTTTTCTGAACTTAGGTTGAGCAAGGATTTGGTTTGTTCTATCAAAGCGGCGACTTCTTTCGCAATCGCAGGTGTATCGTTAATCAAGGCTTCAAAATTTAATGCTTCGGTTTCTTTTTTTGCACGCCATGCTTGTTTAGCGGTTTCTGTTGCAAATTCCGGTAACGTCATGTTTGACCAACGCGGATACCCGACTTTTTGTAGCGGTAAAAACGCCTGTTTTTGCCAGTCTAAAACCGGTGCTGAGGGTTGGCTGCTTTCATTGGAAGATGCCAATTCAAGGAAGTAGTTGATGATGTCTAAGCTTTCCGCCATCGCTTCGCCATCGTCTTTGATCAAAAGAGGAACTTGTTTTGCGCCGATGATGTTTGTGGTGGTGCTCTCGTCGTCATAAGCAATGTTGATGACGTCGAGCTGAATATTCAGCATGCCTGCAACAAAACGGACGCGGGCGCTAAAGGGGCAATGTTCATAAATGTACAGTTTCATTTTTTGTTTCCTATCTCTTGGCTGGGCAGGGCGTGTTGTTGTGCGTTGAACAGCGTTACGGCGTTTAACTTTGCCCTGTCACATAACGTTCTGGGTCTAAACAATGTCGATAGGGTCAGTATATGGATTCGATTTAATTTGATAATTGGGTAATATCTGAATTGATTATTTAGTTTTTTCAAATAATAAGGGCGCGAAGATGGATAAGTTTTCGGATATGACGTTGTTTGTCAGCATCGTTAAACATCAAGGTCTGGCAGCGGCGGGAAGGGAGTTAGGTTTATCTCCGGCGACGGTAACGGCAAGGCTGCAAGCGATAGAAGAACGCTATGGCGTAAAGCTGCTCAACCGAAGCACACGCCACGTATCACTCACGGACGCAGGGGCAATGTACCATCAAGCTTGTCTGAACATCATTGATAGCGTGAAAGAGACGGAAAACTTACTTCAAACTGGTATTTCGGAAGTGCGCGGAACGTTGAAAATTTCAGCTCCACGAGATATTGGCAAACAAATTATTTCGCCGATGGTGTCGGCTTTTTCTGAGCAATATCCGGATGTGACGCCTTATCTTTATCTTAATGACAATTTGTCGAACTTGGCTGAATCGGGGCTCGATTTGGTGATTCGTTACGGCGAGTTAGCGGACAGCAATCTCATTTCGCGCAAGCTGGCGTCGAGTCAACGCGTGCTGTGCGCGTCACCTGATTACTTGGCGAAGCAAGGTGTCCCAAACTGTCCACAAGATCTCGCGGATCATCGCTGCTTAGCCATGGTGCGCAGCAATGAAGAATTAAAAACGTGGCACTTTAAAGATGAAGAGTCTCACCAAACGATCACGGTCACGCCAAAGCGCTTTTCTGATGATGGTGAAGTGATTCGACAATGGGCGTTGGACGGTGCGGGGATTGCGTTGAAATCGATTTTAGATATTCAGCAAGACCTAAAACAACAACGTTTAGTAACGGTTTTGGATGGGTATATGAAAAACTTCAGCGCCTTTTCGCAAGGCGCTGAAGCGGATCTGCATGTCATTTATCAAAGCCGCCAATATCAACCGAAAAGAGTTCGCCTTTTTTTGGACTTTCTAGTTGAGCAATTTAGCGCGCTGAGTGATACCAGCAATCAGATCTAGATGCGATTCAGAAGTTTCTCGGCGGTGGCGATAAATCCCGACGGTGCCAGGGTTTGGTTCGTTTTCCATGGTTAAGCATCGTAAGCCAAAGGATTCCAAATACGGTTTCAGGTGGCCGGTATAAGACATCACCGCGACGCTTTCTTTCAGTACATCAATACTGGCGAGCAGAGAATCCACTTCGTAAGTCGGTCTATCATCCAGTTGCTGCCTTTCGCGTTCATTTTGTTTCGGGATTGGGTTATCGATGACGTGAGCGAATTTCTTAGCGTCATAAGTGACCGAAAGAGCGGGGTATTCGTGCAGCATCTCTTCGGTGACGGTTTTCCCTAGCAGTGGATGGTTTGGGGAAACAAAATAGGCATCAACCGTTTGAAATAAAGGAATAAACGTAACATCGCATTTAGACGACAAGCCGACAATCTCGTGGCCGATGAAGAATTCAATCTGTTCGTTGATTAATGAATCCATCAAGCCTAAGTGGTTGCCAAATTCGACGTGCGTAGATGCCGATGGCTGCTTGGTCAGATGTTCATTGAGTGCTTGTTTGACGAACAGCGGCCACCACGCATCGCCAGTACCCATTTTAATTTTTCCGACTTGGTACTGTTTCCGTTCATCAATGCTTTGCATCATTTGGTTGTATTCATGCTGCATCGCGTTGCTATGGCGATAGAGGATGCGTCCGTATTCGGTCAACACCATGCCATTAGGATGACGTTCAAACAGCGTCACGCCGAGATTCTCTTCCAGCTTCTTTAAATTGCTTGTTACCGTTGGCTGGCTTAACCCTGCCATTCTTGCCGCAGCGCTGATGCTTTGGCAGCGTGCAACCAGTAAAAATTGCTGCAGAGATTTGTCCATTTTCTTTCCCCTCTAAGAATGAGGGGTATTTTGCACAATTTCATTTATAAATCACAAATCTGTAATCTCATTTGATTGAAATTATGCGCATTTCATAGATCTACATCACTGTTGGGGTTTGACGTATAGATGTTATCTATAGCTCGCTCCTGACTTCCTATTTTCCCCTCAAAAAGGTGTTCTTTAGACTGTCGCTAAAACAACAATCTAAGGGATGAACATGAAACCGAGTTTTATTGCGCTTGCTGTCGCGTCTTGTATTGGTCTTGCTGGGTGTGGGTCAGATTCCTCTGATGCGTCTGTGCAGGTCGACAAACCAATTATTTCAGCCGACTTATATTTACGTGGTTTAAATGGGGATTGGGGCACGGCAGAGCATGCCAAGCTAAACTATTTGGGTAATAACGAGTACGAAACCGTACTGCGCGTCGCTCGAGGTAGCAATCAGTTCAAGATTGCTGATCCCGGTTGGCAGATCCAATACACCTATTTTGAGGAGCCCGCGGCGTTCGATAAAGCTCAGGAGTACCTGCCAAAACCAGACACAAATGAAGCGTGTATGAACGATGATTGCAACTCTGAGATCACGTTTGAAGACAAAGGGTATTACAAGTTTTCTGTGAGCTTTGCCGATGAAAGTCGCGCGACAATGACTGTGACGAAAGCAACGCAAGAAGAAGCGGAAAAATACTACTCTGATGCGATTCTCGACCCTGCAATGGTGCATGAAGGGCATCAGAGTAAAGAAGTGAAACTGTTCGCCAATTACGATGACTCGAGTGATACCGTGATTTTCTCGGTGAAAGATCCTAAAGCTGAACTGCGTGAATTTGGTATTTCAACGACGACAGAATTGCGTGATGCGCTCGACCAAGGCTTAGTGATTAATGAACAAACAGGGCCGCGAGTGGTATCGGGTGATGTCGCGTTTGACGCGTTGTTTGCGTTGACGATGAAAGAGCTAGACCAGCTTGCCGTTTCTGAAATCAAAGACGGCAATTACAACTACAACAACCCAATCAAAGCGGAAGTTTTTGAGACGGGCGCGAAGTGGCATTACGTGTGGACGCGTGATTTGGCGTACGCAGCAGACCTTTCGCTTGCATTGATGAATCCAACTCGCGTGCAAAATGGTTTGAATTTCAAATTGTCCGCTTTCCGCGACACGACCGATCAGCAATACGATGGCGAGCAGATTGTGCAAGACACGGGCACTGGCGGCAGCTGGCCAATCAGTACCGACCGCACGACTTGGGCGCTTGGTGCAGAACGCTTACTTTCGGCATTGGATGGAGAAGAGTACAACCAGTTTGCTGAGCGCGCATATAACGCTATCAGCAATACACTTGAAGCCGATCGCCTGGCGGCTTTTGATGCGAAATCTGGTTTATACACTGGTGAGCAGTCATTCCTTGATTGGCGTGAGCAAACGTATTCAACGTGGACGCCAAACGATGTCAATGCGATTGGTAGCAGCAAAGCGTTATCGACAAACGTGGTTCACTACCGCGCGATTCAGCTCGCGGCTAAGTTGGCAGAGAAGTACGATTCAACCAACGCGGTCAAATACACCGATTGGGCTGAGCAGTTAAAAACCGCTATCAACGAGCAGTTTTGGAATGCCGAACGCGGTATGTACGTAAGCTATTTGTTTGATAATGGCAAAGACATCGCGGTCGACAAATACGACATGTTGGGCGAAGCACTTGCGATCATCAGTGGCGTGGCAAGTGATGCGCAGGCGAAACAAATCATGGCCAATTACCCACACAGTGAGTTTGGCGTGCCGGTTTATTTCCCTCAACAACCGGATGTGCCTGTGTACCATAACCGCGCAATTTGGCCATTTGTTACCGCGTACAGCTTGCGCGCCGCGCATCAAACACAAAACGTGGCTGCGGCGAACAATGCCATTCAATCGTTGGTTCGTGGTACAGCGACCAATTTATCCAACATGGAAAACTTAGAGTGGCTTTCTGGTAAGTCATTCATCATCCATAGTGATCATGGCGAAGATCCGAGCTTGGATGGCCCAGTGATTAACTCTCAGCGTCAGCTTTGGTCTGTGGGTGGCTACTTGAACATGGTGGTAGAGACCCTATTTGGCATCCATACCGAAACAGGTAAGTTGGAAGTGAAGCCATTTATCACAAGTTGGGTGCGCAATAACTTGTTGGCTCAGTCTGAACAAATTACGTTGGAAAACTTTGCCTTCAAAGGAAAGAACTACTCGGTAACGATTGACTTGCCTGAAGTAAGCAAAGATGAAACAGGCTACTACCCAGTTGAAAATGTCGCGATGGACGAAGAGGGGCATTTCCACGTGACACTGGGCGCGCTTGTGAATGTAGATAGCAGCATTACTTTAGTTTCTGGGGTGAAACCGTATGTGAGTGAAGACAGCCGCGTTTATTCTCCGCAAGAGCCAAAACTGGTAGTAAAAAGCGTTGATAATTCGGTTTCGATTGACGTGACGAGCAAGTACAACGTGAACTTGTATCGCAATGGCGAGCTGATTCAAAAGAACGTGATTACTCAATCTTATTCCGATACGCCAACAGGTTTTGCTTGTTATTTGGCTGAAAGCATTAACGATAAAGGCTTCCGTTCTAACCCAAGCCAACCAGTTTGTGTCGGTGAAGAGATCCGCATCAAACTTGATGGCGAATATCAGCCACTCAAAGACAATGTCTCAGTGGTTACGGTGAGCAAAGACAGTGGCATCGTAAAAGGTGCAGAGTCGTTTACAGCTCCTGTAACGGGCACTTACCAGTTCGATGCTTGGTACAACAATAACCTAGGACAACTTAATACCGGCATCACGAACACCGTGAAATTGTTAGAGGTATTGGATGATGCAGGTAAAGTGGTTGGTCAAGGTTACTTGCAGATGGGCCATATTGGTGAAAACCAAGGTATGCGTTACTCAACGCCAATTGAAGTGGCGTTGGAGCAGGAGAAAACCTATCAGATCGCGCTGAAGGACCACTTCAATATGAGTTACCTCACATCGAATGAAACCTACATCTACGCTGGTGGTATTGAGGGTGAAAAGAACGAAGCGCAAATCGCAGATATTCGAATCACACCTTTAATGTAGGCTGTTTTAACAAAGCTGTGTTCTAAGAAAAACAAAGCCGCTGAGATTATCAGCGGCTTTGTTGTATTTGCTATCGGAGGCCGTTTACAGATTAGTTTGCCGCCTGCGGACGAGGTTTACGGCGCTGACCTGATGGTTTGTTTCCTGCAGGCTTAGCATTGTTTGGCTTGCGGTTACCTGACGGTTTACCAGCGTTGCCACTCTTATTACCGTTTGGTTTATTGCCATTTGGCTTGTTGCCGTTAGGTTTACGGTCATCTGGTTTACTGTTTGTACGACCTTGGCCTTCACGGTTGCCTTTAGGCTTGCCCGCACCACCTTGATTGGTGCTGTTTTTGTTGCCGTTGTTACCACCGTTGAAGCGACGTTTAGGTTTGTTTGCACCATTGCCTGCTTTCTTTTCGGTTGCTGGAGCGTTTTTACCCGCAGCACTTGGCGCTTTTGGTTTTTTCGGCTTCTTAGGTTTTTTCGGTTTGATTGGGCGAGTATCCAGTTTAGATTCTGGCACTACATTGGTTGGCGCAAAACCTTCCAACTCTTTACGTGGTAGCACTTCTTGAATCAAACGTTCAATCGCAAACAGCTCAGATGCTTCTAGCGCACACACGAGTGAAATCGCTTTACCTACTTCGCCCGCGCGGCCAGTACGACCAATGCGGTGAACGTAGTCTTCTGCCACTTTAGGTAGCTCAAAGTTCACCACTTGCGGTAATTGAGGAATATCGATACCGCGTGCAGCAATGTCCGTCGCGACCAACACACGAATTTCACCCGATTTAAAATCCGCCAGTGCTTTGGTACGTGCGCCTTGGCTCTTGTTGCCGTGGATGGCAGCAGCAGGTAGATTTTGTTCGATAAGGAACTTCGCCAGACGGTTTGCGCCGTGTTTCGTTTTCGTAAACACCAGCACTTGCTTCCAATCGCCGTCTTTGATCAATTTAACCAACATCGGTGCTTTCTTCTTCACGTCTGCTGGGTAGATGCTTTGCTCAACCGTTCTCGCCGTCGAGTTTGCCGGGTTCACTGAAATCTCAACCGGGTTGTTCACCAAGCCTTTCGCAAGGTCGCGGATTTCATCCGAGAAAGTCGCCGAGAAAAGTAGGTTCTGACGTTGTTTTGGTAGCAGAGCTAGGATCTTACGAATGTCACGGATAAAGC
Source organism: Vibrio sp. 11-4(1) (assembly GCF_013048625.1). Classification (NCBI taxonomy): domain Bacteria; kingdom Pseudomonadati; phylum Pseudomonadota; class Gammaproteobacteria; order Vibrionales; family Vibrionaceae; genus Vibrio; species Vibrio sp. 11-4(1). The sequence goes on along the minus strand of NZ_VHSY01000001.1, from coordinate 558,592 downwards.
CCATATCCAACATACGGTCTGCTTCATCCAGTACCAGAACTTCTAGTTGGTCGAACTTCACCGCATTTTGGTTGTACAAATCCATCAGGCGGCCTGGCGTCGCAACCAACACATCCGCACCTTTGCGAAGACGCAGCATTTGCGGGTTGATCTTCACACCACCAAAAACAACCGCACTGCTTAGTGGGAGGTGACGGCCGTACATAAACACGTTTTCTTGCACCTGAGCCGCAAGTTCACGTGTTGGCGTTAGGATAAGTGCACGAACTTGGTTAGCACGAACGCGAGGGCCGTTCGATAAACGTTCAAGAATCGGTAGCGTAAAGCCTGCAGTTTTACCTGTACCAGTCTGCGCTGCTGCCATTACGTCTTTCCCTTCCAAAATAGCAGGAATTGCTTTTGCCTGAATTGGCGAAGGGGTGTCGTAGCCTTTCTCTTGAATAGCTTTAAGGATTGGAGCAGATAGACCTAACGAGGTAAAACCCATATGTATGATTCTCAATTGTAGAGTTAGATAACAACGCGCCGAAAATAAATCGGTGCGAAAAGTGCGACATTCTGAGGCTTTTACGCGCAGGCTTCAACTAATTCTGTTATGGATAAATATTTGAACTGGATCTCATTTCTTTTTTGAACAAAAAAGAGCATAGAAAAGTGACGTAGATTCATTCTGTAGTTTGAATGTGTTACGTGTTCTTTCGGAAAAAACAGCGAGACAAATGGTGATTATTAATCACTCAAACGGCTTAAAAATACTTGTTTGATAAATAATCAGAATGATTGAATGTTATTCAGTGTTTTGCCACTCAATTTTAATGGAAATTAGTTGGTAAAGTATTACCAAGTCTCAGATTTGATACATGTCGGTATGGTTAAATGCTGAGCAGAAAGGAACCGACTGATATAAAACAATGAGCTTGATGTGAATGCAAGGATCTCATTCATCATCAAATCACACTATTATCCCAGCTTGCTAACAAAGGTTGTACTATGCGCTTTGCTATCCGATTTCTCTACTCACGGCCTCCTTCACACTTTATTCAGAGATCTTTCTGCTTTTACTGCCTGAGTTAAAGCTCTCTAAATATTTGTTCTATTGTTGTATTTAACGGTGGCAAGGCTTGTCTACCTAGAGTGCTTTGTTACTGCAAGTTCTATATTTCTGATGTTATGAATTAATTTTGTGGTTGTGAGAACTAATAAAATGTCGTCAATAAATAACAATTTCTACTGGGTTGGTGAACAGCCTGTCAGTGAGTTAGCTGAAGATATGGTTTTGGTTGATCATATTGATGAGGTGGCAACGGGACTCGGTGGCATGGTGTGTATTGCTTATCAAGATCCACACCAAATAGATACCGCGCTGAAAGCGTTTTATCAGGAGAAAGGGCGTTGGTCTTGGGCGGTTTATGTCACCGTGGAAACCCCTTATTCTCGATGCGTTACCGACGGTGTCTTTGAAGCTAGAGAATCAATAAAAATTTGGCGATCCATTCAGAGCAAGCTCGATGCCATTGATGAACCGGAAGTGTTAGATCCTTTGATTGGTTGGCTTGGGGTCAATCGTCAGCGAAGAGTGACTGCTTTAAAAAGTTTAGAGTCTATGTCGGTTTATTCGTACCCAATCATCGATATGTTGTTTCCTGATATTTATTCGACTTATCGATACGTGCTCTCAGAGCAAGGTCGCGGAGTATTAGAAGCGGAAGTGCTGATCGATAGAATTCGTGTTTGTTCTCATTGCAACAGCGGACACTTGAATTATGTAGAGGTGTGCCCGGATTGCAGCAGCATCGATATCGACTCTCAAAGCTCTTTGCACTGTTTCACTTGTGGCCATGTTGGTGAACAACACAGCTTTCAGCGCCGTGGAAAGCTCGAGTGCCCTAAATGTTTGACCCAGCTGCGCCATATCGGCGTTGATTATGACCGCCCGCTTGAAAACCACGTTTGTAATAGTTGCTCCAGTTTATTTGTTGAAGCGGCGACGATCAGTCAATGTTTAAGTTGTGACTCAAAGATCAAAGTCGAAGAACTTGTTGTCCGGAAAATTTACCAATATCGACTTGGTGAAGTGGGTGAATACATTTTCCAACACGGCAAGTCCATTCAAGCTCCTGAGCTCTCGATCAAAGGCAAAGTGGAAGTCAGCTTTTTCCAAAATTTGCTTGCATGGTTAAATAAAGTCGCGCTGAGACACAAAGAACAGCACCTTCTACTTGGACTGCATTTACCGACGATCGATGAATACGGTAAGCAATATGGCGATGCAAAATTATTCTCATTGATGGATCAACTGACGCGTCGTCTTAGCGGCTTGTTTAGAGATACCGATATCTGTTGTCAGTACAAACAGGATGTGTTGCTTGTCCTAATGCCAAATACGACCAACGCGAGTCTGTCCATTTTACAGCAAAAATTATCGGATCTGGGTGAGCTTGTTGAAGACGAAGAGTTTGAGTTGGATGTCTTTGCTTGGGACCTGCCCGACCCGATCATTGAAGACGGTGTTTCTGTTTGGATGGAATCGCTGATGGGTGAGATTTATGCTGCAAGATAGTCTCGTTCTGCTCGACTATCTTCGAGGCATGCTACTTCACAATGAAGAGTTATGGCTATTGCTGTTTCCCGTCATGATCATTATCGAACTACCTCTATATTTGCTGGTGCTAACAGGGATATTTCGTTGGTCATATGCGCAAGAAGATCCAGAATTAAAGCGGTTTCCTTCAGTGAGTTTCGTTATTACTTGTTATGGTGAAGGTGATGCGATTGGGATCACTATCGATACGTTAGTTGAGCAAGTTTACCCAGGTCATATTGAAGTACTTGCTGTGGTTGATGGGGCGGTACAAAACCAAGATACTTATCAAGCCGCGTTAAATGGTGAGAAAAGGCATGCAGGCGTTCGTAATCGTAAAGTGCGCGTGTTGCCAAAATGGCAACGAGGAGGTCGGGTTTCAACACTGAATGCCGGCTTATCAATGGCTAGTGGTGAAATCGTCATTAACGTGGATGGAGATACGTCATTCGATAACGACATGGTCTTCACCATGATGAAACAGTTTGCGGATAAAAATGTGATTGCGAGCGGTGGTGCGTTAAGAGTTCGCAACCACAACGCCAACTTGTTGACCAAAATGCAATCCTTGGAGTACATGCTGTCGATGCAAGCCGGTAAAACGGGGATGGCGACATGGGGAGTGCTCAATAACATTTCTGGCGCCTTCGGAGCGTTTCGGAAGAACTTGCTTAAGCAAGTGGGGGGCTGGGATACGCATACCGCAGAAGATCTCGACTTAACCATGCGCTTGAAGCAATACAAACGTCGTTACCCTGATAATAAATTGGCCTTTTCGACGCACTCCATCGGCCATACTGATGTGCCAGATACGTTGAAAGGTTTGGTATTGCAGCGGCTGCGTTGGGATGGCGATTTATTGTTTTTGTTTTTGCGTAAACACAATGAAGGGTTGTCTCCACGGTTACTTGGTTGGGGAAACTTCTTATTCACTTTGGCTTATGGCGTGATTCAAAACGTTTTATTGCCGCTGCTTGTGGTGATATTTAGCGTGTACATGGTGATTGTCTATCCACTTAAATTTGTATTGGCGTTGATGCTAATGCTCTATTTTGTCTACCTCTTCTTATCTGCTCTGATTTTTGTTGTCTACATTGGGCTTGTATCAGAGAGAAAAAAAGAGGATTTGAAGTCAGCGAAATGGTTATTTCTTTACCCTGTCTACCAGTTTTTCATGCGTTTGATTACCGCTTTCTCAATGGTTAATGAAGTTGTGAGGAGAAGTCATGAAGAGTCGAGTATGGCACCTTGGTGGGTATTGAAGCGAGGTAAAAAGTTTTAGTATGAAAGTTAACTTTCACTTAGATAAGAAAAACAAACCGCAGTCTGAGAACGGGATGAAAGTCGTCTACGGACAGGCAAAGCGTGGCGGTTATCGTCTCCGTTGGTACTTGATTTTAGCGATTGTAATCAGTCCGCTTTTGTTTATGGCTTATTACTTGTTTAGAACGCAAGTATTAGTGACGGCACCTGCTATTATCACGTCACATCCACTTACGGTGACGGCAACTCGCTCTGCCATTGTTGGGCCAGTGCCTGTGAATGTCGGTACGGAAGTGACTCAGGATCAAGCGCTGCTGTTGTTAAAAGATAATGCGTTGAATAAAGAGATTGATTTCATTAAAGATGAGCTGGTGAAACTGTCTAAAAATCAGGTGCAAAGTACTGATGAGCTATACAAAAGTGCTATTGAAAGCTCAGCCGAAGGCTTGAAGAAGGTCCGTGATATTCAGAAAAAATACGACCTTTACAGAAAGAAAGGGCAAGTGTCTGAGGTTGATTACGCGGCTATTGTGAGTGTGAATAACTCACTGAGTAATCAGTTAAGCAGTCAGAAAATTGCTTATGTGGATGCGATGCGTAACTTGGAAGAGTTAGAGTTGGCTGGTCCAGTGACACAAGAGTATCGTTCTTTAATGCGTGAGCTGGTAGTAAAGCGTGCTCAACAAGAAGATCTCACCTTCCGTTCCCCGATGAACGGTCGTGTACTCGATATTCATGTGCATGAGGGGCAAAATGTATCGGAAAATACGCCATTGCTCACGATTGCTCGCAACGTGACACCTGAAATTACGGCTTTTCTAAATCCTAAATACCTCGAATACAGTAATATGGAAACCAAAGCAAAAGTCGTATTTCCTGATGGTCGAAAGTTTAGAGCGACGGTATCGAAGCCAGTTGAGGTTGTGAACAAATTGCCTTCAGAACTTCAAAGCCCATTTGAAGGGCAGCCAGCCTATTTAAAAGTCACACTGAGCTTTGATGAGCCGTTGGAAAAAAGTCGATGGATTGAAGGGGTCGAAGTGGAAGTTCGCTTTTAACGTTGGTTGATTGAGTAGGAAAGGAGCGAAAGCTCCTTTTCTTTTTTGGTTGTTAACGCGCCTTTAGTCGCCTTTAGCATGCATTAAAAACGCGCTAGTCAGTTGCTGAAAGAGTGAATCTATCGAGAGGCGGTCGGATATATGATTGAAGAGCGGTGTGTGGACATCGCCACGAATATCATCGCTGTGACCACAAAGCTGATTACACATTCGTACTGGTTCGACAATCTTCTCGACGTCGGCATCAATCAGAATGCATGCTTGTGACAATACCACTTGTCCGCCGCCTTTTTTAAGTAAAACACGCTGCGCGGTTCCCACGACTTTTTGCCCGCCAATGTTGAGGTTGTACTCGCCATCGCAGTAGGAATAAGGCGTAGCATGAACATCCACTTTCACGCCGAGCTGTTTAAAGAAAACCGTTAATATCGCACACAAATCGAGATACGCTTTCTTGATGTCGTAAGGCTCACCGTCTGGCCAGTGATAGATGTGGGATAGATTAATAATACCCGGTACTTGAGGGACGGGGGCACCACCAGTTTTACGGGAAAAGAGTTTCCAGCCAGACGCATTTAACGCATGTTCTAACTCGTTAGAAATAGGCCACTTTTTACCTGCGGGAAGCACGAGCGTCTGGCTTTTTACTTGCCAAAGTAATAGCACTTGCGAGAGTTGGTTGGACTGAACTTGTTTAATGAGCTCATCTTCTTTTTCAAATGCATCAGCGACTTCCGTAGCCGTATAGCGAATTAGCTTATTTTTAGAAACCAAACTCTATCCCTCATCCGTATATTATCGCTACTGTTTTATCTTAGATGCCATGTGATTACTAGCGGTATACGCTGCCTTTAGAGTTTTCTTCGCTTCCATTATTTCTATTTAAAGGGGCGATAGAAATATTTTGTTGGTCATCACATAAGCAATTCATAAAATCCGCCATCTAAATAATTTTTAGGCGATATGACTATGAAAAAGCGAGTGATGTGTCTTGCGTTAGCGGCATCATTGACGGGATGTGTGACGTTCCCGACCCAAGAATCTGAGCAAGTCCAAGTGCTTTGGGACAACGTGAATGCGATTGAAAACTGCGAGCTAATGGGAACGGTAATTGGCTCGGAAGGGCACTTTTATGATTATTGGCTGCACGCAGATAAAGACATTGTCTGGGGTACGTTAAACCAAATGCGCATCAAAGCGGCAGATTTAGGCGCAGATACATTGTATTTATATGAGCCGTTGGACTTCTCCACATCGGTTACCATGTTTGCCAATGCTTATAAGTGCAAACAGCCATAATTTTACTTTTCCGAAAGCAAAGACAGGCGAAATGTGCCTGTCTTTGAGCTTGCTGCCAAACAACAAGTTTACGTCTGTGCGCGTTATGATGAGCGCTTTTCAGTTAATTTACGTTCGCTGTAGCCACTGCCGTCGTGTCAGAAAACGACAGAGTGAAGTCCTGTTCGGTATTTAATACTTTTGCCGGGAACTCCAAGCTTAACTGTGTGTGTGGTGCGACTTCTGAAGCGATACTGGTGACGAATTTTCGGGTTTCACCCGGAGAGATTGACAAGTTATTTCCCCCTCGTGATGAGAGCTCTGCGATCCCCATGGTTTCAAGCGTGTTACCCGCAGTATCTGCTAAGTTCAACAAAGACTCCGATTTATACACTAGCTCTCCGCTTTCGGTGCGATAGGCATTAAACGTGTTGAAGTTTGGCTGTAATGAACCTTGTGAACCGACGTTAGTGACGGAAAACGTCACATTAGAGCCATCAAAATTCTCGACTTTCACCAACACGTTACCGTCTTGGTAACGTGCTGCTGCGGCAGCACTGGCTTGCTGTTTCTGTCTCTGTTGTTCTTTCTCGATGTTGCTTAACTGTTCCTGCTCGCTAGCAATTCTATTTTCTGCCATGGCGTAAGATTGATCTACCATTGCTAACAAAGCGGGGATTGAATACAACGTGAGACCTTCCAAATGGTCAAAGTCGATTTTGGCATGCTGAGTAAGTTTGTGGTTCGAGAACTGGCAGTAACCATCAATCAAGCTAACAAATGCGACTTCAAAAGTACCTTGTAATCGGTTCACTTCCTGTGCGGCTTTTTCTAAATCTGAGCGTACTTTTCGGATCTCTTCCAATGTCTTTTGTGGCAAACGTCCATTGGGTGACACTTCGTTGGAAACTGAGACCAGTGCTTCGGTCACAAATGGATTGTTTTTGGCTGGAATCACCGTGGTGATGCGGTTGGATTTAGTGATGTCTTCGCCCAGTAAAACCATCATTTTTTGCGATACGGCAGTTGTGTTGCCCGCTAAAACATCACTACAGTTTGGAGACGTATTCGCATACGCGGCGAATGCGGTAAAAAGTGAAAAGATAACGGACCAGCCAGTGGTGACGAGTCCTGTCGTGGTTCGAGTGTTCATCCTGATAACCCCTCTGTCATTTGGTGCGATTCACTGACGTAATTGCCAATCAAAAGATTGGCTCGCGACATTCAGAATGGTTCTGGTCAATCCTTCGTAGTGGGTATGCCCGCAGATGCTTTCGAGTCGTTTTCTCAATCGCTAAGCCACGACTGAGTAAAGTGTCTGAAATTGAGAACATTAATGCTGCGAAGTTGATGTCTTTTGTTTGAAAGATAGACGTAACTTTTCTAACCATCAAATACGTGATTAGGTGCTCATTTTTATATGAGTGAGAGGATCAAGAGAAAACAGGCACTTACTGTAGAGAGTTGATTTGAGAGAAAAATATAAAATTTTTTGGGGAACTTTTTTGATGCTGCCTTTGAGACTTTTTCGAATCTCAAAGGCAGATTCTAACGCATGCGCTCAATTACAATGCGTTAAGTACATCCGCAAGTCGAGTGACAGCAGTCGTCAGTTCTTCTGGTGTGGCATTGGTAAAGTTAAGACGCAGAGCGGCTTTTACCTTTGAACCTTCCGGATAAAATACCGGGCTTGGCACTACAGCAACCCAGTTTGCGAGAAGGGTCTTCGCAAGTTCGAACGTGTCACATTCTGGAATTTCTACCCAGACAAACATACCACCATCGACAGGTTTGAGTACGCAACTTTCCGGCAGCTGTTTTTGCAGCTCAGTAAACATGACATCGTAACGCGATTTGTAAAGCGCACAGATGGTTGAAATGTGCGTTTCGAAGTTGTCATGTTGCAGTAGACCATGCAGCAAAGCTTGCATAGGAATACTAGAGTGCAGATCGGCACCTTGTTTGATTTTGATGAGTGGCTCAAGGTAACTGCATTTGCCCGTTACCACACCAATACGCAAGCCTGGTGAGGCGATTTTGGAGAATGAACGCAATACGATGGAGTGCTGCGGGCAGAACTCCGAAACCAGCGGCAGTGCTTCACCAGAAAAACGCAGCTCGCGGTATGGTGCGTCTTCAATGAATGCAACGTCGTATTGGATACAAAGTTCGGCAACTTTTTGGCGAGTCTCTAGCGCCCAGCATACGCCCGTTGGGTTGTGAAAATCGGGCACGGCGTAGAACATTTTCGGTTGCTGCGTAGCAAAGCATTGCTCAAGTTCTTCAAGGTTTGGACCACATTCTGTTTGCGAAACGGTCACGATATTGGCTTGCACTAAACCAAATACCTGCATGGCTCCAAGGTAGCTTGGCGCTTCCATCACCACTTTATCGCCCGGATTCACGTACGCACGCGCAATCAAATCTAGCCCTTGCTGAGAACCCGTTGTGATCATCGCCAAATGAGATTCTGGCAGCTGGTAATAATCGGTCAAAAAGTTAAGTAGCGGTGCGTAGCCTGCTGTTGCGCCATATTGAAACACCTCTGGCATGTTCGCGAGGTTTTCGAGCGTCGGTTTCATCAAGTCGATCGGGAAGGTTTTTTCGTCCGGTAAGCCACCCGCAAGAGAAATGACGTTCTTATCGCTCGCTGCTGCGAGGATCTCTCGAATGTAGGATGACTTAGTTTGTTGTAATGACTGTGCTATTTCCATGTGCTGTGCTTCTCGTAATTGTCTTTTTTTATGTCAGAAATAGTATAGGTAAATTGCCAAGCTTGGTGTGTCCATTTATGCTGTTAAATATGTCCATTTATGCTATTTGAGCGAAAGTTTACTCCGTGAGCCATCAACAAGTTTCCAGAATCAATGACGTGCTGTTTTACATTCATCAGGACATTAGCAGAGAGTTATCGGCTAAAGAGCTAGCAGATGTAGCAGCCTATTCTGAACAACACTTCCATCGTATTTTTAAAGACGTGGTAGGGGAGTCTATCCATCAATATATCCGCCGCACAAGAATGGAATACGCCGCCAATCAACTGATGTTTGATACCAGCTCATCGGTGTTAGACATTGCTAACAAGTGCGGCGTTAGCTCGGTATCTTCTTTTAGCCGAGCGTTTAAAGCAACGTTCGCTATGTCACCTGGTGCGTGGAGAAAGCATGATTTACAAGTCGCAGAAAAACCGTATTTGAAGGATCCGGAAGTGGCTGCGGGTTATCATCGGGTTGCGAAACGCGAGTTGCCAGAACCTAAAATTATGGAGGTCCCACAACGCTTTGCGGCGTATGTGCGACATGAGGGTTATAGCCGTTCCATTCGCAATGCGTGGCTGATTTTGAAGGCGTGGGCAAGTTCTGAGAATCGGGACTTTTCGGTTCAATATGGTTTGCATCACTCCAACCCTGCTTGGGTCGAACTCGACAAGTGTCGTTATGTGGCTTGTATGGCGATTGATACGCCGCTCAAAGTGCGCGGCGTCGTGAATCAAATGACGATTCCTGGTGGTTTACATGCCGTCTTTCGCTTAACGGGAGTATATGGTGAGCTTCTTCCTCAACTCAGTATGGTACTAGAGAAGTGGTTGCCTAACTCTGGCTTTAAACAGCGTTCTACACCCGCTTACGTCCATTATCATAAAAATCATTTTCTCAGCCATGATGAGGCGTTTGAGCTGGATTTCTATCTGCCCATTAGCTTCTTCTAAGGATGAAAACGAACGTATTATCTTGTGAGTCGATTTGTGGTGAGCAAAGAGCTGACCAAGAACGCCATGAAGAAAAGGCAGAGCTTGTGCTGACTCTGCCATTTCTAGGGGATCTTAAAAGTTTGCGTCTGTATCAGTACCAACGGATACGTTAAGTCCGCTAGTTGATTGATAAATGCTGAAAGTTTCGCCAGCGACAATACCTTCTTCAGAATCGTCATTTGCCGTACAGGTATAACCGACTGAGTAAGTACCAGGTTCTACAAAACCGAATTCGTACTCGTAATTCGCATCATCAACGTCTTGAACCACGTTCGCTGCTGCGATTGGCATTGCTTGGCCTTCTGCGCCGGCAAATGGCCCCATGTTTTCTTCGGCGATATTTCCTTCATATAAGTAGATCGCGTGCGCATATCCATTTGCACTTGGGGTATCCGTTTCGCAGCTTTGATAGGTCAATGTTGCGACATCACCCTGAATCTCCCCCGTTGTAACCGTGTTAATTAAAGTGACGGAGGTGCGTTGAATGCTGTAGCCTTCGTTTTGGCCTGTTCCGTCTTTTAAGCCGCGGCGCAGATCAAATTCAACTACGAACTCATTATTGTCAGGGTTGACTGCAAAGGTGTTGTTAAAGAACAGTACCCCAGAATCAGGATCCTTTCCGACACCTTGTGGGCAAGCACCATCACCTTTGACGGTCAGTGGGATTTGATTTCCTGTCGCTTCGTCAATCACATACGATGGGTAGTTTGGATGATCGCCATCATTAGCAAACACGCAGAGTTTATAATTACCAGTTGGTATCAGTTCATCATCCACCAATTCTTGTGCGTCACTGCCTTGGAAGTTGAGTAAGTTAACACTTAGGGGCAGTGGATCTTCACCATCGGGAAGGGGGTTACCATCTTCGTCGACCCAATTGCCTTCTTCGTTTGTTTTATACACATCGAATACTTGTGGTGTGCCACCATCAAGAGGAAGAAATGCAACTTTGTTATATGTGATCACCACTTCTGATACGTCATCAATAGGGGCATCTGATACAGACAAAGTAACAGGAGTCATTGTACTGACAGAGTCACTGTCTGAATTACAGCCAATAAGTGCAACGGCTATTGATGCACTGATTAGGCCAATTTTCATGCTGTTCATTAGATGTACCTTTTTATGAGAAGTGTATTAAATGTAGCTGATTATTGACAAAATACAGAATAACAACGAGCGGAGTTACCGGGTCGAAAACAGTGACGAACCATCATTAAGACGTTCAGTAAAAGTGTGCTCAAATCGACGATATTGTGCTCAATGAAGTGCTATGGTTAAGAATGTGTCGCTCAAAAAATGAGCGGAGATATACATCAATAACTCTAGCCAAGAGGTCTCTATGTTAGGTGAAAATCACTCATTAACTCATGAATTCCCAGAACATTTGGATACCATTACTCAGCTTGCCGAAAACGATGCATCATTTGCTGAAACCGTTAAAAACTACAATGCTTTAGATAAGGAAATCCGCGTACTAGAACTGCAAGGAAGCCCGATTGATGATCACGAAATGAACGTGTTAAAACATAATCGAGCTGAGCTCAAAGATTGGCTCCACTCGAGAATTATGGGCTCTTAGCGACGCAATGATCATCGGCTCGTAATCTACGAGCCGATTTTAGTTTCAAGGGACGATGCCAAGTATTCCAACATTAGGATTGTTGAGCAGGAGCTTGGAGTGGCAGGTGGCCTGTTTTTACCCAAATGATCGTTTCTTGCTCTACAAAAGGAAAGTGCTCACTCATATGTGGACTGCGTATCCAAGAGTAGGGAGGATAGGTTCCTAGCTCGTCTTTAAATTCCCCCGATAACACAAAAATTTCTTCACCACCAAAGTGACGGTGTGCTTGAAACTTCTCGCCTTTCGGCCATTTAACCAATGCTACATGTTCATGCTGAAAATCATGCAATGGCATGACTTCCAGCCCACCAATGCCAGGTAACCAATTCGCTTCGTTCGTATTGATTCGAACTGCTTCAAGATCATCAGAATTGAATTGATTTAGTTTAACTAAAATCACACAGCCTTCTTTGCTATAGGGCGCATGTTGACTTCCAGGAGGGTTACGCAAGTAGGTTCCAGCAGGGTAGTCACCATGTTCGTCAGAGAACACTCCTTCGAGCACTAATATTTCTTCTCCGTGAGGATGAGGATGAGTCGAAAAGTGCGAGTTTGGCTCATACTTCACTACGCTGGTGGTGTGCCCTGATTCTTTGGCTTCTCTTTCCAAAGGTTTACGCCACACGCCTTTGGAAGGGCTGGCGATCCACTCCTGTTCCCCCGTTTCTATCACGATTCTTTTCGAGAAATCCATATTCAACATACTGAAATTCCATTGCTTATCTAATGATTGACTCTCAATAGTATACGTATAAAAAACATCAATTGATTCACTTGTTGATAGTCAAAATCAGGGATTGAATACGAGCTAGCAGTCGGAACCGAGTTAAATTTCTGCTTGTGTAATGATAATTGTTATATTATAACATCACCAAATTGAATGTTATAACATAACAAAAGGAAAAGTAGTGAATAAGAAATTGGTTTCTCTCGCGATCGGTAGCATTTTTGCGTCCCCTGTTTTTGCCGATACATTATCGAACCCACAGATTGGTGTTGTTGTTGATGGCTACTACCAAGATGGTCAACGTCATAATTCCGATCGCGAAGAAGGTTTTGGTCTAGGCCATACGGAATTGAACTTATCATCAAATATTGACGACAAGTTTCACGGTGCGTTGACCGCTATTCTTGAAAGTCATGGCGATGAGACAGAATTAGAGCTTGAAGAAGCATTCATCGAAACTTTGGCATTGCCATATGGTGTAAACGTGCGCGCAGGCCGATTCCTATCTGACTTCGGTTACCTCAACAATCAACACATGCACACTGACAGTTTCGTTGAACGCCCAATTGCTTACCGTACTTTCCTTGGTTCGCATTACTATGATGACGGTGTACGCGCAAACATCGTTCTGCCAACCGATCTTTACGTGAAGTTTGGTGTAGAAGCATTAAGCGGCAACAAGATGTCTTCTGTTGAAGATGGCTCTAAAGTTGGTGTTTACACGACAACGATGAAGCTTGGTAATGATTTCTCTGAATCTTCAAGTTGGCAGTTTGGTTTAAGTTACCTGCGTAACGAAAATGGCAAAGTTAAAGAATTCGAAGATCACGACCATGGTCATGGTCACGAAGAAGAACATGACCACAGCCACGCTGCGGCTGTAACGGGTGCGAACCTATACGGCGCAGATTTTGTGTGGAAGTGGGCACCAGATGGTAACTACAAGTACAGCAACTTCACGCTATCTGCGGAATACATGTTGTTAGGCGGTGTAGTAGACAGCAAATACAAGAACGATGCAGAGTCACCAGACAACCTAAGCGCATACTATGTTTCGGGCGTTTACCGCTTCAACCCAAGTTGGTCAGCTGGTCTACGTTACGGCGAAGCAGAAAGCTACGATGGTCATGCACACGGCGACCACATGCATTTCACAGCACTGAATGATAAAGAGATGGATGCGATGATCGCATGGGATTCTTCTCATTTCGGTACGATCCGTGCGCAATACACTCGCATTGATAACCAAGACAGCGAAACAGACAACGTGTTTACTCTGCAATACGTAATGACATTTGGAGCGCACGGTGCACATGCGTTCTAAACTTGCGATAAGTAAATGCAGTTTAGTGATGATGGCGGCGGGATCTGCCATCATCTCTTCGCCTGCTTTGGCTCTCAACATTTTCGTTTGTGAGCCTGAATGGAAAGCTTTTCTTGAAAGTCATGCTCCAAACGCCACCATTTACTCAGCAACCACGGCTAAGCAAGATCCCCATTATGTTCAAGCTCGTCCGTCTTTGATTGCCAAGATGCGCCAAGCTGACATGGCGATGTGCTCTGGCGCTGAGTTGGAGGTAGGTTGGTTGCCGATGCTTCAAAATCGAAGTGGCAATAGTGCCGTTCAAAATGGTGCTCAAAGCATGATTTATGCGACCGATTTCGTGCGTATGTTGGACTCTCATGATCATGTTGACCGCAGCATGGGGGATATCCATGCGCACGGAAACCCACATGTTCAATTTGCGGCAAATGACATGATTCCGTTATCTCGCAAAGTAACGGAGCGCTTAAAAGCGATTGATCCCGACAACGCGCAAAGTTACCAAGTTAATGGTATGAAGTTTCGCGCGCAGTGGCAAAAAAAGCTCAATGAATGGAATGAGAAAGGCGCGGCTTTAAAGGGTAAGCAAGTTGTCGGTTATCACGCGACGTATCGTTATTTGTACGATTGGCTCGGAATGAAGCAGATTGCCGATCTCGAACCTAAACCGGGCATTTCACCGACCACATCTCACCTGCAATCACTTACCAAGTTAGATGCCGACAGTTTTGATGCGATTGTTTACTCCTCTCATCAGGATCAGCGTCCAGCGAACTGGTTGCAGGAGCATACTGACAAACCTGTGATTCAACTGCCATTGACCGTTTCTGAGGGTGAAAGCTTGGATGAGATGTACGATCAGGTCATTGATGATTTACTGGATGTGTTAGTGCCACCCGTTCCAGTGAAGATCTAAGTCATGGCAGATTATGCATGGCTTTTACCTGCAGTTTTGTGTGGCTTAATTGCGTTAGTTGGCAACATCGTTCTGGGGCAACAAGTTCTTAATCGTCAGATCATCTTTATAGATTTGGCGGTGGCGCAAGTTGCGGCATTGGGGGCAGCACTAAGCCACTACTGGTTGAGCCAATACGCGCTGTTCTCAGGCTCATTCTTTGGTGAAATGATTGGCCCTTGGGTTATGTCTTTGATGCTTTGCGGTTTGATTGCCTTAATGGAGAAACGATACCAGCAACATTTAGAGCCCATGATTGGCAGCTTGTTTGTGGTGTCTGCATCGCTGGCGATCCTGCTGGTGAGCAAAGACCCACACGGCGGAGACTTTATTCAAGGCATTCTTAATGGGCAACTGTTATGGGCGACTTGGGCAGACGTTTGGCCTTTGGCACTCATTACCGCTGCGATGTTGCTATTGGTTTGGTTAAAACCTGCGTTTATGTGTGGTAGTGGTTTTTATCTGATCTTTGCTATCCTGATGCCCATTACGGTCAAGTTAACCGGCATTTATTTAGAATTTGCTTTGTTGGTTATTCCAGCTTTATGTGCGGCAGCATTGAAGGGAACTCGATTCTTTGTCGCCAGTATCAGCATCGGTATTGTTGGGATTTTATCGGGTATTGCCGCATCGGCTCGCTACGACTTACCAAGTGGTGCGAGTATTGTGATCACCCTGTTTATTACTGGAATGTTGTTTAATCTTTTGCTTCAACCTTTTCTGGTGAAAATAACAAAACCAGCTTTTGTAAGAGATTAAGAGACAAGTAATATTGGTCTGATGAAGTAGTATTTGAGTCATCAGATCAATACTTTTCTATCCAAGTCCTCCAATCGTGTAACTTTGCTCCTTCCAACACACTTTCTTAAGTTGATCTTGCCATAGTCATCAAGTTGCCTTGATTAGTTCACATCCGACTCCCAGACTGTTTCTATAGTTTTTATAAGATATAAAAGACCCTGCGTATGAGAAGCGCAGCTGTAGCGCGACTAGGCATAAAAACAAAAAACGCTAGGGATACAAGCGAATTTGTACTCTCAACATTTAAGGAAGACCAAGATGAAAGACGAAAAAGTCGCCGTCGTTACAGGGGCTGCTCGCGGTATAGGGCAGGCCATTTGCGAGCAATTACTCGAAGATGGATTCCACGTCGTGGGACTAGATATCTCGCCTGTGGAGTGGAGTCAGTCGCCAAACCTTTCAAGTTATCAAGTGAATCTCTGTGAGGCCGCAGCGGTAAGTGAAGTGGTCGACCGCATCGTCGCGAAACATCAACGCATTGATGTTCTGGTCAACAACGCTGGGATAACGAGAGATGCACTGCTGCCAGACATGTTAGAGCAAGACTGGGACAGCGTTATCGACGTGAACCTAAAAGCGGTGTTTTTACTCACCCAGCGCGTTGCACCTGTCATGCTAGAGCAAGGCGCAGGCAGTATTGTCAGTATTTCGTCTATCGTGGGAACGGATGGCAATATTGGTCAAAGTAATTATGGCGCGAGTAAAGGTGGCGTGATAGCGATGAGCAAAGGCTGGGCGAAAGAGTTAGCAAGAAAAGGCGCTCAAATCCGAGTCAACTGTGTTGCTCCAGGTTTTATCGCTACCGACATGACAAAGAGCTTGCCTGAAAAAGTCATTCAAATGATGGAAAGTAAAACGCCTCTGGGACGCATGGGCTCGGCGCAAGACATTGCGAATGGCGTTGCGTTTCTAGCGTCTGATAAAAGTGCGTTTATAACCGGACAAGTGCTCAAGATTGATGGTGGGTTGGTGTTATAACTCGCTAATCAAAACCTCAAATAACAAACGCCCTTTACTTATGTGAAGGGCGTTTTGTTGGGTAACGCTATTCGGGCTTTTGACACGTTCACTTTATTCGTTTCGCACTGCCGGATTTGTATGATTAAGTATAAGTTAGAACACATAATTCATTCTGGCATCGTTCTCTGTTATTAATCTAGCAATGTAGCTAATCAAAAATATTAACTTCGAAATAGAATAACTGTTGAGGTATTAAAGTATGATTTTATTGCCCATGATATTGTTTTAAATGATAATGCCACGAAATAATTAACTTTGAATACTCACTATGTACTTAAAAACTGTACTGTTTAGCGCGTCAACTCTTCTTATTTTGGGCTGTAACTCCGAATCAACTAACCCATCTACTGAAGAAAGCGGATGGATAGTTGTAAGCTCTCACTCCGATCCAAGAAAACATCAGGTAATTTACGAAAAACATAGCAGGAAAGGTCTAAGTCTTGCCACTAACGTTCCGGATCTTGACCTGCCTTTAACTTACCAATTGGCGAACCAAATTATTGAGGTCAAAGAAGAGCTTACATTTGGTGAAAATATTGATGGGAACCGCCTAACTTGGAAAGCTATTGGCAATTCTAAACTTAGAGAAAACCAAGTCCACTACGGAGTTAATAAAGATTACTCAGCTTCTAATGAAGGTATTGCTATCGGCTATGTTAACTTTGAGTCGAGGTTTGAGGCTGAAGGAAAGCTTGGAATCGAAAAGTTATTCATTGCGATGTATGACGATGTCAAGAGTGTCAAATTTTACTCTGGATGGGATAGTTCTAAAATATCTTGTTACCAAAATACGTTTGATGAAGACTTAGCTTGTTACGGTGAAATTTTAATTAACGACGATATAGTTCATGTTTTTGATAAATATCTGCCGTATGAATATGTAAACATGGTTTACGACACCGTTATGTCCAAAGGTCGAGAAGAGATAATTGAGGCAGATTTTCAACATCAAATTAAATACTTACTAGTCGCCAAAGAGAATAACATTGAGATGTATTAGACTGCATTAGCTTGATTACTTTTTGGTAATGAGTGGCTTTTCGAAACCGATGTGACCATGAGCAAGATTATTGGATTTTACAAAACTCATTTATGTTCAAAAAATGAGTTTTGTAGATATTAAAATGCATGGAGCCAAATGCTCTCACTGATTCTATGAAGTTTTTTTGTGCGCTCTAACCACAAGACAATCTATAAAAGACGTTGAGCCAACGTCTCTGCCACAATGCCACCTGTTAATAAGGCTGAATTTCAATGCCTGTTTCTCATTACCATTCAAATGTGCGCTGGTTAATGATTTTTCTGTAAGTAACATAATTGAACGTGATACAAGTAACAAAATTTCCCTCCATCGGTAACGTTCCCGAAAATTTTATATATTATCGCCTTCATTGATACAAGTGGTAGAGACGCTCTGTATCTGAGCGCTCTGAAATTCAGGCTTTAGATGGACGTTTAAAGTCACCATAAGTTTGCAATTTTGCTTGGGAACGTTTGCAAATAACCTAAGTATAAATTTACGTGAGACTATGGAAATGAAACTACACACTTTGACGATGGCAGTAGCGCTTGGGCTGGTTACTGCACCTGCATTTGCAACAACAGATGTTGACGCTCTTGAAAAGCGAATTAATGAATTAGAACAGAGACTTGAACAGACAGAAAAAGTATCTACAGAAGCAAATGAGAAAGCCTCAAGCTTTGAGTTTCATGGCTACGCTCGTTCCGGGCTGCTCATTAATGATGATCTGAATGGTGCAGTGGGTACTGGTCCTTACATGACGGCAGCTGGTGCTATTGGCGCGCCAATTGGACGATTAGGGGTTGAGGATGATCATTATGTGGAAGCAAACCTTATTCACAAACGCTTTGCAGATGATGGTTCCAGCGCATTGTTCCGAATCATGTTGGCAGATAGTACGGAAACCAATAACGAATGGACAGCGAGTGAGAGTCAATTAAACGTTCGTCAGGTATATGCTGAGCTAAACAAGTTGAGCATGTTCTCTGAATCAAGTGCGTTTGCTGACGCAACGTTTTGGGCAGGTAAACGATTTGACCGTGATAACTTTGACATTCACTTCTTTGACTCGGATATCGTTTTCCTATCTGGTACTGGTGCAGGTGTGTATGACGTCCAAATGAACGATTCATGGAAAGCAAACTTCTCGATCTATGGTCGTGATTTTGGTGAGATTGATAGCTCGTCAACTGATGTTGAAAACTATATCGCGACAATGAACAACCGCTTTGGTAATTGGCAATTGATGCTGAGCGGCATGACGTCTGCTGATAACAATGATCGCGTAGAAGGTGCAGCGGACAAAGGTTTACATGCGATGTTTGCTTACCATGGCGATAACTTCTTTGGCATGAGTGAAGGCTTCTCCAAAACCGGTATTTTGATGGGTGATGGACTGGGTGCGGAACTTAAAGGCATTGGTTCAAACGGTGATTTGCTAGAAGACGCAAAAGCCGTACGTTTGTTCAGTTATGGTGTAACACGCATCGGCGACAACTGGCGTGTAGCACCTGCGTTGCTAGCAGAACACAGCCAAGATCGCTTTGCTAAAAATGATGAATTCACGTGGGCATCGTTCAACATCCGCTTAGCGCAAGAGTTTACGCAAAACTTTGAGATGGTTTATGAAGGCTCATACCAATACATGGACCTAGACAATGCGATTGATAAAGCAAGTGGCAGTTTTTACAAAGCGACAATTGCACCAACGCTTAAGATGTCTACCGCAGCAGGTTTCTTTGACCGTCCGGAGCTACGTTTTGCAGTTAGCTACGTTGATTGGAGCGAAGACTTGAATGGCTACTCGATTAGCCAGGATGCGGGCGCTGCAACGATGGGTGACGGTGGTGAAGTTCTGTTTGCACTGCAAATGGAAACTTGGTTCTAAAGGGATCTAACCGACAAAGAGTAATAAGAAAAGCGCCAACTGATTTCAGTTGGCGCTTTTTCATTAACAGGACTGACGCTCAATCGTTTTGAAGGTTAGTACCATCTTACTCATTTCAAAACTTCTGTTGGCGATTCTATCTAGTAACAGTTTCGCACCATTTTCCCCTGCTTTATCAAATGCATAGTTAAATGTTGATAACGTTGGGGTGCACACTGATGCGAGCTCATCATCACCAACTCCTAGCACTAAAACGTCTTTACCCGGTGTTAACCCGAGCTCTTGAATCGCTCTCATCGCACCGATAGCAATACGGTCTGTCGCACAGAACAAGCCATCTAGCTTAGGGTTCTTTGTTAAGTGTTGTTTTGCCAATGAATAGCCAGAATCGATTGTAAAGTCACCACGAGCATGGAAGGCGAGCTCAAAACCATGATGTTGTAGCGCTTGAACAAATCCTTCAGAGCGTTGCTTATCTACCGCGATATCGTCACCTTGCACACCAATAAAACCCATGGTTTGGCAACCTTTTGCAACCAGTCTATTTCCCGCTTCAAACCCTACTCGTGCGTCATCATGAATGATGCTTGGAATATTAAACATGGAACCATCTTGACCGACGAGCACAACTGGGACGGCTGAGTTTTGAATTGCTTTTACCAGCTTGGAATCGAGGTGGGTGGCGTAAAGAATGATCCCTTCAACCCGTTTTTGGTTAAAGATCTGAATGTATTCCAGTTCTTTTTCGTGGGCTTGGTGAGTGCTAGCAAGTAAGACATGTTTCCCGGCTTTTTCAAGGACATCGGTTAATCCATCGACACCTTGGGATGTGGCATGAGAGGAAACCCGAGGAACAATGACACCAACCAGATTGGTCTTTTGAGATTTTAGATCTTTAGCGACTTGGTTCGGCACATAGCCACACTCCGCTACTGCTTGGCGGACCTTCTGTTTTGTCGCTTCTTTTACGCCATACTCATCGTTTATAACCCGTGACACTGTTGATTTTGATACGCCAGCCAGACGGGCGACATCATGCAGACTCGCCATTGTTCCTATCCATTCTGTTTTTCGTTTTTGGGATTGTTTGCAAAGAGAAGATGAAAAGCTCTTTGATAAGTAGCGATTCTAACCTCCTATACTGCTCTTAGGGAGAGAATTTGACGATCATTCTCACATTCTCTCTGTTTTATCTTTGATCATTTGGTTTTATTGAGCAAAAATCTGTTTTGCAAACGTTCCCTAAAATTTCGCAAGCTCAGATAATAATCCAATGGGGTATGAAATGAATTATCCGGCAGTAGCAAAAGAGTTGTTAACTCTATTAGGTGGTAAAAGCAACATCACCGCACTTGCGCATTGTGCGACACGCTTACGCCTTGCCGTTGCAGATGAGCAAAAAATAGATGAACAAGCGATTGATAGCCTTGAAGGGGTAAAAGGGCAGTTCAAAGTTGCGGGTCAGTACCAAATCATTTTTGGATCAGGCATCGTAAACCAAGTTTATGCAGAAATGGCGAAGTTGACGGGGATGAGTGAAATGTCCACCAACGACGTTGCGTCTGCTGGCGCAGAGAAACAAAACATCGTTCAGCGCGCGGTGAAAGGGCTGTCTGATATTTTCGTCCCAATCATTCCAGCAATCGTCGCTGGCGGTTTGTTGATGGGTATTTACAACCTACTGACTGCCCAAGGCTTGTTTATTGATGGTAAATCCTTGATTGAGGCCAATCCAGGACTGACTGACTTGGCGAACATGATCAACACGTTTGCAAACGCGCCGTTTGTTTACCTGCCTATCCTGTTGGCATTTTCAGCCAGCAAGAAGTTTGGCGGCAACCCATATTTAGGGGCAGCGCTAGGTATGTTGATGGTTCACCCTGACTTGCTGAATGGTTGGGGATTCGGCGGCGCATCTGTGTCTGGCAACATTCCGGTTTGGAATATTCTTGGTTTTGAAATCCAAAAAGTGGGTTACCAAGGTTCAGTGTTACCAGTTTTGGTATCGGCATTCATTCTTGCGAAGGTTGAGCTAGGCTTACGTAAAGTCATACCTTCTGTTTTAGACAACCTTTTAACGCCATTACTGGCGATTTTCATAGCGGGTTTGCTGACATTTACTGTCGTCGGTCCGTTCACGCGTGATATCGGTTTCCTATTGGGTGATGGTCTGAACTGGCTATACAACACAGCTGGCTTTGTTGGTGGTGCGGTATTTGGTCTTATTTATGCTCCGTTTGTTATTACTGGTATGCATCACAGCTTCATTGCGATTGAAACTCAACTTCTTGCGGATATTGCGACGACGGGCGGCACCTTTATCTTTCCTATTGCGGCGATGTCTAACGTTTCTCAAGGAGCGGCAGCGTTGGCGGTGGGCGTGATGAGCAAAGATAAGAAGATGAAAGGTATTGCGATTCCATCTGGTGTTACGGGTTTGCTGGGTATTACAGAACCAGCCATGTTTGGTGTTAACTTAAAACTACGTTACCCATTTATTGCGGCAGTTTGCGCTGCGGCGTTATCAAGTGCGTTCATCACAATGTTTAATGTGAAAGCTCAGGCATTGGGTGCAGCTGGTCTTCCAGGCATCATTTCCATCACGCCAGATAAGATTGGGTACTACATCGCGGGTATGGTGATCGCGTTCTTGACCGCATTTGTTCTCACCATTGTTCTTGGTATGCGTGACCGCGCTAAAGTCGGTAAAAAAGCAGCGGCTTAATCTGAACTCCTTAAGGGTGGAGTCCCCCAAAATCCACTTCTTTTCCTAAATGTTTGGGGTGCTAGCCAAGCACTCATGGTTTGGCTAGCCTTTTTCAATTTTTACTTGGTAGTGAATGTGTTCAACACGTTGGACTATCAGGGCTTTAATTTTAAGGTAAGCAAGATGAATCAAGTGTGGGTAACTGGTGATGCTGTTGTCGATCTAATACCGGAATCTGAGACTTCTTTACTCAAATGTCCCGGAGGTGCACCAGCGAATGTCGCCGTAGCAATTGCTCGTCTATCTGGTAAGAGTGCGTTTTTTGGACGTGTGGGTGATGACCCATTTGGTCGCTTCATGCAATCAACGCTCGATCAAGAGGGCGTGAGCACGGAGTTTCTCGTTAAAGACCCTGAGCAAAGAACATCAACAGTGGTGGTAGATTTAGACGATCAAGGGGAACGCAGCTTTACATTTATGGTAAAACCGAGCGCTGATCAGTTTATGTCTGTTGAAGACATCCCAAACTTTAAGCAAGGTGACTGGCTGCATGTTTGCTCGATTTCACTGGCAAATGAGCCAAGTCGAAGCAGCACATTTGAGGCGATCAAAAGAGCAAAAGCCGCTGGTGGTTTCATTAGCTTTGACCCTAACTTGCGTGATGAAGTGTGGCAAGATCAATCAGAAATCCAAGCTGTCGTGATGAAGGCTGTAGCGATGGCTGACGTGGTTAAGTTCTCTGAAGAAGAGCTTTTGTTCTTAACTGACTCAACTTCGATGGCACAGGGTTTACAACAAATAGCCGCTTTGAATATTGCTTTGGTCTTGGTGACACAAGGTGCGAAAGGCGTTTGGCGCGTCTTTGAAAGCCAGAGTGAGCTGATCACTGGTCAAGTCGTTAGTCCGGTTGATACTACAGGGGCTGGTGATGCTTTTGTCGGAGGGCTACTGGCTTGTCTGTCTCAACATGACGATTGGAAAAATCATCGTGTTGTTAGCTCTGCGATTCAATGGGCAAATGGCTGTGGTGCATTAGCGACGACGCAAAAAGGCGCAATGACTGCGCTTCCGACCCAGACAGAATTGCTGCAATTTATTGGGCAATGATCTTCAGATCCAATTTCAGTTGAGAAAAATTATGAGCTTAAACAACCGTTGGACTGTAGAGCAAAGGTATCGCCGACTTGAGCAAATCCCTCAGTGTGATATCGAAGAAATGACACTTTCACGTCAGCAAGATAAAGGCTTTCCTAGTTTTCATATCGCCCCTAGATTTGGGCTGTTAAATGACCCAAATGGGTTGTGCTATTTCAATGGTGAGCACCACATCTTTTACCAGTGGACACCTGTGGGACCAGTCCATGGAATGAAGTATTGGTATCACCTTTCTACTAAAGACTTCATCCATTTTACTGATCACGGCGTGGGTCTTCATCCCGACCAAGACTACGATTCACATGGCGTCTATTCGGGCGGCGCTTTAGTGGAAAACAACAAGGCTTTGCTGTTTTTTACTGGTAACAAGCGTGACCAAAACTGGAATCGAATCCCAACACAGTGTTTTGCCACCATGGGTTCAGATGGCAACATTGAAAAGCATGGTGTGGTCATTGAGAACGAACATTACACGGAGCACTTTCGTGATCCAAAAGTTTGGAAGAAAGGCGACGACTATTTGATGGTGGTGGGTGCTCAAACCAAAACCGAGCATGGTTCTATGGCGCTCTATCAAAGCAAAGATTTGAAAACGTGGCAGCATAAAGGTCCTATCAAGACCAAGTTTTCTGACCTTGGGTACATGTGGGAGTGTCCTGATTTCTTTGAGATTAATGGTCAATCGGTGATGCTGTTTTCTCCACAGGGTGTGAGCAGTAGTAATCCTTATGATTTTAAAAACATCTATTCTGTCGCGTATATCGTGGGTGATCAGTTGAACCTAGAGTCGATGACTTTAGAAAACCACCAAGATATTTTACAGCCAGATTATGGGTTTGATTTCTACGCCCCACAAACCTATTTAGATGAGAATGGGCGTCGCATTCTTATTGCATGGATAGGGTTGCCAGAAATCGACACACCATCGGTCACACACCAGTGGGCAGGAATGTTGTCTCTTCCTAGAGAACTAACGTTGAAAGATGGTTTTCTTGTTCAAACTCCGCTCCCTGAGCTGAAAAGTTTAAGAAAAGAAGAGGTGGTCTTTGCACAATCCCATACACTGGAAAGCACCAGTTGTTTGATCCAATTAGACCTTGTGGGCGATGGCTTTGAACTTGAGCTGAGTAACCTCAAAGGTGACAACATCGTCTTTAGTGCGACAGAGCACGAGTTTATGCTGGACCGTCGTTACATGTCTCATTTGTACGCAGAAGAATTTGGTAGCATTCGAAAAGCACCAAGATTGGACGCTAAGCAGACGATTGATATATATATCGACAACTCTGTCATCGAGATTTTCATTAATGGTGGCAAACACACGATGACCAGTCGTTTCTTTATTGATGACTTAAATACGGTAACGTTGAAAGGGTTGGAGCAAGCAAGGCTTTTCCCTTTGAAAGGCATCACTGGTTTGTTTGAATCTGCTAAGTAACGGTTTCAATTACATTAAAACGCCCTTCATTGACTCAGTGAAGGGCGTTTTTCTTTTTAACTATCTAACCTAACTATCTTTCACGTACGTAAGTCTTCTGAACCAAAGTATCTAACACTACTTCGCTCTTAGTGACTGTAAAGTTAAGCGGTTGTTCTAAATCACCAAACAGAGGTGCGCCGCCGAGTTGGGCTTACTCATTATTGTTAGCATCTCGAACCTAACTCACATTAAAACAACGTTTTTCCTTATAGCGTGAAAGAAAATCCCATAACCAAAGGTTCTAATTAAGTGAAAGGTCAGGACTTTTATTTGAAGATTCCGGCCTAATATCTTGGGTATGCCCATTTATCGAATGCGGTGGGTTACTTCATCATGCTTGCTGGCGCACTGAGTTTGCCAGCTTGATAATGCATTCAAACACAATAAGGGATAACAATGGCTAACGAATACATTCCACCAAAAGTTTGGACAAACGATAACGAAAATGGTGGCCAGTGGGCGAGCATTAACCGCCCGGACTCAGGCGCTCGTCATGAGCAAGAATTGCCTGTTGGGGAACACCCATTCCAACTTTATTCCATGGGGACTCCAAACGGCCAGAAAGTAACGATCATGTTTGAAGAGCTTCTGGCGGCAGGCGTAAAAGAAGCAGAATATGATGCATACCTGATCAAGATTGGTGACGGCGACCAGTTTGGTTCTGGCTTTGTAGCTGTTAACCCAAACTCGAAAATTCCGGCATTGGTTGACCGTTCGGGTTCTGAGCCAGTGAACGTGTTTGAATCTGGCAACATCTTGTTTTATCTAGCTGAGAAGTTTGATCATTTCTTACCAAAAGAAGGCGCTAAGCGTGCTGAGGTAATGAACTGGTTATTCTGGCTGCAAGGTTCTGCGCCATACCTAGGCGGTGGTTTTGGTCACTTCTACGCGTACGCACCAGAGAAGTTCGAGTACCCAATCAACCGTTTTACAATGGAAGCAAAACGTCAGTTAGATGTATTAGACAAGCGCCTCGCAAACAATGAATTCCTAGGTGGCGATCAGTACAGTATCGCTGATATCGCAACATGGCCATGGTACGGCAACCTTGTACTGGGTCGTGCTTACGATGCGGCTGAATTCTTAGATGTAGAAAGCTACAAAAACGTTGTGCGTTGGGCGAAAGCGATTGATGAGCGAGAAGCTGTCCAGCGTGGTCGTATTGTGAATCGCTCATGGGGAGAAGAGTGGGAGCAGTTACCTGAACGTCACAGCGCAGAAGATATTGATAAGGTATTGAAGCTTAAACCATAAGCAACCTTGGCTCAGTCACTTCAAGTAAGTTTGTTTTCATCCGAACTCATACTCCAAAACTGATCAAATCCATAGCGCATCTTACTAGATGCGCTACTTTTATTTGAATTGTAACCCCGTTGAAGATTATTCAATCTATAGATAGTTCTTTGCTTCTATTTATCGTTTTCATATTCAACAAGCCCTCTGCATTTCTATTAACTATTAGCTGATGATATTCTAAAAATTTATACTTTAGATAACCTTAAATTTATAACTTAATTTTATATCTAGTATAAATAAACTTAATGATAATTAATCTTTGACATAACCTTTTATTTTGTGTGGAATGTGAGGGTTAATCTATTTAAATTAAAATTTATAGATAAATAAAATTTAAATAATTTACTGAATTCTACATCTAGCTTTGAGCAATGTTTAATTACAACTGCTTATACCATGAAAGAGGATATGTATAATGTCGTCGTTTGATTCGTACTGGGTTGGGGTACGTGAAAGAATTGCTATACAAACTGAAGGTAACCGAAATTTAAAGTCTTTAGTGATAAAAAAGCAGAGAGTGAACTTAAATAACAGTGGCTTATCTTTTCGCGCTAAAGCCGGATGCCTTATCCCTCATTGTTACACTCAGTTTACTGATGACGATACAAACTCAAAGGCATCGAAAAAAGCCTCCCTTAGTTTTAAGAAAGGGAAATTATACTTTTCTCCTGTCTAGTAATAGATAATATTTAGGTTATATATAAATTAAATTTTTATTTTTATCTGAAATTCTGACAATAAATTATTATGTTGTTATGACCGAGATGAAGCATTGGTTAGTCAATTATTAGTTCGGATTATTAATTGAATTTTAGATTTTCTTAGTTGCCCCTAGTTAGATAGTGATAAAATTTTTAGCTATCTTTTCCCGTACAAGCTTAGTTTTAGATCTGGCTTGTACGGTTTTTTCTCTGAACACTAATTACATAGCACAACGGCATGATTTCTAGCCTCTTGTCTCATCTTTCTAGACGAAAGCTCTACCTACTTCTCATTATTCTCGACAAACATTGAGTAAAAGTAACTAATCGTAACAAGGTGGCTGTAACTGAGCGCCGTTTCAATATACTCGCTCTTTACCTAGGTAACCCTGTGCTTTGAATTCATTCGGGTACCGTTTGTAAGCCTTAAATGCTACTAAGATAAGATGTCATGATGAGAAAAAGTACTATATTAAACACAGTGTTAATTACAGGGTTCGCTGCTGTATCTTCGTTGGCTTATGCAGCACCAACGGTTGTGCCAAATGCACCGGAACTCAGTTCTCGTGGCTATGTTTTGATGGACTTTCACACTGGGAAAGTGCTGGTTGAACGTGATGCACATAAACGGCTAAATCCTGCGAGCTTAACGAAGTTAATGACGGCTTATGTGGCTGGTCAAGAAATTAACGCAGGTAATATTACTTTGGATGATGAGGTCGTCATTAGCCGAAATGCTTGGGCAAAAAACTTCCCAGATTCCTCAAAGATGTTTATTGAAGTCAATACTTCCGTTTCTTTATCTGACTTATACCGTGGCTTGGTTGTTCAATCAGGTAATGATGCTAGTGTGGCCATTGCTGAACATGTCGCAGGTAGTGAGTCAGGGTTTGTAAGCTTGATGAATAGTTGGGCTGCTAAGCTTGAATTAAATAACACGGCTTTCACCAACCCTCATGGTCTAGACAGTGACGGTTTATATTCGACACCTTATGACATTGCCAAGTTGGGTCAAGCTATTATTCGTGACTTACCTGATATCTACCCACTGTATAGCGAAACCTCGTTTACCTACAATGGCATTACGCAATATAACCGCAATGGCTTGCTTCGTGATCGCAGTATGAATGTCGATGGTATGAAAACTGGTTATACAAGCGGTGCTGGTTACAGTCTAGCGACTTCAGCGACTCAAGGTGACATGCGTTTAATTGCTGTTGTGATGGGAGCAAAAAGTGAGAATATCCGTGAATCCGAAAGCAAACAACTGCTAAGTTATGGCTTCCGCTTTTACGATACGGTAATGCCAACCGAGGCAGGAACGGAAGTTGCGAACGCTCGAGTTTGGATGGGCGAACAAGATGAGCTTAAAGTAGGCGTGGCCAATGACGTTTATCTCACTTTACCAAAAGGGGATGTGAAAAAGCTACAAGCTGAAGTTGAATATAATGGCGATTTGGTAGCGCCAATTTCTGAGCAACAAGTGGTTGGTAAAGTGCTTTACAAAGTCGAAGGTAAAGTTGTGAATGAAGCCGAACTTGTAGCGTTGGAATCGGTGGAAGAAGGCAGCTTATTCAAGCGAATTTTAGACTGGTTTAAGCAATTGGTCGCGAGTTGGCTCTAAAAAACAGCTAACTTCTGCCATTATCACTCTATCTTGTTATTGTTCTATTAAATCAATTTACTAAGGCGGCCAACGTGGTCGCCTTACTTTTTTGGAATACTCGTTGCGCTAAAACATCGAATCTTCTCGTGTGGGTCTATTTTCGCCTAATTAGAAGCGTTTTTGTGTTTTTGAGTGCGAGAGAAAAGAAACTAGAACAAAAATGGAGTGACACGTGCACAAGATTTTATCTTTGACATTGATTTTATCGCTCATGGGCTGCGCTATGCCTTACCAGCAGCAGGTCGATAGTGGCCAATGTGTTGGAGTAATGACCTCTCAGGATGCGTATGGTTATTTAAACCCAAACCATTACACGATGCAGGTACTCGCGCTAAAGCAAGAAAAAGATGTGAAAGATTACATTCGTTATATCGATCCTAAGCATCCGGTTTGGGTTAACTGGAAAAACAGCCGAGGCACGCGTTGGTATACGGTAACTGTTGGCGATTTTAAAACGAAACAGGATGCCTACAATGCGCTTTCTTCACTGCCGAGCCGCGTAAAGCAGTCATCCCCATTTGTGCTGACTTTTGCGGAAATGCAGCGTAAGCAACAAACGAGTGTTGTGAGAATGCGTTAGCCAACAAAAAACGGAAGCGATGGCTTCCGTTTTTGTATCTAAGGGTAAGCTTAAAGCGCCGCTAGAATCGTTTCTGCTTTGCTTGCTTCAAACTCTTTTGGTTCTTCAACGTTAAGTTTGGTCACAATGCCGTTTTCAATGATCATGGCGTAGCGTTGTGAGCGAATACCACCAAAGCCGCCGGTATCCATTTCAAGACCTAATGCTTTAGTAAAACTTGCGTCGCCATCACCCAACATCAGGATTTCTGAAGCGTTTTGAGCTTCGCCCCAAGCTTGCATCACAAATGCATCGTTTACAGAAACA
The DNA here is from genome assembly GCF_013048625.1 of Vibrio sp. 11-4(1). Classification (NCBI taxonomy): domain Bacteria; kingdom Pseudomonadati; phylum Pseudomonadota; class Gammaproteobacteria; order Vibrionales; family Vibrionaceae; genus Vibrio; species Vibrio sp. 11-4(1). Next base: position 529,410 of record NZ_VHSY01000001.1, on the reverse strand, counting down.
CAAGCTATTAAATCAACACCTTTTGCCTTCAACTCGTCGGCTAATACCACATAGCCTGGTAGGTGAGCTTCCGAGCACGTTGGGGTGAATGCGCCAGGTACAGCGAAGAGTACGACTTTCTTGTTTGCAAACAGCTCAGTAACGTCGTGGTTAACCATACCATCGGCAGTCAATTCGCTTAGAGTCGCAACTGGTAGAGCTTGGCCTTGTTGAATCATGATTTTATTCCTTTTTGTGTGCTAGTTTAGCTTTCTCAGTCTAGCGCTTATAAATGCGGTTAACCACAGAGCTTTTGTAAGGTTTTAGCACCTAAGTGTTTGACCCAAGATGTAGCACTGATGGATTTATTACAACGCTTCATGCTGACTTACGTATTGACTAACGAGATGGCGATACTTCGCTTTCAACTCATTATCGATGAAGCTAGCATCAATCGCATTCATTGTGAATTGAGCTAGTTCATTCTTACTCATTGGGTGTGCGTTGTTGACGGCTAAAAAGTTATCTGTCATGTAACCACCAAAGTATACCGGATCGTCCGAATTAATCGTCACAGCGACACCTTTGCGCAGTAGCTCGACAATATTGTGATCTTTCATATCGTCAAATACACACAATTTAAGGTTCGATAATGGACATACCGTCAGTGGCATTTTGCTTTCAATTAACGACTCGACTAATGCTTCATCCTCAACACAGCGAACACCATGATCCACGCGGCTGACGTGAAGCATTTCAATTGCATCGGTAATGTTTTGTGCGGGGCCTTCTTCACCTGCGTGAGCAACTGTCAGTAAGCCTGCTTCTACCGCTTGTTTAAATACTCGTTTGAACTTAGCTGGTGGATGGCCTTGTTCTGAAGAATCTAGACCGACACCGATGATCTTATCACGGTGTTTCAGAACGGCTTGCAGAGTTTCCATGGCGCTTTCTTCTGAAAGGTGACGGAGAAAACACGCAATGATTTGTGAAGTAATGCCGAGCTTCTCGTGCCCATCTTTTAGTGCGCGAGCGATCCCGTGGGTAACGGTGTCAAAGTCAATACCGCGCTCTGTATGCGTTTGTGGGTCAAAAAAGATTTCGGTATGAATAACGTTATCCGCTTTACAGTGCAGTAAGTATTCCCAAGTGAGATCGTAAAAGTCTTGCTCTGTACGCAAAACATCCGCCCCTTGGTAATAAAGGTCAAGGAATGACTGTAAGTCTTCGAACTGATACGCGCTGCGTAGTTCACTCGGAGAAGAGTAAGGAATGTCGATGCCGTTTCGTTGTGCTAACTTGAAGAGAAGTTCTGGCTCAAGTGAACCTTCGATATGTAAGTGCAGCTCTACTTTTGGAAGACCTTGAATAAATGCGTTCATATTCCACCTTATGTGTATTGTGGATGCAGTTACTCTAAGAATAGGTATAGATAAGAATAAATCGAACGCTATCACAAAGAGTAAGACCCACGATGATCTCAACTCTTCGTAATCAGCACTTTGCGGGAACTGGTAGAGACCCCCAAACCATATCATTGGGGTTATACGAAGCAAACGAGGCGATTATACGCAAAATTCTCAATTTGGCTATACGCAAATAACCTAGTTGTCAGTAGTCGAAGGATTTTTCTAAGAAAAGTAACTGGCAACCGTATAAGTCACTTGGGTATAGAGGAGCAAATTGGTTTTTGAGCGTGAACGAGGCTTATCGTGTTGTTATAAGCGAGGAAAAGAGTGAGGCTTCGTTTGAGCAAAGGTAGGTGGCGGTACCTTGCACAACGATGGAGCAGAGAAAGCATTGAGAGAGTCAAGGATAGCTTATAGATCAAATAACTTGTCAAATTCTCTTTGTTCCATAATGTCTTCTATACGGCGTCGCGTTTTTTGTTTTACCGCCGCCGCGTTTTGCTCCGACTCTTTCTTGTCTTTTTCTGCTTGCTTCTTACTTTTTCTAGCCATTGGATACCTTCCAAATTAGTTGCATCATTCATTAATGCATGAAAACTGAATTAGTTAACAGTAAAACTTCCTAACTTTGAACCTGAATCACAGAGAATAGTTCCAGATTGCGTTTTCTCACAATATTCAAAATCGATCATGTAGCTATGAGAATGAAGCTTAGGTAATACGTGCCTTCGTAAAATATCACCATTTAATTGATGTATTTTAGCGTTCCAAGAGGTGTGAGGTTGTTCTAGATTAAATTCAATTTCTAACATTTATTCTCCTGTTTCTTAGTGATTTTGTCTTTGTTAAGTAATTGATACCAATGCCTTTGACGGCCTGTTCTTTTTGAGGACATGATTTTTCCTATAAATAATAAATTAAGCAGTACTATCCTATTTATTTTAGGTAGCACAAAGAAATGCCTGATATTAGGCTGAGTGATTAAAGTGAGAATATTTTTGAAGGAGAGAGATTTGGTGCAGCATGGGCATGCTACACCAAGAAAAGCAGTCTTATAGAGGAGTTACTTCAGTCGCTTGAGGACCTTTTTTACCTTGCTCTACGTTGAAGCTTACTTTCTGACCTTCAGTCAGTGTTTTGAAACCGTCAGAAACGATAGCGTTGAAGTGTACGAATACATCTTGACCACCGTTGTCTTGAGATAGGAAGCCAAAGCCTTTAGTTTCGTTAAACCATTTTACTGAGCCGTTTACTTTAGACATAAAAATACCTTTGAATTAAACATTAAAATTTGAATTTGTTTTGTGGATCTTTTCTAAGCTATTGAATGTTCAATCAAGAGGAAGTTGTACGCAGGTGTCTGAATTGGGGGATTCAAGATTTTACTGAGAGGGAACTTAAACTAAATGTTGCATTAACAGCTCTCTTCTAAGAGCCAAGGCCTACTATACACCTTATTTAGGAAATAGCTACACTTATTTTTAAATATATGTCGACAGCTTGGATAAGTGGGCTGTTCGAAAAATTTGAATAAGTAGCTCAAATAGCAAGGCTCATGATTATTTTTCTTCAATCTAAAATAGAACCATATCGATAGCCATGGCTGAACATGCGGTTTGCAAGCGGCCACAAAGGTAAACGAGGAGAAATAGTATGAGCACATTCAGAGAAATTCGTCAGCTTATTCAATCACAACCCACTGCTGATGGTGACGGAGTGAAAATTCGTCGAGTAGCAGGGTTTAATAATGCAAGTTTTTCTCCATTTTTGATGATGGATGAACTTAAGTCTGACGACCGTGCTGATTATGTGGGTGGCTTTCCTCCTCATCCGCATCGCGGCATCGAGACGCTTACTTATATGTTGAAAGGTCATTTCCAGCATCGTGACCACATGGATAATGTTGGTGAGCTTCGTTCTGGTGGCGCTCAATGGATGGCGGCAGGAAGAGGCGTCATTCATAGTGAGATGCCTATTATGCAGGAAGGTGAATTGCATGGTTTCCAAATTTGGATAAACCAGCCTGCGAAAAATAAGATGTCACCGGCTCAATATCATGACTTTCAACCTGAAACGATAACGGAATTCGAAACTCAAAGCTCGGGCGTTGTACGCTTGATTGCTGGTCATCTGACTATAGACAACGAACGTATTCAGGGGCCTCTAACAGAAACAGGTGTTGCTGCCACGGTGGCCGATTGGAGAGCGATGGTTGGTCACGCTTTGAATTTGACCACGGAGCAAGACCACAACATGATGCTCTACGTTTATAAAGGTCGTATTCAGGTAAAAGATCGTGAGATCAATCAAGGCGAAATGGCGATTCTATCGAAAGGTGAATGGGTTGAATTACAAGCCGAAAAGGAGAGTGGTGCTCTGATTTTTATTGGCGAACCAATCAATGAACCAGTGGTTCACTATGGCCCTTTTGTAATGAATAGCATGGAAGAAATAGAACAAGCAATCCAAGATTACAATTCAGGATTGTTTGAAACCTACTAGCATCAATATCCTAACTCCCTTTTCTGTGAGTAGCGCAGTTATCAACAGTTTTGAGCCTGACCATTGGGCTCGACCAGAAGCAAATACGATAATCCACTGCCATCGAATTTGCGTTAGCCACGTCTAATACACGTGGCTTTTTTCTACTTCTGATTCCATCGCATGATGGCTTCTTTTCCCGCTTCAATACCTAGCTCATAAGCTTGACGCAATGGTGCTGGCGAGCGACTCAATCGTTTTAATTTAAATGATTCAGGAGGACAAACTTGGATGATTTCGACTCCCGATGGTGGATTGTCGATCAGTGCTAAAGTTTGATTGTAGCGAACTTCACGCGTCAACATCGGCTCAATTAATCCTGGCGTTTCTTTCAACATCCGTTTGGTTAGTGCGCTGAACTTTCCTTTCGGCTTTTGATAGCTGGAGGGTTGACTGCGTAAAACCATAATCTTTTTGGCTCCTCGCTTTATTGCTTCTGCGACAGGAAGTGCATCAGAAACCCCACCATCAACGTATCGGGTACCGTTCAGTAAGACACCATTTCGGTAAAGCACGGGAAGCGCGCTGCTGGCTTTCATTGTTTCTGCGAGCTCGTCGACATTAGGAGTATGGTACTCGGCTTGGCCATTGTCTTGACGTGTTACGCCTAAAAAGAAAGGTCTCGAATCCGCTTTTAGTGCGGACTTGTCGATACCAAGCTCTTCGAGAGTGACGTTCCACATCCAATCTAAGTTCATCATATCGCCGCCACGTAGAATCTGAGATGGTGAGATGAATTCTTTCCTTAAACTGTAATCGAGATAGATTTTTAAGTTGCGCCCGGGCATTTTAGCTAAATACGCCGCCAAGTTACTTGCGCCCGCCGATACGCCCCAAAAGCTATCAAATGGAGAGAAATCGTTAGCGAGAAAATGATCGAGTATGCCGCAAGAAAATACACCTCGCATCGCACCACCTTCGACAATCAACGCACGCTCTCCTACTTGTTCCATCACTGTGTTCCATTCTTTACCTATTGGATGAATAGAATGCAGCTTAACGCATAACGGTTTTATACCCAAGTGGCCCTAAGTGCTAGGGCATCTCCTTAAGTAAAAGAAAAGGGCATCGATGGATGCCCTTTTCATATTAAGCCTAGGGAGTTACAGGTTATTGAGCAGCTCATTTAGTGAAAGCGCACTGAATAAATATGTCACTCCCACACAGAAAGCGGCGCCTGTAATTCCGATACTGATCGTTGTTGTAATTAAAAGAAGTGTCATCTTAGACATACAAGATCAAACTCCTTTTTTATATTTAAGTGGGGCGTTGTGCGTCTGGTTATCGTTTTGAATCATGATGCAAGCGCCCTAAGTTTATTGTTCTAATAAAAGTGATGATCACTTGTCAAAAAAGCAGATAAATAGCACCCAAACTGTCGTTAATGCGAGCAGCGGAGTGAATACTTTCTGTATAGAGGCGCCATCGGTTAGGTTGTAGATTTTGATGGATTCGTTATAGAACGCCCGCTTGAACGCCTTAAAAGAAATATCATTTTTCACATGAGATTGTTCATAGTGTAGGTGTGCTGCGTCTGATAGTTGGTATTCTAAGTCTTGGAGTTCGTACTCTTTGTTAAGAAATGCCTCCCAAGCCGAAAGACGGGCTATCGTTTTTGGAGATTGATTACCCTTTAACTTCTCTAGACGTTTGGCATAAGCAGCTTGATATTTATCCACGGTGTATTCCTGTCTGAATAGACGTTGAGTTAGAACATTTGTAAAAAGAAAAACGAGCAAAAAAAGGGGCTTTACGTTCTATGTCTGTGATAAATGCTAAGGAGCTCAATGATCTATTTCTCTGATGTCGCGAATAATATTGATTGAACTTAAATGCGACAAACAAAATAATTTACTCAAGATAACAACGAATATTTGTTGCCTTTTAAAGAAAAACGATAGTGATGCGAAGTGGTGGCTTTGATCGGGAAGAAACCCGCTTTCGTAACGGCTTGCGTTTACTGAGAAAAAGTAAACGCTGGAACTATCTCTGGATTGGTGTGAGTTATTTATCGTCAAAAATCATTAATATCAACTATGCTTATAGCTCGACTTTTCGTAAATGAACTCAATTTGGAGGAGCAGAAATAATACTGATTTTTGAGCGTGGGTGAGCTTGGAGAGTTAAGCTAATCCATTGATTAATAAAAAGTAAAGTAGTACAGAGCTAGGGTGAACTTCAACTTAAAGGTGACGGTATGGATATACAATCAACCATTATTGAATATGCGATAGCGATAATAGGCTTACTTTTGACGGGAGTTGCCCTCTGAGCACGACGGCCCAGAGGATAGAAAGTATATTGGCTGTTTGTTAGCGGTTGATATTGTACCGAGCCATTGCAGCTTCTTCTGACGACACAACCGTTTTACCAATTGGTGCGAGTGAAATAACCGCAAGCTTCAGGTGTTGGAGTGCAAACGGAATACCAATGATGGTTACAAAACACGCTGCGGCGGAAAGTACGTGACCGATTGCCAACCAAAGACCTGCAAAGACAAACCAAAGGACGTTACCGATAACGCCTAGAGGGCTCGTACCAATGTCCATTTCATTGGTCAATTCATCGCGTGAAATGGCTTCTTTTCCGAATGGGAAAAAGGAAAAATTACCCATAACGATACACGCACGCCCCCAAGGTATTCCGATGATGCTAATAAAGGCTAAGATACCGAAAAACCACCATAGCAACCCCATAAATACGCCACCAAATACAAACCAAATGATGTTACCGAGTGTTCTCATTCTATTTCCTTTACTCTTGAATATGACGATGCAGGTTCCTGAGGGTATAGTAATGTAAAACTAGAACCACTCCGTTAATAAACGTGATCCGTTCCCTCATTCACTTGCTTGATAGAATAGCCGCATAAGTATTAACAGAGAATGAATGACTCTCTGAAGCTACGTTTGTTTTAGTATAGAGCGTAATACTCGATTAAGCACATAGCCAAGAATTAAGCTACCTAGAGGTAACTTTCTCGATATATTGACAAATTTGCTCTGCTAACTGATGGCTAGCAATGTTGCGTTTCACTACTTCACTGGCGATTTTTCCAGATTCAACGACGCTAAACCAGTCGAGCAACATCGCATGAAAACCTTTGCTCGTCAGCATTGGCGTCCAATCTTTCAAATTGATTTTTTGCTCTTGGTTCGCTTGCCATCGTTTCCCTTCAACGAAAGAGTCGAATTCCACTGCTTTGTTAGCATAACAAGCTTGAACGCGCTCCACAGTCACACCGAAGTGACGATTCATCGAAGCGTGGAGTAAAGTATCTCCGTGTTGCCACTGAATATCTAAACGCGCCAATTGGTCACCCTCAAGCTGATGCGTTATGTAAGCCTCTTTTAAATCGGTTTTGGCTGTCACGTTAATACTGTCTAATGGGTGAATAAAATCATCAAATATAAAGGTACGAATATCGCCTGGTAGTTGGTGACGGTTCTTTTCCCAGCGTAGCGATTTTAGGTCAGAAATGTTGCCTTGCTGTACCTCTGGCATGTGTTGGTTGTAAAGCGGAATATGACGTCGGTTGAAGCCCACATAAAGTGGTTGTTTTTCTTTTTCGGCAATATCGTACAGTTTTTCCACGTCATCAGCATTGTCCGCTAATGGTTTGTCGACAAAGGTTGGGATTCCATGTTGCAAAAAGAATGCTGCGATTTGAGGATGTACGCTTGTTGCCGCATGAATCATGACAGCATCTACGCCAAAGTGCAGAAGCTGCTGGTAGTCTTGACAGGTCTCTGAGATTCGATATTGCTTAGCCAGACTCTCAAGCACATTTGCGTTGCGGGTACAAAATACAAGTTCGATATTTGGAAGCTGAGTGATAACGGGAAGGTATGCTTTCTGAGCAATATCTCCTAAACCAATAATACCAATTTTCATCCTAGTCCTTATTTCGATGTATGGATGGCAGGTTGTAGTATAACGCTTGGCAAGCTGATGAGTTTAAATGCCTTGTTAGAAAAGAGCCTGACTCACATTTTGAGTCAGGCTTTGTTGGTCCACTTAGGAAGTCGTGCGGCAGTCTTTGAATATATCTAACTTGCCGTCGTAGGCTTGGGTTTGTACATCCATAATGCCTAATAAAGAGTGGAACACGTTATCATGTGAGTACTGGCCTGCCTTTTGCGCTTCATTCGACAAACAGTCGGTGTTGATTTGTTTCACTTGCTTAAAGCCGGAAGATAGCCACATGAGCAAAGGAACACGTTTTTGGAAGTCTGGTGCAAGGCCGTAAGGCATGCCATGTAAGAACAATCCGTTTTCGCCTAATGATTCACCATGATCCGATACGTAGATGAGAGCGGTATTATATTGAGACTCTAATGCTTTGAGTTTGTTGATGGTTTCTGCCAACACAAGATCAGTGTAGCGTATCGTATTGTCGTACGTATTCACGATTTGTTCGACGCTACAGTTTTCTATATCTGCACGTGGGCAGTCTGGTTTGAAAAACGCTTTGTCTCTAGGATAACGCTGGAAGTAGGTAGGACCATGGCTTCCTATAAGATGCATGGCGACAACGCGATTGCCGTGCATATCCGCAACTTCTTGATCAAAGTGATCTAACAGCGCCATATCGTAACAGGTTTGACCGTTACACAGAGGACTTGCTTGCTTTCGGTTCACTTCAATTTTCTTGATCTTGTGGGCGACTTCTTTGTCTCCGCCATCATTTTCTTTCCAGATGAGGTCAACTCCAGCGCGCTGCATGATGTCGAGAGCATTATCTTGGTTATCTGCCTTGGTCCGTTCAAACTCGCTTCGCGTGAGCTGAGAAAACATGCAAGGCACAGATACTGCAGTTGCAGTGCCACAAGACGCGACCTCTTGAAATGAAATCATATCCAGCTTACTGGTGTAAGGGTTTGTCTCTCGCTTATAGCCATTGAGTTGGTAGTTCTGCGTTCGAGCGGTTTCTCCAACAACAAACACCAGTAGTGTCGGCTTGTTCTGTGCTTGCTTTACTGCGCTATCTGACTGCTTTGCATCGATTCCAATCTCGCGGTACGGTTCTGGCGTGGTGAAGTATTTCTCCTTTACATACCCAGTCGCGCTGTAAACGAATTGAGTGGGAATAATGATTTTTTTCAGGTAGCTGTTATTGCGACCGACAGATGCATAGTCTTGGTAGTAAACACTGGCAATAACAGCAATTACGGCAAGAGATGACAACATCGACACCAACTTCGTGAGAGAAAAATACAGCAATTGGTGGCGCTGAGATTGCAACTTGACCTTATAGACAATCATCGCAGGGACGCCCCCCATAAGTAGCGTCCAGATTACAGAATAAGTACTCAGGTAAGAGCTTGCCTCGCTCGAATCGGTTTCAGCAATATTAGCAATCATTCCAGAATCGAAAAGCGTGCCATAGTTGTAACTTGCGTAGCTCACCATACTCGAAATTATGAGCAAAATAATAAAGAATGGCTTTCCAACCCAAGGCCAACTAAATAAGTTAAAAAGGAAATTGAGCGCGGCAAGAAAGAAAATGGGTATCGTAATAATAAAACCAATTTTGACATTATCTAGGCTTGAAAAAATACCATTCAGCTCTTTGTAAATAGGAATGTTTACAACCAGCGCGAAATAGAGTGCCAACAAGAAAGTAAAGGTAACGTACGAGATACCTTTCTGTTGCAAATTATGTGTCTTCATAAGTAAATGTCTTGAATCAAAATTAGAGCAAGAACGAAGCCCAAACAAAAAGGGCAAGAGTGAGCGCAACAAATACTGCAGCCGAGCCGATATCTTTGGCTCTACCACTGAGCTCGTGCCAGTCATCGCTAACACGGTCGACAACCGCTTCTACGGCGGAATTAATAAGTTCGACGATCAGGACCAATAACAGGCTACTGATCATCAGTACTCTTTCAAATGCGGTGACTGGAAGGAAAAAAGCACAGACGGAAAGCACTAAGGCTAGAATCAATTCTTGTCTGAAGGCGGCTTCGTATTTCCATGCGGCTTTCAATCCCTGAAATGAATAGCCGGTCGCATCCATGACACGGCGTAGACCTGTTTTTCCTGGCTTCAAAATATGACCTTACTACAGCTTAATAATTTAGATTGTGCATCTATCCAAACGATGAAATGAGACTAATCGTTCTTGCGTGAAACATTTGTGAATGGCATTCATCACACAACGATATAGGGTTTGAATAAGAAAAAAGAGTTGAATTAATCAAGGTCGTAGACGGTATAGCCTTTATTCTGAAGGCATTTTCGCAGTACGAGAGATTGTGTCTTGGTGGAGTCATTGCTTCCACTCAACGCTCCGGCCCCAGCCCCTACAGCACCGCCTGCAGCGGCACCTACAGCAGCCCCACCTATCCCGCTTTCTAGCGCTCCAGCTGCTGCCCCAATTAGTGCACCTGTAACTGCGCCATTAGCAGCTTCAGATTTTGCAGATTCCGTTTTGTCTACGTTGTCCGCATACCCTTGGCAATAAAGAAAATCTTGTTCATATTTAGCAGGATCAACATTAGTCATGTCGACAACAGGCTTTTGATTATAAGTACAAGCGCTAAGAGTAGAGGCAAGCGTCATAACCAGAATAAAAGGTTTGTACATGAGTATTATCCATTTGTTCTGTGAATTTATGGATTAAATGTACACTGTTTTATTGCTGAGCTCTGTCGCTGGAGTGTATTGAAGTGTCGTCTTCTGTAAAGGAGGAAAGACGTTAACTTAACTGTCTGATTTTGGAAGACGAAGTGTGAAGCAAGCACCACCAAGTGGGCTATGAGAAATCGAAACCTCACCATGTTGAAGTTCCATTATCTGCCTGACGATCGCCAAACCGAGCCCAAATCCACTCGTGTTCTTGTTTCGGGATTCATCCGCGCTATAAAATGCTTCAAAAAGGTGAGGCCAATGCTGCTCTTCTATACCTATACCATCATCATGTACATGGATTAAACAGCTTTGCTGATCACTTTTTATCTCAACCATAATTTGAGTATTTGCGTATCGCATTGCATTGCGTAGCAGATTATCCAAAGCACGTTTTAGCAGTTTTGGATCGGCGAATGCGCGCGCGTTTTCAGAGTTTGTTTCATTGAGTGAGATAGATAATTTGGTCTCTTTTTGCCATCTCTGTTTTAACTCATTAACTAACTTGGCGAGTGCTACGTTTTCTGTTTGCAACGCCGTATCTGGGCGTTCCATTTTGGCGTAATAAAGCAGCTCTTCAACCATGTCTTCCATCTCGTCAATGTCTTCGACGATACTACGTACATGCTTTTTCTGTTGTTCGGTTAATGTAGAGTCCGATAACAAGTCAGCTTGCCACTGTAAACGAAAAATAGGAGTGCGTAATTCATGCGCAACTGCATTGGTCAGCATTTTATTGCTAGTGATCAGGCGAGAAACTTTGTCAGCCATCGTATTAAAGCTTTTGTTCAGTGTCCCAACGGATTTGGCGCTTGAGGTGCTTGCTCGTGCTTTGAAGTTGCCTGAAGCAAACTCGACCGTGACTCTTTCTAACTCACGAATTCGACGACTCAAAAACCAGATCAGCAGTATGCAATACAGAGCAAATCCGGCTAAAAAGAATAACCATACAATGTTGTCATCAAAGTTAATCGCCTGAATAACTGAGCTATCTGGATCATCGATCATTTTGAAAATAGGGGTGTCCGCATCTAGGCGGAACCATATATCCCTTTCTTCGTCGTAAGCAACGTTAACAGAGGTGTCACTTTCAAATGCTTTTCTGATGTCCTCTGGAAGTTCTTCGAGCGTGTGAGGAATCAACAAGCGATGGCTGGACGTGGCAAATTGCTCAAGCTGTTGTTGAGTGTATTCTAGTCCGTGCTCTTCGTAGATAGGATAGATAAGATCGTGGAAAGCTTGACCTTCTTGCTCTTGTAGCAGGTAATCGTAATCTGTGTTGATCTCATAGACTAAGAATTCGTAACCCCACAAACTCACCATAAATAGAATGATAAGACCGACAAAGCTTTCCAGATAAATCCGTCTCATTATTCATTCCATGCATCAGGCATAAATAGGTAGCCTTTGCCGCGAACCGTAATGATTTTTTGTGGAGAGCAAGAAGCATCGCCTAATTTTTTTCTCAATGTCACAATACGGTTGTCAATGGTGCGATCTGTACCGTCGTACTCAATACCACGTAGTGTTTTCGTTAACCACTCACGTGAGAGTGTTTTTTCTGCGTGTGTTGCGAGAACCCATAATAAATCGAACTCACCGTCAGTCAGCGCAATTTCTTCCTGGTTCATGACGCATGATTTACGTAATCGGTTTAAACACAGCACTCCAATTTGTAGACCGTTTTCGGACTCGGTAGAGGCTGCCTCTTTTCTTCTCAATAGCATGCGAATGCGTGCCAGCAGCACGCGAGGTTTGATAGGCTTGGTAACAAAGTCATCGGCGCCAATTTCTAATGCGGCGACGTGATCGAAGTCGTCATCACTCGCTGTCAGCATCAACACTTTGCCTTTGTAGCATTCACGGATTTGACGACATACGCTCAGGCCGTCTTGTCCAGGTAGCATCAAATCTAACAAAACCACGTCTGGCTGTGTGTCAATAATCGCTTCCGGTGCGTCTGTCCCGTTGTCGATACATTTGACCTGGAAACCTTGTTCAACAAAATACTCTCTCAGCATAGCTTGTAATTTGGGATCGTCTTCCACAATGATTAAAGATGGTTTGACTTGTTGTGCGTTCATTTGAGTGATGTATACAATATTTAATATCACTGGAACTTAAACAAATTTACGAATTATTTCAAATAAAGCTTTCTCAGAATAAGGTTATCGGATGAGTTGATTCGATAAATACCCCAAGTAATGATTCAAACTTAATCATTAATCACATTTTGAAAAGTCTAAAAAAGGCGCAACTGTTGCGCCTTAATATGGAATATTAGGGTGAACTTACGTTTTATTCGGTGGTGCACACGACGCTGTTGTCGCTGCCAAAAGCATTGGGAACATAAGCGTCGGCTTGAGGATCGTTTTCCCACTTTGCATCATTGAGCAAGTAGCGGAACTGAACATTCTGCTCTTTAGGTAAGCGCGTTTTAAATTTAAATTGACGGCTTTTCTTCACTAATTTCATCGGTTCTGGCTGCCAGTTGTTAAAATCCCCAGCAATATGGATGGAGTCCCACTGGTCTTTATCTAGCTCGAACGTGACTTCAACTTCATCTTTTGTCTTAAAGAATCTCTTTTTAAGCATTGATCTTTCCTTGTTCGTACAAAAACTGCTCTAACTATTACTCGTGTTTCATAACGATTTCAAGTTTTATCGAATTGTCGCTGGTATCAGGTGAAGAACTATCTAAATGATGAATAGCTTAATCGCTATGAGTTCGTGTGAGAGGGGAGCGGTATTGAGAAGCCTCAAGGATATAGAACCGTTAACGTACCAAGTTTTTAGGCGAGGCGTACCTCAAAGTCCGTATCTTGAAGTCAAACCGTTATCATGTATTATCTTAAATCACCACTTTTGTTGATATAGCTATGTTGAAGTTTAACCGTACATTGTTGACCGCGATAGTTTGTTTAGCCGCTATGCTTTTGAGCAGTGTCGCTCCTATGGCGAAGGCTTCAGCTCCGGTGAAAACAATTGAAGTACGCGATACTATTATTCAACAGGCTGCTCTGCACAAACAACTTGGCGTCAATGACGACTGCGTAGAATTACATCACGATGAGTCAACTATCAATAAGGTGCAACAGTCTCACACGAGTTGTAGCTCTTCCTGCATGGTCAAAATTCCCGCCAACTTATCTCAAAACGACTTACTGCTTCTTCCTTACAGCCTTGCATTGATTGATAGGCCTTTAGTCGAAAAAGTAGTTACAGTGATCACCAAGCTTTATCGTCCTCCGATTGTTTAATTCCTCATCTCAAATTACTTGGGGTTTCCCCCTTTTTACCAAATGAAATGATTTGGCATTTGAATGCCACAAGGAAATAAACAATGAAAAAACTACTTGCCTTATGTAGTGCACTTTTACTGACTTTTACCGCTCACGCAGCGCAATTTGAAGAAGGGAAGCACTACAAAGTTCTGGATGTTAAGAAAGCATCGAAACCTGTTGTGACGGAATTCTTTTCTTTTTATTGCCCACATTGTTACAAGTTTGAGTCGCTTATTGAGCGTTTAAAACCTGCTCTGCCAAAAGAGGCAAAGTTTGAAAAGGTACATGTGGGGTTCATGGGCGGAGATATGGCGATTCCGATGGCCAAGTCCTACGCGACGATGGTGTCGCTCGGGGTTGAAGATACAATGATTCCTGCCATGTTTGCCCAAATTCATCAAAAGCGACAAGCGCCAAAAGATGAAGCTGAGCTGAAACAGCTCTTCGTTGATAATGGCGTAGAAGGTAAGAAGTTTGATGCGGCGTACAACAGTTTCGCCGTAAACTCAATGCAGAAGGGCTTTGATAAGCAATTCTCAGCCAGCACGTTAAGAGGGGTTCCAGGTGTGGTTGTGAATAATAAATACATTGTTTTGGCCAACGAAATTCGTACTTACGACGAGTACAATCAATTAGTTAATTACTTATTGACGCTGTAACTATAAATAGCATTGATGTTTAAAAATGGCGACGGTAGAGTCGCCATTTTTTATGCTTATCACTTTCGCATTATCTAAGAACGCTTGTGCATGCTTGAGTCGGAACACTAGTCATAAATATGGCATGCGGATAAAACAAGCTAGCTGCAGTGATTGCGACATTACATGGCTGAGCAATCGTGGTTTTAATCACATTGGTAAGCACGGCACCTGTATTGTTTACTGTTTGAGCGGCGGCTTGTTGTGCCTGGTAAGACACGCAACCTGTCGTTGCATTGATCATCGCTGTGCTAAACAAAAGTTTGCGAAAAAACATATTCATATCCTTTGTGAATGCTTTGAAATACTTATATGTGGATTGATTCATAAATGAAACAAAACAGTGTTCAAAATATGTGTGCATTCACGAAATGAACATTGTTTTATAAAAAGACGTTTTTTTGTGATCTTAGCACTGGACAGACCAGGCTATGAAACTAAAGCCAATCCGTGCATCACGATTACGCCGAAGGTCAGTTTGCTCCTCATTCCTTGATATCCCTTGGGCTCGGCGTCTTGTTCGACTTTCCTCACGAGTTTTTCTGCATACCAAACAGCAAGATACCCAATTGCTAAGAGTAGGGTAGCGACCGCGTAATGTTTGTGACCCTGCAGTAATGCGCCCCAAGCAAGTAAGACAAAAAGGTTGCTGAGAATTAATATATTTCTGCTAAGGCGGTGGTAGTAATGCTCAATGCCGTTACCCCAAAGGATGCCGGATAAAAAACTTAATATAACGGCGCTGTATGCGATGAAAAATTGCTGGCCACTTAAATTGAACAGTGAGATGTCAGTGAAAATCAGCCCTAAACTAAACACAAATGGAACCAGACCTAAGTAACCGAGTTGTAGCATGGTTGAGCGTGTTGTCATGGTCGTCACCTTACAATTGTTGCTCTATCATATTGGTAAGCGTAGTACTTGTCGGTGATGTGGAGCTTGGAAAAGTGGCAATAACTTTGCCTTCAGAGCTAATTAGAAACTTATAGAAGTTCCATTTTGGTTTGATGCCAGCTTGGTTAGTAATCTCGCTGAATACGGGGTTTGCATCTACGCCTAATACTGAGGAGCGAGCCATCATTGGAAAGGTGACCCCGTAATCGAGATAACAGACTTTCGCTGTGTTTGTTTCGCTTCCTCTGTCCTGTCGGAAGTCATTGCTCGGGAAACCAATGACGGTGAAGTTTTGCTCTTTGTAAGTTTGGTAGAGGGTTTCTAACTGCTCGAACTGAAGAGTGAAGCCGCACTGGCTTGCTGTATTGACGACCAGAAGCGTCTTTCCCTTAAAGCTTTCGCATAGGTCGACTTCTTCTGTTGAATTTAACAACCTTTGCTTACCTTGAAGAATATCAGGGCACTCAGATGCGAGAGCAAGCGAACTCATGGAGATAAAGCCAACGAGAGCGACGAGTTTCAGTAATCCTTTCATGGTGTTGTTCCCTTTGTTTTCAATAAGTATAACTACTCAAGTGCAAAGAGGATCGATCAAAAAAGCCGCACAAATGCGCGGCTTCTTTCAGAGCTGGGATTTAATTATGCCAGTTTTAATTCGAACTGGTTGCGGTACATCACCATGTCTTCAATAGTCAGCACTGGCATGTTGTGCAGGCGACCAAACGCAACGATCTCTGGTGCTTTTGCCATCGTGCCATCTGGGTTGGTCACTTCACATAGTACGCCAGCGGGTTGAAGCCCTGCCATTTGCATCAGGTCAATCGTACCTTCTGTGTGACCACGGCGAGTCATTACACCACCTGGACGTGCGCGCAGAGGGAATACGTGGCCCGGGCGAGCAAGATCTTCAGGTTTCGCATGCGGGTTTGCCGCCGTTTTAATGGTCGTCACTCGGTCTGCTGCTGAAACCCCCGTTGTTACACCAACTTTCGCTTCAATAGAAACCGTAAATGCGGTTTGGTTTGCGCTGTTGTTGTTTACTACCATTGGAGGCAGTTCCAGTTTGTCTGCTTGAGCATCTGTTAAGCACAAACAAACAATGCCGCTACATTCGCGGATCATCAATGCCATTTGCTCGTTAGTGAGGTGCTCGACTGAATAAATGATATCGCCTTCGTTTTCGCGATCTTCATCATCAAGAAGTAGTACGCCACGTCCTTCTTTTAAAGCAATAAGTGCGTTTTCAACGCGAGTAATTGGGTCGCCGAATTCGGCAAGTAGTGATGACTGATTCATGGTTAACTCCTAAATTTCACCAGAATCAGGGCGGTATGAGAGATCGTCGTAAAATACGATCAAAAAGAAGTGCACCAGCATTCAACGCGATCTTACTCGCGATACTGGTGTATTCTTATTCTCTTTCATCCGGACTATAACCGTCGGCTCTGGCATCTCACCAGATCTGCTGACCTCGACGAATCGAGCGCTCGCGGGCTCACTTGAAAAAGTATACCGCCGGTGGGGAATTTCGCCCCGCCCTGAGAACAATTAAAAATGTGCCACTTCATTCAAGTTGTGAAGAAGTGGAGCTAGGATAGTACTGCGAACTGAATAGCTTGGAAAGTCGATTCCATCTGTATGATGGAAAAGTGTGCTACCGACGGAAATAATCTGTGCGAATAAAGTGATCAATCTGCTGGGGCACGAAGGTGTTGTAAATCAGACTCGTATGCGTTTGCTTCACTTCGATATGATCTTGCATACCGTCCAGTCTTGTCTCTTCTACGGTAACCGTACCGTCCGACATGGTGTTGTCATTACGGATCAACAATGGGCGAGCACCAATCGGCATCGTTCCTGCGATACTGCCGAGTTTTTGCGGAAAAGCCCACGCGTCATCATGTTTGTTTAATCCGTGGTGTGGCGAGTTTCCTAAAATGGCACCCAACCCGAGATCTTGAATCCGACCTACTATGGACGCGCCTTTAAGAGGCGAACCGATAGCGACAACATGAGAGATTAAGCTAGTGCTCGGTTTTCTGTTGGCGAGATAGCGCTTAATCATCAAGCCTCCCAGGCTGTGCCCCACGAGCACGTTTGTGGTCAGTGGATTAAGCGAATGATCAATAGAATCAAACAGTGAAGACTCATCGATAGCAACAGTGTTATAGCTGAGTACTTGCGTTTCGTATCCGAGTTTTCGCAGCTTTTGGCTAAGAGGTTGCATGACCAGTCCATGCATATAAAGACCATGTAAGATGATGATTCTCATAATACCTCCTAGATTTATGACGTCGTAGATATCCTACTCTAATTAACAAGGAACTACTTGTGCTTTGTGGTGCATATTTACGTTTTGCTGCAAAGTTTGATCGGTATAGCAAGCGTATCAGCCCAGTAAATCCTGTACTTGTTGTTGCAATTGATGACGATTTAAAGAAGCTGGGCTTAACACTTCACCGATTACAACATCCACTTTTGACCAAAAACGAGTCGGTCGTTTTGTGAGAGCATGTCCGCCTTTGTGGCTGAAAAAAGAACCCCAAAGCCCTTTTAACGCCATAGGAATGACAGGAACAGGGTTACGTTCAAGGATTTTTTCCACACCAGGGCGAAACTCACCCAATTCACCGTTAGACGTTAAACGACCCTCAGGGAAGATACAGACAACTTCACCGTCGTTAAGCGCTTGTTCAATCTGTTCAAATACTCGTCGATAAGTGTCGGCACACTTACGTGGAGAACAGATCGGGATAACACCGGCATGACGGAAAACATATTTAAGAACAGGCAGCTCGCTGATGGATTTGTCCATCACAAAACGAACCGGGCGAGTAGAGGTTCCCATCAAAATCAACGCATCGACATAGCTAACATGGTTAGCCACGATTAACGCAGCACCTTGTTCAGGAATATGTTGGCGCCCCTTTACTGACACACGATACATACAATGGCTGAGTAAATAACTGATAAAGCGTTGTGTAAATTCCGGTACTTGACGATAGACATAGATTGCCACGAAGAAGTTACCTATTGCCATCATGGCAAACAGTTCCACAATAGAAAGTTCTAGTACGCTGAGTGCAACGATCGAAACCAAAGCAGACACCACCATAAACAACGCATTCATGATGTTGTTAGCAGCAATGGCACGTGCACATTCACCTTTGTTTGAACGCGATTGGATGAACGCATAAAGAGGAACAATAAAGACACCGCCGCTTACACCAACAAGGAACAGGTCAATCATGACGCGCAGATGTTTGGATTCAGCAACGAAGTTTTGCACATCATAAAAGTGCACCGGAAGTGATGGATAACTTGGGACTGCCCATAGCAAGTCGACGCCAAAGACGGTCAGACCAAGGATACCGAATGGCAAAATACCAAGCTCAACGTGGTTGAAAGAGAGCTTTTCACACAACCAAGAGCCTGTAGCGATACCAATGGAAAACAATGCCAACAGTAAAGAAACGACAGTGCTGTCTGCAAACAAATGTTCACGCGCAAAGTTAGGGAATTGAGTCAGGTAAGTCGCACCCATGAACCAGAACCAACTGATGGCTAGAATAGACATCCAAATGCCTCTCTGCTTTTTTGCCACTTTTAACGTCTTCTTTAAGCCAGAAATCGGTTCAAATTTCGCTTTGTCAGTCGATTGGCTAGGCATCGTTGGAATATTCACGCTGCTCATGAATCCAAGCAAAGACAAGGTAATCACGACACAAGAAGCAATCAAGGTACCATTAGGAATGGCTAGCAGCAGGCCTGCGCTAAGCGTACCTATAAGAATCGAAAGGAACGTGCCCATTTCAACCCAAGCATTTCCTTTAACAAGCTCATTTGGTTTGAGCGCTTGTGGTAGCAAGGCGTATTTTACGGGACCAAAATAGGCCGATTGAGTGCCTGTCATAAACAGCAGAACCAGCATCAGCATAGCACTTTGGGTCGCAATAGCGGTTGCTGCGCAAGACATGATAGCCAGTTCGATGAGCTTTAGACGTCGGATTAATTTGGCTTTGTCCATGCTGTCAGCGACGGCACCAGCATGCGCAGAGAATAGAAAGAAAGGTAGGATGAATAAGCCTGCCGCCAAATTAACAAATAGATTAACGGATATTGGTAAGTTATCAATTTGGCTGTATGTCACCATCAATAACAGAACGTTTTTGTAGATGTTGTCATTGAGTGCGCCAAGACACTGCGTCACAAAGTAAGGAAAAAAGCGTTTTGAGAAAAACATGCTGGCTCCGATTAAACAAAGTCGAATGAGATGGGAGCACTTTATGCTCAATGAACGATTAAACCAGCTTTCTCTTTCAAGTGACGTTGCATGCCACCAAAAGTAACTAAATACGTTACTTTCATTTCAATTTGTTTATTGAGTTACTAATTTCGAAACTTCTGAGTGGGTTTTCTTTCCCATGGTTCAAACAGAGGGAACGTCCAGCGACGCATCGCAATAATCAGAGAGGTGCCGTGTTTCTCGTCCATATCGAGAGAGCTATCACTTTGGCAAGCCTGATAAAACTCATCGATGACCTTTTGCAGTTTCTGTTGCAGCTTCTTGTTGGTTGGTACGCTCATCAATCCTGTTGCCATGGACAACTGTTCATCTTCACCAGAAAAGTAGCTTTGGAAAAAGGCGTCTTGAACTTGCTGTTGGAAGAACTGCTGAATAGGGCCGCCCATCTGCCACTTAAATGTCGGAGATATACGCAAACGAATTTTGTTATTTGGCTGCAAGTCGATGATGTTCAGACGATCCAACTGAGCAAGCTTTTGCACCAGTTCCAACTCATTGAAGGTGTATTGCTGAACGATTTGTTCAAACTGATAACCATTTACAACACAGATCGCCACGAGTAGCAGGGCTTTATCCTCAACCAACTGCTTTTCTTGCTCTAATGTTAGCGACTCTAGACCTTTATTGTGCGCAGCCGCGAGCTTAAACAGTTCAGCCATTTCTAAACCAATCAATTGGCAAATGCGTTCTAAGCGTTCAAGGCTAATGTGTTGACCTTCAGCGAGTAAACGTTTGACGCTTCCTTCACTTAAATCAAGGTGTTGTGCAACATCGGCATAATGCAGCCCAGCTAACTTTAGTTGGCGTTTAAGCTCTTTAATTAACGTATAGCTTTCTGACATTTATGCTGTCACCTCGTCGTGTAATTGCTCTATATACGCTTGCATAAAGGCTTTGCGTTTTTGCGCTTCGCGTCTCGCTGACTCCGTGTTCATAGTTTCAGCGATTTTGAATAACTTGGTTTGAAAGTGATCCAGAGTGAATTGTTTATCGTCGAGCTCTCGCTGTTGAGCAAAGATGTCTTTGTCATCGTAAAGTTGCGCATCAAACTCAGTGCTCACTTGTATACAGCGAGTAATGCCAATTGCGCCTAAAGCGTCCAGACGGTCGGCATCTTGAACGACTTTTGCCTCCAATGTGTTGGGTCTGATATTAGCGCTAAAGCTGTGTGCTTCTATCGCATGGGCAATGGCATCATGGTATTGCTGCGGATAATCGATACTTTCTAAAAACGCGACCGCTTTTTTGGCTGCAATGATTGAGCTCTGCTTGCGGTTTGGATGATCTTTCGGATAGGTAAAACAATCATGTAAATAGGCGGCGGGAAGCACAATAGATAAGTCGGCGCCTTCTTCTATAGCCAGTTTTTTTGCAGTGTTTACGACCCGTTGAACATGGCTTATGTCATGCGCCGCATCGACTTGCATCTCTTGCTGCATAAATTCCAAAAATTGCGATTCTATCTGGCTTAATAAGGTCATGAGTTATATCTACAACTAAAGTGAAGGCAGAAGTATGCCGAACGCAGAGAGGAATTTCCAAGTTCGATAGTGTAATTGAGATTTAGCCATCAGAACCTTATGCAACTTAGTGAGTCTCGGGTCATCTTAAATAGCATTTTTGTGCGTTCGGTTGGCTATTAAGGTGGTAAGACACAGAACAGCAGTGACGTTTGCCAATAGCAAAAGGGACTGATGATTTCGTCAGACCCTTTTTCGTTTTAGTCGGTATTTTTACGAACCTTAGCGCTTGAACGTCACTTGCTCTGCTTGTTCAAGATGAATATGAGTCGTCGCAGGCTGTGTCTCTGCAATGACTTTACCGTGACGAACCGAGTAGCGAACCGGCACTTGGCGACGTACTGCGTCAAAAACATTTTCTGCAGGAAGAATCAGTAAACTACCTGGCTTACCTGTTTCAATGCCGTGCTTGTCTTGAATGTTCAGTGTACGTGCTGAATTGGTGCTGATCAGATCCAGTGAGTTGTTGATTTGGTCGTAACCCATCACCTGACACACGTGCAGACCCATATGCAGCACTTGCAGCATGTTTGCAGTGCCTAGTGGGTACCAAGGGTCAAATACATCATCGTGTCCAAAGCAGACGTTGATGTTGGCATTCAGCATCTCTTTCACTCGTGTTACGCCGCGACGTTTTGGGTAATCATCAAAACGGCCTTGTAAGTGAATGTTCACCAATGGATTTGCCACGAAGTTGATACCGGACATGCGTAATAAACGGAACAGGCGAGATGCGTATGCACCGTTGTAGGAACCCATCGCTGTGGTGTGACTGGCCGTGACTTTATTCCCCATATCAAACTTGTGCGCTAATGCTGCCAGTGTTTCAACGAAGCGAGATTGTTCGTCATCGATTTCATCACAATGCACGTCGATCAGGCGGTCGTATTTTTGCGCTAACTCGAATACGTAGTGCAGCGATTCAATGCCATATTCGCGTGTGAATTCAAAGTGTGGAATCGCGCCAATCACGTCCGCACCTAATTTGACGGCTTCTTCTAGCAGCTCTTTGCCATTTGGGTAAGAGAGAATTCCTTCCTGCGGGAAGGCGACGATTTGGATATCTACCCATTCTTTCATCTCTTCACGCACTTCTACCATCGCTTTTAGGGCAATTAGGGTAGGGTCTGAAACATCGACGTGGGTACGAACGTGTTGTACGCCGTTTGCTATCTGCCATTTTAAGGTTTGTTTTGCGCGCGCTTTCACGTCTTCAATCGACAGCATTTCTTTGCGCTCAGCCCAACGTTCAATACCCTCAAACAATGTGCCAGAGATGTTCCAACTTGGCTCGCCTGCGGTTTGAGTTGTATCTAGGTGAATGTGCGGCTCGCAGAAAGGCGCAACCGCCATACCGCCTTCAGCATCTATGAGGTCACCGTTGTGATTAAGCTCCACATCGTTGCTTTCAATGCGCTTGAATTGACCATCTTCAATCAAAATTTGCTGCAGACCTTCTTGTCCTTTTAGCGTTACGTTTTTGATCAGTAGTGTTGTCATGATGGTTCCTTACGCTGGCTGTGTAGCCAGTGCTTTTTTGTTGAGAATAGGATTAAGAATCAGGAAGCTAATTGCGCCGCCAAGTACAGCGTTAATCGGTACTACGCCAGGAAGGAAGTGTCCCGCACCAACGCCAATCGCTACAGCGATAATGCCAGCCCAGTTTACGCTTTGGAACTGGGCGGCTTCAAAGTTTGCGTAGCGCTTACGGTTCGTGAAGAAGTCAGCGATGATCACGCCGCCAATCGGTGGAATTGCCAACGATAGGAAGGTTAGCCAGCCAACAAAGTTATTGTAGAGCCAGAGAGCGCAAAGTGTGCCAACAAGCCCGTTCGCCATCGAGATGTATTTACTTGGTAAGCCTGTGATGTTGGAAAATCCAAGACCCGATGCGTAGAGCGCGTTGTCGTTGGTCGTCCAAATGCTTAATCCAAGTACGATGATGGCGGGAATTAATAAGCCTTGCGCAATCATCACTTCAGAGATGTCTGATTGACCAGTCACCGACGCACCTGCCGCGCCAAAGATAAACATTAACGAGTTACCGATGAAAAATGCCACCATTGTGATCATCACAGCGCTGCGCGGCTTTTTGCCAAAGCGCACGAAATCTGCCGTTAATGTACCAGCACTGACAAAAGAGCCGACAACCATCGCGAGAGCTATTGAAAAATCGAGTGGCTCGGTTGGTTGAACCTGTTGTAGTTTGCTAATACCGCCAACGCTATTTACTGCCTCGATGACAGAGTAGCCGCCAAGTAGCGCGATGGCAGGAACGGCGATTGCTGACAGCACCATCAGTGCTGAGATTCCAAAGTAAACGGTCGCGGTCATGAGCAAACCGGAGACAAGGATCAAAGTATTGGTATCGATGCCCGTTGCTTTATGCACCGGAATCGCAAACATCGCGACACCAACTCCAAACCACCCAACTTGAGTACCGCCAAGAAGAGCAGAAGGAAGCCAAGAGCCTTTAGAACCAAAAGAGAAACGAGCAAGAAGGTGAGTAGAGAGACCAGTAGAAGCGCCGATGTAACCGAGGAAAGAAGTGTAAATACCGAGGATTAGGTTACCGATGAGAACAGCGAGGAAAAAATCATTAAAGGAGAGCCCAGTACCGAGAGAACCCCCTGTCCACATACTTGCGGAGAAAAAAGTGAGTCCTAACATCACCATGGTTAGTGATGCCACGCCTTTTCTGGCCGTGTTGGGAACTGGTCCAAGACTGTAGTTATTGTCTCCAGCCATTATTACCTCCGCACATTGAAATATTAAATTATAGCACCTGGTTTTCAGGCAAACGGCGCGTATTATCGTGGTGTAAACTTAATAGTCAATGATAAAATTGCAATTTAAACGTTTGCTTGATTTTTGGTGTCTGTTTTTTCTTTTAATAACAATGGTTTGGTTTTTAAGTTCTAAAATTGAAAAGTTTATTTTTACGTATTTTGTATGATTTATAGACAGGTTTTCTATGTGAAATGAATGTTTTGAATTGCTATTTGTTTTTATGGATTAAATTTATCTATAACTCTGGATTGTTCAGTCGATTTCTATGAAAAGAAAACGATTTCATGATGAGATTTTTGGTTTGGACGTTATTTGTTCTTTTTGGTGTGTGTTTTCTTGGTTTTATTTTATGTAGGTGATTTGTTTTTGTTGAAGCTGGCATTTCTAATGGTTTAGTGGGCGAATATTTGAATTTTATAAACAGTAAACAATCTGTTGTGGGCAAGAAAAGTACAACCGAGCTCGGTCAGAGGATAAGAGAGCAGTAGCCACATAAAAAAGTAGCCAACCGCAAAGAGTGCGATTGGCTTATATACATGTGAACAAAATCAAGTTCACTAACAACGTCAGTTGGCTAGGTGACCCTCGGCTTAAGAAGGGTCGATTTATATAATGCAGTTACTGTGCCAACTATAATATGCCCTAAAATACGTAGTTTCTGTGACATGCGTTGCTTAAAGTTTGAGTTTGTTTGCAATTTGCAACTGCGTTATGCAATTTGACTCTATTATGCTAATGATTGATTAATAAACAGTGGACTTTTTAGAGCATGACTAAACTCGCCGTTCCCAAAAAGGCGAAAAAACCAACCACATCTGTCACCGTCGTTAGAATAACCGAACCTGCTAAGGCTGGATCCAATTTAAACTTATCCAAAATAATGGGTATCAACACACCAAATAAAGCAGCAGTAATAATGTTGACGATAATGGCCAGCGCGATGGTTCCACCTAAAACTGGCGATTGGAACCACAATCCGGCTAACCCGCCGATGATTAGCGCCCAAGCAATGCCGTTCAGTGAGCCAATACCCAGCTCATTTTTTAAGAATTTGAATCGGTTACCTGGGGTAATCTGATTGAGCGCCATCGCACGAACCATTAGAGTCAGGGTTTGGCTGCCTGCAATGCCACCCATCGATGCAACAATTGGCATTAGTACGGCCAAAGCAACCACTTGAGCAATCACGTCTTCAAATAGCCCGATAGTGACAGACGCTAAAATTGCAGTCAGCAAATTGATGCCCAGCCACACGCCGCGTTTTTGCGAGCTTTTTAATACTGGCGCAAACAAGTCATCGCCTTCATCCATACCAGTACCGGCCATTAAGCGCGCTTCGTAGATTTCACGTTGCGTACTTAATGCAAATTGCCAATCGACTTCACCAATCAGAGTTTGGTCTGCATCGGTCACAGGCAGAGCGGGCAGTGTGCTGTGCTCTAATGCTTCTACCGCTTCGGGAAGCATCATCTTACTGTCTAGCACCGTCACCGCTTCAATAACGAGTGTTTTCAAGCGAGTATCAGGATCACTACGTAAAATTTCGTAGTAATTGACTGTCCCTCGATACTGTTTATTACGGTTGATCAGGTAGACTTGTTGAGGCGTGTCGTAGCTATAGCGCTCCATTAACTGCTTAGCCGTTCCAATCGTAATATTAAAGGGCAGGGTGATGATTTTACGCTCAGCCCAGTGGCCGAGTTCTTCATCTTCATATTCGTTTGCTTGATCGTAAAGCTCTAACTCATCTTTTTCGATTAACGCGAGCGCTTCGTTGATGATCGACTCAGGCAACGAATCCGCCCATTCGATCAGCGATAAGTTATCAAGTTTAGCGAGGGTGAGTTTTAGCTCGACTTCAGATAATGCATTGATGATAGAAAAACGTACGTCGGCACGCATTTCCGTTAACACGTCGATATGCAGTTCTAGTGGCAAAGCTCGCCATAAGCGAACACGATCATCGATTGGAAAGGCTTCCAGAATTAGGGCGACTGCGCCAGGTTCGAGACCCGCTTCAATAGATTCATTGAGCGTTGCGACTTGATCCGCTTCTTCGGCTTGGCCAATTTGCTGGATTAGAGTGGAGAGATCTTGAAACTTGCTCACCGAGTACCCCGATAGTTAATTCGTTTTATGGAAGTATGGCATGTTATTGAGATGCACAACTATGCATCTTAACCTTGCTCAAGGTACTTGAAAGTAACAGAAAAACAATAGGCTATTCGCTGTTGATAGTGAGATATGGCTGTACCAATTGGCGAATGTTCACTTTTGCGCCAATTCTCGCTGCGAGCAAATACATGCCACCAATTTTACGATGTAAAAATAGGGCATCGGCAGGTGGGGTATGCCAGTACTCTTGTTCCATGCTCAAAATAGTGCCAGCTTCGCGAAGTTTTTGCGCTAAGCCACTGGCTTTAAAATCATATGGCTCATCAACTAACATGGGTTCACATGCCATTTTTACTAAATCGAGAATCGCTTGGCGCTGATCAGGTAAGATGGTTTGGCTGAAGAAGCCAATTTGCTCAAGCGCGTCATTCAAGCCTTGTTCGTCATTATTCATGACGGACGCAAAGGCTTGGCGATAGCCGGCACTGAATCGTTCGCTGTATTCGCGAGTTGCACCGAAATCTAACAAGCCGATTTGGCGAGTACTTTCAATGTACAAGTAATTGGCGAAGTTAGGGTCGGTTTGCACCATCTTGAATTCGAACAGCTCTCTGAACAGCAATTCGAGCAAACTGTGCATGACAAAATCTCGCGTACTTTGATCATAATGTTCGATGTGTTCAATGGGTACGCCGTCAATAAACTCCATGGAGAGAACGGAGTCTGAGCAACTTTCAGTGTGAATCTTTGGTACGACAAAATGAGGATGCTCCTTCAAAGCATCATGGTAACGAATCGCAAATTGCGCTTCTCGGGTGTAATCGGCTTCATCATGCAGTTGCTTTTTCGCTTCTTCGAGCAATCCTTTGTAGTCGACAGACTCGGGAATCAACCCAACGACCTTGAGCAGTGTACCGACATTATCGACGTCGCTATCAATACTTTTTCGTATGCCCGGATATTGCACTTTGACGGCTAGGTTATCGCCCGCATCGCTGTAGGCTTGGTGCACTTGTCCTATTGATGCACTGGCGATTGGTTTGAAGTTAAATGATAGAAACTCAGCTTTCCAACTCGTTCCTAGCGAACTTTCCATGACTCCGTTCAGTTGCTTTGCAGGCATTGGGTCTGCGTTGGAGCGAAGGCGGGAGAGAATATCTGCGAGTTCAGGTTCTAAAACATCACCAGCATCCATTGAGAGCATTTGACCAAGCTTCATTGCAGCGCCACGTAGGTGAGCAAGTTGGTCTGTCAACCGTGCGATGTTTTGTGGCGTCAGCAAGAGGTCTTTCGCTTTTGGTTTATTGCCTTTGGCGATTTGTTTCGTGCCTTCTGCAATCACATTGCCTGCGACACGGGTAGCAAGTGAAGCGAACTTGCTGAACCTTGAGATACGATGGGTAGGTAGGCTTCTTTCCTTTGCCGACATGAATCTTCTCCGCTGTTTACTAACTAATTGTTATACGGGAAAAGGATGTGTTTGGATACAAATGAAAAAACCGCCAGCGAAACTGGCGGTTTGTGAGTTTAGATGGAGTAGAAGAAGTACAGCTGAGACTTCATTCGAATGATGATCCCGCGAATCACATCCAAGAAGGCCATGAAGCCTATCGGTTTTTCACCGCTGACCCATGCAAGGCCAACAGAGCCAACAGGAATGTCGTAGCCTTCTGGCTCATCAATCTTAAGACGAACAAAGTGGTGTTTGTTCTGTAAGTTCTTTCCAGTGGTGATACGTACGGAATCATCGAAACCCAGCAGATTACCTTGTGACTCACCTGTTGCTTCAACAATGCCTTCGACGGTCGCTGAGAAGATCTTACCTGGGTAAACGGACGAAGAGAATTCCGCTGGCTGACCCGGTTTGATGTTACGAATCGCCTGGTGGTTGACTCGCATCAGCACATACTTCTCGTTAGTGTACATGTTGATACGCGGCATCATCGATACACGCTGACCTTCACGCAGGATAAAGTTGGTGACAAAGCCATCTGTTGGGGCATGAACTTTTGTGCTATTCAAATCCCATTGCGCTTTTGCAATTTGCTCTTCAGCTTGGCGCAGTTCGGCTTGTTTGGTTTCAACTGCAAGTTCCGCTTTATGAATCGCCAGTTTTGCACGGGAAATATCGACTTGTTTCTTCTTAATTTGAGACTCAAGGGTTAACACGTTGTGACGTGCCATATCAACCGCACTCGATTGTTTGTCGATATCGCTTTCCGTGATGGTGTTTTGCACCACTCGGTTTTGCTCAACATAACGATCTAGCATCTTTTTCTGCAATTTGTAGTCAACGTTCGCCGCTTCCAATTGGCTCTTTGATGTTTCTAGATCTTGCACCAATGCTTGATGATTCGCTTCTTCAATCTCGATGTCGCCTTTTGCCGTAGCTAATGCGACTCGTGCAGAATCGGCGGATACGTTCGCCTGATTTAATGCGATTTCGTATTGAGTTGGGTCAAGTTCATAAATAAGCTGACCTTCTTTAACTTGTTGATTTGGCTTAATGTAAATATGGTCAACTTTACCCTTCACATTGGTTGAATCTGGACGCAATTGGATGTGTGGTGACTGCACGACAGAACCACCGGATAAATCCATCGGGGTGAAGTTAATCAAACCTACCCATACGAACATCAGCCAACTCAAACCGCCAAGATAAGCGAACGATTTGGTTGCTTTGTTCCAAGGCATGCCAACCAAACGCAGCAAATAGATGAAGAGTGCCCATACCGCTAAACCTTCTAACATTACGCTTCCTCTTTTGGCTGTGTTTCTGTTTGCGGTTTACTTCTCCATGTATCACGCAGATTGATGATGGCTTTTTCCATATCAACGAATGCAAAGATCACAGCTAGCACCCAAACCCAGTGCCAGACAAACCCAATCCAGGTGAGCGCAGTGATGAGCCCTATCTGATGATGGTCTTTGCTGTGCGCCTTATTAATTGGCAACTCATGGATTTTCCAAAAGCCGTAACACGCGCCCGCGACACTCGCGATTAAAACGACAGCAGCGACAATATGTAACGCTGTATCTGCACCAGTTCCGACAAATGGGACACTCAGTAAACTCATTAAACACTCCTCTATCAAACGGTTGGCGTATTGTGATCTGGATTTGATTTAGGTCTTTATTTGTGACAGATTCAATCAATAGAGGATTAATTTTGATGTGATTAGTAATGAAAACGGTTCGATTTATTCGCGCGATGGGCATTCTAAACATGCATAACCTCGCGTTATCTAAATATAATTTGAGCTCGGATGAACTGGGGATTCCGTCGTCGGTATTTCACAACCCAATGACACTGATCCCGCTAAAAGCCGTCGCAGAATGGTATCGTTGTGTTGAACAAGCCAGTGGTGACCCGGATGTGGTATTGAGTCTCAGCCGAGGTATTGAACTGCAAAAGCTTGGACCTGTGGGACGCTGGCTATTTTCTGGGAATGATTTAGCCAGCGCGATTCGACGAGTTAATTATGGTGCGAGTAACTTACAATCTGGGGCGTTTTTTGCTGGCGAACAGTCGGGCAAAATCATCAAATGGACTTACCACAATCCGTTTATAGAAACGTCAGTAAAGGTGCACGATAGTATCCGCTGTGCGGTATTTATGATTAAAGTGCTACGCGAATTTCTTGGCAAAGACTATCAGCCTTTGCGCGTGAAGGTTTCAGGGTCGAGAAAAAATACTGAGCGATACCGAGAATATTTCGGCTGCGAGGTGGAATGGAGTCAGCCAAAAACAGAAATATGGATCCCGGGAGATGACCGATTAGCTTCTCGACAAGTGAGCCTCCGAGAAGATAGCCGCTTAGCGATGAGTTTTTCCGATTTGGATGATTTGCTTAATATGCCCGACCCAGAAGATGAGTTGAAAGTGATTTATGAAGTGGTGAACTACAGCAGTCATTATGGATTGCCAGCGTTAGAGCGCGTTTCTTCTCTGCTTGATTTATCTGAACAGCAGTTTCAACGTCGCTTGCACAAATTAGGCCTCAACTTCTCGATGGTATCCGGCTATGTATTGAGTAATGTTGCGGCTGGGTTATTGAGTAAGTGCGTGAGTATTGATGACATAGCTATGCGCCTTGGTTACACCAATGTGGCGAGCTTCAATCGTATGTTTAAGAAGCATCGTGGATTAACGCCCAAGCAGTATGCGGGAAGATTAGAAAAGTAATGCTTCACTTGTCTTTATGAAAACAAGCAATAAAAGCCCTCAAGGTAGAGGGCTTTATTATTTTTTTGTGTGGTGTTGTTTAATGTAATGGCTATTTCTTAGGGCGCCAGCTTAGTGCACTTGCAACAGCGCCGATGGCAATCACATCCTTTTTTTGTTCACTAAGTTCTGGGAGCATTTGTACCGCAATGGTACCGTTCGTCTGTACAGCGGCAATTTCTTGTGTGCCTTCCTTAAAGCTATAACCCAATGGAATGTCTACCGCCATCATGGCGTCGGGACTAGTATGTACGGTTTCTACATTAAAGTGGGTGCTGCCGATACGCACTACGCCAGTCTCTTTTTTCTCGAAGCTGATGTCGATGAGAGCGGATTTTGGCTCCATAGCAAATTCTCCCACTTTGACGCCATCTTGGGTGATATCACAGGTGTAAGGATCATTCCCACCAAAATCGACGCCCATGTAGTTAACCGACATACCGCCTCCAGCGCAGCTCAGAAGCCAAGTTTCCCCGTTGTCGATACGAGTAACTTCTGCGCCCATCGTACCTTCTTTGAAAGAGATATGGTTAAACCAACTTGAGTTAGAAGCACTGCGTGAATAGTTGCCTTTGTACTTACCAGCAAAATCAAAATGACCATCTGCACCGAATCCCCAAAAATCTCCGTCGGTTTTGATCAGCATTTCTGGTTGTGCTTTTACGGCATCAGTACGATCCATGACGGCTAGGCCACCACAACCTACAAGGAGTAGGGGAGCGAATAGAGTAAGTTTCTTCATGTTTTTCATCGTTTATAGCTCGGTTACATCTAAGATTTGGTCGGTGAATTGGATCTTTTGAATGTCGTACAACTCATCCGAGCCTGTACTCGGACACTTAACAGAAACGCTCTTTGCTTTGATAACAGTACATTCTGCCAGTTTGTGTGGCACGATATAGGTGTTGATACCACCTTCACCATAAATGCTGTTGTCTTTGCTGTTGCCCTCAAAGGTATTGTTTTGGTCATTACCGATGACATTCATTGCGTCGTCGCCAATGATCTTCAACTCTTGTCAGCCACTGAGATTTGTAGGTGTATGCTTCTATCAAGCCGTCTTTGTTGGGAGCCATACGGAAGGTAGGCACTGTGCCTGGATTTGTATTTTCTGTGTAAAGTTTGACGCCCGCAGAGTCGATGTTCGCGGTGTATTGCAAGTATCCGTGGAATAAGCCGCTGATCCAATCAACGGCTTGTGGATCTTGAGTTTGCATTTCTTCACGTGTTAACGCTTGGTAGCCATCTAAACCTTGTCCGTTTGCTTTTGCTACACCCATGTAAGCTTCAAAAGCGGCAGCAAAGTATTCGTGAGAATATGAAGGGCCCGTTTGTTTAACACTTTCAGGATCGAAGTCGTCCGATTTCCAATCGTCCCAGTCATACTGAGTTGGGCGCCACACCGTCGGTTTGCCCGCTTGAATATCGTTATAGATTTTTAACGCATGAGCTTGAATGTCATTTTGCAGTGCCGCAGTCCCCGTGTTAGGTGCAATACCTTGCGCTTGGACCAAGTGTAAAATTTCTTCAAAAGCGGCGTCTCGTTCGGCTTTTTTACCAAGATTGGCACAGTAATCGGCAAAATTACTCATGTAATGGCAATCGCCTTCAACTGTCAGTTCTCGATACATCAGAGATTGGCTGTTCCTTAGCCAGTTTGGTGTTTCTTTACTATTTACTAATGTTGCCACGATAGATGTGACAAGTGTATCCATATCTTCTTCGTTAAGTACCATCATGCTTACAACAAACTTTTCTAGAGAACTCGTATCAAAAGAGTGTGCTAAGCCCGAGTTTGTCACTGCATCGTTCAGTTTGTCTTGGCGAATCAGTTCGTTGATAAAGATTTTGGTTAGCATCTCATCATTCTGTTCGTCGTTTTCGGTCAGCATTAGTGTGGCATCACGCTCGGCTAATGTCTTAGCGATACGAGACTTGTCAGCGCCGTACTTAGAGTCTGGTTGGTTTGTGAGAAGGTGTTGTATGATTTTGGCTGCACGAAAGATTTTTTCATTATTCGCACCGTCATCAACAGCCACAATGTGAAATGCATCATTGTTATTTGCTTCAGAAAGGGAGATTTTCACATAGTGGGTGAAGCCCGCATCAGCAGCCACTTTTAACTTGGCTGGAAGCTCTGTAGAAACGACAGTTGGGATTGTGACAGTGCTCAATGTTGGCGCTGGTGGTGTTGGAGGTGTCGTTGTTGATGGTTTCGAATTAGATTCACTGCCGCCGCAAGCAGTTAGACTTATAGCGCAAAATATGGCTAAAGGTGTTAATTGGGAATATCTCATTTCATGTTACTCGTAGACTTTATTAGAGCAAGAAACTTAGAAGCAACATAAAGTCCTGTCTATATAAGCAAATCAAGTCATATATATCGATGTTGTTTTTTGGTAAGGACTATCATTCGATATATTTAAAAATATAGTAGATTTTTATTCCGAAATTTATTTTTATGTGAATCTATATTCTGCTAATAAATAAAACATCAGGTTATTGTCTGGTTTTAGGGGCGTAGAATGATTAGGATTATCGTATATGTATAGTTTGTAAGCGTATGTAAGCCTGCTTTTTATTAAAATTATCATTTAAGTGGGTTGCGCAGTATAGGACGAGCGATATACTCCCTCCATCATATTGGTGGAGTAAATGATTCATGGTGGGCAATACAATCTTACTGGTAGAAGACGACTCTGAGATTGCTCGATTAACCAAAATGTACCTCGAAGTCGAAGGCTATACAGTAACTGTTATCGATAACGGTCAAAATGCATTAGAAACGATTAAGGAACTCAAGCCGGACCTAGTGCTGTTAGATTTGATGTTACCAGGAAAAAATGGCGCAGAAATATGCCAAGAGGCACGTAAATTTTATCATGGGATTATCATTGTTTTGACTGCAACCGATGATGAAATGAGCGAGGTGAGTTTATTTAAGTTCGGTGCTGATGATTACCTTACCAAACCGATAAAAGGCAACATCCTTCTCGCCCGTATTGAAGCGGCGTTGCGTCGCTATCGTCGTCAAGTTGATACCGTTGAAGAAGAAAAGCTGAGCCGATATGGCATTAGCCTTTGTCTTCGTCGCTCCCAAGCATTTTATTTGCAAAAAGATATTGGTTTAACGAGCTCTGAGTTTGAAATTTTAGAGCTCCTGATGCTGAATGTCGATAAGCCAGTATCTCGTGAATCATGTTGCCGTCTTGCCAGAGGCATTGAATACTGCATTACTGATCGTTCGATTGATATGCGTATATCCTCACTAAGGAAGAAATTCTCTAAGGCTCATATCCATACCGCTACCATTAAGACCATACGTCACCACGGCTACATGCTGACAGGTAAATGACGCATGTTTTCCCTGTTTACTCGTCTATATATGGGGTTAGTTACTGGCCTTGCGCTGACTGTTGCTTTGTTTCTCTTTATGGGGGAAGAGTACATGCGCAAAACAGAAGTCGGCGTTTTTTTGAGTGATGGTGCTTATTTTGTCGATCAATACATTGAGCAACGAGGCACTCCGGATTCTCTCTACAAGAAGTTAACCGAAAACGGCAAGCAAGATTTCTTTATCTTTGATTTAACATTGGTTGAAAACTGGGACGGATTACCGCCTTGTCGAGATTGTAAGCTGCTGTACCGAATACAAGGGATACCTGTTTATCTTATTGATGGCAGTACCTATGCTGCGGTATTCCCTTTACCTAACACCTCGAAGAGTTTAGTTTTCAAAGAAAAAACGGATTTCTTTAGCCCAGATGTTGATTGGAATGAAGATTCTGAGATTGTATTTATACTGACTCTACTTTTGGTTGTTGTGTGCAGTTTAGGTGTCATGGTTTACATACCTGTACGACGTCTTGACCGCCAAATTCGGCAACTAACGGCTGCACAACAACAATTTGGTTCTGGTGAGTTGAATACGCGAGTCGATCTAAAGCAATTTTCGCAACCTGTGAAAGAGCTCGCCCAAGGCTTCAACTGCATGTCTGAAGAGATTGAGAGACGAGTACGCCAAACCCATATCTTTACTCAAGCTATTCCTCATGAAGTGCGTACTCCGCTGAGTCGTATTCAGCTAGCGACGGATTTAGCTCGACGCACGAGTGGTGAAATGCAGGCTGAGTTACATGACGATATTGAACGATACGTTGATGTAGTGACGGATTTAACGTCCGACATTGTTATGCTGTCTCGCTTGAGTGTGAAAAACCACTCTTGGGTCGATTCTGTTGAAACCATGGAACTGCCACTTTGGTGCAAAAGCCGTATGAATTACCTAGGCTTAGAGTCCGCCATGTTGAGAGCGGAAAATGAACTCGCGAACCAATTGATTCACTTTCAGCCTACTTTGGGTAACCTCGTCCTCGATAATTTACTGCAAAACGCCAAGCGTTACGGTGAATCCTGCGTTGAGGTGACGATTCGAATGGTAGCGGATTGCTAGAGCATCGATATTGAGGACGATGGTCCGGGCGTACCTGAAGCGATGCGAGAAGAAGTATTTATGCCATTTTCGCGTTTAGACAAAAGCCGCAACGCCGACGTGAAAGGCTTTGGTTTAGGGCTTGCCATCGCTACCAGTGCAGCGAGGCAATTAGGTTGGGAACTTTCTGTCGGCGAGAGTCACTTAGGCGGCGCACGTTTTACGGTGCTTATTCCTGCCAACGATTAGAGTAGGCACTGCGGTAGTCTGGTTCAGCGATACCTTCATACAAATCTTCACAAGCTTGCAGTGGACCTACGACAGTTCGGTAGGGTAGGACACCTGCCCAAACAGGAATGTCCATGTCTTCCGCATCGTCGTTGACGCCAAAATTGCTGATTTTCACAGATGCCTCTGTGAGTGGGATACGCAGCAGCATGGTGGCTTTGAGCTCTTTTTCATTACTCAAACGGACTTGTTTTGTTCTCCCTGGAGCGATCTGTTCGATAAAGTGATTCAGCAATCTGTCTTTTTCTTGGTCATCCTCCACCATCTCAAACTGGCCAAAGACCACGGCGCTACGATAATGCGCACTGTGGTGAAACGCACTTCGAGCCAATACCCAACCATCAAACAAAGTAAAGGTTAAGCAGGTTTGCACTCCTTGTTTGAGTGAGCGTAACAGTCGACTGTTGTTGGCACCATGGATATACACGTAATCACCCACACGCCATGCCAGCATAGGGATGACCACAGGGCCTGACTCGTTGGTTATCGCAATATGAGCGATTAGGCTTTCATCTATGATGGCGTGCAGTTTGCTAACATCAGAGACTGCTTTATGTGCGCCTTTCTTAATTTCCGTTCTATTGGTGTTGGATAGCATTTTCTCTCCTTGTTTGCTCACGATTACGAGCGATTGATCCTCATTCTTTGATTGCAATGTAGCGTTTAACTGGTAGCTTAAAGAGAGCCACTTTTAACTAATGGATGGATCCAGTTTGTCTTTGATTGATACCGGTGACCTGCATTTAAAAGACAGTGATGGAACGCGTCAGCAAGCGTTGTTTTTTGCTATTCGCAAGAAAATTGTTCAAGGATTGTGGGTGAAGAATGGGAAATTGCCGTCTACGCGAAAGCTTTCACAAGAGCTTAATCTAAGTAGGAATACCGTGATTTCTGCCTACGAACAATTAGTGGCGGAAGGGTACTTGAACAGCCAAAAAGGTTCTGGCTTTTATGTTGCCGTAGAACTGCCAGAGCAGTACTTGCCTGAACCTAGTTCAGTTCAGAGAGACTCATCACCGAAAGCTCACTTTGATATCAACCGCGCATTTGCACCGGGTGTGCCGGATTTGGACGCATTTCCGATGGCGCAATGGCAAAAGTTACTCACTCGCCACATGTCCCGCACCTGCTTGCTAGGGAATCAAGATATTCAGGGCAGTTGGGCATTGCGCTGTGCTTTAGCTGACTACCTTGCATCAAGCCGTTCAGTAAATTGCTCCCCAGAGCGCATCATTATTACCTCTGGGGCACAGCAAGCGTTGTCAATCGCGACGATGGTAGCTCTAAAACAAGGTGATAAGATTTTGATGGAGCAACCGGGTTACGCGCAAATGCGGAAGTTGATTCAGTTCCAAAACTATCAATTTGAGCCTTTGTTCGTAAGAGAGAAATTAGGCTTTGATGTGGAAGCTGTGACCTCAAGCGATGCCGATGCGCTGTATATCACACCAAGTAATCAATATCCGATGGGTACCACACTCAATACCGAGCAAAGAGGGAAGATCATCAACTGGGCGGTCGAGCAATCAAGTTGGATCATCGAGGACGATTATGACAGCGAATTTCAGTTTGCTCATCGTCCCTACACCAGCTTACAGGGGCTAGCAGCTCAAATGGGTCGAGATGATCGCGTGTTGTATGTGGGTTCCTTCAGTAAAGTGATGTTTAACGGATTGCGGCTTGGCTACCTTGTGGTTCCTGAACGTTTAGTAGAGCAATGTTTGGTGGTTAAAGATGCGTTAAGTGGTGATTCACCGACGCACACTCAAGAAGCGTTGGCAGATTTTATTACCGAGGGTGGGTTGTTGCGCCATATCCGAAAAATGCGCCGACTATATAAAACCAAGCATGAACAGATGCATTTATCCATTCAACAGCATTTTGGCGGTAGGGTTTGTGTCGTTAGCCAAGCGGCGGGGCTTCATATTACGTTGAAATGGCAAAACGGTATGGATGAGCTGCGTTTTACAAAACTGGCAGAGCATGAAGGGATCATCTTGCGACCTTTGAGCTATTATGAACATCCAGGTTTCCAAGCACGTTACTGGCATGGTGCCGTGCTTGGTTACGGTAATATCGCGTTAGAGAACATAGACGCTGGTATCCAACGTTTAGCCCAAATTTTTCGACATGGGAAGCGGTGACTATTCAACTGCGCGTGTTTGTCGTTTATGTCGCCACTGTTTCCAAGGCAGTAAAAGTAGAGTGAAAATGCCAAGTGCATAAAACATTGACCAGCCTAAACATATAAAAACAGCGGTACAAAGCAGTAGAGAAAGTCCCGCAAGCGCTTTACCAAACCCACGAAGCAATTTATAAGCGGCTAACATCGCCAACATGTAAACCAGAACGAATACACTGTTTGCGAGTTTTAGGAAAAACTCCAGATCGAGCTGTGATAGGGTTCCTATCACACAAGATATCAATAATATGCCGCCAACTAATATAGTGGCTGAGAAAGGGACACCGCGACGTGAAATCTTGGCTAGTGGACTAGAAGGACGATGTTCACGAGCTTGAGCCCAGACCATTCGCGCTAGACTCTGTGTATATAAGTTAACGCTCGCGAAACAAGCAGAGAAACCTATCAAGCTGATTATCCATTTGGCTCCATCGCCTAGTAGTAAGGCACTAAGCCAGGGGATGGATGCGTTATCAAATTGAGCGTTACCATACGCGCCAAATTTTAAAATAACGACAGAGCATGCCCAATAGGTAGCCCCCGCTACAAAACAACCGACCACAATGGCAATAGGGAAATCTCTTTGAGGGTTTTTGAACTCTTCCCCCATATGGGCAAAAGCCTCGATGCCAACAAAACACCAGAACATCACGCCAAGCGCTGCGGTAATAGGCCAAATTGACTCTTGTGTGATAGCTGGCATCACGAGATCGGCGCTGTTAACGTCACCTTTCCATAAAAATGTGCCAACGAGCGCAAAGACACTCAAAGCAATAAGAGTTTGTAAATGACCTGATGACTTAGTGCCCATCAAGTTGACGAACACAAGAAGTAATACCGTTAGAATTTGTGCAAACAGATTATTGCTAATAGGCTCTGGCAATATTTGCTGTAGGAAGCCTGCGGCGAGTGCAATCGCGGCCGGAACCCCTACCGGAATGACACTAACAAATAGCCAAGCTACACTACTTTCCAGCTTGGCGTTAAATGCTTTACGCACAAAAAATGCGGTTCCGCCCGCGTTGGGATATCGCTTGCCTAGCTGGGCAAAAGTCAGCGCAATAGGACAAATGGCGATGAATAATAAAATCCAGGCCCATAGTGAAAAATGACCCGCTATGCCTGCTGCAATGGCTGGTATCATAAAAAGCCCCGTTCCCATTAATGTTGTGGATAGTTGGGCGATACCGGATGTGAGTGAAATGTCTTTTTTGAGCTGTTCCATGCTAATTGATTCATCCAATGTTGTAGGACTTATGACGAAAACGCTTGTGGCTTCTAATTATCTCATTTATTGGAGTTTAATGAGCCCGCTAGTGCGCTGAGTGCATAAGAAGCGTATTTGATTTCAATGCGTTATCGCTCTTTTATTTGAATGGATAACGGTGCTCATCTCATGCTTACCAAATAGCATATCCAAAATCTTAATAACAAAATGATTTACTGAACCGTCAATATGACGGTTGTTTTAAATATTTCCAACAAAATGTTGGTTTCTTATGCAGTTAGAATCGGTATAGAATGAGAAAAATAAGGAAAGCTTGGTAAGTATATGGACAAGTTTGATCACAAGATTGTGGATCTTCTCCGACACAACGCTCGGCTGTCGGTGACTGAAATTGCGGATAAAGTGAACCTTTCTCGTTCTGCGGTGACGGCTCGTATTCGTAAGCTAGAACATGACAAAGTGATTCTCGGGTATCACGCTGAAATTGCCTCTTCAGGCGGGGACTCGATTTGTGCTTATTTTGCTCTAAAGTTCGATAAATCTACATCCACGTATTATTGCGAATCATATGCCGACGAACTATACAAAATCGATGGCGTAAAATGGTGCCATGCAATCAGTGGTGAAACGGATATGATGGTTTTTGTCGAAGTACCTACGATGACTCGTTTGAACGAAATCAGAGATCAAATTCAACGTTACCCAGAGCTAAGGCACCTCATGACTCATACCGTTTTAGCTGAGTTCTTTAATACGACTGGCAACCAGTTTGTGAAATAAGCATCATGGGTGCCATTATTTATTAAACCTTCTTGAGCCGGTATGTTAAACAACATCAATTTGAATCTACTTAGGTCCTTGCATGTACTTTTAGAAGAGTGTCATGTCAGCCGAACTGCAGAACGTTTGCACATTACTCAGTCTGCGGTTAGCCGACAGCTTGCACAATTGCGCGATCTGTGTGGTGACCCACTGCTTATTCGTCAAGGTAATCAGCTGATACCAACCCCGCGAGCAATAGCATTAAAATCAAAGCTTGATGCGTTACTGGCTGAGTTTGACCATTTACTCGATGACAAACCTTTTGAGCCGCAACTGTGGCAAGGCGAGCTGGTTATTGCCTCAAGTGATTACGTGGCACAATACGTTTTGCCCGATATTGCATCTCACTTAGGTGAACAAGCACCACAATTGGATTTGGCGTATCGACTGTGGCAACTAGATTTTATCGATAAGCTTCACGAGTTAGGAATCCATCTTGCTTCTTCTATGTATCCCACTCAGCCTGAAGGTGTATCTAGCATCAATATTGGTTCTGATAAGTCAGTTTGTTTGATGAAGGCGTCTCACCCTTTAGCTGGTAAGGCTTCGATTTCTATAGAGGACCTCATCAGTCATTCGCATATTCAAGTGACGGGTGGGGGAGACAAAGACTCAAGTACTGATATGGCACTAAAAGACAGGGGGCTGATGCGTCATGTTACCTTTAAAGTGCCTTTTTTCTCTGCGGCGGTAAATCGTTTGGTCTCAAGTGACCACTTGATGGTAGTTCCGGAGCACATTGCAAATAATTTGGCCAAGCACTGGCCTTTGGTTCATAAAGCGCTTCCTTTTGAGACACCTACCCATGAATACTGGCTGATGTGGCATCCTAAATACGACAATGATCCAGCTCATCAGTGGGTGCGAGAGCAAATCCACGCGGTGATGAAAATATCGGAATACTCCATCCATTAAGTTATGATTTTAAATCATGACTTTTATGCGAAACTTTTATTTCAAATTATA
Organism: Vibrio sp. 11-4(1); assembly: GCF_013048625.1. NCBI lineage: Bacteria > Pseudomonadati > Pseudomonadota > Gammaproteobacteria > Vibrionales > Vibrionaceae > Vibrio > Vibrio sp. 11-4(1). Next base: position 489,101 of record NZ_VHSY01000001.1, on the reverse strand, counting down.
GCTCTTCAATTGATAGATTGAGTTCAAATGGAGAGAGGTTATTTATGACACTAACAGTTTGGTTATCACTTTTTACCGTGTGTTTACTCGGCGCTATGTCACCTGGGCCTAGCCTAGCAATTGTGGCAAAACATGCTTTGGCTGGTGGACGCATCAATGGTTTGGCAACGGCTTGGGCACACGCTTTTGGAATTGGCGTTTATGCCTTTATCACGCTGATTGGCCTCGCTGTTGTTTTGCAGCAAAGCCCGATGTTGTTCAAGACGATCAGCCTTGCAGGCGCGGCATATCTTGCATATTTAGGGTTCAATGCGCTGCGTTCGAAAGGCGGTGTGGCGGCGAAGTTGGAGTCAGGCGAGGAAACAACGGTAAGCCAGTCTGCTCGAGAAGGTTTTTTTATCTCGATTTTAAGTCCTAAAATTGCTTTGTTTTTTATCGCATTATTCAGTCAGTTTGTAGCGCTAGGTAATGATTTGAGCAATCAAATGATCATTGTTGCTACACCATTTGTTGTGGACGGGCTTTGGTATACCTTTATCACCCTAGTGTTATCAAGCTCTAAAGTGGTGGACAGAATTCGTTCTAAAGCAGTGTTAATTGATCGTTTGTCAGGGATTGTTCTCATGCTATTGGCACTTCGAGTGGTCGTAACCGTATAAATTTGCAAAGACAACAAAATATTAAAGGCAGCCCGGATGGCTGCCTTTTTCTGCTCTCAGTAAACCCTCATATAATTTACGTAATCTTGACGCCAAATGCTGCTAAAGTTAATACTATCAATAGTGTTACTTTGGTTCACATTATCATTTGTAGTAAGCGCAGCTTTCCAACGCACTGTTATAATTAGAACGAGAGCCACTTAACGTTAATACTAACAGTGTCGCATATTAAGTCGAGAATGCTTTATTGGGTAAAACGGACTTTCCTCTTACTTATCCTATGAAAGGGGTAGAGACTTCATGACCGTTTAGAAGGTGAGAGAGCAATATGCAAAGAATAGTAAATCTAGCTCTAGTAGTAATTTTGACCAGTGTTTGCAGCGTTGCTTGGATATTCCTTTCAACAAAGAGCATATGGGTATTTTTTGAACTGTTTGTATTCACGATGCTTGGTTTTGGGCTTTTGTACGCGCTACTACAAAAGGTTGATCCTCAGCACTTTGACTTCGTTTTAAATCACATAGAAGAAATAAAGAGAGAAGGCAGAGAAGCTTGCCAAAATGGGACCCCGAAAGAATCTAACCCATACTCTGGTGTTGATGGTGATTTGTGGGAGGCTGGCTACACAGCCTCTCACAACACAAAGATAAAACAATAAGCCGCTAGTTGCTTATTTGACGTTGTGCTTTTCAAAAAAAAGCACCCTGCCATTGTAAAGACAGGGTGAAAGCAAGAAGTTTCTCAGGAGCTGTCGGGGGAGAGAAACTTATATAAATTCTATTTACTTATCGGCGAACCTCTTCGAACTCACCTTCAATAGCATCGGCTTTACCAGTATTGAATTCATACTCTTCATGCATTTCTTTCTGCATTTTCTTCACGCGCTTCTCAATACGTTTGCCTGTAATTAATGCTGCGATGGTCAACGGAATCGCAATGATCAAGCTAAATACTAATGTAAAAAAGCCCGTAATCAGTGCCAGTGCGGTAACAATAATCCGATTCATAATCATGACCTCTCTGTAATTTATGTGTTCAGATTAATGCTGTGAACATGAACAAAACATGAATGATAGTCTTCACTTTGTCCGGAGAGTGTCAAATGAGCGAAATGAAAAAACGCCTGAGGGTGATCAGGCGTATAAACGGGGAAAAATATTAGTAATGCGCTTCGCGCTTATTATTTAGAACAAATATGAGATATTGTCCGTTACGCTATGTGGTTAACGTTGTGGAGCAAAGTTCACCTATCGAGGGAATGTTTGGTAACGAACACCCATCATTTGTTCCATACAGTGCACAACTTGGCAGCTGTAACCGAATTCGTTGTCGTACCAGATGTAAAGTACGCAACGTTTGTCTTGTGCGATAGTCGCTTGACCATCCACGACGCCTGCATGGCGAGAACCAACTAAGTCAGTTGATACAATTTCTGTTGAATCGGTGTAGTCAATCTGTGCCGAAAGCTCAGAGTTCAACGCCATTTCACGCAAGTAATCGTTCAGTGAATCACGGTCTACGTCTTCACCTAAGTTTAGGTTAGCGACTGCCATCGAAACGTTTGGTGTCGGTACGCGAATTGCGTTACCTGTTAGCTTACCAGCTAGCTCTGGCAGTGCTTTTGCTACTGCTTTAGCTGCGCCAGTTGAAGTTAGAACCATGTTCAGAGAAGCACTACGTCCACGGCGGTCACCAGAGTGGAAGTTGTCGATCAAGTTTTGGTCGTTTGTGTATGAGTGCACGGTTTCGATGTGACCAGAAAGGACACCATATTTATCATTCAGCGCTTTAAGAACCGGCGTGATTGCGTTTGTGGTACAGCTCGCTGCAGAGATGATGGTGTCATTTTCTTGAATAACTGATTCATTTACACCGAATACAACGTTTTTGATATCGCCTTTACCTGGTGCCGTTAGCAGCACTTTCTCTGCACCTTGACACGCTAAGTGTTGGCTTAGGCCTTCAGAATCACGCCAAACACCTGTGTTATCAACAACAAGCGCGTTGTTAATACCGTAAGCAGAGTAGTCTACTTCGCTTGGATTGTTTGCGTAGATGATTTGGATGTAGTTACCGTTAACGATCAGAGCTTTACGTTCCTCATCGATCACGATGCTACCGTTGAACTGACCATGGACTGAGTCACGACGCAGTAAGCTAGCACGCTTCTCTAAATCGCCTTTTTTACCGCCACGAACCACAATCGCTCGTAGTCGTAGTGGGTAACCTGGGCCACTTTTCTCGATCAGAAGGCGAGTTAGTAGTCGACCAATGCGACCAAAACCGTAAAGAACTACATCACGCGCTTTCAATGAAGAGTCTGCATCGCGTGCGCCATCAAGTGCAGTGATAAGGAAATCATTTAGAGACGCAGTATCGTCATGCTCATTCCAGTACTTAGTTGCCAATTGGCCAACATCGACACGACACGAAGAAATGCTCATTTCACATAGCGCTTGAATGATAGGCATTGTGTGCTCAAGTGAGAGTGGGCTGCCTGTATAACGTCTTGCAACGCGATGAGTTTTGAGAATGTCTATAGTAGTAGCATTGATAAGCGTTTTACCAAACAGAACCACTTCGATTCCTTTTTGACGATATAGCTTACCAATTAGAGGGGAAATAGATTCAGCAATCGTTTGGCTAGTTTGCCAGTCTTGGAGATATTTCTCTGGACTCATTGTTGTATTAGACCTTTCACGTTTTTGGGGGCTAACCATACTCTCTGCTGTTGCCTCTTCGGCAGCGTGCAAGAGTGTGGTGGGTTATGTAATCGGGTTGTAATAGTTATGTGTGCGGATTCTAAGGTCGGAGCCCTTATTCTGCTAGGAAAATTAAATCCAGTGTAAAACACTAGTTAAGGTCGTGTTAGTGGTGAATTAATGTGACTAAAGCGGTGGTTTTCACGTATTGACATTTAAAAAGTCATCCACTTTTTTCGCGATGATAATGTGTGTTTTCAAATTAGTTTTGTTGTCACTGTGAATTCGTTTGCATTTTTGTGTGATTTGTCTCGATAAGGCAACGAAATAGGTGAACATATGGTTTGGAATTTTATGAAAAGTGATGTGCATCTTAGGTATGAGTGAAACTTCACTGTTTGTACTCAGCTTGAAGATCAAAAAGTATGATTCGAGTCACAATTACCATTTCATCGGCCGATGGCGAAATAAGCAGAAAGACCATGGCTTTGGTAGGTGAATGTTGTTTTAAAGTAACCATGTCTTATATGCCTTTCAATGCTAGAAACTAGTCTAGTATTAAATAATCGGATGAGATCAACCATTGGGCTGATGGATGTTGAGATTATCAATAAAAACACGCTTAGCACTCCTCGCACTATTACCCACGGTGGTGATAGTGGTTTTTGCAGTTCAGCAGTTTTCTGACAATGCGTTGCGCGTAAGCCGTCTCAATCAAACGGTAATCAATATCCAAGGTTTCCAGTTGATATCCCAAGCCTCTCATTTTATTTACTCCATAGAGAAAGCACGCCGCCAGCCTACGCTTCAAGCATCAGCTGCACTTAATATAGAAGAACAAAACGGTGTTATTTCTTCCATGCATCAAAAATTCGTCAGTAACCCCAATACCGCTGAATATGCTGATGAGCTGAAAGAGGCCATGCTAGGGGTATTATCAGGTAGGTTGGACGAGATGGATGACCTGGGCGATTGGGCATTTCAACTGCTTCAAAATATGTCGCGCTCTTTGCTACAAAATCATCAGTGGTATGGTAGTGAGGACGGCATTCGAATGCAGAATTTTATTGCTTACCTTGCTCAGCTGTCTTTTTGGACACAGAAAGAAGCATGGTTGACGCATCGCCTAGTTCAAGATCCTAAGAGTCGGTTGAGTCAGAGCCTGTTTTTTCAGGCTATTGATCGACAGCAGCAAAATTTGGATGCGTTTTTAAATTTAGGAGGGTCATACGATCAAGTTGATAAATTGCTAGGCTTGTTTACGTCGCCGAGATATCAGAGAAATTTGGCATCTCGTGGGCGATTAATGTCAGGGGACATGTCACGTAGTGACTATGAAGCGTATTTGAGAGAACTCGATTTCCGTGTGCAACGCTTGCAAGTACTCATTGATGGGTTCACGAAACAAACAGAGCAGTCGCTCCTAACACAAGTTCATGAACAAAAGACCAATATTGCGATGATTACCTCTGGCGTTGTTTTGGTTATCGTCATGCTTTGCTGGCTTGGCTTTGGCACTTGGTTTCGGGTTAATAGCAAACTAGATGCGATTATTCATACCTTAACGGCGCTGATCAACGATGAAGAGAAACAGACGAAAGTCAAAGTCGATGGCAGTGATGAACTGACGATTTTCGCTCAGCAAGTGAATCGAGTGGTTGAAGAAAAGCAGAGACAAACAGACGAAATACTCCATGCTAAAGAGTCAGCAGTGTCTGCTAATCGCGCTAAATCAGTATTTCTTGCCAACATGTCGCATGAAATACGTACCCCCCTAAACGGTATTATGGGCATGACGGAGATACTCTCTCAAAGTGAGTTATCTTCCCATCAACAAGAAGTCGTTGATGACATTGACTCTTCATCTCAAACATTACTTACCTTGCTTAACGATATTTTGGATCTTTCTAAAATCGAATCTGGTCGACTGGAGTTGTCGTTAGTCGAGGCCGATATCCGAGAGGTGGTGTACCAGTCGATGGTTTTATTTCAATCCAAAGCCACATCTAAACAGCTAGAGTTGGGGATTAACTTAGCTGAAAACATTCCAACTCGAGTGATGGTTGATGATCATCGCATCAAGCAGGTTATCACGAATCTGGTATCGAATGCGGTCAAGTTTACCGAAAGCGGTCATATACGTGTTGATGTCAGTTATGACGAGTTACCGGAGAAAGAGTGCGGAGTGCTGATGTTTAAAATCGAAGATACCGGGATAGGCATTGAACAAGATAAGTTAACGACGATTTTTGAACCCTTTACTCAGGAAGATGAAGGGGTGTCGAGGCAGTTCGGCGGAACGGGACTGGGATTGGCAATTTGTCGTCAACTGGTATCCATGATGGGAGGGCAGCTTATAGCGACATCCACAAAAGGAGTGGGCACATGCTTTGAATTCTCTATTGAGGTTGATGTTATTCCGGTGTTTGGCTGGCGCTCGGACGTGATAAATAAAGGGCTCTTGATCTGCACAAATTACGATTACGCTGATCAACTTTTGAAAGAGTGTCGATTAGCAAAAATTAATCTCTTTGGTGCGAATAATGTTAATGAAGTAAAAGCAATAAACGATGACTTTGATGTCATATTTCTGTGCCATAGTGACGACTCCAATACGGATGAAGCCTTAGATGAATTGTCACTCAAATATGATCTTCGTCGTGTGATTATTTGTCAGCATCATCTATCCACTCCCTACGACAATGCAGAAAGAGTACATGCTGTACTCACATTGCCTTTTCTTGGCAATCGATTTAAGCATGTCATTGACGACTTAGCGAAGGTAGAAAAAACCATTTCAAGTGACGCTGTCACTAATGGTGTTCCAAAGTCTGAATATCGAACGTCGCGCTCTCACAGGAGGATCTTAATCGCGGAGGATAACTTGATGAATCAGAAAATCGCGAGTTTCTTTCTGGATAAAGCAGGGTATGACTATTTGATAACAAGCAATGGACAAGAAGCGTTGGAAGCCATCACAAAGGGAGAAGAATTCGATGCAATTTTAATGGATTGTATGATGCCTGTGATGGATGGACTGACCGCGACGAAAGAAATTCGTCGTTGGGAAAAGAAATCAGGGCGTGAGAAAACGACCATTATTGCGCTCACCGCGAGTGTTTTGGAAGAAGACATTCACAACTGTTTTGCTGCAGGTATGGATGCTTATTTACCTAAGCCTTATAAATCGAATCAGCTATTTGAGCTCTTTAATGAATTAAAACTCGCCTAAATCGATAACATTTCAAGACGATAAAGCCCCAATCAAAGGGGCTTTATTTTAACCATGCATTGTCATGCGTTTGCTTGAGCGCCAGCGAGTTTACGTATGGTTTGTCGATAGGTTAGGTAAGCGGAAATGCCCGCCAGAATGTTGCCGATACAAGCGCCTAAAAGTAGACCTCGGATTCCCCCCATTTGAGCGCCAACCCATAAGCAAGGAAGGAAAAAGACGAACAAGCGTAGCGCTGAAATGGTGAGCGCGGTGTAAGACTTACCTAATGCATTGCAAAGGGAAACCATCAACATACATACACCTAGTGAACCTAAGCTGATGGGAACAATCAGCAAATGCATTTCTAATACTTGCTCTACTTGAACATCGCTGGTCATCAGTAGTGCAAGTGGGTTTGCGACGGCAAACGTAATGGCTGCGATCAAAAGTTGAAAGCCCAGAATGAATTTTACGGCAATACTGACTAGCGATTGGATATCTTGGTAGTTCTTTGCGCCAAGTAAGCGCCCGACCATTGGGGGCATAGACATTGTCAGCGCTAACACCGAAACGATAGCAAAGAATTCGTAGCGTGAACCGAGCGCCCAAGCGGCGACTGCTGCGGTCCCGAAGCTTGCCAACAACTTTGTTGCTAACATGGACGACAACGGAGGCAGCAGTTGGCTGATCATCGCAGGTCCCATGATGTTACCGATAGACGCAACACTTTTAGTTACGTTGAGGTCTTGCCATTGTGCTGTTGCCCAGTGATTCTTCTTTACGCGAGGCGCGACGACTAAAATACCAAACCCAAAAGCAACGATGGTTGCTATTGCGGCCCCGTTAATACCCAAGTCAAACGTGAAAATAAATAGTGGATCGAGCACAAGGTTCACACCGCTGGTCACCATCATCATTGTGCCAGGCAACATGGTGTTGCCGTTAGCTCGGCAAATACTGTAGTAAAAATATAAAACCGCGCCAGTCCATGAACTTAGCAGCCACCAAGGCCAGTAGCTGTCGATAATTGGCATCACAGACTCTGGAGCACTTAATAGAGATAAAATGGGGTAGCGCAAAAGCCAAATTAGACCTCCAAAAACGGCTACACCGATTGAGCCAATCATCAAAACTAAGCCACCGAGCTGTTTGGCATAACGACTTTCATTCGCACCAAGCGCTTTAGAAATGACAGCAGTCGTGGCGATACCTAAACCGACTTGAATGCCGATAATGACCATTTGCAACGGAAGAGTAAAACCTTGAGCGGCCAAAGGTAAAACGCCGAGCTGACCGATAAACGCACTATCTACAAGCTGAAAGCTCATTAAAGATAGAACGCCAAATAGCATTGGCCAAGTCATCGTAAATAATTGTTTTGCAAGTGTTGGTTGTGTACTTGTCGTAGTTGAGGACATAGAAAGCTGAATGCGTTAGGAATAAGAGTTGGATTGATTGTACACGGCGCTTAGTTTAGAGACAAAAATAAACCCCGAGTAAGGTAGCCTTACTCGGGGTTGGAAAATCTAGCTTAAGCGTTTATTTTTTGCCGCTAGTTTGCTTGTCTTCTTCAGTCAGTTCGCGAATACGACGGCTGATGTCACGACGTGCTTTAGAGATTTCTGCACTTTTGATGATGTGGTCATCAACACGATCTTCGTAGTCTGCTTTCATATTTTTGATGATTGCGACGATTTCATCGTGAGTCATTTCTGGTTTGATGTAATCTAGAAGGTTTTCTAGAAGGTCAACACGTTTGCGGTTATCACGAACTTTCTTTTCGTTATCAAGCAGCTCACGTTTTAGTTTGTTTTTACGACGAGCTTGGTTAACGATTTCAAATACGCTACTCATAGTTCTCTTTCCTAATTTTATGAATATCTCCCTCGATTAAAGCACAACATCCAGTGGCATAACAGTCTTTAGATCAATCACAATGCAGAGTTGAACATTTCTCAACCAATTGCGATGTGTCCACATAATCACGCTTCTTTAATCGAGTTTTGGGCAACATCGTAGAATCCATCGATTCATTGTCATAACGTGGCCTTCACTATATTATCAACACCATTGAATGCAAAATGATGAACTTGATATGGACTCTGGGAACACTGCGGAGCAAGTAAGTAGTCAAGATAATGAGCAAGCCACTCGCTCTGTGGCTGAAAAGTTAAAAACAGCGTATATCAACGCTCGCGAGCAACTCGAAATCATCGAAGTTGAGCTGAATCGTTCAAAAATAATGATGGTTGATCAAGATGGCAACTTGACGAAAGTGCCAATTCTCTCGGAGCATTGATACCTGACCCGATTCGCAAAGGGTGCCAGGTCTTGCGCTATGCTTTAGCCTGACACCGACACCTGAATCGTTAACGCTTCTTGCATCTCTTTGCCAATGTATGATGCATGATTTCGAAGCGATTTAGGTACCAAGTCAAATGCAAAAATAATAAGGAAATGCATTATGAAAGTTGAGCTAACGGCAATTGAAGCACGAGTCATTGGTTGCTTGATCGAAAAAGAAGTCACCACCCCAGATCTTTACCCCCTCAGCCTAAACGCTTTAACCAACGCGTGTAATCAAAAAAGCAACCGTGATCCCGTAATGTCGCTCTCTGAGTCAGACGTTCTCGATGCCGTTGATGCTCTAATTGAGCGTAGGCTCGTCAGTGACGAAAGTGCGTTTAACAGCCGTGTTAGCAAGTATCAGCACCGTTTCTGTAATACGGAGTTTGGTGATTTAAAACTGACAGAACAAGAGAAGGGAATCGTGTGCTGTATGCTTTTGCGTGGTGCTCAAACGCCTGGGGAAATTCGCACTCGTACCAATCGTCTCGCGACATTTCATGATGTCAAAGAAGTTGAAACGGTTTTGGAGCACTTAGCAAGCGAAGAAAAAGGACCATTAGTGGTCAAGTTACCACGTGAAGCCGGAAAGCGAGAATCACGCTATATGCATTTGTTCTGTGGCGACGTTGACGTCTCTGAGCTCGCAGCGCCAGTGTCAGCGGCTGGCTCTAATTCTGATCGAGTTAGCCAGCTAGAGCTCGAAGTTGCTCAGCTTAAAGAAGAGCTCGATGAACTTAAAGCTAAGGTCGAGTCACTACTTTCATGATTGAAAATACAGCGCAGCGTTGGAGTGTCTATTTGATACGAAATAACCGCAATGCGCTGTATTGCGGTGTCACAAACAATGTTGAGCGAAGATTCAATCAGCACCAAACGGGCAAAGGAGCGAAAGCTTTAAAAGGAAAAGGTCCCTTGGTATTGGAGTGGTCTTCGGATTTTGATTCAAAGACGCTTGCCATGCGGGCTGAGTATTATATTAAGCAACTAACAAAAGCTAAGAAAGAGCTACTTGTTACGTCAAAAGCAAGTATTGTCGTTGATGAAAATCAGCAGATGATGTTAGAAATGGCTTTATCGAAATAAGCGTTCGCGACATGCCGAATAACAAAGAAACCGTCCACAGAGGCGGTTTCTTTTTAGTTTTGGAGTACCATGTAAGAACAAACTGACGCATAATGGGTTGGTGTTCTGTTTAAACACTCAGAGTATGAAAAGGAGAAATGATGTTTTGTGACCTTGCAATTAGGTACACAATAAACGTTTATTCGTTCCAACTCAGACTAAGAACCAATTTATTATTGAAACAGGCACTCAGAGGAAGGTAGATTACAAGAGTAAAGGATGACTCGGCTAGGTAACGAATAGAGCTGAATTAGGCTCATAAAAAGCTAAAAGAGCAGTAGATGAAAAAAGCGTTAGTATTCTCCCTGATGTCAATGGCCACTGTCGCGCCGATAGCGCAAGCCACTCAAGTTCTCAATGGGTATTGGGCATATCAAGAATTTTTAGACCAGTTTCCAGAACAGAAGCAGTTAACGAATGCGTTGGCTGACGCCGTGCGAGAGACTCCTGTTCCGGTTGAAAGAGACAAAAAACGTCCGTTAAAAATTTCTGTGGTTTATCCAGGCCAACAGATTTCGGATTATTGGATTCGAAATATCGACGCATTTGAACAGCGTTTAGATAAACTCGATATCGACTATCAACTTAATCAAGTATTTACCCGTCCCAACGCAGATATTAAGCAACAAAGTTTGTCTTTAATGGAAGCGCTGAAGAGCAACTCCGATTATCTGATTTTCACTCTCGATACCACTAGGCATCGTAAGTTTGTTGAACACGTCTTAGACTCAAAGAAAACCAAGTTGATCTTACAAAATATCACTACACCGGTAAGAGATTGGGAGGATCACCAACCGTTCCTTTATGTTGGTTTTGATCATGCTGAAGGCAGTCGTGAGCTTGCAGTGGAGTTTGGTAAGCGTTTTCCAAAACAGAGCCATTATAGTGTGCTCTACTTTTCAGAAGGGTATATCAGCGATATCAGAGGCAATACCTTTATCAATCAAGTCAACCGTGATAACAACTTTGAACTACAATCTGCTTACTATACCAAAGCGACAAAGCAGTCTGGGTATGAAGCAGCAAAAGCGAGTTTGGAAAAATATCCTGACGTCGATTTTATTTATGCGTGTTCTACAGATGTGGCGCTAGGGGCTGTTGATGCGCTGAAAGAATTAGGGCGTGAAGATGTCATGATCAACGGCTGGGGTGGCGGCTCTGCAGAATTAGAAGCGCTTTCGAAAGGGGAGTTAGACGTTACTGTTATGCGTATGAACGATGATACTGGCATTGCAATGGCAGAAGCGATTAAGTGGGATCTTGAAGGGAAACCCGTTCCAACCGTTTATTCTGGTGATTTTGAAGTCGTCACGAAATCTGATTCTCCAGAAAGAATTGAAGCATTAAGAAAACGCGCATTTAGATACTCAGACAATTGATGACAACTACATCAAAAACAAGAAAGCGTCGCTCATTGTCGACGCTTATTACGAAAATAATCATTCTCGTACTTGCTCCGATCATTTTAGGCATCTTCGTTCAGAGTTATTACTTTTCGAAGCAAATTATTTGGCAAGAAGTGGATAGAACTAAGCAACAGACGTCAGCGCTGATTCTTAATATTTTTGATAGCCATTTTGCTGCGATTCAGATTCATCACAACAGCAACTCGAAGAGTGATGTTGTTTTAGATTTTTATACAGAACGGGATGAAGAAGCTCTCAATTACTTTTTCATGAGTATTGACCAGAGTGATCCTTCTCATACGCCAGAATTTCGCTTTCTCACCGATCATCAAGGCATTATTTGGGACGATGGGAATGCGCATTTCTATGGCATCAATAACTTGATTCTCAATGGCCTCGCGAGCCAAGTGACTTTTAGCAACAATTGGTATTACCTCCCTTCACATACCCCAATGGGAACTCGCCATCTGTTACTGCGTCGTGTGCCGGTTTTACAACCTAAAACCGGTGAAGTGATGGGGTATTCTTACAATGTTGTTGTTCTAGATAACAACTTCGGGTTGATGGAAAGACTAAAAAACGAAGGGAACGTTGATAATGTTGTTTTGGTGGCCAACGATACGCCACTAGCCAGCTCACTAGTCGGAGATGAAGCGTACAAAATATTTGATGTTCTGAAGCGGCGCGAGTCTCAGCAAAAGCTTGACCAGTTGTTGATCATTAAAACCCCTATCGAAGTCAATGCTGCCACGACGGATTTGTGTTTACTAACCGTGCAAGACAATCAGAGTGTTGTGACGCTGCAAATCCAGCACCTTTTGGCGATGCTGGCTTCGGTTATCGGGATGGTGATGATTGCGTTGATGACCAAAGAGTGGATTGAGAATCGAGTCGTCGAAGAGCTTGGCTCGTTGATGGCATACACTCGTTCGGCTCGTGAAGAAAAAGGGTTCGAAAGGTTTGGCGGGTCGGATATCGAGGAGTTCGATCATATTGGTTCGACACTAGAAAACACCTTTGAAGAGCTGGAAGCGCAAAAGCGTTCATTCCGCGATCTGTTTAACTTTGCGTTATCGCCGATTATGGTGTGGTCAGAGTCTGGCGTACTCATCCAAATCAATCCGGCAGCCCGCAAAGAATTGGTCATGGAAAACGACATTGAAACTATGCACCCAGTGTTTAAAGGCTTCAAAGAAAAGTTGATGCCGCACCTGCGAATGGCAGCTCAAGGAGCCACGTTAACTGGCGTCAATGTACCAATTGGAGACAAGGTATATCGCTGGAACTTATCGCCGATTCGAGTTGACGGTGATATCAGCGGTATCATTGTTCAAGGTCAGGATATTACGACGCTTATTGAAGCGGAAAAACAAAGTAACTTGGCACGTAAAGAGGCAGAAAAATCCGCCCAAGCACGTGCCGATTTTCTGGCTAAAATGAGCCATGAAATCCGAACGCCAATCAATGGCATTCTAGGAGTTGCTCAATTATTAAAAGACTCGGTCGAAACGGAAGAACAGAATAACCAAATCGACGTACTTCGACATAGTGGTGAGCACTTACTTGCTGTTTTGAATGATATTTTGGATTTTTCGAAGATTGAGCAGGGTAAGTTTAATATTCAAAAGCACCCGTTTTCTTTCACTGACACGATTCGAACGTTAGAAAACATTTATCGTCCAATTTGCGAAAATAAAGGCGTTAACCTCGTCATTGAAAACAAGATTGATCCCAATGTTGAAATCTTTACTGACCAAGTTCGTCTGAACCAAATTTTATTCAACTTAGTCAGTAACTCAGTTAAGTTTACCCCCTCGGGCAGCGTACGCTTGCATGCGGAACTAGAGCAGTTCTACGGCGCCGAAAATAGTGTGTTGGTAGTGGAAATTACGGATACGGGCATCGGCATAGAGCCCGATAAGCTCGACCAAATGTTCGAACCTTTCGTTCAAGAGGAAGCAACGACCACTCGAGAATACGGTGGCAGTGGTTTGGGACTGACCATTGTGAAAAGCCTCGTCGATATGCTGGAAGGTGACGTTCAAGTACGTAGTCAAAAAGGTTTAGGCACGACCTTTGTTATTACAATGCCAGTGAAAGATCGTGAGCGAGTGCTCACCCCTCTTGATTCAAGCTTGAGAGTTAAACCTGGTGAGTTATTCGCAGAGAGTCTAAAAGTACTGTTGGTAGAAGATAACCATACTAATGCCTTCATTCTCAAAGCATTTTGTAACAAGTACAAAATGCAGGTTGATTGGGCAAAAGATGGATTGGAAGCGATGGAGTTCTTAAAAGATCATACTTACGATTTGATTTTGATGGACAACCAACTGCCGCATCTTGGAGGAATTGAAACAACCAAAGAGATCCGACAGAAGCTGAAGTTAGGCACGCCAATTTATGCTTGTACTGCCGATACGGCGAAAGAAACCAGTGATGCGTTTATGGAGGCGGGCGCGAATTACGTATTGCTCAAACCGATTAAAGAAAATGCGCTGCATGAAGCCTTTGTTGACTTCAAGCAGCGATTCTTAATTGAACGAACGTGATGAACTCATTCGCTATGAGCCTTAATTGATAATTCAATCGCTCACTAAACCGAAAAGCACAACGCCATAACTTAGGGTTGTGCTTTTTTTGTATCTCAATGCTTCACTTGTTGATAAGCCAGGAGTGCTGATATCACCGTTAGTGTCGTATATAACTACTATTCACCCAAGTACTACGTTGCGTTACTCAAACTTGTTCCCCAATGGCATATTCTATGTGATTTAAATCACAAAAACTTATTTACTTAGCGTGCTAACTATTTTATATTACTTAGCAAGCTAAGTAATTGAGTAGATCTTATGATTCAAGACATCAACAGTTTGCGCGACCTTTCTCTGGCTGAAAAGTTATCTCGTGTTGCCCGTTTGTGGAAAATGGTTGCAGATCGCGAGTTGGAGCCTTTAAACCTGACGTACCCGCGTTGGACTGCGTTATGGAAACTTTATCGAATGGGCGACAACGTTAGTCAGAAGCATTTGGCTGAAGCGCTTGAGATTGAGTTGGCATCGCTGATGCGCACATTAAAGCTATTAGAAGAGCAATCTCTGATCACTCGCCATTGCAGTGAGCATGACAAGCGAGCACGCATTGTTAGCCTTACAGAAGAAGGTAAAACCCTACTCAAGCAAATGGAGACTCGAATTCTTCAAGTACGGAGCAAGCTACTGACAGAAATCAATGACCAAGAGCTTCAAAAGCTTTCATTGATCCTAGATCAGATTGCTCACAATGCACTTGATTCACTTAGCGAATAAGTCAGAAACCCGAATTAAAAGAGAAGTAAACGCCTATGACTCCAGATCAAAAATTCGCACGTTGGATCAAGTATTCTTGCGTCGCGTTTGTCCTTGTCTTTGCCTATTTTCTAGTCGCAGATCTCGCCATGCCACTGACGCCCCAGGCAATGGCAACGCGAGTGGTAACTAAAGTAGCTCCCCGTGTGAGTGGACAGATTACGCATCTTTATGTTGCCAACAATCAAGAAATAAGCCAAGGCGATCTACTATTCCAGATTGATCCACAGCCTTATCAGCTCGCCGTAGAAAAGGCTCAACTTAACCTTGAGCGTGTGATTCAAAATAATGAACAGCTTGATGCCTCTATTGCAGCGGCAAAAGCGGACGTTGAAGCGAGCAAAATTGTCGCCGAGCAAAAAGTTCGCGAAGCCAAACGTCTTGATACATTGTTTCATCGCAATGGCACCTCGCAACAACAGCGTGACGACGCACAAAGTAGTGCAACGGCAGCCAGAGCAAACTTACTGGCCGCGCGCGCTCGTTTAAAAGAGTTGGAAGTAAACCGAGGCGATTTAGGTGCGACGAATGTAAATATCCGCGTGGCACAAAACCAGCTAAAACAAGCGGAACTTAATCTGTCTTACACTCAAGTAGTGGCCGAACATGATGGCGTTGTCGCTAACTTGCAGCTGGAAACGGGTGCCTATGCGGCAGCTGGTACGCCTCTTGTGGCTTTAGTCTCGGATGACGTGGATATTATTGCCGACTTTCGTGAAAAGAGTCTGCGACACTTCAATCAGAACAGTCGGGCGTTAGTGGCCTTTGATAGCTTGCCAGGTGATGTATTTGAAGCTCGTATTACGAGTGTGGATGCAGGGGTAAGCTCAGGCCAGTTTGATGCAGATGGCCGCTTAGCGACACCGACTGACTCAAACCGCTGGGTGAGAGACGCGCAGCGTTTACGTTTACATTTAGCTATCGATGAACCTCAACAGCGCGCATTTCCGGCCGGGGCACGTGCGACTGTGCAACTGTTGCCAGAAAACTCATTATCTGGCTGGTTAGCGAGATGTCAGATCCGATTTTTGAGTCTTCTTCATTACATTTATTAACGGGGAGGCGATATGAAGTTATGGGATCATCCCATGTCGGAAAACGACTTCCGTCAGTGTTTGCGCATTGCAACTGGCGCGACCATTGGCTTCACCTTATGTAAGGTCTTTGGCTGGAATTATGGCGTATTTTTTACCGTAACACCGATGTTGTTACTTGGAATGGTACCAGTCATGAGCCTGCATGCCGCACGACAGCTGATTTTTTCAGCGGTCGTATGCGGATTAGAGGTCGGTATTCTTGGTGGGCTATTTGGTGGACATCCTGGCATGATGACGATCATCGCCTTCGGGTTGTTTTTGTATAAGTTCGCCTGTATGTCAAAAGGGAGCTTATTCCTGTTTGGGGCAAATAGCGTGCTGAGCTTGAGCATCATGCTGCATTTTGCGAGTTATCCAACAACCGACTTAAATGATCTGATATTCAGCAACCTACAAGCGAATGTTATTTCAGTGATCGTGGCCTACGTCGTGACATTTTTGATCCCTGATGCAGAGCCTCGTCAGCCACCGGCAAAACCATCTCAGCCTAAACAGAGTCACCGCATGCGTCATGAAGCCCTTATGGGGGCGAGTATCGCTACAATGTCTTTCCTTGTATTCCAGCTATTTGACCTCAGTGATTCTATGTCCGCTCAGGCGACAACCTTGCTTTTATTGTTTCCTATGCATTGGAACGGTGCTTTAGGGTATGCGCGCAAAAGAGCGATGGGGACCTTGATGGGGGTAACCTTTGGTATTGCTGGGCAGCTCGTACTATACGATTGGTCGGATACCTTGCTGTTTATCGTCCCATTGCTGTGGATTGGCGCGATGATGTTCAGCTATATGCACGTAAAAGAGTCTAGTGGTTCAGGAGCCGGATTTGGCGGATTAACCACATTAGGTATTTTATTTGGCCAATACCTTACTCCGGATGGCGATTTAATGTTCAGCGCTCTGTATCGCGTGAGTAGTATTTTGTTTGCTATTGTTGTCACTCTGCTCGTGACCTATGCGGTGCACAGAGTGCTCAACAGCTTTGAGGCGACGCGCTTTAGCCAACAGTAAGTTCAGACGTTACTGGTTAGAAAGGACTGCTCCAGTAACTCTGTTTTTAGCTCGTGACTCATCGTTATTGGGCTTTCAAACTTAATTCCTATTACCCAGCCTTTCACCAACTTCTTAATGTTGGCAATGACACACCGATTTTCTTCTCCGATATAGTGACTTAGAGAAGAGTCGATAGTGACACTTTCACCAACGTTGAATTCAGGCTCTATAAAGGTTGAGATACCAATACCTGCCAGTGAGAAGTCGATAAGGCTACCGTCGTAAACATTCCCCGCGTGAACAATCTTACAGTCCATTTGCAGCTTATATCGTTCGTGTTCCCGGACTGGTTTGGTTGCAAATGTTCCTGGAATTCGAATAAATAAAAGGGGCGAAGGACGAACCGCAGTTGTTAGAACACTGGATTTAAATGCAATGACATGGCCTAACTCCGTATCTGATACACCACGCACGATGACATCGGCGTTTGGGAGTTTTCTCATCACTTGCTCTTCAAGCAAACGCATCGGTATATCAAGAATCAAATACGCGTTCTCTTTCATCCCAAGATAGGTGGTGGAATACGTATACTGGTCCTTAGGCCCAAACTCGAAATTAGTCGAAAGTTTCATTCCCGGTTTGAGGAATCTATGCAGTTCATCTTTAGTATGAGTGGCAGGCATTACATTGGCGTTTTAATTATTGGTTAAATCGAGGCTATCAAAACGCCATTTTGTTATTCAAGATAGTAGGACAAAAGTTTTTGTAAAATTATCGCTATCTGTGAAGTGGTGGGCGATAAGTTTGGCTCATTCCATCTTTCATAAAGATTTGGCTTGCCACAATACTGCCGCAGGTTACCAGCATCAGCGCTAACCAAGTCAGTGAATCTGGTTGTTCACCAAAAATTGGAACGGCAAGAAGTGTCGCGACGACTGGAGTTAATGACCCAAAAGCAGCACTGGCTTCGGCGCCAATAATTCGGATTGCATAGATAAAGGTAAAAGAGGCGATTAAGCCTGCGCCGACACCTTGCAACATCGCGTGGCCAAATAACTCTTCCCACGGCCACTGACTGATCGGCGTTATCGCTAGGTAACTATCTACCCATCCGAAGCCAACCGCAATGATGAGCAGTGCCAAAGACGCGATTGCAACGAATCCAGCACAGACATGCGCATTAAGGTTAGCAACACGAGCACTGATGGTGAAAACAGCCCACATAATGCTACCGGTTAGAAACAAGATGTGGCCTTGTAATTGAGACCAGTTGTACTCTGCACCGCTATTAGAAAGAAGGAATACAAAAATCCCTAACAACACCGTAGAAAGCCCGATTAAGCGGTGAGCACTCAGCGACTGTTGATAGCACAACACCGCGATAGCAGAAACAAATAATGGCAAAGTGCCAGGTACTAATGCACTGCCGTGCGCCACGGGAGCGAAGTGCATAGCTGTGCCGACGACCAGCAGGTAGGGCAGGCCACTCCCTACCACAACACCAGTTAGGTAGCGTTTAGGCACGACGCGAAGCGCCTGCTTATGCTTAATCACAAATGGTAATAAAACTAAACTTGGGATTAGAAAGCGAACTAACGCGATATCGGCTGGCTGCAAATTAGAAATTGCGCCCCCTTTTAAAGAAATAAAGAAACCAGACCAAAGCAGTAAGGTCGTTAATATAGCTGCGTATCCCAAGATCATTGTCGGCATGTCCATTTGTAAATGATGTGTTAATTGTTGAATAAAACTCGTGCCAAAGGGAGGCAAAATTTGACGTAATTAAGCTTGATGTTGGTGATAAAGCACGTATAAATGTCAATTGTTAGTGATTATTGGCATGGAAGGAAAAATGGACAAAATTGACAGGCAACTGATCAACTTGATGCAGAAGGATGCAACCCTGACTACGGCAGAGCTCGCTGACAAAGTAGGATTATCGGCATCACCTTGTGCAAGACGCATTAAGCGTTTAGAGCAGGAGGGCGTAATTAGCGGTTATCGAGCCATTGTGTCCAGAGACACGGTGGGTATTGCGATGACCGTATTTGTTGAAGTCAGTTTGAACAACCACCAAGCTTCTTCGATTGATGAATTTGAACATGCTGTTGTTGAAATGGACGAAGTGATCTCGTGCCATGTTGTATCAGGGGCTTATGATTATTTGTTAGAAGTGGTCAGCAAAGATCTCGCTGGTTATGAAACATTCACTAGAAAGCTACAACGATTAGAAAACGTAAAAGATATCCATACGCACTTGGCGATTAGACAAGTGAAAGGAAATGGAAGCTTGCCGATTTATGCATAAGAAAGATGAAATTTCTCGATAGACTTAAGATTGCTCACTATCACCGAAAGCGATACCGACAGTTCGGTACAGACAGAGCGCGAACGCTGGGATGGAGAGATAAGTACAGCCAAATCAGTCGATTTGAAGCCTTGTGCCGTGGGTTAACGTTAGACGGTTCAAGTCTTTTAGATATTGGGTGCGGCTACGGAGACTTATTAGCGTTTATTGAGTTCAACAATCTGCGCCCCCAAAGTTATATTGGCATTGATCAGCAAAAACAGTTTATCTCTGAGGCCAGAAAGCGGGACTTTCGTACTCAAAGTGAGTTCGTATGCGGTGACTTTTCAACGTTGGTATTGCCCCGTAGTGATTATGTCTTTGCTTCTGGATCATTGAATTATCAATCCGCGAATCCAAATCATACCATTGAGATGATCGAGAAAATGTACCGGGCCGCAGAGAAAGGGTGCGTGTTTAACTTATTGGATGAAGAAAAGCTGCCGAGCATGAGAATGCTCGCATCGCATAATAAAGTTGGGGTGTTACGCTATTGCCGATGGCTATGTCCAGACGCACAATTGATCGAGGGTTATTCCGATCACGACTTTACGATCGCGATGATCAAAAAAGCGGAATCAGTTTCCTAACTCCGCCTTATAAATTCTTAAGCCTTATTGGTGCTTGTATTGTGAGATTTCACAGTTACCTGTGTATCTATCAACCTTGAATGAGAACGCAGCTGAATGGTATTCCCTCCCATCACTCCAAATTGTTTCTCCGAAGATTTTACAAAGGTCCAAATCGCTGATTGAACCAAACTCTTTTACGTGCCTAACTACTGACAAAAACTTGGCTTTGGTAGCATTAGGACAGTCCCTGTTACTTAATCGATTGATAACCATGGTTGTAGCATCATCTCCAGCCAAATGTGACTTTTTATTAAATTTTATTAATGGGTAAATTAACCAAAAATTGGCCATAAGTAAAGCATTATTGTGACGTATGTCTCTATAAGTTGCCTCTCTTGGTCATGGTTTAGTCAAGTTTGTAAAAGGGAACAGTCCCATTTTTTACATATAATGTTGGGATCACTAAAAGAGGGAATTAAAGCACGAATAACGTCCAATATTGGAGTGAAAACCCGACATCGTCTTTTCAAAACGAGCTCGATTTTTACCTCGAAACATCTTGAGCGTATTGAAGCGATCTCGCTTCTTTATCATAGAGTTGCGCTAGTGCTTGGTACTGTGAAGAAAGGCGTTTGTAATCCTCGGTAAGTTGCAAAGCGTTGGTGTTATACCACTCCGCAGTGATTTGATTGGCAGTTTCGTTTGACTCACGGCACTTTTGGGCAAGTTTCTTCCATCCATTTGCTGACCATTGAGATTGTGTGCTCAATTTAATCAACTCATTAGCTTTAGTCGTGAGTTCTTCTTTATATTGAATGGAGGCTTTTAATTGAGTTTTGAACGCATTTTGGTTCGAGCGAGCGCGCCAAAGTAACACGAGTTCATGTAGGGAAAAGGTTTGGGACAATAACTGGCGCTGCTTATGTTCGGCTAAAAGTGCATTGAATACCTCAACATGCTTATTGTAATTGGACTCTAAACGATTGAATTGGGTAAGATTGTCATTCCACGACGACGGGTTACATTGAATATTGGCGTGCCCCACAATGGGGAACAGAAGAAGCAACAGTATCCAATTGAGTTTGTTGATCATTATTGCTCGCGTTAGTTGACCGACCCTTTTGAGTATATACCCAAATTTCCGCGACATGCGTGTTGCCGGTGAGATAAGAACAAAGAATGAAAAGGAAAAGTACATGAAGAAAATTCTCATCGCATTGATTGTCATACTGTTGCTCGGTGGGGCGGGTGCTGGATACTATTTCTTCTTTATGCAGAAAGATGAACCTGAGGCGCCAAAAGCTGCGCAAGTGGAGCAAGCGCCAGTGGAAGAAGAAATATCCAAACCGATTCTGGATTTAGAAACCTCCCCTCCTGAAGTGACCGAATACTATGTCATTGAGCGTCGAATCAATGTTTACAATAAGCCAAATGCTAATGCTTTGGTTGTCGATACGCTCTATAAGGGAGAAAAAGTATCGGTGTTAGAAAAAGTGGATGGTTGGTATCGAATCTCTGGTTACCTTGTTTATGAAGAGGGCGGTGAAGAAAAAGCTGAGTGGTTGAATGCCGAAGGATTATCTGATGCAGAGCCAGTTATTAAAGAACAAGAGCGTTTAGAAATACTGGATGGATATTTGCAGAAGTCGGATGATTTAAAAGTCCACTTGGACATCTTCCGCAAGAAAACCCAGCAATTGTTAGACGATGAAACCTGTGATCCGAGTGATTTTGAAGAGCTCGGTGGCTGGGTTCGTTCGGTTACTTATGACAAGCGCAATGTGTACTTCATTTATTGTGGTGGTTTGGAGCAAGAGAACAAAATCTATTTAGATGTCGATAAAGGCGATATCTTTTACCGCTAACAGAGCGCCTTTAGTTTAAAGCCTCTAGAGATTTATAACTTTTTAGTTGTGAACCATAATTAATAGGAATACTATCATCGAGTCGAGTGAAAAAACTCGACTCGTTTTGTTTTTAGTGAGTTCTTATGTCTCAGATTTGCTTGAAAAAATTGCTTTTTATGCTGCTTGCGATGGTATTACTACCAGCGCATGTTTTTGCTGCGCAAATCGATCAGAAAGCTCATTTACCTTACTTTTCTAAGCTGCAACCATTTGTTGCGAGTATTGCTTTTGCAAATACCTCAATCGATTTTTCTGAAGTCTCAGAAGAAACGACGCAGTCTCCGATTTCTGAAAGTCACGCAAGACTTGATTCGCTAGCCCTATTTAATACTCAACGTTGGGTTTCTCACTTACGTGAAGGCCTCGATGATGAGCATGTTGACGTTGTTGGTGACCTAAACACGCCTTTCTATGCTGACGCAGGTTATGCCTACAGCCTGATGGATATCAATTGGCGTCAAAACCAGTACACTTTTTATCATTTCACAAGCGATCATCGCATTTCTGGTTGGAAAGAGACCAACGCAATGTACGTCGCACTCAATAGTCAATTTTCTGCCTAAACACCATCTATTTGCACCATTGTGCACTCTTAACACGACGATTGTATTCAACAGGGCGTAACCGTCCTGAGCATTTCATACCCTGAATTTTTTTCTGGGGGCATCTGTCGTGTGTTAAGCCTTGTTATTAAAAGCTTCACTTCGTAGTGAAGGGATGATGTTTACATGAAAAAAACAGCAAAGCAGCAAAAGAACAGAAAGCTGATGAATCACTATTCAGCTTGGAAATATGTCGTATTAATCACGACGGTCATTATCTTAACGTTAAGCGCGATTCCGACTTGGTTCGGTGAGCAACCATCGATCCAGCTAACGTTTTCAAACCAAAACAGCAGTGAAATGTCGGTGGTTCAGTTGAATCAACTACTGAAAACCAATCACATCTCAGCAGACAAAATCATCGAAAAAGATGGCAAAACAACCATTGTATTCGATGATGAAAATGCGCAAAGCAAAGCTCGTGCGTTACTAAACAATGAGCTAAATAAAGAAGACAGCATTACCTTCTCATATGTGTCTGTTGCTCCAGAGTGGCTGAATGAGATGGGCTTTAGCCCAATCAAACTCGGTCTTGACCTTCGCGGTGGGGTACAGTTCCTCTTGAATGTCGACGTAAATAAAGCATTTGAGGAGCAACGTAATGCTTTGATCGATGAGATCAAAGCAAGCCTGCGAGATCAGCGCGTGCGTGGTGTACAAATTCGTGCAGAAAGTGGTAACCGCATTGCGGTAAACAGTGAGAGTGATACCGCCCTGGCTGAAGTAAATAAATTCTTGCGTCAAAACTATCCTGGTTGGCTGGTGAAAAGCTCGTCTCGCGGTTTTGTTCTTGAGCCAAGTGAGCAGAATATTCAAGAGTTCCAATCAACGACATTGCAACAAAACTTGAAGATTATGCGTGGTCGTATTGAAGAGCTAGGTATTACGGAAGCATTAGTTCAGCGTCAGGGTAAAGACAGCATTCGTATCGAGCTCCCAGGTGTACAAGACCCAGCACAAGCGAAAAACGTTATTGGTGCCACTGCGAGTTTGGCATTCTACGAAGTGAAAGATGCAGGCCAAGCGCGAAGCGGCCAAGATCTTGTGCTGAAAGATAACGATGGCCGAACGGTTATTCTGGAGAAACGACCAGTCCTAACGGGTGAGCACATTGTTAACGCTCGTGCAGGCGTAGACAATATGGGTATGTCAGAAGTTAACATCTCGCTTGACCACGCGGGCGGTAAAAAGATGAGTGATTTCTCTGCAACGCATATTGGCAAGCCAATGGCGACGGTTTACCGCGAATACAAGACAAACGATCGTGGCGTAACAGAGCGCAGCGAGCGCGTTATCAGCGTTGCGACTATTCAATCTCAACTTGGTAGCCAATTCCGTATTACCGGCGCTGGCAGCATGGACGAAGCACAGCAGTTAGCACTATTACTTCGTGCGGGTTCGCTAACAGCCCCGGTTACTATCGTAGAGGAGCGTACTATTGGTGCTTCTTTGGGGGCTGAAAACATTGAAAATGGCTTTGCGGCACTTGCTTTGGGTATGGGTTTAACACTGACCTTTATGGCCCTTTGGTACCGCCGCTTAGGTTGGGTGGCGAACGTGGCGCTTTGTGCCAACATGCTTTGTTTGCTTGGCTTAATTGCCTTGTTACCAGGTGCGGTGCTAACGCTTCCAGGTATTGCAGGGTTGGTGTTAACCGTTGGTATGGCAGTGGACACCAACGTTATTATCTTCGAACGTATTAAGGACAAAATGCGTGAAGGCCGCAGTTTCGCTCAAGCGATTGATCTGGGCTTTGATAGCGCGTTCTCGACCATCCTTGATGCCAACATTACTACCATGATCACCGCCGTGATTTTATACGCCATCGGTAACGGTCCAATCCAAGGCTTTGCTTTAACACTCGGATTAGGTTTGTTAACCAGTATGTTTACAGGCGTATTTGCCTCTCGAGCAATGATCAATTTAATTTGGGGCCGAGATGCCCGTCGTGATGTGAGGGTTTAATCATGGTCGAAATGCTAAAACAAAATATTCGTAAAATTCGCCACTTCACTACGCTAGTTTCTATCGTTTTGACGGTGATCGCGCTTGGTGCTCTGGGCTTTAAAGGGTTGAATCTTGGCTTGGATTTCACTGGTGGTATGGTGACAGAAGTGAAAGTCGATAAGTCGTTAACCAACCACGATCTGCTTGATGCACTGCAACCAAAACTTGGTGAATCAACCTCTGTCACCCGCACAGGTGAAGATGGTCGTTGGCTTATTCGCTACTCCGCCCCAGAAGAAGGACAAACTCTGCCGAGTGTGGAAGAGGTATTAAAGCCAGTTTCACATCAAGTTGATGTCGTCAGCAACAGTATTGTTGGTGCTCAAGTTGGTCAGGATTTGTTTGATCAAGGCGGTTTAGCACTATTGATTTGTGTGCTGAGCATCCTTGGTTACTTGTGTTTCCGTTTTGAATGGCGCTTAGCGAGTGGCTCTGTATTTGCTCTGGCTCATGACGTAATTGTCGTCCTCGGCTTCTTTGCCGTTACCCAAATGGAATTCAACTTAACGGTTTTTGCTGCCGTATTGGCAATTTTAGGCTACTCGTTGAATGATTCGATCATCATTTCAGATCGAATTCGTGAGCTACTGATCGCGAAACAAAGTTGGAAAATGGAAGACATCAATGACCAGGCTGTCATCGCGACGTTCTCTAGAACGATGGTGACTTCAGGCACAACACTGATTACTGTTGGTGCACTATGGATTATGGGGGGAGCACCGCTAGCGGGTTTCTCAACAGCGATGTTTATTGGTGTGCTATCAGGTACATGGTCTTCCATTTCCATTGGTACCGTATTACCTGAGCTGTTCAAACTAGAACCGAAGCATTACTTGCCTGTTGAGATTGATACCGCGCCGTAATGCGAGGTGTTGAAGGTAAAAAGTGCTTGCGCCACTCAGTTTGAGTGGCGTTTTACTTTGTGCTATTTCACACGCATCAGGCGGTGTTTGACGTGACCTAAATCGAACTCAATGATTTGAGAGCGCTTCATCGATTCAACCAGGCGCAGCATGGATGTGTGATAACCTTTCTTTTTCATCCATTGCAATGGCTCAGAAAAGCTGTCTTCGTTTACAACGTAAGATTCGCCTTTGTGTTCTCCAGCATAAACGTTTACGACCCAAACTCGGGCCTGAAAATCTAATACTTCACTTATGTTTCGCGTAATTTTTCTTAGGATATTTTTCATCATTTCCAGCGTTGCTTTAGCTCAGTAATAGCCAAACACCAACCCCCATCATTAAAGTGCCCGCGATACGGTTCATCAGACGCACATTCTTTGATTGACCCAACACGCGTTTCAGTCCTTTGCCACCCGTGGCATACAGAGACATACAAATGAACTCAAAAAGAAGGATGATGGAGACAAGCACGATCAGCTGTGGAGCAAGAGCCGCATTTTGATCGATAAAAGGCGGCAGTAGAGAAATCATAAATGCCCAGCCTTTTGGGTTTGCGATAGCGGTAACGAAGCCTTGCATGATGAGCGCGACATTGCCACTTTTGGGTTTTTCTAAATTATCGACATTTATTGCTAACTTACCTCGAGATCGCCACATTTCTACACCAAGATAGAGTAAGTAGCCGCCACCAATAAACTTTAGTGCGATAAACATCCAAGGATAGTTGAGCATGATCGCTGCGATCCCTAGTACTGCCGAGACTGAAACCAGCGCGACACCGACGAGTTCACCAATCATCATCCATAATGTGCGGCGATAACTGATACTCATTCCTAGCGTTAAGGCGAGCGTCATGCACATTCCTGGTGTAATTGAGACAAAAAAGAAGGTAGGGATGAACATACTGAGCAATGCAAGATTCATGTTTGTTGATAACTAAGTGATTTGATAGAAGCCACAAAGATAGTGCAAATTGATAAAGGATACTATCCCCAAATATCCCCAAATAACCTCAAGGTGCTAGGTTCAGCGAGAATGACTTGGCTCACAGGCACGGCAACGATTTGAAGATCTAGTGGTTCTAAATCAAAAATCGTTAACAAAGGCTGTGGGATAAGGAAACTCGCCCTGCGGAGCATGTCACTGACACGATTTCTGCATCTTGACGTCATTTGGGTATAACATCAATTTACTGGGTTAAAGAATCTAGATGATTGCTTTAGGAGATGGCACTATCGAATATTGCACCGTACCGGTACTTCAATAGATAAAAAGTGATTCGATACGTTAAATGCTAGTTAATTGATGTTATTTGGATATTTAAAATAAAACTGAAATTATTTTTTAATTGCTGCGTCATAATAGTGCGAACTGCACCAAAATGAGACGTTTTCTTCTATTTTTTACATTCTAAATATACCAGTTTTCATAAGTAAAACTATAAATATAAAATTAAGGTTATACTGTCAGTAATATCATTTAAGTTAGTAATTAAATGATATTACTGACAATTGCTTATATTGATATTTGAATTATTATTCTAATCGTATTTATAGATAACAACTCTGAGCATGAGAGTAGTATCTGAAATCATGAGATGATGTAACGTCCACTGTTCGGTATGTAACTTATTGATAAATAATGATTAAATTTATGTTCTGATAAGCTTGTGTTTAACTTTATTTTATTTAAAACAATGACTTATAAATAGTTAACCATTTTATAACATTTCATGTTTAATGAGATCTAAATCAATCTTATGCAAATGGATTAGTTTTTTATTTGAAATGTAATATTTCTGGTTTAACTTAAAATAAAAGGCATCACAGGATTGATAGCCAAAAGAATAAATAAACACGTCAGTTGGTGATTTATTTCATCAGTGTATTTAGTTTGCTTTTTTAAATGCCGTTAAGAATGGAGTCTTCGATGAAGAAAGTCGCTTTGATCACCGGATCAAAAGGCGGAATTGGTTCTGCTATTTCCTCTCAATTAGTGAATGATGGTTACCGTGTAATCGCTACGTATTTCACAGGCAACTATGAATGTGCGTTGGAGTGGTTCAACAGTAAAGGGTTTACCAAAGATCAGGTTCGCCTTTTTGAGTTGGACGTAACAAACACTGCAGAGTGTGCAGCAAAGTTAGCGCAATTACTTGAGGAAGAAGGGACCATTGATGTCGTTATCAACAACGCAGGTATCACACGTGATGGCGTGTTTAAAAAGATGACTGCGCAAGCTTGGAATGACGTCATTAATACCAACCTCAATAGTCTATTCAACGTTACGCAACCTCTGTTCGCTGCTATGTGCGAAAAAGGCGGTGGTCGTGTTATTAACATCTCTTCAGTCAATGGCCTAAAAGGGCAGTTTGGTCAAGCAAACTACTCGGCGGCGAAAGCTGGGATGATAGGTTTCTCTAAAGCGTTGGCGTATGAAGGTGCTCGTTCGGGTGTGACAGTAAATGTTATTGCGCCAGGTTACACTGGTACACCAATGGTTGAGCAAATGAAGCCAGAAGTATTGGAATCCATCACGAATCAAATCCCAATGAAACGCCTTGCTACACCAGAAGAAATTGCAGCATCAGTCAGCTTCTTGGTCAGCGATGCAGGAGCCTATATCACCGGTGAGACTTTGTCGGTGAACGGCGGCCTATACATGCACTAAGGAGATAAGATGATGGAAAAAGTGTTTATCGTAGCAGCGAAGCGCACTCCAATTGGCGCCTTTGGTGGCAGTCTGAAAAATACCTCTGCTGGCAATTTGGCAGCAGTAGCGATTAAGGGCGCATTGGAAGCGGCGAAGTTGAATGCCGACAAGATTGACGAAGTCATTGTTGGCAACGTTGTCGGCGCAGGTCAAGGCATGGGAGTCGGTCGTCAGGCGGCATTGTTCGCTGGGATTCCGGACGCGGTTCCTGCGTATGGCGTAAACATGGTTTGTGGCAGTGGCATGAAAACGGTCATGGATGCAGTTTCACATATCCGTAGTGGCGATACAGAGATTGTTGTTGCAGCAGGTGTTGAGGTCATGTCTCAGATACCGTTTGCCGCGCCAAGTAGTATTCGTGATGGCAACAAAATGGGCAACCTAGAGCTGAAAGACCTGCTCGTAGCGGACGGTTTAACCGACGTTTACAACCAATATCACATGGGTGTGACGGCAGAAAACGTTGCAAAAGAAATCGGCCTAACCCGTCAACAGCAAGACGAGTATGCGCTGTCTAGCCAACAGAAAGCGGTGGCGGCAATCGAAGCGGGTAAATTCAAAGACGAAATTGTGCCCGTAGAAGTAAAGCAACGCCGTGAAACGGTGCTATTCGATACCGACGAATACCCAAAGGCTAATGCGACTATGGAAGCGTTAAGCAAGCTGCGCCCTGCTTTTGACCGTGAAGGCACTGTGACTGCGGGGAATGCATCAGGTATTAACGATGGTGCGAGTGCAATTATCGTCGCGTCTGAGAGCGCAGTTAAAGCGCATGGACTCACGCCTATTGCTGAGATCGTAAGCTATGCGCAATCGGGGCTTGATCCGAAAATCATGGGTCTAGGTCCAGTGGAGTCAGTCAATAAAGCATTAGCAAAAGCAGAATTAACGGTAAACGACATTGACGTTTACGAGTTAAACGAAGCATTTGCCGCGCAAGCACTTGGCGTGATTCATCAGTTGGCGGAAACCAACCAAGTTCCCGTTAACGCGATTCAAGATAAAGCGAACTTTAATGGTGGTGCTATCGCGCTAGGTCACCCACTTGGTGCATCGGGCAACCGAATCTTAGTGACGCTTGTTCACGAGCTTCATAAGCAAAATGGTCAATATGGTGTCGCATCACTTTGTGTGGGTGGCGGCATGGGGACGGCTGTGGTTATAAAAGCAGTTAAGTAATTATTTAAACGGACATTTTTAATTCTTTCTCTAGGAGATAAACCATGTACACAGATTTCTTCAAAACCTTTAGCGATCAAACTGAAAAAAATCTAGAACCTTACTTGAAGTTCAACAAGCTAGTGACAAAAAACGTAGAAGTGTTGACTGAGCTTCAACTGAACGCAATTCGTACTTACAGCGAAGTGGGTCTGAACCAAATGAAAGCGGCATCAGAAATCAAAGACGTAACGTCATTGACTGCTTTCAACAGCCAGCAACTAAGCGTTCTTACTAAGCTTTCTCAACAAATGATGGACGACAGCAACAAGCTTCAAGCTATTGCAAAAGAGTTCAAAGAAGACGTTGAGAAAATGACTTCGGAAAATCTAAAGACTGTTACTCCAGCGTAATTTGTCCGATTCTCGCCGCCTTAGGGTCTCTAGACCCTAATTTGGGCGGCGTTGTTTTTTCCGAATATAGGAGTAAGACTATGTTTCAGCACTTCTTTTCGGACTATCTTGTACAGCTTCAACAAACCAATCAACAGTGGTGGCATGATTTCGAAGTGAACAAGGCAGTCGTGAACTCTCCTTTAAATAAGGCCATGCAAGAAGTGAACTTGGAAGACACTGCCAAACTCTTCGAACAAGCTGTAAATCAACCTGCTGCGATCTTAAAACTGCAAGCAGAATGGTGGGAACAGCAGCTACAAATTTGGCAGAATGTCGCGTTGGCGGGTAACCAAAAACAGGTCATTGAAGCAGAAAAAGGGGACAAGCGTTTTTCTAATGAAGCGTGGCAAAATGAGGTGATGTATAGCTTCATTAAGCAATCCTACCTGTTATTCAGCAAGACTTATTTAGATACAATTGAGTCACTCGAAGGTTTGGATGAAAAATCTAAAGAGCGAATACTTTTCTTTTCCCGTCAAGCCATCAATGCACTTTCCCCTTCGAATTTCATCGCGACGAATCCAGAACTCTTGAAACTGACACTTGAGCAAAACGGTCAAAACCTTCTGGCTGGCTTAGAGCAGTTAAAAGAAGACGTTGAGTCCAGCGCGGACATTTTGAAAATTCGTATGACGAATAACAATGCATTCCGCGTGGGTGATGACGTTGCGACCACTCCGGGCGATGTGGTTTTTCAAAACGAATTGTTTGAGTTGATTCAATATCGACCTCTAACAGAGAAAGTGAATGCGACGCCACTGCTCATCGTTCCGCCTTTCATTAATAAATACTACATCCTTGACTTAACAGCGAAGAACTCAATGGTTCGATGGTTGCTAGAGCAGGGACATAGCGTATTTATGATGTCTTGGCGTAACCCAGGCAAGGCACAAGCGCATGTAGAGTTTGGTGACTATGTGACAGAAGGCGTCGTCAAAGCCGTCGCCGCAATTGAAGATATAACGGGCCAAGAGCAAATCAACGCGGCTGGTTACTGTATTGGTGGTACGGTTCTGGCGAGCACGGTTGCGTACTATGCGGCAAAACGTATGAAGAAGCGTATTAAATCAGCGACTTTCTTCACCACATTGCTCGACTTTTCTCAGCCAGGCGAAGTTGGCGCGTACATCAATGACACCATTGTTAGTGCAATTGAGGCGCAAAACAACGCAAAAGGGTATATGGACGGTCGTTCATTAAGCGTCACATTCAGCTTACTGCGCGAAAATAGCTTGTACTGGAACTACTATGTCGACAACTACTTAAAGGGCAACAGCCCAGTCGATTTTGACTTGTTGTACTGGAACAGTGACAGCACCAACGTGAGTGCTGCCTCCCATAACTTCTTGCTTCGTGAGCTCTATTTAGAGAATAAGCTAGTGCAAGACAAAGGCGTCAAAATTGGTGGGGTATGGATTGATCTAAATAAGATCAAAATTCCTAGCTATTTTGTATCAACGAAAGAAGACCATATAGCGTTATGGCAGGGAACTTATCGTGGTGCCCTAAACACTGGTGGCAACAAAACGTTTGTTCTCGGTGAGTCGGGTCATATTGCGGGTATCGTGAACCCTCCAGCGAAAAATAAGTATGGCTATTGGTTGAACGATACTTTGGATGATTCGGCTGACGAGTGGTTGAATAATGCCGAGCACAA
The DNA here is from genome assembly GCF_013048625.1 of Vibrio sp. 11-4(1). Lineage (NCBI taxonomy): Bacteria > Pseudomonadati > Pseudomonadota > Gammaproteobacteria > Vibrionales > Vibrionaceae > Vibrio > Vibrio sp. 11-4(1). The sequence goes on along the minus strand of NZ_VHSY01000001.1, from coordinate 457,896 downwards.
AGAGGGCTCGTGGTGGACACATTGGAATGAATGGCTACTTCAATTCAGTCCTAAAGAGCAAGTCGAACCATTCCCTATTGGCTCGGAAGATCACCCAGCAATCGATGAAGCTCCAGGGCAATACGTCAAGCAGGTTCTGCCAGTAAAAGAATCTTAAACAACTCCCTATAGCAGTAAATTTTAGCGACCTTTATGGTCGCTTTTTTTGGTCGTTACTGGCTACCTTATTATACCGATTGAATATATGTATCGATTGAGGAAACTCTGGGGTCGAAAGTGACGGTGAATAAAAAAGCGCCGAGTAGATACTCAGCGCTTAGTGTCAACAAATAGGCAAGTTGACGGGTAGAGGTGCGTTACGTTACACCTCTTTATCCTTACCAAATGACAGCAGCCAGAGAGAGATTGCTGCTACTGCCACAAAGCCGGAAAGAATAATCACAGGCATGGCGCTATAGCCAAGGATATGCCAAATTACAGATTCTAAAGTACTCATGGGAAGTCTCCTTAGTGCCAGCCTTCAACGCCGCTCATGTCCGGTAGTTTGTGCGCGATGCCTTTGTGACAATCTACGCAGGTTTTCTCTCCAGAAGCTAGCGCAGTAGAGTGCTGCTCCGCTGCTCGTGAGCCTTGTTGAGAGTAATCCATGTAATCAAACTCGTGACAGTTACGACACTCAAGAGAGTCATTCTTTTTCATTCGCGCCCACTCTCGCTCAGCAAGGTGTCCTCGACGCTCTTGGAACTTCTCTGGTGTATCGATAGTACGCAGAACATAGTGAGCGAATAGCTCTTTGGATGCTTGTACTTTACGAACGATCTTATCTGTCCATTCATGAGGAACGTGACAGTCTGAGCAGATGGCACGAACACCAGAACGGTTAGAATAGTGAATTGTTTCTTGAATTTCAGCAACGATTGGTGCGTGACAGCCAGAACAGAACTCTTCTGTGTTGGTTGCCTCCATACCTGTGTTGAATGCGCCCCAAAATAAAAGACCGCCAGCAAAACCTAAGAACAAAACCACACCAGCGGCAGCTTTACTTGGGTTCTTCAGTCTTTTCCAAAACGCTTTAAGTATTTTCATAAATAACCTCTTCGTACTCGCGTTTCAATTACTGAAGCGAATCAACTGCCTCGAACTTGTTTTCAACTAGTGGCTTAGCATTAGTTTGTGGCACGTGGCATTGCAAACAGAAGTAACGACGAGGAGACATATCCGCCAATACAGCATCTTCTCGGTTTACATAGTGCGTTACGCTAATTTTAGTCGCGCCTGACTCTTTTGCATTTTTCCAGCTGTGGCACGCAAGACACTTGTTAGCATTTAACGATACTTCGTAGTGACGGATGCTGTGTGGGATCAACGGTGGTTGATAAACAAAGCTATCTTCAACAATCTGGTCTTTAGGGAAGTCTTTGAACTCATCTGCAGGGCGTGTGTCTTCCAATTGAGACATTCCACGTAGAGACTCTAGACCGCCAATACCACCTGGATTATCTAACTCAGCTTGCGCAATGCCTGTCACTAAAGCACCTACAGATAAAAGTGCGACAAGTAATTTTTTCATCATTTCATCTCCGCCTTTATGGCTTAAATTCTTTATTAGGCCGCCATAGTGACGGCCGTAGCATTCGGTATCTGAAGGTTAAGCAATCTTAGTGATTTTGACTGGACACTTCTTAAAGTCTGTCTGTTTAGACAGTGGGTCAGTCGCATCTAGGATGAGCTTATTAATCAAAATACGTGCATCAAAGAACGGTACGAATACCAAACCTTTTGGCGGACGGTTACGACCGCGAGTTTCAACACGAACGCGTACTTCGCCGCGTTTGTTTGCCATGAGTACTTCTTCACCACGACGAACGTTACGCGCTTTTGCGTCTTCAGGGTGCATGTAACACACTGCGTCTGGTACTGCTTTGTATAGCTCAGGTACACGACGAGTCATGGTGCCTGTGTGCCAATGTTCAAGAACACGACCAGTACATAGCCACATATCAAACTCATCGTTTGGCACCTCTGGTGGCGCTTCATATGGTGCAGAGATAATCTTCGCTTTGCCGTCAGAATTGCCGTAGAAGTCCCAACCAGAACCTTCTTTTGCGTATGGATCAGAACCTTCTTTAAAGCGCCATTGTGTTTCCTTACCATCAACAACTGGCCAACGTAGACCACGCACTTCATGGTAACGGTCGTATGGTGCTAAATCATGCCCGTGACCACGGCCAAACGTTGCGTATTCCTCAAACAGACCTTTTTGAACATAGAAACCGAAGTGGTGGGCATCGTCATTCAATTCGCGAGCTTCTTCGATAGGGAACTTGTCGACATTACCATTGCGGTATAGTACGTCGTACATGGTTTTACCACGGTACTGAGGCGCTTTCGCTAGCAGCTCTTCAGGCCACACTTCTTCCATTTTGAAGCGTTTCGAGAACTCCATTAGCTGCCACAGGTCAGATTTTGCCTGACCGACCGTGCCCACTTGTTGGTACCAAGCTTGAGTACGACGCTCTGCGTTACCGTAAGCACCTTCTTTTTCAATCCACATTGCGGTAGGAAGAATAAGGTCTGCTGCTTGTGCTGTTGCTGTCGGGTATGGGTCAGACACGACGATGAAGTTTTCTGGGTTGCGGTAACCTGGAAGACGTTCTGTGTTGATGTTTGGACCTGCTTGCATGTTGTTGTTACATTGAACCCAGTAACAGTTCAGAACGCCGTCATTCAGCATACGGTCTTGCAATACGGCGTGGAAGCCAGGTTTTGGTGGAATCGTCCCTTCTGGCAGTTTCCAGATGTCTTCCGCAATCTTACGGTGTTTAGGGTTAGCAACCACCATGTCTGCAGGTAGACGGTGAGCGAAAGTACCAACCTCACGAGCCGTACCACACGCAGATGGTTGACCCGTTAGTGAGAATGGGCTGTTACCCGGAGTCGAGATCTTACCGGTTAGTAGGTGGATGTTGTAAACCAAGTTATTCATCCACACGCCACGAGTATGTTGGTTCATACCCATTGTCCAAAGTGACATTACTTTTGTATTTGGATTGGCGTATTGCTTCGCAAGCTCGATAAGCTTCTCTTTTTCAACACCAGAGATTTCAGAGGCTTTCTCAGCGGTGTAAGGTGCAACAGACTTTTTGTACTCTTCGAAAGAGATAGACGTTAGCTTGCCTGAGTTAGGATTCTTCGCTGCTTTTTGTAGCGGATCATCGTCACGTAGGCCGTAACCGATGTCGGTATCTGCTTGAGTGAAGTTGGTGTGCTTGTTTACGAAGTCCCAGTTTACCGCATCGTTTTCGATGATGTAGTTCGCGATAAAGTTAGCAATCGCTAGGTCAGACTGTGGATTAAAAATGTAGCCGTGATCTGCCAACTCAAATGAACGGTGGTAGTAAGTAGAAAGCACGTTCACTTTAACGTGAGGGTGACTCAGGCGACGGTCAGTAATACGAGTCCATAGAACAGGGTGCATCTCTGCCATGTTCGAGCCCCATAGAACGAATGCGTCTGCGTTCTCAAAGTCATCGTAACACCCCATCGGCTCATCAATACCGAATGCGCGCATAAAGCCAACTACAGCAGAAGCCATACAGTGACGCGCGTTTGGATCAATGTTGTTTGAACGGAAGCCCGCTTTCATTAGCTTTGACGCAGCGTAGCCTTCCATTACGGTCCATTGGCCTGAGCCAAACATACCTACGCTTGTTGGACCTTTTTTCTCGAGGGAAGCTTTCCATTTCTCAGCCATGATGTCGAAAGCGTCATCCCAAGAGATAGGTGTAAATTCACCGTCTTTGTGGAATTTGCCATCTTTCATTCTCAGCATCGGCTGAGTCAGACGGTCTTGACCGTACATGATCTTAGAAAGGAAGTAGCCTTTAATACAGTTTAGGCCTTTGTTTACTGGTGCTTCTGGGTCACCCTGTGTTGCTACCACTTTGCCATTTTGCGTACCAACAAGAACAGAACAGCCTGTACCACAGAAACGACAAGGTGCTTTGTCCCATGTGATTTTGGTTTGATCAGAGCTTGCAATCAGGTTGGCTGCAGATGCTGGTAGTGTCACACCTGCGACAGCAGCAGCTGATGCAGCCGCGTTTGCTTTCACAAACGCACGTCTTGTCATTTTCATACTTCACCCTCGATTTGGGAATGTTGTGTTCCAGTGTCTTCTTCATCCGTTTCTTCAAGCCCAGTTTCGATTTGGTGATAAACCAATACCGTGCTCAAGACATTCGGTAAATTGTTGATGGCATCGATAGTGTCTGTGATAAAACCTTGGTTTTCGGTTTCAAGCACGACGATAATCTTGCCTTCTGGACTGTCACCATAGATTTCCGCATTTTCATGTGCTTCGATCTGTTGTTTGATTTCGTCCAGATGTTCTGGCAGTACGTGTACTACCAAACTTGAAATATGCACTTCATTTAGTGACATATAGCTCTCTCATTTATTGCCTTTGGCCGACGACATACGGCTTAGGCTGTTATATTGCTCACATTGATGGATGAAGTCGGGCACACTGAAACACAGGCGCCGCAGCCGTTACACTCATCAAGGTCTAAATTGGGTTGTGCTACTTTCCCCAGCTCTAATTTGAACTGAATTGCCATTGGGTCGCACATATCCCCACAGCTTCGGCATTCGACATTTTGTTTTGCTAAGCAGCTATCGTTGATGCTTGCTTTCGCTTGCCAAGGTTGCTCTGTTTTTGGCAAGAAAAGGGGCTCAGGACAGGCGTCTGCACACTGATAACAAAATGTGCATTCATCAATAGAAAAATCGACCGAAGGGAATCCGCCATCACTTTTAGTTATAATCTTTGTTTCGCAGGCCTCAATGCATTTACCGCAGCGAGTGCAATCGTCCGTAAACTGTTCTGGCTTGGTTAACCAAGGCAAACGTACGGCGTTGTCGGGGTGCGCTTTTCTTGCAAAGAGTCTTCTTCTGGAAAGGTCTACCACTTAGTCACCTCGAAACTTGGAACCCAAACTAAGCATAGTCCACAATTTTCATTAATAAACTGTCATTTAAACTAACGAAATTGTAGTTTTTGACATATTTGTATAAATACCTCTTAGGAGGTAAATAGGATGCAATATTGTTTTGGATCAATAAATTCCGTCGCAGGTGATCACATATTGATAAAGTTGAAAGGTAATGGGTTCATTGCACGTACAAATAGGGTTGTTAATGGGCGAGGAACTCAGATTGTTTAAAAATGTGAAAAAGTCAGTGACGCGCACGATTGCGTCCGCGATGCTTCTTATTTTGCTGCTTTCAGTTGCTACGACTGGTTTTGCAATTTTTACGTTAGCGTCAAGCTTGAATGATGCAGAAGCCGTCAATGTTGCTGGCTCAATGCGAATGCAAAGTTATCGTTTGGCACATGATATTCAGATTAAATCTGTTGATTACTCTTCACATATTGACGCATTTGAACATTCGATATATTCACCTTCCATGAAAGCACTCCAGCACTGGTCAGTGCCAGAAGACATTACTCATGATTACTACCGTCTTATTATGAGATGGCATGAGCTCAAGTCGGTGCTGAGAGGAGACAACCCGGCGGAGTACCAACTCCTAGTGGCTGGTTTTGTAAAGCAGATCGATGAGTTTGTATTTAAGCTGCAAAGCTTTTCGGAGCAAAAGCTGATTAACTTAGCTTGGATTGGCGGGTTAGGGTTAGGCGGTATCCTTTGTGTCAGTATGTTTGTTGTCCATTTTGTGCGCCTCGAAGTTGTACGGCCTTTGCGTGCTTTAGTTTTTGCTAGCGAGCAAATTAAGAATCGCTCATTTAATATATCGCTTGATGTATCCAGCGATAATGAAATGGGGATCCTGACTCGAACCTTTAATCGGATGGCGACGGACCTTGGTAAGTTATACCGAGGGCTAGAACAAGCGGTTGATGAAAAAACGCGTAAATTACAGCATGCGAATCAGTCTTTAGAAGTATTGTATGACTCGTCGAAAGAGTTAACGGCTTCGCGTATTAATCAGGATAACTTCCAAGCCATATTACAACATATTGCAAGTCTTGAAGGCATTAAAGCGGTCAAACTTGAAATAGAGCAATTGGGAGAACCGAGTTGGATATTAATGGAGGGGGAAGAGTGCTGCCACGACTGTGATGAAGATTGCCACAGTAAGGCTCTAACGTTGGACGGTGAACACTTAGGCTATTTGTATTGGAAGGCAGGGTTACCTTGTCCGAATGAGGCACTGATTGACAACTTTGTGCAGATTTTATCGCGTGCCGTGTATTACAATCGAGCCCAACGCCAAGCAGAACAAATCCTACTGATGGAAGAGCGAGCCACCATTGCTCGGGAACTGCATGATTCATTAGCTCAAGCACTCTCTTATTTAAAAATTCAGGTCGCTTTATTAAAGAGAAGCGTAAAGAATTTGCCTGATGAAAAAGCGATAGCTCAGGCGAATCAAGTCATTGCCGAGTTGGATACGGGCTTATCTGCTGCTTATACCCAACTACGCGAGTTACTGACGACGTTTCGTCTTACGATTAAAGAAGGCAGTTTTGGCCAAGCATTGCAAGATATGGTCGAAACGCTCAACGAACAAACCGTCGCTGACATTACGTTAAAAAATAGACTTTCTTCAACTGAACTGGATGCACACCAGCAGGTTCATTTACTACAGTTGATAAGAGAAGCGGCAATTAATGCCATCAAGCATGCGCAAGCAGATAATATTCACATTCAATGTCTTGATAATGATGGAAAAGTCACAGTAACCGTTACCGATGATGGAATAGGCTTTGAACATCAAGACGAAAAATTAAATCATTACGGTATGAGTATCATGCAAGAGCGAGCCGCTAGGCTGCATGCCGATCTTCATATTGAAGCATCGATCAACAAAGGCTGTACCGTAAAACTAGAATTCCAACATAGTAAGGAAGTAAACAGTGACAGTGTGTAAAGTAATGCTGGTGGATGATCATCCACTCATGCGACGAGGTATTCATCAACTTTTAAGCTTTGAGCCTGAGTTTGAAGTCGTTGCAGAAGCAAGTAATGGCGCAGATGCGGTAGCGAAAGCGCATGAGCTGGAACTGGATCTTGTACTTCTTGATCTCAATATGAAAGGCATGTCAGGCCTCGATACCTTACAAGCGCTACGTGCTGATGGTTGTGAAGCTCGAATTGTTATCTTAACCGTATCGGATAGTCCTGCTGACATAGAAGCAATAGTTCGAAGTGGCGCAGATGGCTATTTATTGAAAGATACTGAGCCTGATGAGCTGGTTGAGTTGCTAAAACAAGCGCATCAAGGTGACAAAGCTTACAGCCAAGAAGTTTCTAAGTATTTGAGTGAGCGTTCAGGACAAGAGGACGTTTTTGATACGCTGACGGATCGCGAAACGCAGATCTTAAGAGAGGTGGCAAGAGGTTTCCGCAACAAGCAGATTGCCGATCGTCTTTTTATTTCTGAATCAACGGTTAAAGTGCATATGAAGAGTTTACTTAAAAAGCTTCAAGTTCCTTCTCGTACTGCGGCAACCGTTCTTTATCTTGAGCGCTTTGGCGACATCAAATAATACAGTTGAAGAACAATCCCAAACCACCAATGGAATCAATCGTTTAGCGTGATTTTAATAATAAAAAAACCGCCTTAAAGGCGGTTTTTTTATTTGTCTGGGCGAATAGAGTACAAGTCACTGTTGTGCTTACCGCACTCTAAATAGTACTGATAAGCCACTTTTTTGCTTTCAGCAATGACTCTCATGCAGTGCATTTTCCCCTGTTCAAAATATCGAATCTCATATTCTACACTGGTATCAAGTTGCTCAGCGGCTGCCATACTTCGCCTCCATAAACCATCCAAAAAACATCCATGCAAATTATATGCCGTTATAGGGAGCGTCGTTCGGTGTGTTTTTTAGCCGATAATTGCGCTCTAACTCACTTTTTTGCGGATAGTTGTGATCAAAAAGTTAATTTCAAACTCTATATATTATTAAGGTGGCAATCAATATTTGTCACACTGGTGTAAGTTTGCCGCAATATTAAGTGATACAAGTTGAGTATAGAACTTAATCAATAGAAAAGGGAATACGAATAAGTGACTAAATTACAGGGTGTATCTAATAAGGTGCTTGGTTATGGCCTTCTATTTTGTTTCGTATTTCTTCTTGCCGGATGTACGAAGAAGTTTCTATACAGCAATATCGATTGGTTCGTTATCGATTACATAGAGGATTATGTTTCTCTGCAAGGTGAACAAGAAGTCTTGGTCGAAGAACGCTTATTATTGTTAGCAGAATGGCATAAGAAAGAAGAGTTACCGTTATATATCGATCATTTAAAAGAGCTTGAGAGATTAAAAGCGAGCGATATAACCCTAAATTATTTGCGGGAAAATCGAGATAGAATGCGAGCGCATTACGATAGAGTGGTAAGCAAAGCGGCACCAGACCTTTTTGCTTTGAGTTTACAGTTAACGAAAGATCAAGAACGGGAATTTCTGAGTAATGTACAAGAGCATTATCAAGAGCGAAACGCAAAATATGCGGATAAAACGGAAGATGAAATACGTGAAATTATTCTAGATAACACAGAAGAATGGATGGAAGAGTGGTTGGGAAGCCTATCAGAAAGTCAGCGCCAATTAGCTCAAACGTTTTCTCAACAAGTCACTCTTAACAGTCCTTTATGGAGAGGTTATCGAGCTACGATATATCAAGAGCTCGAATATCTGTTCGACAACAAGTCCAATGCTGTCACTTATCAGGATATATTTATGCGCCTGTTGTTCGAGCCAGAGAGCTATTACAGTGAGCAGCTTTCTAAAAATATTGATTCTAACTTTGTGCTGGTCGATCAACTGACATTAGATATTTCTCAATCTATGACCGATAAACAATGGCTTCATTTTCGCGGTAAGGTAAAAGAGTGGCGAGTACTAGCTGAGGAATTATTAGATTAGATTCATGCTTCAATTGACGAGGGGATGTGCCGTAGCCTTTCTTATGAAAAAATGATTCAAAGCAAATTCTTATTGAGCTAAGAGCGTAACATAGCTTGAGGTTTGATGAGGTAAGGTCAGCTTGCTGATGGTTGATAAAGCCTCATCGTATAAAAACAATGAGAATAAATATGAAACATTTAGTTGAAAGATTTCTTCGCTACGTCACGTTCGATACCCAATCAAATCCACATGTTACGCTTTGCCCAAGCTCGCCTGGTCAGCTTGTTTTTGCTGAGTTGCTTAAGAAAGAGATGATTGAACTTGGCTTAAGTGATGTGACATTAGATAAAAATGGCTACTTGATGGCTAGACTGCCAGCTAACGTTGATTATGAGGTGCCGCCTATAGGCTTTATTGCCCATATGGATACCGCGCCTGACGCCTCAGGAAAAAACGTAAAACCGCAATTTATTGAAGATTACCAAGGCGGCGATATTGCGCTAGGGTTGGGGGATGAAGTGCTATCTCCGGTGCAATATCCAGATTTACATCATCTACATGGCCACAATCTTATCACTACCGATGGCACTACATTACTTGGCGCGGATAACAAAGCTGGTATTGCTGAGATTCTCTCTGCAGTCGCGCTGTTACTAGAAAATCCAGACATTCCACACGGCGACATTTGTATCGGCTTTACACCAGATGAAGAGATTGGCCGGGGCGCAGATTTATTTGATGTTGAAAAGTTTGGCGCGAAATGGGCATACACTATTGATGGTGGCCCGCAAGGTGAACTGGAATACGAAAACTTTAATGCGGCAAACGCCGATGTGATTTTTCATGGTGTTAGCGTTCATCCAGGTACCGCAAAAGGCAAAATGGTCAATGCGATGAACTTGGCTGCGAAATTTCAAGTTCAAATGCCCCAAGATCAAACTCCGGAAACAACCGAAGGCTACGAAGGGTTCTTCCATTTAAAATCGGCAGAAATGGGCGTGGCGCGAAGCGAGCTTGGTTACATTATCCGAGACTTTGATCGTCAGGGGCTTGAAGAGCGTAAAGCCTTTATGCAGAAACTCGTTGATGATATGAACGCGGGCTTACGCCATGGTTCTGTAGAACTGAAAATAACAGACAGCTATTACAATATGAGAGAAATGGTTGAGCCTTACCCGCATATCATTGAGCTAGCAAAGCAAGCGATGGAAGCGTGTGATGTGGAGCCAATTATAAAACCTATTCGTGGTGGTACAGATGGCGCTCGTTTATCTTTTATGGGGTTGCCGTGCCCGAATATCTTCACTGGTGGTTTTAACTTCCATGGGATTCATGAGTTTATTTCGGTTGAAATGATGGAGAAGTCAGTGCTTGTCATCGTCAAAATTGCTGAACTCACCGCTAAAAAACACGGTTAACAGACCAGGTCGAGCGGTTCTTGTCGATTGAATGGGGAAAAATAGCCCAGAGTCATCTGGGCTATTTTTAAATTCAAAAACGAAACATTAACGTACGTCTTTGTCTTCAATTTCAATGTCTTCTAGTGGTAGCCAGTCGACTTTCACACCCGCTTGATCGAACATGTCTTGGCTGACTTGGATTTTATCTCCCCAGCGAGATAAAAAGTCTTCAGACTGCTCAGGGCAGTGCACGTGTGAGATCCCTGTTTGAATGATCTTTGCCGCGCAGTTAGGACATGGAAAATGAGTCACCCAAATATCACATCCGTCTAAATCACGTTTTGAGAACAAAATTGCGTTCTCTTCCGCGTGTAGTGTTTTAAGGTATTTCAACTCGCGTTCATCGGTATCGACACTGTCAGAAACACCGTGCGGGTAGCCATTAAATCCAACAGATACAATGCGATTCTGTTTAGTGATAACTGCACCGACTTGTGTTGATGGGTCCTTACTCCATGACGCCACTAGTTCTGCCATCTGGTAAAAGCGTTTTGCCCATTTAGAAATCATAGTCATCCTCTCTGTCGAAGGCGTTGAATTAATTGAATGATAACCCATTTATATTAAAAAAATAGTCAAAATCGGGGTCTTGAGTATGAAGGCGTCATTTTTTGTCTTTTTAACCATAAAACGTTCTTATCTTGAGCACCGAATCTCACTTTCCGTCTTTATACGATATCTCACTTAGTGTTTCCTGGCGCCTCTAAATGCACGATGCCTGAGAGTGTATATCAAATAGTTATGATTGAGCTGCTTGTGTATTGTTCGTTAAATATCACTGTTAACTAAATTACTTTATTTTCTTTTTGTTTCTCATGTTTACATTTAGAAACATTTTGGGGGCTTTTGAGTGAAGTTTTCAGTGGCAGCAAGGAGTAAGGTTGATGGGAATTCAACAATATCCTGTTCTATAAAGACGGTAAATACATGCAAAAGAAACCACTTGTCGCACTAATGGCGGCTACAGCAATCCTCGCTGGATGCGGGGAAGCTAATAATGCCCAAAGGGAAGGCCAGGCGCCTCTCGTAGTGACTCAGGATGTCACGGTTATCGACTACCAACCGAGCAAGTCTTATATCGGTCGCATTGAAGCAGTAGAAGATACCAATATTACCGCGCAGATTTCTGGCTATTTAAAAGCTCGTCACTTTGAAGAGGGGCAAATGGTAGAAAAAGGGCAGCTTCTTTATTCTATCGAGCCATCTTCTTTTGAAGCACAAGTCGCGAGCGCTAAAGCGGCACTTGCACAAGCAAAAGCCGCGCTAAAAAAAGCGGAACTAGACCACACCCGAGGTAAAAACTTGTTGCCTCGCGGTAGTATCTCCCAATCTGAGTTTGACGCCTTAACTGCGGCACTTCTTGGTGCGAAAGCCGAGCTAGAAGCAGCAAACGCTCAGCTTAAGCTTGCTGAAGTTAACCTTTCTTATACTCAAATCCGAGCTCCGTTCAGCGGTCGTATTAGCGATACCAAAGTGAGTACCGGTGATCTTGTTTCCCCTTCATCTGGCGTGCTGACGACATTGGTGAGCTTAGACCCAGTGCATACTTCATTTAGTGTGAGTGAGCGCGAGCGGTTAGCCATGGGTATGGATCAAGTCAAAGGCGACGGCTCAGCAGAATCAAACAGAGTTGAAGTTCAGCTTGAGCTGGAAAATGGTCAGTTTTTTGAGCATCTCGGTAAGCTCGATTTCTTAGGTAATCGTATTGATACCAAAACTGGTACGATTGCAATGCGTGCGCTAGTGCCAAACCCAGAGCAGAAGTTACTTCCGGGTCAGCACATCAAAGTGAACTTGAGAGATAAGAACACGAAAGACGTTATTGTTATCCCACGACGTGCCGTACAGACTGACTTAGAAGGTGACTTTGTGATGGTGATGGCTGAGGGAAGTGTGGCAGAGCGTCGTAACGTCGAGCTTGGACCTCAGGTTGAACAAGGCATTATCATTCGAGAAGGCCTCGATCAGGAAGATACGGTTATTACACAGGGCCTACAGCGTGTGCGTAATGGTGTAGAAGTGCGCATTCAAACACCTGCTGAAGATAAGCAGTAGGGGGCACTATGTTAAGTCGTTTCTTTATTCAGAGACCCAAATTCGCGCTGGTTATTTCGATCATATTAACGCTAGCAGGCGCGATCTCACTGGCGATTTTGCCAGTGGCGGAGTACCCACAGATAAGTCCGCCATCAGTCAGCGTTTCGGCATACTACACCGGTGCGAGTGCGGAAGTTGTCGAGCAGGCCATTGCGGACCCCATAGAGACGTCGGTCAATGGCGTTGAGGACATGATCTACATGTCTTCAAAGAGCGCGAACGATGGCTCATACAGCCTAAATGTCACGTTCGATGTCGGGACCGATCCAGACATGGCGCAAGTAAACGTGCAAAACCGTGTGTCACAGATCGAGTCAAAACTGCCTCAAGAAGTGCGCATGGTTGGTGTGACGGTGAAAAAACGCTCACCTGACTTGCTGATGGTCCTTAACTTCTATTCGCCTGATGGCAAATACGACGATCAGTTCTTGATTAACTACATTAACTTGAATGTAAAAGATCAGCTCGCTCGTGCGAAAGGCATTAGTGAAGTTAACGTGATTGGTGGTGGCGAATACGCAATGCGTGTTTGGTTAGATCCGGAAAAAATGGCCAACCTTAAGCTAACCACGTCAGACGTATACGCCGCTTTGGCTGAACAGAACGTTCAAGTTGCGGCAGGGCGTGTTGGTGCAGCACCATACAACAATCCGCAAGAAGTTCAGTTTAACCTTGTGACCAAAGGTCGCTTGGAAAGCGTGAGCGAGTTTGAGAACGTTGTCCTTCGAGCTAATCCAAATGGTTCCACGGTTTATCTGAAAGATGTCGCTCGTGTCGAACTAGGTAAAAAGTTCTACGATGGTAACGGTAAATTCCGTGGTCAGGACGCGTCAATTGTTGCATTGTCTCTTCAATCGGATGCGAACGCGTTAGAAAGTGGTCAGGCCGTCATGGAGCTGCTTGAGGACTTGAGTAAAAACTTCCCTGAGGGCATGGCGTATGAGACCAGCTACGATACAACCGTGTTCGTATCTGAATCGATCAAAGGGGTAGTGAAAACGCTGATTGAAGCGATTCTATTGGTGATTGCTGTAACTTACTTGTTCTTGGGTAGTGCGCGCGCAACGTTGATTCCTGTTGTTGCGATCCCCGTTTCTCTGATTGGTACGTTTGCCATCATGCAGGCGACGGGCTTCACCATCAATACGGTCACTTTGTTTGGTTTGATCCTCGCGATTGGTATCGTGGTGGACGATGCGATTCTGGTTATCGAAAACGTCGATACCACCATGGCGAAAGACCCAACCATTTCACCGCGTAAAGCGACATTGCTAGCGATGAAAGAAGTAACGGGCCCAATCATCACGTCGACCTTGGTTTTACTTGCGGTATTCATACCAGTCGCGATGCTGCCGGGTATCACTGGTATCATGTATCGCCAGTTCGCTTTGACCATCTGTATTTCGGTTGTGATCTCATCCATTAACGCATTGACGCTGTCTCCAGCACTTTGTTCTTTGGTATTGAAGCAGGGTGGGGGCAACACGGCTAACTGGTTCCAGGCTTTCAACCGAGGCTTAGAGCGTATCACAACGCGTTATGGTCAGGTCGCTGGTTTCTTGGTGAAGAAATCTTTGCTGCTCGTGACGTTCTTTATAGTCGCTATCGCGGCGGTCACTTTCTTTGCGAAAACCACCTCAACAGCGTTTGTTCCTCAAGAAGATAAAGGCATTTTGCTGGTTAACGTTCAGCTACCAGATTCAGCTTCTTTATCTCGTACTGAAGAAGTCACCAATGATTTAATGAACATGATTGGTGAAGAGCCTGGTGTGGATGGCGTGACGGTTGCGAACGGTTACTCGTTTATGACAGGCGCAGCAGCATCAAACGGTGCATCTGTGTTTATCAAACTGCATGACTGGGATACTCGTAACTCGTTGCAAGGGGAACACTCTGCCAATGCCATCGCGGCGCGTATTAATGGCCGAGCGGCGACAGAGTTGCCTCAAGCGGTTGTGTTTGCGATGGGACCTCCGGCGGTTCCTGGTATGGGCGCTGCGTCTGGTTTTGAGTTTGTGCTTGAAGATACGCTAGGGCGAAGCCGTACCGATTTGTCGATGGTCATGGGAGAAATGATCCAAGCGGCCAACCAAGCCCCTGAAATTGCCTACACGTTTAGTACGTTCCGCGCGAATGTCCCGCACTACTACGTTGATATCGACCGTGAGAAAGCACAGCAGTTGGGTATTTCACTGTCGTCTATTTTCCAAACCTTGCAAGGCAACTTAGGTTCGCTTTATGTGAATGACTTCACCATGTTTGGTAAGAACTTCCGCGTAACCATGCAAGCTGATAGCCAGCACCGTAGCAGCATGGAAGATCTAGAGCGTTTCCATGTTCGTTCTTCGAACGGTGATATGGTTCCGCTAAGTACGCTAGTGAGCTACGAGCAAGTGTTTGAGCCTGATGTGGCATGGCGTTACAACATGTACCGCAGTGCTATCATTCAAGGCCAACCAGCTCCGGGCTACTCTAGTGGTGATGCGATTGCCGCAATGGAACGCGTTGCAGCAGAGGTTCTTCCGCAGGGCTACACGTACGAATGGACAGGTATGGCTTATCAGGAAGTACTTGCGGGTAACCAAGCCATTTATGCTTTTGCACTGGCTTTGATCTTCATTTACTTGTTCATGGTGGCACAATATGAGAGCTGGAGTATTCCATTAGCCATCATTTTGGTGGTGCCAGTAGCAACGTTAGGCTCCTTCTTGGCGTTGAATCTGACTGGGACACCGCTTAACTTGTATGCGCAAATTGGCCTTGTCTTGCTCATAGCCTTGGCGGCGAAAAACGCAATTTTGATTGTGGAGTTCGCCAAGCAAGAACGTGAAGAAAAAGATGCTGATATCGATAGTGCAGCGGTTAAAGGAGGCACGTTACGTTTCCGCGCAGTGAATATGACATCTTGGTCGTTTATCCTGGGTATCTTCCCGCTGATCTTCGCCGCAGGTGCAGGGCACGTGAGCCAAAACTCGCTCGGCGTGTCGCTGATTGGTGGTCTATTGTGTGTGCTTCTAGCAGGTACATTCTTGATCCCAGGCTTCTACGCTCTGGTGCAAAGACAGCGTGAGAAAGTTCATGGCGGCAACACCAAGCTGGTTCCTCTTGATGATGAGTAATCACACCCGCTGTGCACAGTAGAGCACGAAGTTAAAGTCGAAAAAAAGCCCGAAGCAATGATTGCCTCGGGCTTTTTATTTGTAGGGAAGGTTATTTTAGCGCGGTTTTAAATTGTGCAACGGCTTCGTCCATATCATGAGCTTGAGCGGAGACAGAGTTCACTTCGTGCAAGCATTCCTGAGCGGATTGCATGTTGTTTTCAGATATCGCGTTAAGCTCGGTGATTGAGCCACTAACTTGGTTCATCACGATACCTTGCTCTTCAATCGCAGAAGCAATGCGCTCCGAATTGCCTTGAATTGCATGCATGTCAGTGATGATCTGCTGCAGGCTAGAATCCAGTTTTTCAGAGGCATTAAGCGTTTGTTGTCCTTGATCGTTACATTGATCAATATCAGCAACAACTGTAGACATTTGAGTTTGAATATCTGCAACGACCCGCGTGATTTCCTCGGTAGATTGATGAGTTCGGCTAGCTAGGGCACGTACTTCATCGGCAACAACGGCGAAGCCACGACCTTGTTCGCCCGCTCGCGCGGCTTCAATTGCTGCATTGAGAGCCAGTAAGTTAGTTTGTTCCGCAATTTCTTGGATGATGTTCACCGCACCACCAATTTTATCTACATGTTGGTTCAACGAGCCAATCGACTGCTGACTGTTCGATAAAATACTGGTCAATTGACCAATGTTGGCTACAGTAGTTTCAACAACACTGCGGCCTTGTTCGGCATTATTCGCGGCTTGATGCACACCCTCTACCGCAACCGACGTGCTTTCCGATATTTCACCTATCGTTGCCACCATTTGCTGAACCGCAGTAGCCATCGATGCAGTGTGGTCCGTTTGAGTATGGAACTGCTCCATAACCCCTTCTAGCTCACGATGCATATTATCGGTACTGGCTGTTAACTGCGCCGATTTTTCTTGGGTGCCACTAATTAACTGCTCAAGCTTATCCAACAGATCATTGAGGTGGTGGCTGATATCAAATAGCTCATCTTTGCCTTTCAAGTCAGAGCGCAGTCCCATGTTGTTTGTTTCGCTAATGCTTCGAATGGTGCCAAGCAAGCTGTTTACTCGTGTATTGATTGAGCGAGAGATCTGCCAAATCAATGCGAAAATAACACCTAAGATCAGGGCAGTAATGACTTGCTTGATGGTCGACATTTGTTCATCACGCTTTGCAGCAGCAGAGCTAAGGGCTGTCGAAAAGGTTTCAAATTGCTCTTCTACGGCATGAGATAATGCGCGAGTTTCACCAAGTAGGCCTTGGTCGTAAGCGACTCCTACAACTTGTTTTTGTGCCGCTACTAGCTTACCTGTTTTGATGAGCTCCGGAGCATATAGCCCAACAAGCAAATCACTATTGAATTGACCTGATTTGATTGCAGAGTCAAAACGAACCAAAGCCAGCAATTGCTGGTGGTCGGAGCGTTGCTTGGCTTCTAACAGTGCTTGCTCGTAACCAAAAAGAAGGCCACTCTTTGCATCAAGTCCGTAGCGTTGGTAAGCACTGACCAGATTCTGAAAGCCCTTTTGGTATGCCAGAAGGTCTTGTTTGAATCGTTGACTGGAAGGTAATTCATTGCTCGTGAGTATGCTCGCAAGCTCTTTTTCGGTATTTAGAAACTTATCAACATTCGCATCAAATTTGTTTAAGTATTTGTCATTACTACGCAGTAAGAAATCTTTCTCGTTTCTGCGTAAGTTGAGTAAACGTATTTCTAGATCGCCAACGAGTTTGATGGCGTGGTTAAGTTCATTGCTCTTATTGGCGAAATGGGATGACGTACCCAAAAGGGCCACGATGCCTAAAATGGCGATAACTCCGAGGAAGTAGAGTTTTTGCCTAATAGTCATATTGTTGTTTCCTGAATAAGTAACTAAAAAGAGAAATCCAATGAGATTTCCCAAGGGCTAGCAAACGTTGTTCAACTAACATGTCGAGAAAACGACATGCATTAATACAGCACTTTCTTACGTTGCTGCTTTTTCGCTCCATGCTTGTTCTTGGTATCAAGTCTTCGGCGTTGAGAAGCACGGGTTGGTTTCGTTTTAATACGCTTCTTCTCCTGTAAGGCGGCAGCTTTAATTAAAGCTTGAAGCCGATTCAGGGCGTCTTCCTTATTTTGTTCTTGCGTGCGAAATTGTTGCGCTTTGATGATGATCACGCCATCTTTAGTTATACGACTGTCAGAAAGAGCAAGTAATCGTTCTTTGTAGAAGTCAGGTAAGCTGGAATGTCGGATATCAAAGCGTAAATGTATAGCGGACGCTACCTTGTTAACGTTCTGGCCACCATTTCCTTGAGCTCTAATTGGGGATAATTGAATTTCCCACTCTTGAATTGTGACGGAGTTCGAAATTTTGAGCATGATAAGTAAATGCCGGTAAGGACGATTGAAAGAGCTGATAAATTAACATCACAGATGTACAAATAGAAGAAAAGACATGAGCACGATTGATTTTAGGCCCTATGAGGGATTCATATTTGATATGGATGGTACTTTAATAGATACCATGCCAGCCCATTTGGCTGCTTGGCAAGCAACCGCAGATCGCTTTGATTTTCCGTTTTGTCAGGAGTGGTTTCACAGTTTAGGAGGCATGCCAAGCTTTAAAATTGTTGAGGAGCTAAACCGTGTGCATGAGCTTTCATTAGATCCTAAAACCGTCGCTACATTTAAAATGGAAACGTTCGCTGCTATGGAGCTGCACGGGGACGTTATTCCGTGCACTAATATCGTGTTAGAAGAATATTTAGGCCACAAGAAAATAGCGGTCGGAACTGGCAGTCAACGAGAAAGTGCAATGCGCTTACTGAGCCACTCCGGTTTATTGGACAAGTTGGATGTTGTGGTAACAGCAAGTGATGTAGAGAATCATAAGCCTTTTCCGGATACCTTTTTGGTGGCGGCCGAGCATCTCGGGTTGGAAGCGTCACAATGTCTTGTATTCGAGGATACCGAGCTAGGTAAACGAGCGGCGCATGCAGCGGGTATGGATTGCGTTATGGTGCAAGATAACGAGTTAATCTTTTTTCCAAAACCATAGTAAAAAGAGCGATAAAGCGAGATCAAAATGGGGTGCAAACGCACCCCATTAACTTTTACAACATCATAGATAAAGTATCATAAATGTTTATTCAGGTTGAACTAGCTCTTGGTATTCAAACGAAGGAACCACAACCTCTACGCGACGGTTTTTCTCACGACCTTCACGAGTGCTGTTGTCAGCAACTGGGTTTTCTTCACCCATGCCTTTCACAGTTAAACGATCTGAGTCAATGCCTGCAGCAGTTAGGTAATCCGCAACAGATTGAGCACGACGCTCAGACAGTTTTTGGTTGTAAGTCGCAGGACCAGAGCTATCCGTGTAGCCAGTGATTTCTACTTGAGCTTGAGGGTATTCGTTCAAGAATGATACGAAGTTGTCTAGACGCTCCGAAACAGACTCTGTTAGCTTAGCACTGTCGAATTCAAACGTACCTGTACCGTACTCTTCTTTGTGCACTTTGCTCATCATCACTGGTTCTGGATCTGGCTCAACCACTTCTTCTGTTACAACTGCCGCAACCACCGGCGCAGCCGCAAATTTGTAGTTAAAGCCGATACCGAAGAAGTTAGCGTCCATGTCGTCCCATACGTCATCAGAAAGATCTTGATAGCGTTGATATTCTGCGCGTACGCTCCAGTTTCTGTCGATAGTGTATTCAGCACCTAGCGAGCCAGTTGGAACGAAATCTTTTTCGTCATCAGACATCATGTAAGCACCACCGATCTTAGCGAATAAATTCCAAGATTCGTTCAAGTGCCAGTTGAATTTAGGTGCGAGAGTTAAAGCCGTTAAATTGCCGTCGATCGTATTGACTGTATTAGCCCCTGACTTAAAGTTAGCTTTGTAATCGCCTAAGAAGTCGACACCATACTCTAGCCCGATGATATCGGTGAAGTCATAACCGATATGTAGTCCAGCACCAAAAGCTTCATCATCACAAGGGCTATTTAGATAGCAAGCATCGTCAAGTGTAGTCATGCCTACTTTGCCCCCGATATACATTTCAGCTTGAGCAGAGTTTAAAAGCGCGCTACTACCAGCTACCACTGCTGCTACTGCAATTGCTACTTTGTTCATAATGTTTCCTTGTATTGATTGCATATTAACTTCTACTTCGTTTTATCAAAAAATTAGAAAAAACCAGCGTTTATAAGAAATTAGTTTAATATTCTAATCATTTCATATCAAGCAACAATATCTTTGAACTTGATCAACATTTACTAACCAATAACACCTCACAAACTTCTGATATTTCTTACATTGTAGTAAAGATTTTTAGGGTCATAAGAAAATTGATGATTATTTTGAACTTTTTTCGTAAACTTTATTTTACATTGTGCGCGGTGGTTAACAGGTGGTTTTTATTTGCATTTATTTTCAAAAACTGATTGCAAGTCTACGCCTAAGCCGATAAGTTACTTAAACGCTAGACAGAAAATGACCAGAGCCCTTGATGCTGCTCGCTTTGTGAACAATGTTGCAATGAGTTCAGTTGGCAAAAAATTGGGTCGGAAATAAAAACCAGGAAGTAGAAGTAATGTTTCAAACTGATGATGTAAGAATAAATAGAGTAAAAGAGTTATTGCCACCTGTAGCAGTATTAGAGAAGTTCCCAGCGACTGAAACCGCTTCTTCGACCACTTTCGATTGCCGTAATGCCATTCACAATATTCTTGAAGGAAAAGATGACCGATTGCTTGTAATTGTTGGCCCGTGTTCCATTCACGATCCTGCTGCTGCGGTTGAATATGGTAAAAAGCTAAAAGTATTACGTGATGAACTTGGTGAACAACTAGAAGTTGTGATGCGAGTTTATTTTGAGAAACCGCGTACAACGGTAGGATGGAAAGGTCTGATCAACGACCCTTACCTAAATGATACCTACAAGCTGAATGATGGTCTGCGTATTGGACGTAAGCTTCTTCTTGATCTTACCGATATGGGCTTGCCGACCGCGAGTGAGTTCTTAGATATGATCACGCCCCAGTACGTGGCGGATCTGATCAGTTGGGGTGCTATCGGTGCTCGTACGACAGAATCTCAGGTTCACCGTGAGCTTGCTTCTGGTCTTTCTTGTCCTGTTGGGTTTAAAAATGGTACAGACGGGAACATTAAGATCGCGAGCGATGCGATTCGTTCTGCAAGTGCTTCTCACCACTTCTTATCAGTAACAAAATACGGACATTCTGCGATCGTAGAAACCGCTGGCAATCCTGATTGCCATATCATTCTCCGTGGCGGTAAAGAGCCAAACTACAGTGCAGCGCATGTGGCTAAAATTAAAGATGAGTTAGATGGCGCAGGGCTACCGAAAAAAGTGATGATTGATTTTAGCCACGCTAACAGCTCGAAGCAGTTCAAACGTCAAATGTTGGTGTCTGATGACGTATCAGAGCAAATAGCTGGTGGCGAAGAAGCAATTTTTGGTGTGATGATTGAGTCTCATTTAGTTGAAGGTCGCCAAGACTTAGTGGATGGTAAAGCGGCCACTTATGGTCAGTCGATTACCGATGCATGTATCGGTTGGGAAGATACGGAAACCGTACTTCGTCAGCTTTCAGATGCAGTAAAAGCGCGCCGTAACAAATAAGCTCAACAGAAAGAACTTTTTTAAAGAGCCAGAGGCATTGTGCTTCTGGCTCTTTTTTATTGAGAATTACTCGCATCTCTTTCTATTGTTTCTGCTTTCCTATATGTTATCTGTATGCGCTGTAACCAAAAGGAATTTGGAATTGAATCGTAATGTATGGCTATTATCCCTTTGCCAAGCCCTATTAATGACAGGGAATATTTTACTCATATCTGTTATTGCCCTTATTGGCAAAACACTTGCGCCGTCATCAAGTTTTATTACGTTGCCCGTTGCGCTGCAATTTTTAGGACTGATGGCTGCGACGATCCCAGCATCACTAATTATGGGCAAGTTGGGACGTCGACTTGGGTTTAGTCTCGGTAATGTTATTGGCATTTTGGGTGCCAGCCTAGCGACGTATGCGTTAAGTCAACAGAACTTCTATCTGTTCTGTGTTTCTACCTTTTTGCTTGGTGTTGGTATTGGCTTCGGTACGCTATACAGATTTGCTGCTATTGAAGTGTGTGAAGAGTCGGCAAGACACAGGGCGATTTCGATATCTATGGCGGGAGGGGTACTAGCGGCGATACTTGGCCCTAATTTGGCGGTGTATTCACAGCAATGGTCAGATGATGGTTTGTACATTAGTGCTTTTGCCGTGCTTATTGGACTTTATATAACTGCGTTGATCGTGCTGCAAACGATTCGTTTTCCACCAGCACACACGCAAGTTCTACATACTAAAGCGGATAAAGTGGGGCATATTATCCGTCGACCTAATTTCATGCTAGCGGTTATCGCCGCAATGGTTGCGTATGCGGTGATGAACATTTTAATGACAGCAACGCCTCTGGCGATGATTGGTTGTGGCTTTGATTTTGACAAAGCGGCAGGAGTGATCGAATGGCATGTGCTGGGCATGTTTGCACCAGCGTTTGTCACGGGACGGTTGATAGAGCGGTTTGGCGCGAAGAATATGATTTTAGCCGGTGGATTGCTATTTGTTGCTTGTATTGGAATTAACATACACGGAGTGTCCATTTGGCACTTTAGTCTTGCTTTAGTTCTGTTAGGCGTTGGTTGGAACTTTATGTTTATCGCGGCAACTGGGTTATTTAGTCAAAGCTATGAAGCGAAAAACAGGAGCAAGGCTCAGGCATTTAATGAATTCTTCGTGTTCAGTTGTGTCACTATCACTGCATTACTATCTGGCTGGCTCGAATCCACCGTAGGTTGGCAAAACCTTAATTTGTACGTTCTTCCTTTTGTGCTACTCGTCATCGTGATGTTTGCTTTGAAAACGAACAAAGAAACGGAATCCCAAACTGCTTGATTAGATCTTCTATACATGGCCCGGCATAACGTGTCGGGTTTTGTTTATTAGCTCAACTCCACAACTTCTTCTTTATATTTTTATTGATAATGTGAATTCCCACACTAAAAATGTCGATTTGATAAGACTTTTTATCTAACTTTTTGTAATAAAAATAAAAATCCTGTATATATCTTGCCGAAAATCAATAAAAACTACAGAAGTTTCGTCTATGTCAGCCAATATTTCTCATAAAGCTCAAGAAACTCTCGTGAGGGAGTCTGAGGAACTCGTCTCAACAACGAACCTACAAGGTGTTATTACGTATTGTAACGAAGCCTTTTGCCGTGTTGCTGAGTACACTCACGAAGAACTCGTCGGTCAGAACCACAATATCGTTCGCCACAATGACATGCCTAAAGCCGCTTTCGGCGATATGTGGACACGTCTTAAGCAAGGCAAAGCCTGGCGCGGCATGGTTAAGAATGCCACTAAGTCGGGCGGTTACTATTGGGTTGATGCCTATGTCACCCCTATTTATGAAAATAACCACGTTGTTGGTTATCAATCTGTGCGCGTGAAGCCAAAGCGAGAGTGGGTTGATATAGCCACGAAAGCCTACAAGAGTATGCGCGCCGCCGAGAAGTCAGGTCGTACTTGGTCGTTGAAACTCAATGAAACCATTCGCTATGCGATTCTACTTGGCGCATTGACCGCACCTGCAGCCGCATATGCATTGTCTATTGAAGGTCCATTGGCTTGGCTTGCAAGTGCACTACCTGCGAGTGTTCTAGCGTTGTTATTCCGCCAAGAATTAATTGATACGCCTCAACAACTGAAAAAGTTACAAAAGCAATACGACAGCGTGAGTCGCTTGATCTATTCCGGTAATACGGCATTTTCGATTGCCGATTTCCATATCAAAATGCTGTCCGCAAGAATTCGAACCGTGTTAGGAAGAATGACAGACTCCGCATTGCCTTTGCAGCATTGTGCTGAAGAGTTGAGCCAAACCACAGCAGAAGTTTCGGCTGCATTAAATCAGCAAAACACCGATATTCATCGCGTACGTGATGCGACTCAAGAGGTCGAGTCTTCGGCGAATTCAGTCTCTTCTAGCACCAATGATGCCCATATGCTAATTGATGATACATTGAAGTCATGCTTGATGGCGAAGGAGACCATCGATCAAACGCACACCAATCTAGCGCAATTAAGCCTTCAAGCTGAAAAAGCGACGGAAACGACGTATCAACTGAGTGATCAGGCGCAGAAAGTGAATCATTTGATGGAAGAGATTGGTGGGATCGCAGAACAAACCAACTTACTGGCACTTAACGCGGCAATTGAAGCGGCGAGGGCGGGTGAGCAAGGTCGTGGTTTTGCTGTTGTTGCCGATGAGGTGCGCGCTCTCTCTGGTCGCACATCCAATGCAACTGAACAAATCCAAGCGTCTATCTCTGCTATGTTGGCGACGATACAAAGTTGGCAAAAAGACATTCTGGCAAACAAAGAGCAAACGGATACATGTTCTCAGGTTGCCGAACAAAGCGCGCTTCGTTTGTCTGAGGTTGAACAGATGATGCAAAGCATGAGTGGGTTGATGGTCGATGTGGCGGAAGCGGCGAATAACCAGCTGAAGCTATCCAGCGATGTAAATCAGCATATTCACTCTATTGCTTCTACGGCAGAGCAAAACTTGGCAGCAACGCACTCCGTAGAGCAAAACAGCCGTCAGTTGAAAGAGCAAGTACAAGATTTCTATCAGCTCGCGCTTCGATTTGAAGACAAATAGCCGTAACGAAAGTCGTTGTGTTCACTTTCTGGCTGTGTTTACACAAATAGGGGCCAGATAAAAGAAAGCCCCGCCATTGCTGGCGGGGCTTTTCAGTTTTCACATTCGCAATAGAGAAAACTGATTATCTTTTTACTGCAATTACGCTAGTAGTTCTTTTGCTGTATTTACTACGTTTTCAGTAGTGAAACCGAACATTTTGAACAGTTCACCAGCAGGTGCAGATTCACCGAATGAAGTCATACCGATGATGCGACCGTCGAAGCCTACGTACTTGTACCAGAAGTCAGCAATACCTGCTTCGATAGCGATACGAGCTGTTACGTCTGATGGTAGAACGGCTTCACGGTAAGCGGCGTCTTGTTTGTCGAATGCATCTGTTGATGGCATTGAAACAACGCGTACTTTCTTACCTTCAGCAGTTAGCTGTGCTGCTGCTTCTACTGCTAGCTCAACTTCTGAACCTGTTGCGATAAGGATTAGCTCTGGCTTGCCTTCGCAATCTTTCAGGATGTAACCACCTTTCGCGATGTCCGCAACTTGCTCAGCATCACGCTCTTGTTGCGCTAGGTTTTGACGAGAGAAGATAAGCGCAGTTGGTGCATCTTTACGTTCAATCGCTAGTTTCCAAGCCACTGCTGATTCAACTTGGTCACATGGACGCCATGTGCTCATGTTTGGCGTTAGACGTAGCGATGCCATTTGCTCAACCGGTTGGTGAGTTGGGCCATCTTCGCCAAGACCGATAGAATCGTGCGTGTATACTTGGATGTTCTGAATCTTCATCAGAGCCGCCATACGCATAGCGTTACGAGCGTATTCCATGAACATTAGGAATGTCGCGCCGTAAGGAACGAAACCACCGTGTAGCGCAATACCGTTCATGATCGCCGTCATACCGAATTCACGTACACCGTAGTGGATGTAGTTACCAGAGAAGTCACTTGCTTCTAGAGACTTAGAACCAGACCACATGGTTAGGTTAGAAGGCGCTAGATCAGCAGAACCGCCCATGAACTCAGGTAGTAGAGCACCAAATGCTTCTAGAGCATTTTGAGACGCTTTACGTGACGCAATGTTTGCTGGGTTTGCTTGAAGATCAGCAATGATTTGGCTTGCTTTCTCTTCCCACTGTGCAGGAAGCTCACCGTTTACGCGGCGTTTAAATTCAGCTGCCAGCTCAGGGTACGCTGCTTCATAAGCTGCAAATTTCTCGTTCCACGCTGCTTCCTTAGCTGCGCCTGTTTCTTTCGCTGACCATTCTGCGTAGACTTCTTGCGGAATTTCAAAAGGACCGTGCTCCCAACCTAGTTCTTTGCGTGTTGCTGCGATTTCTTCTGCACCTAGTGGTGCACCGTGACAATCGTGTGAACCAGACTTGTTTGGTGAACCAAAACCGATGATTGTCTTAGTACAGATAAGTGTAGGGCGAGGATCCGCTTTCGCCGCTTCGATTGCTGCGTTGATCGCTTCAGAATCGTGACCGTCTACTGCTGGGATTACGTGCCAGCCGTAAGCTTCAAAACGCTTAGGCGTGTCGTCAGAGAACCAACCTTCAACGTGACCATCGATAGAGATGCCGTTGTCATCCCAGAATGCGATCAGTTTGCCTAGACCTAGTGTACCAGCTAGAGAACATGCCTCGTGCGAGATACCTTCCATCAGACAGCCGTCGCCCATGAACACGTAAGTGAAGTGGTCAACGATGTCGTGGCCTTCTTTGTTGAACTGTGCTGCTAGCGCTTTCTCAGCTAGAGCCATACCAACCGCGTTAGTGATGCCTTGACCTAGAGGACCCGTTGTTGTCTCGATACCAGGCGCGTAGCCGTACTCTGGGTGACCAGGAGTCTTAGAGTGAAGCTGACGGAAGTTTTTCAGATCATCGATAGATAGCTCGTAACCGCTCAAGTGCAGTAGAGAGTAAATTAGCATTGAGCCGTGGCCGTTAGACAGTACGAAACGGTCGCGGTCTGCCCACTCAGGGTTTGATGGGTTGTGGTTTAGGTGAGAGCGCCAAAGAACTTCAGCGATATCAGCCATGCCCATAGGTGCACCTGGGTGACCAGAGTTAGCTTGTTGAACACCATCCATGCTTAGTGCACGGATTGCATTTGCTAGGTATTTACGATCCATAGTGATTACTTCTCGATAAGGGTTTAAATAGAGGGAACTCGTCGAAACAAGTTCAAATAGAAAATCTTGAATAAGCGCTGATGGTAAAAGCGAGTAGACGGGCTACTCGCTTTTGGTAAGCAATTAAAGCTTAGCTTCGATCATCGCTTCTAGTTTACCTTGGTCAACGGCGAAGTTGCGGATGCCTTCAGCCAGTTTCTCAACCGCCATTGGGTCTTGATTGTGTTCCCATAGGAACTCAGAGTGAGTCATTGGTGCAGGACGCTCAGCTGCGCCTTTAGAATCAACTAGCTTCTCAACCACTTCACCTTCTGCAGCTTCTAATTCTGCAAGTAGAGCAGGAGCGATAGTTAGACGGTCACAGCCAGCCAGTTCTAGGATCTCACCGATGTTACGGAAGCTTGCGCCCATTACGACAGTTTTGTAGCCGTACTCTTTGTAGTAGTTGTAGATCTTAGTTACAGACAGTACGCCTGGATCTTCTGAAGCTTCGAAGTCACGGCCTTCTTTCGCTTTGTACCAGTCCATAATACGGCCAACGAATGGAGAGATTAGGAATACGCCAGCTTCTGCACAAGCACGCGCTTGAGCGAATGAGAATAGAAGCGTTAGGTTACAGTTGATGCCTTCTTTCTCTAGGATTTCTGCTGCGCGGATACCTTCCCAAGTAGACGCTAGTTTGATAAGGATGCGGTCGTTAGTGATGCCTGCATCGTTGTACATTTTTACTAGTTGACGTGCTTTCGCTACGCTGCCTTCCATATCGTAAGATAAGCGCGCGTCAACTTCTGTAGAGATACGACCTGGAATAGTTTTTAGGATTTCTTTACCGATGTTTACTGCAAGCATGTCACAAGTGTCTTGAACTTGTTGAGCTTTATCGTTGCTCTGTGCTTTAGCATATTCGATTGAAGCATCGATTAGAGGTGCGTACTCTGCGATTTGAGCGGCTTTCAGGATAAGAGAAGGGTTAGTTGTTGCGTCTTCTGGTTGATACTTTTTGATTGCATCAATTTCGCCAGTGTCTGCTACTACAGTCGTTAGTTTACGAAGTTGCTCTAACTTGTTGCTCATAATCGATCATCCTATTTAAATGGGCTTAAGCGTGATTTTTGTTATCACAGCTTGTGCATTTGCAAGCGAGTTAGCTAATCGTCTCATCGCATTTAATGAGACATCTGCTCAGCCAACTACGGAAAATTTCGTTACCGAACAAATGCAATGAACATTTGATCGATAGCTGAGTAAATGATGTGTCCATATTTATCCTATCTATGCTGAAAGTCAATCGCTGAAATCGACTTATAGTGAACTTCATCAACGTTTTTTTACTGTGTGTTTAGTGGTTAACCCAAATAAACGTTTGCCCTTATTGTTCAAAAGTTGAGCGTTGTACGTGAGGGTAAAAAATTGTAGTGAGAAAATGTTATTGCGATGAGCAAATGTAGCGTTTAAATTGATAAAGAACATATGCTAAGTCAATGAGCATATGCTCACTTATTGCATACAATATCGATCCTCTTAAAGGGCGAGAGAAACCATGAGCAGTTCTAATCAAGATATTTCCATTGAAAACACGGATTTGTTGACAGAGATTTCCGTCGCGTATTATCAAGACGGTGCGACTCAGGAAGAGATATCGAGAAAATTTGCCATATCACGCGCAAAGGTCGGGCGAATGCTCAAGCAGGCGCGTGATGAAGGCATCGTTGAAATCACCGTTAAATACCACCCGGTGTTTAGCGCCAAGATTGAGCAACGTTTGATCGAGCGATTCGGCGTTAAGCGTGCGCTTGTCGCTCTTGATCAGCCAAATGAAGAGGCACAGCGACTACAGGTGTCGGGATTGGTGTCCAATTATCTCACCAGCACGCTTAAAAACGGCATGGTGGTGACCGTTGGACAAGGGCGTAACGTGTCGTCCGTCGCTCACCATATTGGTGTTATTACGCCGCGTGACTGTAAATTTGTATGTGGTATCGGCGGTATTCACCCACGTGGTGGTATGTATAACGCCGACCACATTTGTCGTCAGTTAGCGAAAAAGTACGGTGGAACGTCCGAAACTCTCTATGCGCCGGCTTATGCAGAGAACAGAGAGCAGAAGTTGGCCTTCATGCAAAATGCAACCGTGAAACAAACACTCGATTTGGCACGTAAAGCTGATGTCGCTTTGGTCGGTATTGGTGACATGAGCGAAAACAGTTACATGGTGGACTTAGGTTGGTTTACGCCTGATGAAGTGGTTCAGTCGAGACTTCAACAAGGCGTGGTCGGGGACTTTGCAGGTTATGATTTCTTTGATATTCACGGTAATGTTGCCAACACCGTAATGAGTGACCGAGTGATTGGTCTTGGTATTGAAGAGTTTCGCCCAATATCGGAAGTCATCGCGATTGCAGCGGAGAACAGCAAGCCGCTCGCCTTACTTGGAGCATTAAGAACCGGAGCGATAGACGTGATCGCCACGAGCGTCAGCAACGCATTAACGGTACTCAACTTAGATGAGCAAATGCACGGCAACGCGGCATCTGAGAGTTAGCACAAATAATATGCAACTTATGTAATCAGGCTGCGAGGAGTTATAAATGACTCGCAGCCTGATTTCGTTTTCAAGTTAAAAATATTCTCTAGGAGTAGCTTTAAATTTGTACATCTACTCTGGAGAACACAATGAAAAAGACACTTCTTGCTGCACTGATTATGGGGCTAACTGGTGCGGCGCACGCCGAGCAAAAAGTCGTAGCGGGTTACTTTGCGGATTGGCAGTATGCAAATGCAGAAAACCCATACACGGTGAACGATATTCCCGCCGATAAGCTGACGCATGTGATTTACGCGTTTCTTAGTATGTGCGGTCCTCATGCCGGTGCTTCTGAAACGGTACAAAAACTGGTTGCCGAACAATGTGAAGGAAAAGATCCGTATACGGCGATCATTGTCGATACCGAAGCAGCATTAGAAAAGGACTTTGGCGATGTCTCCGTTAACGTGCCATACAAAGGCCACTTCGCTCAACTTACTGAAATGAAGAAACAACATCCTGATCTCAAAATTCTCCCTTCTTTTGGTGGTTGGACAATGTCCGAACCGTTCCATGCTATGGCAAAAAACAAACAAGCGATGGATCAATTCTCAAAAACAGCCGTTGAGTTGGTTGCCCAATATGATTTCTTTGATGGTATTGATCTGGATTGGGAATACCCAGGCGGTGGCGGTTTAACAACGTCGCCTTGGAACCCAGATACCAAGCTTTCTGATGAGCAAAAAGCATCTGAGCGTGAGGCCTTTACCTATTTAGTGAAAACCATGCGTGCAGAGTTAGATGAACTCACAAATCAAACCAAACGTGAATACGAGCTCTCTACTGCTGTAGGCGTTGGTCCAAAAGCAGCAGGTATCGATTGGAAAGCCGCGGAGCCGTACCTAACTAACATGTTTGCAATGACGTATGACTTCCTTGGTGGTTGGGGGCAGCAAACCGGGCATACTACCAACTTGCATGCGACTGAGCGAAGCTGGTGGGGCATGGGCGCAGACGTGTTCATCAACCAGATGATCGAGCTCGGTATTCCAAGTGAGAAACTGGTGATTGGCGCTGCGTTTTATGGGCGTGGCTGGCAAGGCACCAAAGACTTCTCGGGTGGCTTACCAACGCAAGATCTTGTATCCGAGCAAGGAGCGCAGTTTGGTACGGGTGAGAACGGCTATTTCATGTTTTGGGATTTGGTGAAGAACTATGGAGCGGAGCAGGGCTACGAGTACAAGTATGATGAGCAATCTCAAGCGCCTTACTTGTGGCATCCTGTAAAGAAAGTCTTTATCTCTTACGAAGATCAACGCTCGATCAAAGCCAAAGCAAATTGGGCTAAACAGGCGAACTTAGGTGGCATTTTTACCTGGGAATTATCAGGCGACCCGAAAGGCGAGTTGGTGGAGGTGATGTACCAAGAAATGAATAAATAAAACCTTCTAAGCAAAGCGATCGTAGTTATTCAACTACGGTTTCTTTGCTTTGGTTCTGCTTCGTAAAAGCGATCAAGTCTTCAAGCGATAAAGGTTTAGAGTAGAAGTAGCCCTGAATCAAATCACAACCGCAAGCTTTTAACTCATTCAGTTGTTGCAGCGTCTCTACTCCTTCAGCCAGTACTTTCATTTCAAAGTTTTTGCCGATAGAAATGATATTCTTAACCATATTCAGCGCTTTTTTGTCATGCTCAATGTGATCGACAAAGCTCTTGTCAATCTTCACCTCGTCAATAGGTAGCGTACGCAACATGCTTAATGAAGAGTAGCCAGTCCCGAAATCATCGAGCGAGATTTTAAAGCCAAGAGCATGCAAGCGCTCGCAAATTGGTGCGAACTTTTCAAGATCTTCAATAAACAGGTTTTCGGTGATCTCTAGGGTAATCTTTGAACATTCGATGCCGCGTTTCTCAATAGCATTCATAAGATTAGTAATGAATTTGGCGTGAACAAACTGTTTGACCGAGATGTTAATAGACATCTGGATAGATGTATCAATATTACCAGTCAGTTTAGCCATATCTGTCAGGCTATTTTCAATGATTTGTTCACCAATACGAACCATCAACCCAGTGCTTTCTGCGACGGGAATAAATTCACTTGGTGGGACTAAGCCGAGCTCATCATCACTCCAACGAATAAGCGCTTCGACACCATAGATATCGCCTTCTAGGTTTAACTGAGGTTGATAAACCATATGAAGCGCTTGCTTATCTATCGCGAGCCTCAGGCGTTGCTCAATTTTCATTTTACGCAGATGTGTAGCTTGCATCTGCTGATTGAACAGGCTGTATACGTTGCGTTGTTTTTTCGCTTGATACATCGCAATATCGGCTGACAGGAGCAGTTCATCTAATGTTTCACCATGGTGTGGATAGCAGGCAATACCAATACTGCAACTGAGCAGGAACTGACTGTCATTGACTTCGTAGGGTTCTGATAGCGCCTTTATTAAGTCGCTCGCTAGTCTTTTAACGCTTACTTCATCAATTCGATTCGTTAGAAAAATAAACTCGTCACTGGCTTCACGGATGATTAATCGGCCATCGTTAACAAAGGTGTTTAAGCGGATAGATATTTGTTTTAGAACTTCGTCGCCAAAGTCATGACCGTGTGTGTCGTTGACTGATTTGAAATTATCAATATCGATAAACATCAAAGAAAAAGGATTCCCTTTCCCAGAAAGCCAGTGTCGAATGTTTGCGCGTAGGTACTCTCGGTTTGGTAATCCAGTGAGATGATCGTGGTTCGCTTGATAGAGCAAACGCAGTTTTGTTTTATGTTCATTGTTCGCAATGGAGCGGAATAAAGCGTAAAAAGCACCTTGGACGATAAGAAAAACAATCGAGTACAGTGCAAACTGTTCGTAAAATCCGCGCTTAATAAAATTCAAATCTGTCGAGGAAGAGGCCCAAAGATGATAATCAGGAAGGTATCTCAATGTGATTAACTCACTCAGGCGAGAATTGTCGACAACAATATTTAGCGCTCGTGTGAGCTCTTTTAGTTGCGCTATATCCCAGCCTGAATCTTTTGTGATTTGAGCCATAACGGCTTTTATATCTAAATCATTGGCAGGTTTTAGGTAATCTTCTAGGGTTGTATCTTCTGACGAGCTAAAAGTAAGGTAGCCATCACTGCGGATCAATGTGACCCTGTTGTGTTCATTGGCATGGATGTCGTTACGAAAAACCGAAGATGAATTCATATTAAAGCCAGCCGTCATCACTGCTTGTACAACACCATCTTTATTTGGAATTGCTTTTCGGATCGGAATCACAAGTGAATCTTGAGCTGGCATAAAATACGTTCGACCTATAATCATTCGGTCGGAGTTGAGCGCTGCCAAAAAGGTATCACGAGTCAATGGATCTTGTTTTAGATTATGTAGCTTTGCCAAGATCAAGTTGGAGCTTACGGCGATGTAGTCTCCATCGGGGTTGGTTAGGCCGAATCCAATAATCGCCGGATGGATACTGAGCAGTTTGTCCAGCATCGGGCGAGTTTGAACTGCTGCTGTACGAGTAAAGTCATTTCTCTCGACCAACTGATGACCAATGACTTCAAGTAACGATTCTTGTCCTTTCAGAAGTGATTCGACAGAAGAGGCAAACAGCTCCAATTGTAGGAGCTGCTTATCTTTGTACTTATTCAGGGTTGACTCATAATGGTAGCGGCCAAACAACACGAACAGCACGGCGCTTATCGTAAGTAGCGCCATGTATAGTGTCCAAATGTTCTTCTTTAACCTGACCATGCCGCTTCGATAGCTCCTAGATTAGCGAGTAATGGGTAATGAGTGGTCTGCGCCCCATTCTGTCCATGACCCGTCATAGACCGATAAATCACGCCAACCTAACTGGTATGCTGCTAGCAGCAAAATACAGGCCGTTACACCTGAGCCACAACTGAAAATGATTGATTTATCATTATATAACGTTAGTGCACTAAATGCTTGTTTCAATTCCGAGTCTGCCTTTATAAAGCCATTACTCAATAATGTTTGAAAAGGGAGGCAAACAGAATTAGGAATATGACCAGAACGCAGTCCTTCTCTTGGCTCTGGTACCTCGCCTAAAAAACGTGCACGTGAGCGAGCGTCAACAATGTTTGCACTGCAATTGTTTGAGTACTCTAATATTGCATTTGCGTCCAAAAAAGCATGTTTATTTAATTTCCCGGTAAAGTTTCCAAGCTGCTTAGCTTCTGACAAGGCATCCGTGACAGGCAATCCAGCCTCAATCCAAGCCGGGAGGCCACCATTAAGCACTTTGACATTATCGTGTCCCATTGCCTTAAACATCCACCATGCGCGCGGAGAGGCGAGTGTTCCAGAGTTGTCATAAACAATAATAAGGTCTTCGTTGTTCAGGCCAAGTTTCTGAGCGCTGTGATTAAACCCTTCTTCTGTTGGCATCATATGAGGGAGATTGGTATCTGGCAGACAAAAGTCATTGTCGTAGTCGAAACGCAATGAGCCTGGAATCCACTTATTGGTGATCTTTTTCCCTTCGGAAGGAATTTGAAAACGAATACTCGCGTCTAGAAGTTTTACATTTGGTTGGTCTAATAAAGCATGAAGTTCTTTGGCATCGATCAATGCTTGCATGGTTAAATCCTTCTGATTTGGGAAGTTCGCACAGTATCTTTACTCACAGCGAATGAATGAAAGGGATGAGTCAAAACTTGAGCGGGATGCTTGGTGGAACAACGCAATAGAGCCCACTGGACAAGATGCGGACACTGGAACCGTCACTCGTTGTTGCTCTATCTCAGGTGAATTAATAGTGAGGTACCGACGTTGACCATCAAGGGACTGAGTTAAAGTGTTGCTAATGACGGTGGCTAAAACCGTGTTCTCATCCGTCTGCTTAATGAGCAACAAGAGCACAAGTAGGGCAATGAAACCGCTGAAGACCAACATATAGGTTTTGGGATTATCCAATTTGCGCTCCATTGCTATTGTTTCAAGTAATCATTTTGTTTTACAACAAAAAAATCGCATGTTCAAAGAACGATGCGATTTTGTCTTAAAACCTGTGGCTTGCGCCAGTCCCGAGTATCAATGCTCACCAATAGAGCATCTTACATGCGCCATGTCGTATTTCCGGTTGAGACGACTTTTTGCAGAGGTTCTGAGCCATCGTAGAACCAAATTTCGACTAACAGGTTATCTTGGCTATCCGAGGTGGAGAAGTCTAAGTTAGCTTTCCCACTCGTCAGCGCAGCAGAAGCAACATTGCTCGAATATTTCGCTTGGTAGGTTCCAGACGCATCTTCACGGTACTCCTTATAAATGCTCAGATGTGCGCGCTGTAAAGAGTAACCACTAATATCTACCGCAAGTGAGCTTTCTAACCTTGGGTCATAATCGAACCCATCTGGTACGTCTAAATTTTGCATGCTTGGCTCTTCAACAATAACGGTAGTTTGAGCTGGAGGTGGAGTAGCGTTTTCGTTGCTTTTGTCGCCGCCACCGCCACCGCCGCCACCGCCACCACCGCAGGCTGTTAACGCTAATCCCATGATGATTGTGATTAAGTTTTTCATGATGCTTCTCCTATGGACCTATGGAATGTAACGTTTGTTTGCTTTAGGTTGGGTATGCCAGTTTGCTCCTTCTCGCCCACCAGACTCGGCGTAGGTGGCAAACTCTGGGTAAGCGTCAACTAAGTCAACTTTCTCTAGCGGCCAATTCCACTCTTCGACGATAAGCAATGCCCAAGGGAGATTGTTCGCTGTTTTGAAGTACACGCCTCGAGCCGGGTCACTTGCGTCTACGCCCACGCCATATAGGTTTGCGTCATCAAACTGCTCAGTTGGTGCTTGGTCTGGCAAATGTACTTCCCATTTTCTACCTGGTTGAAAGGTGATGCCATCGCCGTGATATGTATTGGGTGTGGCAAAGATAAATGGGTCATAAGGCATGGCCTGTAGCGCTGAGCGGTCGGCTCCTTCCTTAAAGTAGATGGTCAGTGTGAAAGACAACGCGACGTTATCATTGCAACCCGTTTGGGTTCGAAAATACGCACATTGACTTTGCGCATACTGACTGAGGTCGTCACTGATAATGAAGATGGCTTCTTCTGATATCGCTTCTAGACCGTTGGTCGGTTGTTCTTTGCCATTAAACGTTAGCTTTGTTAAGCCGTTTTCAATACTCGCTTTCGAAACGCCAGGTAGACGAATAGCAAAGCCATTTTTATAGCCAGCCCCATAGGCGGACAGATCTCCGCTAATTTGGATATTTTCCACCGTGCCGTCCATACGTGTTTCAGTCATACGGAACTTAATTACAACGTCATTCATGTCGTAGTCAGCGGTGTAAGGCCAGTTGTCTTCATACGCGACCGTTGCATAGGAATCTGCACTTGGGAAGTGCTGTACGGATACGCCGTTTTCAGTGATTGTGATTGGGTAATCTTCTACTTCACCTGATGTTGATCCGCCATCGAAGTTCAGACCAGTTTGTTGGCTAAAGCGGAATCGGCTCCAGCTAGGGCCTGCGGTTGCCAGTTCAGAGACGACAAATGGAAGCGTATTGCTACCTGCAGAGAGTAACTCATCGGTGAATACTTGCTCACCTTCGTCAGCAAAGTCACCATCTCGGTTCCAGTCAAACCAAGCTGACAAGTAGCCGGATGTTGATGCAGTTACGCTCACTAGTGAACTTAACCCTGGGTCGAGTGCGGCAACAAAGCCGACGCCATCTTCATCTGCTGTACCAACTTTGTTATCTCCAGACGGAGCCACTTGTCCATCGGCATCACCATCTGGCGCAATTGTGCCAAGCCAAGTTACACCATCAACAGCGTGGCGTGGTCCGTTAGAAGAGAGCAAGGTAGCGTAAGTGTCAGGTGCGTCACCAAAGTCAATTGGCTCGTCTTCGTCAATAACAGGAGCGTTCGCGCATCGGGCACCGTCATTTTGGCTGGAACTTGGACCGTTAGACACAAACTCTACAGCAGGAACAATGCCCGCAGCGATATTGGCGGCATTATTTTCTGATAAGTCGACGCGATAAATTTTGCCGTCCTGGTTACGCGATACGTAGTAGTTTCCGTTTACATCAAAGTAGCCTGCACCAAAGGTACCCGTTTCCCCTGTATTGCCGATCGCGGTTGCTTGGCCTGTTTTTGTATCGAATTTATACAATACGCCAGACCCATTATCGATACCATAGAGCGCACCGTCGCCAGGGTGGAACGCAAAATCGGTTAAACTCACACTTGCATTTGATGTGATTTTATTCAGGGTTAAGGTAGCATTTGGGTCCGTATCTAACGGCGACAGATCAATGGAAAACAGCCCTTTACCTTTGCGATACAAGTAGTATACGTGGTTGTACACGTCACCGACAAAAAACGTATGGCTAGGAAGCCCTTGTACGTTGAGAGTTTCTGCTTGAAAGTCCTGGCCTAAACGTACGATTTTCAAGTTGGTTGTATCGTAACCATAGATGTATCGATCAGTGAAGTTGAAACCGACGCCGTTAATACCAGATGCTAAGCCCACATCGTCGGTCAGTAACTTGGTTGATCCGGTAACCAGATTAACGCCGTAAACTTGCACTGGGGTCGATTGGAATAAATATGCTTTGCTCGGACAAGTGTCGAATGGCGCTGCGCTTACGTATGCGCTTGCAAACAGAGATCCAAGTAATAGTGATGTCCTTTTCATGATTCGCCCTCTCATTGGTTTGTATGATATGCAATGAAAGGAATGTGCCAGTTTTTAACTTACTGTTTATAATGAATTTTATATCGGTAAGTTATTTGGTTCGAAATATGAATCTCAGAATAAGAAAAAGCTCAACGTTACGTTGAGCTTTTTGAGAATCTTCATTGATAAGCTGACAGCATTACTTAGCCACAAACAGGGCAGGTCGGCATTTTCATCAAATTCATTTCCCGCCAGGACATGCTAAACGCATCGAGAATGAGGATCTTCCCTTTTTTGGGTTGGCCGTAATTTGCAATCACCTTGATGGTTTCCATCGCTTGTACAGCGCCTACAATACCCACAACAGGCGCCATGACGCCAGCTTCAACGCAACTTAATGCACTGCTGCCAAATAGCGAGCTCAAACACTGATAGCACGGTTGAGTTGGGTCGTCGTACGTAAACACACTCACTTGGCCTTCCATACGAATGGCTGCACCAGAAATAAGCGGTGTTTTTGTTGCAAAGCAGAGTCGGTTGAGTTGATTGCGAGTGTCGACGTTATCTGAAGCATCGACCACCACAGTGTGTTGTTCAATCAAAGCTTGAAGCTGAGTGTCGTCAAGGCGTTTAGCGACGGTGTTTACTTCGATATGAGGATTAAGTTCCCGCAATGCATCCGCCGCGGAGTCAACCTTTTTACTGCCAATATCGGCGTCGTGGTGCAATACTTGGCGTTGTAAATTGGAGAGCTCAACAATATCGTCATCGATAAAAGTAATATTGCCAACACCAGCCGTGGCAAGGTATTGGCTAGAAGCGCAACCTAAACCGCCAGCACCCAAAATAAGCACTGAGCTTTGTTTGAGCGCTTCTTGCCCTTCGAAATCGAACTGGCGAAGAATGATCTGGCGGTTATAGCGCAGCATCTCCTGATCGGAAAGAATATCCACGGTATGTTCCTAGTATAACGTTGAGTTAAACAGTTGGATTTGAACCGTTTCGCCAACTTCCACACGGCCACGTTCACGTTCCAACACAACAAAGCAGTTTGCCAAACTCATTGAGCGAAAGGCTCCTGAACTTTGGTTGCCAGTGGTTTCAACGACAAATTTACCGTTTTCTAGAGTATAGATACCGCGTTGGTAGTCTGTACGTCCCGGCGCTTTCTTAAATGCGGTTTTAGTCGTAGCAGGGATAGACTCAGGCGCTTTCCATTCAGTGTGGCCAGCCAATTTAGCCAACATTGGTTGAACAAGTACGTACATGGTTAGCACTGCAGATACAGGGTTACCTGGTAGCCCACAGAACCAAGCAGTACTTAACTTGCCAAATGCGAAAGGTTTACCCGGCTTGATTGCCAGTTTCCAGAAACCGATTTCGCCAAGTTCTTCAAGAATGTCTTTAGTGTAATCTGCTTCACCAACGCTGACGCCGCCAGACGTTACAACTACATCCGCGAGAGTTTGTGCTTTTTCGAATGTTGCTTTTAGTGTTTCTGGGCAGTCAGGGATAATGCCAAGATCAATCGCTTCACAGCCAAAGTTTTCGATTAGCGGCTTAATACCGTAACGATTACTGTCGTAGATTTGACCCGCCTTGAGTGGCTCACCTAATGGTTTAAGTTCATCACCTGTGGAGAAAAATGCCACCTTTGGCTTACGCACGACGGTGACATGGCTGACACCAAGAGAGGCAATCATTGGAATATCGCGCGGTGTCAGGCGCGCGCCTTTTGCCAATACAATATCGCCTTGCTTGATGTCGTCACCCGTAGGGCGGATGTTATTTTGCGGCTTCACATCCGTTTGGTTGAACTGAATACCAGCGTCGGTCACTTCCGTATTTTCTTGCATGATAACGGCATCACAGCCTTCCGGAATTTTCGCGCCAGTCATGATTCGAACACAAGTGCCTGCCGGCCATTCACCCTCAAAAGGCTGACCAGCGAAGGATTTACCTGCCAGAGGCAACACTGTAGACACTTCTAGGTCTTGAATACGAATGGCATAACCGTCCATCGCTGAATTGTCGAAAGGGGGCACGTGAATTGGCGATAAAATGTCTTCAGCCAGCACAAAACCCAGAGCGTCAGCAAGAGGAAGAGAAAGTGTCGTTTGGATAGGTTTGATTCGCGATAGCATCTTATCCATCGCTTCTTCAATTGGCATCAAGCCAGGTGCGTCGCAGCAGCCCATTGAGATAATCCTATGTTCTTTTGTTTTGTGGCAACTCTACCATAAAAGGGGACCGAGTAAGAATGTCCACCTATAAAATATGGGTGTAATTATTCAAAAATCCGAGTATCCTTGTCACCCATCCGAAAGGGGTAAAGTTCCTACGGAGCATGAGAAAATAGCTCAGTGTATTCTTGTTATGTGCCTTGGCGTTATAAACATCGGACTGAGCGACTTTAACGCTACGGGATGAAAACACGGCAATTGTATTTCACACCGAGAGTGGTAGTTACAAAAGAGGAAGTGGAATGTCAGGTCTTAGCGAGTCAGCAAAGTTAGTGAAAGAAGCGCTAGAGCAACGCGGGTTAGAAACACCAATGCGCCCTAATGCCGTTAGCCGTGAAGAGAAGAAGGAAAAGATTGAATACCACATGCGTGAGATTCTTGGTCTGCTTCAGCTCGACCTTACGGATGATAGCTTAGAAGAAACGCCACACCGCATTGCAAAAATGTACGTGGACGAGATTTTCTCTGGTTTGGATTACTCCAACTTCCCCAAGATCACCGTTATCGAAAACAAGATGAACGTGAGCGAAATGGTTCGCGTGAAAGACATTACTGTGACCAGTACGTGCGAACACCACCTTGTGACAATCGACGGTAAAGCCGCTGTTGCTTATATTCCTCGCGGTAAGATCATTGGCTTGTCTAAGATCAACCGTATTGTTCGTTTCTTTGCGCAACGCCCTCAAGTTCAAGAGCGTATGACCCAGCAAATCCTTGTTGCTTTGCAAACATTGCTTGAGTCTGACGATGTAGCGGTGACTATCGACGCGACGCATTACTGTGTGAAGTCACGCGGCGTGATGGATGCCACCAGTGAAACCACGACTACAGCGTTAGGTGGTATTTTTAAGAGCAACCCAGCGACCCGTGCTGAATTTCTGCATGGCCTGCGTTAATCAAATCGACAAATAAAATTGAGAGAGGATGGCGAGTTGCCATCCTTTTTTATATCTTTTATATCCAAATCATCGTCAAGTGAGTCGCAATAAATAGTAATTATGCAATTGTGTATTGACAGTCACATTCGTTGCTCTTAATATATGCGCCCAATGAACGGCTACAACTTGTAATCGTTTGTTTTAAAAAGAGATATTTCTCTAAGTTCAGCTGATCTCGGTCAGTTGTCTTTCTATTTTCTAATAATAGAAAGACAACAAATTTGGGACTCGGCATGACTACACAAAGCACTATCAGCACCTCCTCTATTTCAGCTCCAGTTACAGAAAGCCGTTGGCAAAAGAAAGCCATGCTCAGTGTTGCTTTTTTGATGGCGACAACCTCTGTGGGTCCCGGCTTTTTGACTCAAACCGCAGTCTTCACAAATATCTACAAAGTCGACATGGCATTTCCAGTTATGGCTTCCATTTTTATCACGTTTGGTATCGTGATGAACTTGTGGCGTATTGTCGGCGTTTCTGGCATGCGAATCCAAGACATTGCGAACAAAGTGGCACCCGGCATGGGTTATGGTGTTGGTATTCTCCTTGCGCTTGGTGCAGTGGCGTTTAACTTTGGCAACGTGAGTGGCGCAGCGTTAGGCATCAATGTGCTAACGGGCGTGGACACAACATGGGGCGCACTGTTTACCGGTGTCGTTGGCTGTTTGTTGTTTGTGGTTCATAACGCCTCCAAACGAATGGACCAAATGGCCCGCTACCTTGGCTTGTTCATGATTGTTCTGATCGCATACGTGGCTATGACGAGCTTACCTCCGATGGGAGAGACACTAAGTGCAGCGGTGATGCCTATGGATGTTGGTAGTTTGCTTCTGCCTACGTTGACTATCGTTGGCGGCGCAGTTGGCGGTTACTACACGGGTGCACAACGCTTAGTAGACATCGGCTTGAAAGGCAAAGAGAACGTGCCTTCCATCACCTCAACAGCGTGGGCGGGTATCTCTATTGCGGTGGTTATTCGCGTCCTACTGTTTTTAGCGGTGTTTGGCGTTATCGCGACAGGCGCAACGCTAGATACGGCTAACCCTGCGGCGGATGCTTTCCGTCAAGGCGCTGGCCAGCTTGGTTACTTCATCTTTGGCTTAGTACTGTTTGTTGCTTCCATCACGTCTGTGGTGGGCAACTCTTACATGGCTATATCATTAATTAAGACGCTTTTCCCAGTTGTGGCGCGAAACGAGAAAGCGTGGTGTGTTGGTTTCATTATCCTAACCTCGCTAGGCACGGTGACCATGGACATGCCAATTCTTCTTTTGATGCTAGCAGGCCTAGTGAACAGCATTATTCTTCCGATCGTTTTGAGCACTGTATTGGTTGCGACAAAACGCAAAGATATCGTCGGTGACTACCAACACCCAATGTACTTAACGCTAACTGGAGCAGCGATTGTTATCGTAATGGCGGCATCGAGTTTGACTAACATTGGGAACTTCATGGCGAAGTTTGCGGGTTGATGTCTTATTGATAGAGATAAACAGCGGCCTCAGATGAGGCCGTTTTTTATGCTTATTTAGAGGGCGACTTAACGATTTCTGGCCAATACATTTTGATGTAACCTGCCGATACCCAAACCACCAACACAGTCGCAATGCTGAGCTCTAAAAAGCCAAAATCGTGTAGCCAGTGCCAATGTGGGTGCGATTCGGCAAAAAAGGAGGTTAAGCGGTGCATCGCAATGGCACTGATCACGGAAGGAAAGGTTACCGCCGCGATAGAAGGTTGAAACTTCAATCGAAGTAAGCGGAAGTAACACAGGTAGATCAATAACGTCATTGTGATAGCAATCCCTGCTAACGCGCCCGTCAGTATCGGATCGGGAAGGGGAAAGTTCACCAAGTATGCCGCCAATGACAAGTTTACCGGTGCGGCCATAATTGCGAGGGTCGGCCTGGCTCGTCTCGGTAGAGATCCGAAAAACACCAAACGATAGAGCACCAGCGGTAACATAAAGAAATAAATGCCAATGCACATCATCGCTAAGGTTTCAGAGAATAGGTTGTGACCCAATTGGGAGCCTGCTAATGAGCTGCTGATCAGTCCCACTGGATAGAGAAACCAACTAGGTACGATATTCGACATTTTGAAGTTCATTAGCTGAAAGCTAAAAAACAGTACCATCATAGTAAAATGCAGCAAAAGTGCCATAAACCAGAGTGGATAAGCAATGATTGGCGCTACAGAAGCAAGATAATCTGCAAGGATCAGTAACGCCATACTCATGGGTGCCATTAAGCTACCGCTCAATGGGTGACGAATGTCGACCATAAATAATCGTGGATTCGTTGCATATTTTATCAGCACAGGGGCGAGTAAAAGCGCGCCGAGTGACGCTAAAAATGGGCGTATTGGTTCACCAATTTCAGGGACATAGAGTGCCCAAGCTTGTCCTAAACCTATCATACCTAGCGCTAACGCGGCTTGAGACGGCGGAACGCTATAAAACTGCACAAGTCTTCTCCAGTTCAAATCTACTCCATTTGATTTTTGCCTGAATGAAACGAAACGTGATGATTTGGATGAAATGCTCTATTTGAGTATCGAATACTAGCAAGTTTAGAGAGTGCTTACTCATTAAAGGTGGTGAGGAAATATCAGAGAATGGTATTTTTGTGAGTTTGGTATCGAATATTTGGGAAAGGATGTAAAAATGTAGAGTTTATCGCTCCAAACCTTTCGATAGTCTGGAGCGAAATAATAACAAAGCGAGAATTATGTCGATTGGTTTTCAGGAAGATCCTGCTGACGTAACTTATCGTTTTTGATTGTACGATGTAGCAACTGGCTGTAAATCGGTTGTCCGCCAAACAACTGAGCAATAATCACGGCACCTAAACAAGTAATGATAAGTGGTAGAATTAAGTAGTAGTTATTGGTCATTTCAATCACCAACAAAATGCCCGTGATCGGTGCGCGTACCGTTGCAGCAAACAGGGCCCCCATGCCCGCAATAGCAAATACGCCAGGTTCGATATCAAGCGTAGGAAGCAACACATCAGCACTCGCTCCGAATGCATAGCCAAACAAGGTTCCCAGAGCAAGCATCGGTGCAAAGATACCACCCGGCGCACCAGAGCCAAAGCATAGCAACGTCGTGATGACGCGACCAAAGAAAAGCAGAACTAAAACGGATACCGAGTAGTTGCCATTGGTAATATCAGGAATAAGGCCGATGCCACCGCCAGTTAGCTGCGGCACGTATAAGAGAAGCAGACCAAAAATGCCACCAAGTAGTGAACCCACAATTAAATAGCGTTTACGATCGTTTTTGTGAATTGCGACAAAACTGTCTTGTGCCACGGTAATCAATTTATTGAAGATCACTCCGAATACGCCAAACAATGCGCCAAGCAATAAAAACAACCAAAGTGACTGAAGCTCTGGAGAGTGATATTGCGGCATTGTGATGACAGCGTCTTGCCCGTTGATGGCGCGAAACACAATGTTGGCCATAATAGCAGAGATGATCACCGCGCGAATTGAGATCAGAGAATAGCGAAACTGAGGTCGCATTTCCTCCACAACGAACATAATGCCAGCGAGTGGAGCATTAAAGGCGGCAGCCAAACCACCAGCGGCACCTGAAGCGAGTAGGGAATGACGAGTATCGTCATCTTTCACACGGAAAATATCGGTCACCATTCGACCGACAGCACCGCCCATTTGCACCGTTGGGCCTTCACGACCGAGCACCATTCCGGAGCCAAGTGCGCCCATGCCGCCGAAGAATTTTACTGGCAGGACTCGCCACCAACGCACAGGGCGAATGTTGTCCATCGCGCCTTCAATTTCAGGGATGCCTGATCCCGCAGCCTCTGGAGCAAAGCGGTGAACAAGAAAGTAACCAACAAAAGCAAGTAGAGCACTGATCAGTACAGCAGCAAGCCAAAGAGGAAGTACGCTACCGATTTCGCTTCTCAGCCATTCGGTACGGGTTTCAGAAACAAAATGAACCGCAAGTTCGAAGTAAGTGCCGACAAAACCAGCTAGTGTGCCAACGATTGCGGCCATAATCAGGACAGAAAATGGTGTGGACCCTCGAGAGACAAACTGGTTAATCGCATCTTTCGGTACGTGCGCTAACACAGATTTCACAATTCTCTCTCGTTTGGTCATTAACAAGTTCTCCTGTTGCTGGTGGAAGGGACGCGAGAAAGTATACGCTTCGCAGAGTCTAGACCTAATCAATAAAGATGCAATTTAGCTTTTCACTATTGAGTGTTCGAAGTGTCGCGATATCATTCATTCACCAAGACTGTGCTATTGCTCTCATAATTTGGGATAAAAAACTTGTTTTTTGAGCAAAATGAACCATGCTTTAGGTGTAAAGCAACATGACTGCTTCAGAAGGAGGGATGTGAGGTTTTACACACAATTTGGATGGATTCAAACCCTACGGTAAGTCCTCGTTTTATGTTCGG
This sequence comes from Vibrio sp. 11-4(1), assembly GCF_013048625.1. Lineage (NCBI taxonomy): Bacteria > Pseudomonadati > Pseudomonadota > Gammaproteobacteria > Vibrionales > Vibrionaceae > Vibrio > Vibrio sp. 11-4(1). The sequence continues at coordinate 413,602 of NZ_VHSY01000001.1, read as the reverse complement.
GATGCATCAATAGACATCTCCGATTCGCACACTCACGATTGAGTAACGAGGTAGAGGCGCACGCAAATGTGCGCCTTCTTAATTTCTGCTCTACAACTTTCCGCACTACTTGCCACTATTTTTATCTTGAACAATTTCTACTAGTCGGTAATGTCTGGGGTCGATGTTAATCAACCAGAGTAATTCATGCGCTTTTATCCTCGAGTCCTGTTTTCTTTATGTTGTTTTTCGGTAACGTTTCCAGCATTTTCAACCCAGAGTTGGTGGCAGGACACGTTGTCTGCAATGCCGTACTACAATTTAAAAGAGCGTATAGAAACAAAGGGAAGCTGGTATCGCTGTGACGTGCAGCAGCAAGATGCTTCAACGTATTTCAGCACATTTTGTTTGGACGATTTTTCGTACTATCAGCAGCATCTGTATGGTGAAGTTGTTTTGGGAAAGGACAGTGCTCTGTTCTCTTTTTTGACCGAATATCAATGGCAAAGTCTCAATGACTTAATCCTCAATTTAAGAAAAGACGGGTTGGTTTTACGTAGTATAACTATCGGACAAGAGCACTATGACGTCGTTGAAGCGCTGGAAAAGAAATCTTCTGAGCTTGTCGATAAAGAAGTTATCTTGTTGATAAACCGCTATCCGCAAGAAACGATTCGAAGCTTACTTTGGGTAAAGCCGGACGAGTTTGCGACGCCATCACCGTCTTTAAATGTGGAATTGCACAGCGATGGCGAAATTATCGATGTTAAAGTGACTCGTTTTTAGATTCTTTATGGAGAGATAGGAAGGTCGCCATCGCAGACTCGTCCAAAAATCCATCCGATTTTTTGTGCGCACGCAGGTATTGATAGCCAGCGATGAGCTTACGGTGCTGTTCTTCTGCCTCATCTGGCAACGGCTGATTCATAACGTGTTGAAATGCAAGTTTGTACGCATCCATATCTACGACTTCAGCGCGGCGATATAAATAACCACATCCGGTCGCTAACCATTCAAGAGAGCAGTTGGCTCGCATCGCAATTTGATTTGCTTTCGTTAGGCTCGGTTCACTGCCTTTTAAATATTTGCGTATTAAAGCTTCAGACACATCAACGCGTCGTGCAAATCCGCTGATGCTTTCTTCTCCGATCAAGGTGGCTAGGCGTTGGGCAAAAGACATATTTCGTACTCCAGTTCGAATTGCCAAAGTTTACCCGTTGAGCCGATGTGAAAACAAGACTACGATGAATGCAGATCAATTGAAGGAGAAAAACCATGGTTGCAAAAGTTGTGACTGCACCAAAAGGCCCTGAGTTCTCAGAGCTGGTCCAAGGATATTGGCGTGCAGTTGATTGGGGTATGACTGCTCAAGAGCGTTTGTCATTCCTCAAGCAACATATTGAGTTAGGCATTACCACGGTCGATCACGCAGACATATACGGTAATTACGAGTGTGAGAAGTTGTTTGGTGAAGCACTTGCTCTCGATAAGAGCGTGCGAGAGCAGATTCAGATCGTCACAAAGTGTGATATCAATCTGTGCGGAGATAAAACACCAGAGCGTAAGATTAATCACTATGATACGAGTTCCGCTCACATCTACCAATCGGTGAATAACTCGCTTGAGCGTTTGAATGTGGACGAAATCGATGTGCTTTTAATCCATCGCCCTGACGTGTTAATGGATGCCGATGAAGTGGCTGAAGCATTCTCAGAGCTACACAAAGTGGGTAAAGTGAAGCACTTTGGTGTATCTAACTTTACTCCACGTCAGTTTGAATTGTTGCAATCCCGTTTAGGTAAGCCTCTTGTGACTAACCAAGTGGAAATCAACCCGCTTAATTTTGAAGTTGCACATGATGGAACGCTTGATCAAATGCAAATGCTGCGTACGCGCCCAATGGCTTGGTCTTGCCTCGGTGGAGGCTCTATCTTCAGTGGTGACAGTGAGCAAGCCGTTCGTGTTCGCAACGAATTAGAAGCGATTCGCGAAGAAGTGGGGGCGACTAGCATTGACCAAGTGATTTACGCTTGGGTACGCTGTTTGCCATCTAACCCAATTCCAATCATTGGCTCTGGTAAGATTGAGCGTGTGCAAACGGCAGTAAATGCGCTGAATATCGAATTGACTCGTGAGCAATGGTATCGCGTATGGGTGGCTTCTAAAGGTCACGGTGTGCCATAGAAGTGACACTTTATTGATGAATACATTATTCAAGGCACCCTATGAAAGGGTGCTTTTTTATTGCTACGTGATACCGATTTCCCCAGTACTCATACTGAGCGGATAGAGTGGGAGTAAAAACGAATTTTTAATTTAAAATGCAACTTTGTGCTTATTTTTAATGGAGGCGTTTTATCCATGTTTGTTTCATGTCACTAAACAGCGAATGGGATGTTTGCTTTTTCGCCATTTTGTTCACTCATCGATTCATATTGCGTATGCTTATTGAATAAAAAAAGAAATAAAAACTCGTCAGTTTTCTCGTATTACATGCTGTAACAATCTGTTAGACTCCGGCGCAGATTGTGGAATATAAAAAGGTGATTGAATGTCTTTTCCCGTACTCATCTGTGATGATTCAGCGTTAGCACGCAAACAGATGGCGAGATCACTACCAGCCACATTGAATGCCGATATTACGTTTGCTATCCACGGAAAAAATGCGCTAGAAGAACTCGAAAAGAACGAGTTTAAATTGATGTTTCTTGATTTGACCATGCCAGAAATGGATGGCTTTGAAACACTAGAAAACATGCAGCGGTTAGGGAATAAAACTCCCGTGGTTGTGGTGTCGGGGGATATCCAACCTAAAGCGAAAGAGCGTGTGTTCGCACTTGGCGCAAAAGCGTTTATTCAAAAACCGATCGCCAAAGATGAACTCAAGAAGGCACTTAAAGAGTTGGTCGAGCCAGAGCCTCGTCCTCAAATTATCACGCCTGTTTCTATTGAGTTACCGATTTTACGTCGTCGCGATATTTATATGGAAGTGGCGAACGTCTCTATTGGTCGAGCCGCAGATGCATTGGCGCGTCACTTTGATGTGTTTGTGCAGTTACCGCTTCCGAACGTTAATATCTTCGAAGTGAGTGAACTACACATGGCTCTCCGTGACTTAGCGTCGCATGACAACGTATCGGGCGTTTGTCAGGGCTTTTGTGGCGAAGGTATTGCGGGTGAAGCGCTGGTGATTTTGAGCGATTCGAGCGTATCGGATCTCAAGAAATTGATGAAAGTGCCGGCTGACAGCGACGAACTGGAAGAGCTTGAGCTGCTCATGGATATTTCCAATATCTTGGTGGGGTCATTCTTAAATGGCTTGGGCGAACAATCTGAAGTGCGATTCTTCCAAAGCCCTCCAGTGCTTCTTGGTCAGCATATATCAATTGATTCGATCATTGAGTCTACGACGGGCGCATTCAGCCGCACCATGACATTCGAGGTGAGCTACAACATTGAGGGAACGTCAATCCGTTGTGATTTATTGTTTATGTTCGTCGATGAATCTTTGCCGCTGCTCGATAACAAACTGTCATATCTAATGGAGGAGTTCTAATGTTGAATATGCCAGCAGAGTTTGAACAATTCCATTGGATGGTCGACATGGTACAAAACGTCGACATGGGGCTCGTCGTCATTGACCGAGATTATAATGTGCAAGTGTGGAATGGGTTTATGACTCATCATAGCGGTTTGCAATCTCATGACGCAATTGGTCGTTCTATCTTTGATATCTTCCCTGAAATCCCGCAGGAATGGTTTAAGTTAAAAACAAAGCCCGTGTATGATTTAGGTTGCCGTAGCTTTATTACGTGGCGCCAGCGTCCTTACTTGTTTCGCTGCCGTAACGTACGCCCTGTCACACAGCAAGCGGAGTTTATGTACCAGAACGTTACGTTGAACCCCATGCGTACACCGACTGGGAAAATCAATTCGTTGTTTTTATCTATACAAGACGCGACGGCTGAAGCATTGATGTCTCAGAGTCAGTAGCGATAAAAAACTTTCTCAAAAGCCAAGGTTCGCCTTGGCTTTTTTGTATACTTATAATTGTGTTTACTAATGCGCAGAACGTGAAGATGGACTTTAATCTCGCCCTAAAACTCTACACCGCAGAACAAGTAAAAAACGGTGAAACGCTGGCAGCGCAAATGGCTGGTGTTTCTATGTATAGCCTAATGCAACGCGCAGGTATGGCTGTGTATGAGCGTTTTTTACACTTGTATCCCAAATCAAAAAATATCTTGGTCATTTGTGGCAAAGGGAATAATGGTGGTGACGGATACGTATTTGCCTCGCTTGCTAAACAAGCGCAACTCAATGTACAGGTTTTCCAACTTGGTGATGTGACTGCGCTCAAAGGTGATGCTTTACGCGCATATCAAGATTGGCAGTCCATCGATGGTGTTAACAATGATTGGGATGAGTGGAATACCGCATTGCTAGAAGCCGATGTGATCATTGATGCCATGTTAGGCACTGGTTTAAGTGGTGAGGTTCGTTCGGAGTACCGTCGCTACATTGAGCAAATCAATCAAATTCACACCCCAGTGATTGCAGTCGATATTCCTTCCGGGTTGTGTGCAAATACAGGTGCTATTTTAGGCGATGCCATTCATGCTAAGCATACTGTAACCTTCATTGGTGTTAAGCAAGGCTTGTGCACCGGACAAGCGAGAGATCGAGTTGGTGAACTCCACTTTTGTGGATTGGGTGTAAATGTTGAGTTTGATTCTATCGAAGTAGAAAGTGCACTAGGTATTGATCATCAGGTTGTGTCAAGGTTAATGCCCAAGCCAAACCCGACAGCACACAAAGGTGACAATGGCAAACTACTTTGCGTCGGTGGTAACCAAGGTATGTCAGGAGCGATTCGTTTATGTTCCTCCGCTGCGGTTAGAGCCGGAGCGGGTTTAACTGCCGCAATTACTCACCCGAGTAGCCTTATTCCACTACAGATTGGCTGCCCAGAAGTAATGAGCCAAAGCATCACCGCTGACTTACTCAGGGATACTGAGAACGACTTAACCAAACGCATTCGCTGGGCTGAAGTATTGGTGTTTGGTCCAGGTTTTGGTGATGATGAGTGGGCTTATCAAGCCTATCAATATCTGGCTCAAGAACAGAAACCTAAAGTTGTTGATGCTGATGGGCTCAATATTCTAGCGATGCTAAGCCAACGATGTGATGGCACTTTGGTGTGCGACAACCAGCGAGTGATCACGCCGCATCCTGGAGAGGCAGCTCGACTATTAAATGTGACCACTCAACAAATAGAAAGTGACCGATATTCTGCTGCAAGACAACTGCAAGAGCGTTATGGCGGTGTGGTGGTTTTAAAAGGCGCGGGAACGCTTATTTACGATGGAACGAGAATGTACGTCTGCCTAGCGGGCAACGCAGGAATGGCGACGGGCGGAATGGGAGATGTGCTATCAGGTGTTATTGGTGCATTGCTAGCTAAAGGGTTACCCATTTCCATCGCGGCACGTTTAGGTGTGGTACTCCACAGTCATGCTGCGGATATAAACGTGAGTCAGCATGGTCAAATTGGTCTTTTGGCAAGTGATGTTATAGGCACACTTCGTACCGCTATCACCCAAGAGCTCTATCGAACTTAATTATATTTCATGCATTGTTGAGAAAATTGGTCGATTTTTTTGAGTACTTTTTACGAATTAGCAGGGCATCTTAGTATTAGGTGATTGAGTTTTAGGCAGATTTGAGAGGTTGTGCGTTTTCATTTTAAAGGTATGACGCAAAGGTTTGCGCAATAGGTTAACTTGAACGTTTTCTTAAGTTGTTGATAATTATAAATAATGAGAAAAAATAACGACTTGAGGAGTGTTTTTGATATGCGATTATCAAGATGGTATCACAAAAAAAATTCAAATATCAGACTTGTAGGAAATAAATCACAGCCTATAATGCTGAAAACCGGAGCGTCTGCCAACGCTCCGGTTTTTTTGTGTCCGAAGAACAGTGAACTCGTCTGCCAACGAAATCACTACGCACTCTGAGATGACACATATACATATGAATCAAGGAATTACACAATGCGTATCGAACAAGAACTTAAGTTAGGTTTTAAAGATGTACTGTTTCGCCCGAAACGTTCTACCCTTAAGAGCCGTTCTCAAGTAAATTTAACCCGCGATTTTACATTCAAGCATAGTGGTCGTCAATGGTCTGGTGTGCCTGTAATCGCAGCAAACATGGATTCGGTTGGTAGCTTTGCAATGGCTAAAGCGCTAGCTGAGCATGGTGTAATGACTGCAGTTCACAAACATTACACGGTAGAAGATTGGGCTGAGTTTGCTAAATCAGCTGATAAAGCAACCCTGAATAACGTAATGGTGTCTACGGGAACATCTGACGCAGACTTCCAAAAAACCAAAGATATTATGGCGCTTTCAGATGAATTTATTTTCATCTGTATCGACATTGCAAATGGTTACTCAGAGCATTTAGTCGAGTATGTTGAACGCGTGCGAGCAGAGTTCCCAGACAAGGTGATTTCTGCGGGTAACGTGGTTACTGGTGATATGTGTGAAGAGTTGATCCTCGCTGGTGCAGACATCGTGAAAGTAGGCATTGGTCCTGGCTCAGTTTGTACAACTCGTGTAAAAACGGGTGTTGGTTACCCGCAGCTTTCTGCAATCATCGAGTGTGGCGATGCAGCGCACGGCCTTGGTGGCATGATCATCGGTGACGGTGGTTGCTCATGCGCAGGTGATGTATCCAAAGCATTCGGCGGCGGTGCGGACTTTGTTATGCTAGGCGGCATGTTAGCGGGCCACGAAGAGTCAGGCGGCGAAGTGATCGAGAAAGACGGCGAGAAGTTCATGAAGTTCTATGGAATGTCGTCGAAGAGCGCGATGGAGAAGCACTCAGGTGGTGTTGCTGGCTACCGCGCAGCCGAAGGCAAAACCGTGTTATTGCCATACCGTGGCAGCGTTCACGGCACTATTCAAGACATCCTTGGTGGCGTTCGCTCAACTTGTACATACGTGGGTGCAGCAAAGCTTAAAGAGCTAACCAAGCGTACTACATTCATCCGCGTTCAAGAACAAGAGAACAACGTGTTCGGTAAAGAGTAAATCGACTGAATGTAACAAGTGTAAAAGCAACCATACGTTATATCTATAGTAGATAAAACTATACTATATGCAGCTATGAGCCAGAGTGAGATTGATTTCTTACTCTGGCTTTTTTGCTTCTCATTTGTTTGCGTTTCAAAATTAACTCTAAGCGATTTTAATAGTTGGTCGAGATTCGACTTGTTCAAACGGTAATGATGTTGTAACTGGCATGAGCTGTAAAACACTTGAAATCTGACAGTCTCTATTTAATCCAATATAGTCTTTGACATTAGCGACTCGCCAAGTCATGTCTCCGTAAGTACGCAGATAGAACGCGGGTGATTGATGACTGTTATGTCTAATAACGCTCCATTGGGTGATATCACTAAAAAAGACTTCAGGGTTATCGGATGTCTCAAACTCATTCGCCATGATGCCCAAAGGTATATCAACGCGATTAAGTAGCTTTTGTCCGAGTGAGAAGGCTTCGTCGAAGTTAGTTGGTTGTTCGCTTAACTGCTTAATTGCATAGGTTTGTACAAATCGAGACGGCGGTGTTGGGTCGGCGGGTAGACCCATCAAGCCAGCGCCATTGATTGATTGAAGTGGGCCAGGCACTTGGACATGACGTTGCATGGTTGCCTCATTGTTCGGTTCTGGGTTGTAGTTGCGCAAATTGGAAAAATAAGAGAGGTGATTGACATGCCAATGGTAATTTGGGCAGTTAGTCATTACTCCAACGTAGGAGTGGTCCACAACCACTTTATAATCATCAAAGTCGTATTCGGTACATTGATAGCGTGCTTGCTGATTTTCCTCTTTGCTGAACATATCGCTTTCTTTGAATGCTCGATAGATATGCATATTACCGTTAAGAAACTCAATGACTGCACTGTCATTATTTGCATCGTGAATCACGAAATGCTGGTCCAAAGCCATGTTGTCACTCTCTGTTTCACCAGTTGAAATAGTCGAGTTAAACACGTAAACGGGGTGGGTGGTGAAGTAGGTCACCATCTCGTCCACAGTATTAAACGTAGACAAGATAAAAGTACCAAACAGACCGCTTCCTAATGCAAAGGCATCATTGGGGATGTGAGAGGTCGATACATTTTGATTGAGTATGGGCAAGTATAGCGATCCGACGGAAAGGCCGGATTCATTAATGCCATCAGCTGTTAAAAGAGGGTTATTATATCGGGTAATGCCGTTGCAGTGGATGAAGCTTAATTTTCCCTTCCAACTTGCTTTAAACTCACATTCTTTACTGTGACGTTGTGGCGGCTGACCATTAAAAACACGGTCGGCTTTTTCGTCGGAAGTAAAGGTCGTAATTTGGTAAGTTTGTTGGGCTCTAAACCAAATCTCGGTCTGAAGGTTAACTGCAAACTCCATGGTTCTAGCGGATAAGGTTTGGTTGTTGCAACCATAATTGATATTCACATCTGTACACATAGCCATGCTTTCCGTTGTTTATCTTGAATGATGCATATCCAAGAAACTCTCTGAATCAAATGCTTGGAGAGTACGTGGATATAGAAGAATTGCGCTTTAATAATGGTTTTAGCCATGGAGATAAGCGCATGCTATTAATTTAAGCGTTCAATCAAAAAACGTCAGTAGCAGTTTAGTATCAGTTGATAGAGTTAAAATAAAAAGTGATGTATTAAGTAAAAATCTTTGATCTTAGAACTCAATAATATATTTATTTTTTCAATCTTGGTTACTCTAGATTTAAAGTTGATTTTAAAAGTGATTTGTATTGATTCGATTATCTTGCAGTGGTGATATAAAGTGAGAACATAAAGTTAACAATTTCAGATTGTGATTGAAAATGGGGAGGGTTTTCAATCCAAATACCGAGAAATGAAACTGCCCGAGAAGTTGTGCAACTGTCTCGGGCGAAGTGATGAATCGGGTAAGCGGCTATAAAGTTTTCTCACAAGAACCGCTAAGTGGTGGAGATATTTTTAAATTATCATTAAAGATTTCCACAGCGACGGGGCCTTTATTTTCGTCTTTTGCATAGAATGCACAGGACTTGTTCCCAGTATAGGTTTCACCTGCCTTTTTGAAACTGTAGTACCAGGAGTCATGGGTAGCGGCACCGGATTCAAAACTAGCAGATTCAGATTGTTCGCCAGTATTCAAGTCGAAACGGACCTCCATTTCCGGAGAGTCTTTAAATCTCACATATCCGGTGATTTTATCGCTGGAGTTATTTTTAACGTAAAATGAACCCTTAGTTGTCATAATTTTTCCTCTTTTTTAATTTCTATACGTAATAGAACGGCCAAATGACGGTCTGTTAATATATGCTTCTTAAGATGCATATTGATGTTAAATGATGGTCTTATTAGTTCTAAGATGATTAAACTTATCCTTAGCGTATTTCTCTTTTATACCGATTAAGTCGCGGTAGCTTCGATCAAAATAAACGCTTGTGGGAATTGCCGGATCTTTAAAGCTGATGAAGGCACCATAGGTTCCCGGTATATCAGCTTCTCTGGCTTTATCAATCCAGTCCATGGCTCTGTTTACATCAACAAGTACTGGGTTATTTTGTAGTTCTAGTTTTTGCTTTATCTCTTCATTCCACCAAGTTTGGTATTGGACTGTATATTGACACTGGCGGTAGGGGAAAGATATGTCTTCAAGGTCGTCTGAGTGATGATAAAAGCCACCAGTGATCGCACCTAAGGTTACGTAACTAAATAGCCCTTGATCGCGGTTTTCTGGCTTTATCAAAGGTGAAGTTAAGCTTTGCAAGAGTGCAGTATAGCCTTCTGCTTTAAGACCTCGCTCTGACACCAATCGCGAAGTGATTTTGTGAGGTGCTGGGGCGTCATAATCGGGAGGGAAAGGAGAACCACTTTGACACAAAGAATCGCGCCCCCATGTGCTCATCAGGGAGTGATCGTATTTCTTCCCGTCAAAATCAGTGCCATGTGCTTCATAGACTTGAACTAAATCAGGGGAGCAAGCGCCAAATTGAACGGCTATAAATTGGTCAAGATCTTGCACTGTTCCTTCCCAGTAGCCATACATGGTGCAGTGATGGCTGATGGTTTCGAGATCACAGTGGTTAGATGATTCAGGCAGAGCATCAATTTGCAAGTTGGTGCCGAGAAGTTTAGCCGTATCGAGACTTTTTATAGCCTGTTCCCAATTTTTTAGCACATCTATTGTAGGGTGCGATGGTATTGGCTGAAGCATACCGTTGATTTTTTTGTAAAGGTTCCACTGAAGTTCGAAGCGGTGGATCTCTTTGGGTAAAGGGAATGTTTTTACGCGTAGCTCGGTAACAATGCCATAACTCATGCCTCCGCCGCCTCTTAGTGCCCAAAATAGGTGAGGGTTGGACTCTGCTGAGACTTCTGTGATCGTACCATCGCCCAATACCACGGTTGCACTCACTAGGTGCTCACAACACATGCCGTATTTTCGCGTCCAAGGGCCCCATCCTCCGCCTTGAATATAGCCAGTCAACCCAACTGTGGCACAGGTTCCATGTGCAATCATTCGATCATGCTCTGCAAGTTTTGGTGTCAGTTGATAGAAGCGATAGCCAGCACCAATGGTGGCAATATTTTCACACAATTGGAAGGTCTTAATTCTGCTCACGTCAATCAAAATGACGTTGTCACCACTGCATTCACCTGCGTGATCATGCCCTCCTGAGCGAACACGAATCGGGAGACTGAATCGAGTTGCTGTTAGATAGGCTTGTTGAACTTCTTGCGTACTTTCGCACATGACAATGACAAAGGGTTGGTGTTGATAGCGAGTATTGAAGATGAGTGACTCGACTTGATATTGGTTCAAACCGGGAACCGGTGAAATCGTGTTTTCAAGAGGTATCAGTAGTCGCTCTTTAGGAAAACCGCATTTATCCATTTTCTGAATAAACAGTTTGGCATTATTGATTGAGATTGAGTACGCGTTAAGTACAGCGAGGCGTTGTATTTGAGGGTTAGGGTGCTGTTCTACCACTTGGTTTTCTTTAGTTCCCTGCATCCATTCTTGTTCCATTATTTTTTCCATTTGGCTTGTGTATTGAATAGTTGTTTAAATATTAACTCGCACGCATATGTTCGCCATATCAGTTTGGTATCAGTTGTTCTGTACAAATCGCTAAAAGCATCAGCGAGAGAGCAATAATATCTGGTTGATGAAAATAACGAGCGGCATCTGCGTTACCTTAGATAATTTATGTAGTCAAGTAGATCTGATCCTAAAGTGATACTGAACTTGAATGACGTGTTATCTACATTGAATGGGTCACTTACGACAATAAATTCAGTTGGAGAACACAATGAAAATGGAATCAAAAGAATCACAAGCAATTTTTACTGCTCATTATCAAATTGGTAACGGCTTACCTGGAGGAGTGAACTTCGATGTTAATCTACTCGTGGCCAGCGAAGACAAATCAATAGTGGGTAAAGGACATATCTTTCAGGCCATTAACCCACCGTTAAATGTGGTGTCTGATCTCAATGGCAGTTTCAACTATCAATGCACGATGCGTGATTGTCATATCATGGTGACGTTGCAGGGTTACCAGCCTTACCTAGGTATTGCTCCTCTAGGAGCAGATCTTCACAACGTAACGCTCAACATCCTACTTAATGATGATTGGAAGTCAGGCGTGGCATTTTATCGATATAAAAATAGTTCAGGTAAATGGATTGAAGTAGCAAATCAACGCGTTGCTCTACTTTTACCTGAGCATGTTCCTAGCATCGAGAACTTTAAGGTGGAGCAAAGTGATCTTGCGCCAGCATAAATCTAATCAGCGATGACACTGTGCCAAAACACAGATATTCGATGGTTTCGAATATCTGTGTTTGACGAGGTAAATCGAGCAAACAAGATGATTTGACGGTGCAATTAATCGACTTTCTTCGTTTATTGAATATTTCATGGTTGAGTAGATGTGAAGAGCCAATGGTCGAGCTCATCAACACTGATTTGAGCCTGGTTCAGTTGATGTTTACGCGCGGCCTGATTGAAGTTTAACAACTCAGAGACGGAGCTGGACTGGTCGAGTAAGGCAAGCATCAGATTCGCTTGTTCAATATAAAAATCACCCCATGGATGCGGATCTTCTCGGGTGAAGTTAGCAAGCTTATCGCGATATTTTCGAAGTAGCGTAGGCTGCTTATACTGCCACGCTACTTGGATTCCTTGTTGGTAAAAGCGTAAATAGTTATGACCAACACAGGTAGATTCTAGCCAAGCCTCACCAGTGCGCAAAGCGGAGAGGGCCGTTGATTCATCGCCACAAATAAGTGCCTTGGTAGATACGAGCCAAGGACCAATAAAATTGTGTAGCTTATTGATATGAACAAGCTCTAGAGCCGTGTCGATGTCCGAAAGGGCTTTCTCCTCTTTTCCCTGATACCAGTGCAATCTTGCACTGGACTCCAAAAGAAAAGCGACAAATCGATGAGCATTAAGCTGTTTTGAAAGTTGCAGAGCGGTCGAGATTTCGTTTTCAGCTTGCACCAATACATTACGGTCGAGAAAGATCCATGCTGCCGTAAGCCTGGAAACAATTTCTGCTTGGCGGTTTGCCGTGAGATAGGCAAGATTCGAGGCATGCTGAGCCTGTTTTAGTGCTTCGTCAGATTGCAGTTGATAGATCATCACTGTTGCCAGCATGTAGCGATTGGCAGTTTCAATCGAAAGCAACTGATGCTCTTCACACAGCTGCAAACACTCGGTTAAGTGCTCGTATGAGCGAGCCATTTTTCCTTGTGCGTAGGCACAATCACCGAGGCCGCCAAGCGATTTTGCTTTCGCGCGAAAACAGTTTGCTCGTTGACTGTAATCTAATGCAAGTAAATGTTCTTTCTCACATTCGTCTAGCTGCCCAGTGGGGAACAGCATATTACCTCTCATCGAGTGAATTTCACACAAAGATTTATTTAACGTCAGCTTTTCGCACAGGGCTTGGGCTTGGTCTAAAATCGACATCGCTTGTACAAAGTTGTCGGTTAAGCGGTAGGGGTTAATGAGGTCTAAATAGTATTGAACACGTTCAGGATCATTTTCTGTGTGATGAACCGCTTGCTCAAGAACCTCAATACTCTCTTTGATGCGTCCCATCGAATACAGGCAGTTTCCTTTCATATTTAGTGCATACGCCATCTGTTCTTTAGGTGACTCTTTAATAGCGTACTCAATAAGAGTCAGTGCTTTTTCAAACTGATAATTACTCAGGTAGTGTTTGGCGGTCTGTTCAAGAACAGTAAATACACCTTCGACCTTGGCATGATTAATATGGACGGCATGTAAGAATCGATCTCGGTTCTCATACCATTTTGCGCAGGCCATGTGTATTTTGGAACACTGTGACTTGTCTATTTGACGGAAAACAGCATTACAAATCAAATCATGATGGAAAAGGTATTGATCGCCATTGAGTTTTACTAAGCCAGCGTCGACTAACTTATCTGGTACGTAACCGGGAATTCGAGTGATTTCACGCAGTTGCTCCAGTTGAAAGCACTGCCCCAACACAGAGGCAGTACAGAGTGCTTGGCGATCTTGGGCTGGAAGTTGAGCTAATTGTATCGAAACTAAATGTTCCAATGACTCCGGAACGTCTTTATCAAACTGAGAGCAAAGCAGTGTTTGGCGCAAGTATAGAGGATGGCCTTTCGCAAGCTTTATACAGTCATTGATATGTTTATTCTGTTGGCATGTGATTGAGCAAGCTAACTCGTAAGACTCTTCAGATGATAACTCCCTAAGTTCGATTAGATTCACGTTGGTAAACCAAGATTGTTTGGAACTAAGTCGTTTTTGCTGCCTAAACGTCAGAAAGAGCAAAATATTGGTGTTTGTAATATGAGGTAGCAGTGTCTCAAGAAATGCCAACATTACCTCGTCGGCCCAATGGACATCTTCAACAATAATCAAATGCGGTTTGCTGGTCTGCCGTTGTTGAATTAAGAAAGGGATAGATTGCTCTATCGTTTGTTTCAGCGTTTGGAACTCCATTAAGTTCAGCAACTGCTTTTCTGATTCGTTGAGTGCTACCCCCATTAACCAATAAAGGCAGAGGTGGAAAGAAGAGGGAATTGATGACTCGACAGTTTGCTGACGAATAGAATCATCGGTATCTTCACTAGTAAATGAACAAATTGCCCGAGTGAATATATTTTGAGGGGACAAGAGATCAGCACTGCCATGATTCAGGATTTGAATCTCTGTGGTTAAACACGAAGATCGATTCAAAGACGCAATGACCTGGTTGAGTAGGCTGGTCTTTCCTATCCCTGCGGTACCAGTAATACAATACGTTTGGCCTGCTTCCTGTTTTTGCCATCGCTTGATTCCGCTATTCAATGTTTCTAGTTCAAGTTTACGCCCTACAAAACAGTCAGTATGGCTTTGGTGTAAGGATACAAGATGCCAGTTGTTGAAGTCTGGCTCTCCTGTTAGAAACGGTTTTATTGGTCTGGCACAATTGGACGAGATAAAGCAAGGACAAGCAGCTATTTCTCCCCAAGGGATTTTAACTAGGATTTCATTGATTGGGGTTATCGCATTCGGATGTTCCGATAGTTCAGTGACTCGATGCTTGTATTTCGCATTGATAAAAGACCGAATCGAAGCCGAAAGAGCAACCTGTAATTGAAGGGCTAGTTGCCGAATTCGTTCAAAAACATATTCGTCCGATTCCTGTATAGACCAAGTAAGAACAAACGTCCGGTTTTGTATTATGGGTGTAGTGTTTTGGCTGAAAAGTAATGTTTGCAGAGTCTTTGCGGTCAAATCACACTTTGCTTCGATTGCAAAAATAAAAAAATATGGTGGTGATGAAGACACATTTGTAAGTAATGGTTCTGGGGCGCGATCTATTAAGAGGTCCTCTACGTGGACAGAAAAGTATTCCGCGAGATTGGATGCGGTACGATACAGCACATTCGCCCCAGACTCTGCTCGCTTTATGGAAGCAATAGATACGACAAAACCCTGTTGAAAGCATTCTTCCGCCAGTCTTTCTTGGCTCAGTCCTAATTTCTTTCTCAGTTCTTTGAGTCGTAATACGTTGAGTGGAATTCTTCCATCCCTATTTGCCATATTTCACTCCGTTGTAACGTATAGCTTTTCCCAGTAAACCTGAATCGATTGGATATGTTGAGTGAATAAATTTATCTTATTTCACTACATATAATACTAGTAGTTAAAATGTTATATACGAAAATGAAATGGGAATTTTAATCTTCAAACTACCTTAATTCATTGTTGTATTAGTGGTGTTTTTGTTGTTAATAATTTTGATAATTATTGTTGTGAATTCATGTTTTTCTTAATAAGTTTTTTGAAATATCTTTAAATGTATATCTTTTAAAAGATTGCACACCTTAAACTTATATTGGTTTATATTAAACTTTAACAATTAAATTCTTTAATTTTAAAGATATAAATTGACAATTTTATTTTTAGTGTTTTTTTTATTTCTATTCTGGCGAGTTAAGTTTTTCTAGTCTATAAATTAAACATCGGCGCTTTCTAAATAACTGCCGATAAAAATAATTTTAATTTCAATATTATAAATAGTTGGCTTTATACAATGGATATTGGCTTTTTCTGCCTGTTAAAAGGATTTCATATTACACCACACTTGAATGCCGCGCTTACCTCTATCAAGGAGACTGCGTGGCTGCCACATGTCAAACGATCTTGTTATCGAGGGGATTGGCAAGCGCTTGCTTTAGAAGAATCCTATCGAAAGGCCTATTACCCTAACTATTTACTACTCTCTGAATTTCCAGAATTGGAACTGTCTTTATCTCAATTTTGCTGCCCAATTTTGTCAGTACGGTTTATGAAATTGGATCCGTGAGCTCAGATATTATAACGCCGAGCTTATGGCGTATGTTTTTCTCAAGTACAGGCTTGTTTACATCATTAACTACTGCTACAGCGGCAATTGAGGTTCATGAATTATGCAAAAGGGCTCACCTATAGAATTCTACCAGCAACGTCCTCAATCTCGTGAGACGGTCGGTGTTGAAGAAGTGCAGCAACAAACTCAACAGTTTGGTTTTGCTGAACCCGAAATGGATGAGCTGCTTAAGTACTCATTACGGACTCAACTTGAGGCTATGCTCCAAAACCAACTCAGCACGGCTGAACGCCAACGGCAACTGAAAGAGAGTTTCGCTGCGGCAGTTGAGCTCGTATTGAAGGAGACAAAAGTTGAGCACCGAACACTGGTGCAAGCCTTTCAGACCATGTATGGCAACGCTTGCCAATCTCTTTCTCTGGCTAAACTCACTCAAGAGGAACTGACCCGACAGTACATTTCCACGTCTGGGCTGGTGATGTCTCCACTTAACTGTAAACACACCATCAAAGATGTGTACCGAATTAAAGGCTTTGCGTGTGGTACAAACAAAGCTATCCAACAAATGCTTGCCAACAAGCCACAGGTTAAAGTGCTTTATCCAGCTTGCGGCCCCTTTGCACCATTGCTGCTGCCTTTACTTGCTCACTACAAACAAAGTGATCGGATTAGCGCAGAGCAGCTTCAGGTGACACTAGTAGATATTCACCCCGGAGCGATTAAAGCAGTCAATCAATTGATCGCTGATCTCGATATCGCAGACTACATTGAAGCCTTAGTGGAAGAAGATGCTACCCAATTTTCGTCAACTCAAACGTTTGATCTCCTGATACTTGAAGCGATGCAGCATGGCTTTAGTCGGGAAGGGTTCCTAAGCATCGCGAAACATTTGGTTCAATATTTACATATTCAAGGCGAAATGATCCCCAAGCAGGTATCTGTGCGCGCCATGATGGTCATCGGGGAGACGGAATTTAATCGACAATGGGAAAAAGCAGAGTATGCACATTCCAACCATTGCCAACCGGAAGCGATAGATGATCGAATTGATCTGGGAGAAATTCTTAACGTCAATAAAGCCATGTTGCTCAAAAGCGAGATTTTTGAGCTAGATGGTGGAATAAAAATGCTGCAAGGCAACACCGTTGAGCTGCCGAAAGATGTGCCAGATATGGCAAAACGTATCCTGGCCATTTACAGCCATATCGATACTTACGGAGATGCGATGGTCGGACAATACGACTCTGGTATTACCCATCCTAAACCCGACATGACTTTTTATGTGGATGCCAAGCCCAAAGCTGTTGAACACCATTACTTTGAAGCGAAGGGAGGGGATAAGGTCAGTTTCTATTATCAGTTAACCGGATTGCCAGGTTTTGTCGCCACCCATGGATGATTTCGATATGCAGCAAAAATACGTCGTTTTTACAGGAAGTTGTTACGCCTTGCCCATCATTCAGTTGTTGGCACAACAGCATAAATTGGCGGGCGTGGTAGTACCGGAAGGAGAACTAAATCCTGACTTACAGCAGCTACAGAGCTATCTGAGCGCTCAATCGATTCATATTGCTCAGTATACCGCCAATGACAGCAGTGCTTTGATAGCGCAACTCGATGCTTGGCGAGTCACGGATGGCGTCATCTATTTGTTCAGGCACATAGTTCATTCCTCGCTGTGTCAGTTTTTCAACGGAAACTTGTACAACATTCATCCGGGAAAGCTGCCCGAGTATCGAGGCCCGATGCCTCTCTATTGGCAATTAAGAGACGGTTTAGACACCTTTAGCCTCACCCTGCATCGTCTTGAGGCATCGGCTGATTCCGGCTCTATAGGAATGGAGTTAGAGGTACCATTTCACCCGTTTGAGACCTTAACCAGTGCTCAGCAAAAAGCGTCACAAATGACGGCTAAGCTGATGTATGACTTCCTCATCGCGCAACAAAAGCAAGGGCTGGTTTGGCGTGAGCAAGTATCAAACCCCAACGAAGTGGCACGAGCAGTAAACCAACATGATCTGCACATTCGTTGGAACGTGCAAACGAGTCGCGAAATCGTCAATTTAGTGCGAGCAGGCAATCATGACTTCGGTGGTGCGATGTTGAGCTTGCCAAATGGTGTCGCCAATGTTTTGCAAGCAAGCGCAATGGAGACTTCTTTAGTCGGTGTTGAGGCGGGGAGCATTCTCGAGATCAGCCCACAGCATGGGTTACAAGTGAAAACGTTAGATAGCGCCATATCAATAGATGTTATTGCTACACAGCAAGGCGTGTTTTCGGGTTATCGCTACGCGCAAATGGCTGGGCTGGACGCTGGGATGTCATTGCTTCAGCGCTCTTCGGCCTGCGAGTAAAGAAATATCTCAATACGGCTCTTTGCGGCATTAATGAAGCCCGTAAAGGTATTTAGTAATGCGAGATTGGAAAGTTTTAACCAACCACACCAATTACGTTATGGGTTGGTTTTAACTTAAGTGTATACGTTAAAAGGAAGAACAGTATGGCTACAGAACCGTATCTTGGGACACTAACCGCATTTGGTGGCAATTTTGCAATTAGAAATTGGGCAATGTGCTCGGGGCAAATGCAGGCAATTGAAGATAATCCAGCACTCTTCTCTCTAGTTAGCACTCTATACGGAGGTGACGCCCGAACTACCTTTGGTTTACCTGATTTGCGTGGTCGCAGTCCAGTTGGTGTAGGCACACGACCTGGGGGGATGGATTATCATCAGGGAGAAAGATTGGGTACTGAACTGGTAACTATTGATATAACCCAAATGCCAGCACACTCACATACGGCAATTTTTACCCCTCTTGGCACTTCTGCACCTGTAACAGGCAGGATGCAGGTTGCTACCAATGCTGCAAATACACAGGTACCCGATAGTAATTCGTATATAGCGCAAAACTCTACCCCCGGGTTCTATAAACCGACGTTTCAGCAACCAGATTTGACTGAGATCGAAGGCTTAAGTGTGTCTGGTGGTGGCTCGGAAGGAGGTACTGTAACTGTGACTGAAACAGGCGGTTCAGCGCCACTTAATATTTTGAGCCCGGTATTGCCGATCAATTGGTTAATTGCCACTGCGGGAGTATACCCACCGCGCAGCTAATCAACCAAGAAAGAATTGGCTGAATCTTGCGCTAATCCTTTCCTATAAAAAAATTAAATATTTAAGTTGATTATGATAACCCGGCCATGTTGATAAGGCCGTCATCTTCAGGAGAGGAAAATGAGATTACATCGTCAGGTTGCGATCGCAATTACAACAGCATGGGTGTTCTCAGCGTTTTTTTCCGGTGGAGCCTGGGCTGCACAGCAAACGATTAACTACTCTAATGGTTCAGGTTCCAGTTTTCGTGAGGTGGAGACAGGCGTCACAGGGGGTATGCCCTCAGTTACTCTTACCAATGCAGGTGCTGTATCTATGGTATTAGATGCGGGCACTAGCTCGGATGGCCCTCCGTTTACTGGCCTAGATGACCTCGGATTTGTAGCTGGTGTTTTTTACTCAAATACCATGATTAATGAGTTCAACAATCGTGGCTTCCGCTTTTTTGAGAAATCAAGTACTAACTTCAGTTTCGACGAAATTACCTTTATGCAGGGGTCGGCCCGAGACTCAGATAAAACGTATCAACTTGTGTTAACTGGCTTCTCTAATAATACTCAAACAGTGACCGAAACTGTCACCTTGCCAAAAGGTGGTGAAGCAAACTCAGGGTTACAGGATTTGTTTACCCTGACCCGTGGTACAGACTTTACTGATTCTGCATGGCAGGACGTTGATACAGTGACTATGGCGTTTACCCGAAGTCCGGGTGCTGACTCTCGTTATCTTATCAAAAGTATCAAGATTGATGACGCTGCGGTTTCAGACTCAACCGCGCCTACTTTTGTCAGTGCGAGCTCAACCCCCACTGATGATGCAACCAATGTTTCTGTTAGCAACAACATCGAGATTGCCTTTGATGAGAATATTGAGCTGAAGAACGGCAATATTACCATTCGTAATGTTACAGACAGTCGCGACTTTGAAGTATTTAATGTTGCCACCGAAAGCGATGGCACAACAACATCACCAGGCGCTGGCCGAATCAGTGTTACCAACGATAAAGTTTACTTAAACCCAACCAGTGATCTGATAGGAAACCGGACTTACGCCATTCATATTGAATCTAGTGCCGTGGCTGACACCGCAAATAATAGCTTTGCTGGGATCAGCGATGATGCCACATTTAACTTTACTACGGTCGATACCACGCCAAATGCGCCATCTACACCCGATTTAGATGCTAGTTCGGATACCGGATCATTAAATACTGATAATATTACCAGTGACACTACTCCAACGTTTAGTGGGATTTCTGAGAGTGGATCGATCGTTACTTTATACAGTGATCAAGTCGGTGGAGGTGCAACGGTTATTGGCACAGGCACTGCTACTGGAGGAAACTGGCAGATAACAACCAATGAGTTGGCGTCTGGTATTACACATGCAATAAGTGCTAAAGCGTCTGATAGCGATGATAATGTTAGCTCGGCATCCAACGCGTTAAGTGTCACCATTGATACAATAGCACCATCCGCAGTGAGCATTACCACGCCGATTGAGACTGACAGTATCGTCAACGCTGCAGAAGACAACGATGTGCTGATCGCTGGCTCCGGCGCGGAAGCAGGCAACAGCGTGACCGTGACTATCACAGACAATAACGGCTCTGTCAGTCGTACGGTGACGGCCGACAACTCAGGCAACTGGACGTTGAGCGGCAGCGAGCTGGATATCAGTGGCCTGAACAATGGTACCCTGACTGTGTCTGCAACCCAAGCTGATATAGCAGGTAATATCTCCACCGCAGCCACACAGAGCATTACCCTGGACAATGCTGGCCCATCAGCAGTGACCATCACCACGCCGATTGAAACCGATGGTATTGTCAATGCAGTGGAAGATAACGATGTGTTGATTGCTGGCTCCGGCGCGGAAGCAGGCAACAGCGTGACCGTGACCATCACGGACAATAACAGCTTTGTCAGTCGTACGGTGACGGCCGACAACTCAGGCAACTGGACGTTGAGCGGCAGCGAGCTTGATGTAAGTGCGTTTAACAATGGCACCCTGACGGTGTCTGCAACCCAAGCAGATATAGCAGGTAATACCTCCGCCGCAGCCATCCAGCGCGTTACCCTGGATAACGCCGCACCATCAGCTTTGACCATCACCACGCCGATTGAAACTGATGGCATCGTCAATACGGCAGAAGACAACGACGTACTGATTACTGGTTCCGGTGCGGAAGCAGGCAATAGCGTGACCGTGACCATCACGGACAATAACAGCTCTGTCAGTCGCACGGTGACGGCCGACAATACCGGGGCTTGGACGACTATTGGCAGTGAGTTTGATGTAAGTGCGTTTAACAACGGCACCCTGACGGTCGCGGCTAGCCAGAGCGATGCTGCGGGCAACACCTCCAGTGCAGCTAGCAAAACATTTACGTTAGATAACGTGCAGCCAACTGTTTCTTTGAGCAGCTCAGACCTCGATTTGATCTCTGGCGAAATGGCGAGTGTCACGTTCACCTTAAGTGAGTCATCAAGTGACTTTGCTGAGTCAGATGTCACCGTCACTGGCGGCAGTTTGTCCAACTTTGCAGGCAGTGGTAGCAGTTACACGGCGACCTTTACACCAACGGAAGAGAGTGTGGCGAGCGGCACCATTGATGTTGCCACCGGCACATTTACCGATGCCTCTGGTAACAGCAATAGTGCAGCAACACCACTTTCCATCAGCGTCGATACTATGCTTCCAACCGTCAGTATCACTAGCTCCAGCGCTGCGCTGAAAGCGGGTGAAACGGCAACACTCACGTTTACCTTGAGTGAAGCCGCAACTGATTTTGCCGAAGCCGATGTGACCGTTGCTGGCGGAACTCTTTCTAACTTTGCGGGCAGTGGCGCCAGTTACACGGCTACCTTTACACCTGCAGAAGAAAGCACTGAGGATGCAACTATTAATGTTGCAGCAGAGCAATTTAGCGACGCTGCAGGTAACCTCAATACCGCAGCGACTCAGTTGTTGATCTCAGTGGATACGGGGATCCCGACTGGACATAGCATCAGCATTGATCAGGAGAGCATTAACAAAACCAACGAACAAGCGATGAGCTTTACCTTCGCAGCAGCTGAAGTGAACGCGATGTTCATTTATCGCGTGACCGACGGTACCACGACCATTGACGGCGCTAGTCAAACAATCTCCTCGGAGACCATGCAAGTAACGGGCATTGACGTCACTGGTTTGCAAGAGGGGACGTTGACAGTAAGCGTGGTGGTAACCGATGCCGCAGGCAATGCATCTGATGCAGTGACGGATACGGTGACTAAACGCTACGATGTCGCGCCAACGGCAGTTGATGATAGCTTCTCGACTGAGGAAGATACGGCGAAACAATTTGATCTGTTAGCCAACGATTCCGATATTAATGATGACATGGTCGCTTCTTCTGCAACGGTTAAAACGCAACCAATTAAAGGTCAGGTGTCGATCAGCAACGGTGTTGTTACCTATACGCCAAATAGTAATGAGACAGGCACGGATAGCTTTACCTATACCGTGAAAGATGCCCTGTTGCAGGAGTCACAAGACGCGACAGTGACCGTCACTATCATGGCTATAAATGATGCGCCAGTCGCGAAAGCGCTGACCATTAACACTGACGAAGATACCGCAAGCGCAGCAGTCACCGCGCGTAGTCAAGCGAAGGATGTTGAAGATGGCATCCCAGCGGGTGATTTAGCGTTAGTTAGTTTGCCTCAAAAAGGACAAGTCGCCATTGATCAAGCTGTAGGCACTTTTGTATATACGCCGAATGCGAATGAAAATGGTAGCGACAGTTTTACTTACACGATCGCAGACAGTGAAGGCGGCGTTTCTCTTGCGGCCACAGTCAGCGTCAATATCGGTTCCGTCAATGACTCACCAGTGGCGGAGGCAGACAGTTTTACTTTTGATGAAGATGTCACATCGACACTCGATATTTTAAGTAACGACAGTGATATCGAAGATGGGTCATTCACCCCGAGTAGTATTACCCTGCAAGATCTTGGTCAAGGAGAGGGGGGATACAGTTTTGCCACGGTTAGTGTCAATGCCGATGGGACCTTAAAGATTGTGCCAACAGCGAACGTTAATGGTCAACATAGCTTTACCTACACGTTAACCGATAGTGGTCAGGCAGTCTCCGTGCCAGCAACCGTCACACTCAATATTACGCCAGTGAATGATGCCCCCGTTGCTGTTGATAACAGTGCACAACTACTGGAGGGAGGCTCCTTTGAAGTCAACGTATTAGGCAATGATAGTGATGCCGATGTTGGAGACAGTTTTGAACTCACTAGTGTCACAGTCGTCGATACGCCAGCATATGGCAGTGTGAACGTGACGGCGTCAGGAGCGATTGTTTACAACCCCAATGAGAACTACTTCGGTGAAGACAGCTTCACCTATACGGTGGCAGACTTAGCAGGTGCTGTATCTAACGTCGCAACAGTGACCATGACGGTAACACCAGTCAACGACGCACCAATGGCGCAAGCACAGTCACAAACGCTTGATGAAGACAATAGTTTGGTGATCACGCTGGTTGGTTCAGATATTGATAACGATGATGACACTCTGCAGTATCTTATCACTGAGCAAGTCAGTCATGGCGTTCTAGAGCAGTTGACCAATAATGGTTGGCGCTATACACCAGAAGCGAACTTCAATGGCTCCGACTTCTTCTTGTTCAAGGTCAACGACGGTGATCTCGACTCGACAGAGGTTCGTGTCGATTTGACGGTTAATCCAGTCAACGATACACCAACCGCGACCGATATCAGTGTTACGGGAGAGGAAGAGATACCGCTGACCATTACTTTAAATGGTAACGATGCAGAAGGCTCATCTTTGAGCTATCAAATTGTAACATCACCAGTCAACGGTAATGTTACCGTCACAGGCAATCACGCGGTTTATACGGGTAACAGTAACTTCTTTGGTCAGGACAGTTTCACTTACAGCGTAAGTGACGGAGAACTTACCTCTGGAGTGGCGTTAGTGACCATCACGGTGAATAACGTTAATGACTCGCCAGTGATTACGGGTACCCCATCGGCGCAAGTTGATGAAGATAGTGTGTATCAGTTTGTGCCCGCGGCATTGGACGATGACCCAGCGGATACTCTGACCTACTTGATAGCTAACAAGCCACCTTGGGCTACATTTGACAAGACAACAGGAGCACTTTCTGGTACGCCAAGTAACAGTGATGTGGGGACTTATCCAGATATCGTGATTAGCGTATCCGATGGTACTATTTCTTCCTCATTGTCAGCGTTTTCGATTACTGTGAATAACGTGAATGATGCACCTGTTATCTCTGGCTCACCAGCAACACAAGTGAATGAAGACAGTACCTATCTGTTCACGCCACAAGTGTCAGATGTTGACAGCCAAGCCTTTACTTTCAGTATCGTGAACAAGCCATCTTGGGCTAGCTTTGATGCATCAATAGGCACGCTCAGTGGTACACCAGATAATGGTGATGTTGGCAAATATCAAGGCATTGTTATCTCGGTTTCTGATGGTCTCACGACCACAATGCTCAATAGATTCAGTATTGTGGTTAACAATGTCAATGACGCGCCAGTGATCAGTGGCACTCCTGCTCTTACTGTCAACGAAGGCAGTACGTATCGCTTTGCGCTGCAGGCATCGGATGTTGATAGTAGTAGCTTGAGCTTTTCAATCCGCAATAAACCATCATGGGCAACCTTTGATAGAGCAACTGGGTTGCTAAGTGGTACGCCGGAAAATGAGCATGTTGGCAGCACCAATAATATTGTTATTAGTGTCTCTGACGGTGAGCTAAGCGCTTCTCTAGCAGCGTTTAGCATCACGGTAATCAACGTCAATGATGAACCAATGGCAGTTAATGATACCTATGTCTTTACCGAGAGTAACGATGGTAGCTACTTATTGGATGTACTCAGCAACGACAGCGATATTGATCTAGACACATTACAACTGGAATGGGTTAAACCTACATCTGGAACGGCAACAATTGTGGGCAGTCAAATCCAATTGGTAACGACCTCAATTGGTACAGTGACAGTGCAATACAGTGTGAAAGATGGTAATGGAGGAAAGGCCACCGCGAAAGCAATCGTGACAATTAAAAGTGCGAGATTGGACGCACCAACAATAACCGCACCTTCAGATATCGAAGTGAACGCAAGTTCGCTCTTTACTAAAGTTGCATTAGGCTCTGCCGTGGCCCGAGATAGCACAGGCAAGCTATTACCTGTTTCATTGGTGGACAGCACAACCTTCTTCCGACCTGGAACTAATACGGTCTATTGGCGCACTCAAGACTCTGATGGAAACGTTGCTGAGGCTAGTCAAACGGTAACAGTGTATCCACTGATAAGTATCTCCAAAGATGCGCAAACCACGGAAGGCACCAACCATAGCGTAACGATACACCTTAACGGCCCATCGCCGAGTTACCCAGTAGTCGTACCTTACACGGTTTCAGGAAGCACAGACAGTGATGACCACACACTCACCTCTGGCGAAGTGGTGATACCTAGTGGTACCGAAGGCAAACTTTCGTTCGAACTACTTAATGATGGACAAAGTGAAGGCGTTGAAACCTTAGTGATTGATTTGGACAGCACCCTTAATCTAGGTAGTAAGCGTCGTTACACCTTAACAATCTTTGAAGAGAATGTGGCTCCGAAGGTCTCGGTAAGTGTATCTCAGGCGGGGGAGCAGCGGAGCCAAATTGAAAATGGTGTTGAACCGGTCACAATCACAAGCAGTGTTAATGATGCAAATATGTCCGATATACACAGTTTCAGATGGAGTAGTGATAGCGATGTACTTAACCAAGCGATTGCGGGGCAGATGTACAGCGAAACATTGACTTTCTCTCCGCAATTACTGAGTTCAGCGATTTACAATTTGCAATTGACAGTGACTGACAATGGCACTCCACCATTATCAGTGACACGGAATGTCTATTTAGAAGTGGTACAAACATTGGCGGAGCTCGGAAGTGAAGATAGTGATGGCGACTTAATCCCGGATGATCAAGAAGGTCATAATGATAGTGATGGTGATGGCATTCCTGACTATCTTGACGCAATTTCTGACTGTAACGTAATTCAACAGGTTGTGTCAGAAAAAGATCGCTTCCTCATTGAGGGGCAGCCAGGTGTCTGTTTACGCAAAGGAATAACCATTCTGACTAACACAACAGGAGGAGCTTTATTGCTAGATGAGGAGCTTCCTAAAGATATCAACATGAAGAGCATCGGGGGAATCTTTGATTTTGTAGTAACTAATTTGCCGCTGCCCGGCCAAAGCTATCAATTAGTTTTGCCTCAGCGTTTACCTGTTCCAGCAAATGCAGTGTACCGAAAGTATAACGCTGAACAGGGGTGGATAGACTTTATTGAGGATGCTCAAAACACAGTTTCTTCTAGTGCTGGCGAGGCTGGTTATTGTCCGCCACCAGGGCACAGTTCATGGTCACAGGGTCTGACTGAAGGTGACTGGTGTGTACAACTTACCATTGAAGACGGTGGTCCGAACGATGATGACGGATTGGCTAATGGCAGTGTCGTTGACCCTGGCGTCGTTGCCGCTCGTGTAAACAATAATGCACTCCCTCAAGCGATTGACGACAATGCGTTTGTTAGTCTCAATGGTACGGTGACGCTCGATGTATTGAGCAATGATACCGATGCTGATGGTGATGGGCTGAAGGTAAGTCGCGCTTCTGTAGATATTGGTAGTGTTAGTGTGGTTGATAACAAACTAAGTTATGTCACTCAACCACAGTACTACGGGGAGGCTTTGATCACTTATAGCGTAACGGATGGTAATGGTGGAACGGGATCGGCGAAGGTGACGGTAAATGTGGTAAACAGTCAGAATCCGAATGCGGTGGACGATAATATTACCACCGATGATCGTACCCCTGTCACGGTTTATGTCCTTGCTAACGATACCGATCCGGATAACGACACATTGAAGTTGGTTTCAGTCCAAGCGCAGTATGGGCAGGCGGTCATGAATGCAGATCAGAGCGTGACCTATACCCCTACCTCAGGGTTTGAAGGCAATGATGTGTTGACATATATCATTCAAGATAGCCAAGGCCTGCAAGACACAGGGAAAGTTATAGTGACAGTTAAGTTGGTAAGAGATGTAAAGGTTGAAAATACTTCAGCAGGATCATTGGGTGGAATGGTGTTGATGCTTTTGATTTTGTTAGGAGCCATGCAACGTTATGGAAGAAACAGTGCTCTAGCACTAATTGCTGTGTTTAGTTTTAGTAGTCAAGCGGGCTGGTATGTTGATGTTCAAATGGGGTCAAGCCATGCAGATGAGCGTGATGCTGTTAAAGGTGATAACGTAATCTCTACTGACAACACCGGGCTCTATCGCTCTGTCGGGTTTGGATATACTTTTTCTGAGCAATGGTCTGGAGCTATTCGTTATATTGATATGGGTGAAGGTGGTGCTACATTGCGTAGTGCTACTACTTCACCAGAAGACTATCACGCCAATGTCGCATCGATAGCACCACTCCTTGTTGAGGGCATGGGCTTCGACATCGGTTATAAGTTCTGGCAATACAATTCATGGTCCGCAAAACTGAGTTTGGGGGGCTTGTTCTGGGAAACCGATATTGAAAGTACGTATCAAGGCAGCAAGATAACGACGGAAGTGGATGGTTTTGATGGATATATTGGTGCAGAAGTTGGCTACAACCTCTCAGATAATTGGGAGATCGGTGTCCAAGGCGCTCGTTATTTTTTACATGAAAATGATGTTGATATAATTGCGCTACAACTTCGTTATTTTTTTGAGCCGTTATCAGTGTATTAATTTATGGTTTGGTATTTTTCGATAATTTGTATCCCAAGTGATCATGAAGCGGTATGGTAAATCACTGGAGATTAATGTCGTGATTGTGATCTTTATTATGTAGGTCAATAGTCCATAACAAATCCTTAATTACCTTGAAGTCTTCTCTTCTTTAACATCTAGGGAAAGATAGTGATTGATAGAGTGTTAAGCAGAACTTACTATCCGTTCGATATTAGAAAAATAAGGTTCATTGGATACTAGATGTGAACTTAAAAGAAGATGATTTACGTAATAGGGTTGCTGGTGGCGCTGAAAATGTCAGCGTGATACGTCGCTTTACTTTGAACCTAGTACGTTTACAGTCGAAGAAATATAGTTTGGAGGCTGAAGCAAAACAAGCGGGTTAGAGCGACACAATTCGTAGTGAACCCTTATTGAGTTGAAAAGCGTTCCAAGCTCGCAGTTGCTCTGACTCTGCTGGTGATAACACGACGATAAATTGATACCTATCAAGACGATAGTTTGATATTGCCTCTTCATAAGTTTATTGCTTTTTAGGTTTATGACATTTTTGAAGAGGCAATTTTATATCTGCTTTAATCCAATACTGATTGAATAATATCAAATGCTTTTTCTATTTTTGGGGTAGGGATAATGCCAAACCCAAATAAGAGGGCAT
Source organism: Vibrio sp. 11-4(1) (assembly GCF_013048625.1). Lineage (NCBI taxonomy): Bacteria > Pseudomonadati > Pseudomonadota > Gammaproteobacteria > Vibrionales > Vibrionaceae > Vibrio > Vibrio sp. 11-4(1). The sequence goes on along the minus strand of NZ_VHSY01000001.1, from coordinate 385,064 downwards.
TAGAATGATTGTTGATAGAAAAATGCGATGATGGATAAACCGCTACATTGGATGAAGCAAGCTTATTCACCATTTGTGTCGCGCACCCCGATACTTCAGCTGCTATATGCAATCCACCTTGGCTCTGAATACGTTGTAAGCAATCTACGTTGTCAATTAATTGAGTGAGCTTATGATACCTTTCGCTATAGATTTTATTCATATTGAGTAAATGGTGAGAGAAATGACCGTCACGCATGAATTCGTCAAGTAGGATTTGAGACACTACAGATGTACTTCTTCCCAAGTGCCATAACATATTTGAAATTGGCTCTATTAAAGACTTTGGTGGAATCATATATCCAATGCGTATGCCGGGAAATAGTATTTTAGAGAAACTGCCTATCATTATGACGCAGTCATTTTTGTCTTGTGACTTCAGAGCTTGCTTACTGGTATTGAGATAGTGATATTCCGCATCATAATCATCTTCGATAATGATTGCGTTATTAAATTCTGCCCACCTCAACAGTTCTAACTTTCTTTCTACGGAGTAGCTAAAGCCTAAAGGGAACTGATGACTAGGCGTTGTATAAATAATTTTGGTATTAGAAGGGATTGATTCAACGACAACGCCTTGGTTGTCCATCGGTACGGTGCCTATTTGCGCGCCAAGCAATCGAGCTTGATTTCGAAAAACAGGATATCCTGGATCTTCCGTCGACACGAGGTCCCCCGGAGAGAGTAATGTAAGGAGAGTCGTCATTATTGCCTGCTGGCATCCTTGCGTAATGATGATGTCTTCAGGATCACAGATTACGCCTCTCGAATGTCTTACATACTCGCAGATAGACTCTCGTAAACAAGCTAGTCCTTGCAAATCACCACCATGTGCAAACTCTGGAGTTAATGCATTGAGCCTACTCAGTCTTGAGTGTCGCCAAATATGCTTTGCTATTCTCTGATGATCAGGAACGCCTAAAGTGAAGTCATAGTCTAGATTCTTTGGTGCGATGATCTCTGGCTTTTTCGCTGCGTTAGTGCCAAACACCCCTAGTTGGTAGTGTTTTATTGGTCTCTTATCTTGATTCACCGTTTGTTCTAGAGCATTACTTACGTACGTGCCAGACCCTGCCTTTTTTACTATCCACCCCTCGAACTGAAGTCGCTCATACACCGAAATGACAGTGTTTCTTGCTATGCCTAACTTTTTAGACAACATGCGAGTCGACGGTAATCTCTCATTTGAGCGTAATCTGCCTTCTAATATCCCTTGGTATATCTCGGAATAAAGCTGTTGGCTGGTGACTTTTCCAGTTTCGAAGTGTAGTGAAAATGGCATCGTTTTCTCTGTAGACGTTGAAAAGTGGTTCTAAATCGTTGTGAGGATGTGGATCTGTATATACCAAGTATATCTACCTAGTATACCGTTATCGTGATATGGAGAAAGCGTAATTGAGTACACTATTTCCCCATCTTGCAAACGGATGTTAATTACATTCGTATCTAATCGGCCTACCTATCAACGGTGATCAGGTTTAAACCTGTTTATATCGTACTAAAAATTTGAAGACATAGTGTTATTCATCGGGGGTTAACGATTGGAGTTCTTCAAGTCAGGATTACTTTTATATAAAAAGCTAAAAGCCTTGGAATAAACTAGAAATTAATTATAAGTGAAAATTAAAAATTGAGGGTTCAATGAAACTAAACAATGCCTTAGTGGCCATTTTATCGCTCACTTCTTTCGTCACGTTTGCGAAAACGGAGTTAACGGTTAGCAGTCAATTAAAGAGCATAGTTGATGAATGTGCTAAAGGATTAATGAACGAATACGACATTCCGGGGTTGGCTGTTGCAGTAACGATTGATGGTAAGCGTTATTTTTACAATTACGGTTTCGCTGACGAAAGTACGGGGAGTTTAGTCACCAACGACACAATTTTTGAACTCGGCTCTATCAGTAAAACTTTTGCCGCTACTTTGATTGGGTACACCCAAGAAAAAGGTAAGTTGAACATGGATGACAAGGTCAAAGATTATATTCCAGAATTAGAAAATAGTGTCCTGGGTAATACCAAGCTAGTTCATGTCGCAACCTACACTGCAGGTGGTCTACCATTGCAATTTCCTAGCGAAGTAACGAACGACGCTGAAATGATGCAGTACTACAAAACGTGGAAACCGGAGTACGAAGCCGGTACGAAGAGGAAGTACTCAAACCCTAGTATTGGTCTATTTGGCTACATCGGTGCCTTGAGTATGAAGTCAGACTATACGGAAATGATGGAAACCGTCATCCTACCTGAGCTCGGTATGACCAATACCTTTGTCGATGTACCAAAGGATAAGCTTAACAACTATGCTTTTGGTTATAGTTCTGAGGGAAAACCCGTTAGAGTTAATCCAGGTATTCTTGATGCACAAGCCTATGGTATTAAATCAACAAGCTTAGACATGCTTCAATATATCGAAGCAAATATGGGTCAAGCGCAACTTAATACGGATATAGAAAATGCGCTAGAGCGAACTCATACTAAGTATTTTGATACCGACACGTTTACGCAAGCCGTAGGGTGGGAAGGTTATGATTACCCCGTTTCACTTTCGCAATTATTGAAGGGTAACTCCAGCGATGTAATTCTCAACGCTAAACCGGTTCAAGCAAGTGTATCCGGTACTCTCGGTCGTGACGTTTGGTATAACAAAACGGGCTCAACAGGTGGCTTTGGGGCATATGTCGCGTATGTACCCTCTGAAAAAATAGGCATAGTGATTCTGGCGAATAAAAACTACCCTAATGCAGAAAGAGTAGAGGCTGCTTACAATATTATTAGCTCGGTAGTGAAGTAAATTTTAGTGGTAATAGGCACTACGTAATTATTAGAGCTTATTTAGATACATACTATCTGCATTGTTTTATTCGATAGTATTTATAGGAGTATTCATGAAAACTAAGCATTGGTCTAAGGTGACTTTGCTACATGAAGTTGTTACGAATCCAAATATAACGATTAAAGGTAAACATAGTTATTACAGTGATTGTTGGGACGCCGGTTTTGAGGAGTCCGTTGTAAGATATCTACAAGGCGATGAGTTCAGCCGAGATTGGGAACCAAAATGGAAGATTGATAAGTTACATATAGGTGACTTTGTCTGTATTGCAGCGGAAGTTGTGATTGTTATGGGGGGAAATAGCACACATAGAGCTGATTGGTTCTCCTTGTACCCATTTATGGACTTTATTGAAGAAGCGTATGTCGGGAAAGGAGATACTCACATTGGCGATGGCGCCTGGCTCGGTATGCGATCCATGATAATGCCGGGTGTGACTATCGGAGAAGGAGCAATCGTTGCGGCAAACAGCGTGGTGACGAAAGATGTTGAGCCTTACAGCATGGTTGCAGGCTCACCAGCTAAGCATATCAAATATCGCTTTTCTCTAGAGACGATAGACGAACTACTCGCTCTTAGGATATATGATTGGCCTGATAAGAAAATCGACAGTCTGAAGAGGTTGTTACGTTCAGACGATTTAGAAGGGCTGAAAAAGGCAAGCGCTGAATACGATAGAAATCATTCAGTAGAGTGACGATGTCACTATTTTAAAAAACAGAAGAGGCTCATTATAGAGCCTCTTTTTATTGTGATGGATATCTGCAACCACCACACTTCCTTATCAACTCATCATTCAGCAAGTCGCCAACTAGAATCGGAAACCTTTTAGTTTCATCTTTGTAGGAAAGGTTACCTCAATAGTTGGCTCTTTCAATTGTTAGCAGAGACGCTCATAACTGTTTTGTTTGAGCAATTCGGTTAAGTCGCCTTGACCATATTTTAGAGTTGCTTGGTGTTTTTGATGTTGAATGACCTGATCAAAAGTAGGTCGAGTCACTGAACGAAATACGCCCACGGGTACGGGAAAGTCTGGATAGCTCAAGTTAGCAAGCGCATAAGCATAGTATGACTCCTCGCATTGACTGGAGTGGAGCAAAAGGTTCGGGGCCTCTGATTCGACAATCTCGAAACCAAACCCTCTATTGATCAACGCTTTTGAGTGTGTTTTACCAAACAATAACGGTTCATTATCTGAGAGATAAAGTAGATGTTCGCTTCTATTAGCTGGGCCGTTGTAAGGTTCGTGCACTTTATCGTTAAAAATGACACAGTTTTGCAGGATTTCAACTACAGCAGTGCCCGAATGCGCGGCGGCAGCCTCTAACACCATCGTCATGTGTGCAGGATCATTGTCTGATGTTCGTGCTATGAACGTAGCACCTGCGGATGCTGCTAATGCCAAAGGCTTAAGCGCTTGATCGGGAGAGCCTTCAGGGCTCGACTTAGAAATGAAGCCCTGTTCGCTTGTCGGGGAAAATTGGCCTTTGGTCAGTCCATAGACAGCATTATTAAAAAGCAAAATTTTAATGTCTTGGTTGCGTCGAATCGCGTGAATAAAGTGATTACCGCCAATACTCAGTGCGTCACCATCGCCAGTTACAACCCAAACATCTAACTCTGGATTGCTCGCTTTTACACCAGTAGCGATGGCAGGGGCACGGCCGTGAATCGTATGAAATCCATAAGTATCGAGATAATAAGGAAAACGAGATGAGCAGCCGATCCCTGAGATGAATACGGTGTTCTCTTTAGTTCGACCTAATCGTGCTAGAACGGACTGCATCGTTTTTAATACGTTAAAATCACCACAGCCTCGACACCATTTGACTTCAACATCAGAAGCGAAATCTTTGCGGTTGAGTACCTTAGTCGTCATTTTTAATTTCCTTCAGGTGGTGGTTGATAGACTCAATGACCTCGTGAACTTTGAATGGTAACCCCTTAACTTGGGTTACGGAGCGTGCCGAAATGGCATATTGTGAGCGAATCACTTTAACGAGCTGCTGGTTATTCAACTCAAAAACAAGCACATGTTTGAATTGGCTAATGAGCTCTTCCAAATTGACTGGAAACGGGTTTAGATATTTAATATGGGCGTGGGCAACCGATGCGCCTTGCTTTCTCAGATGCTCAATTGCGGTCGACACAGAACCTTGCGTGCCTCCCCAACTTAGCACTAGCAGTGAGTCTTGAATACTGCCTGTTAGCGTTTGTTTAGGGATGAAATGGCAGATGTTATTTATTTTTTTTGCTCTTTCATCAGTCATGCGCTGGTGGTTTTCAGGATCATGAGAAGGGTTGCCAGTAATCGCTTGCTTTTCTAACCCTCCAATGCGGTGCATTTTCTCTTTTGTACCAGGCGTGACCCACTCTCTGCTGTAATACACGTCATCACGGGCATAGGGATAAAAAGGGCTTATGTTTGCTTTTGTTGCCTCGGCAGTGAACTTAATCTCATCAGGGTCGGGCACGAGCCAAGATTCGGAGCCGTTTGCTAAGTAGCCGTCACTCAATAAGATCACTGGCGTCATAAATGTAGTAGCAATTCGACAGGCCTCGATTGCCATGTCAAAGCAGTCTGCGGGAGAAGCAGGAGCCAACACTGGGAGTGGTGAATCCCCATTTCTACCATACAAAGACAAAAGCAAGTCTGATTGCTCTGTTTTAGTCGGTAGGCCAGTTGAGGGGCCTCCACGTTGTACGTTGATAACAACCATTGGCAACTCCGCCATCACGGCAAGGTTAATGGTCTCTGCTTTCAAACATAATCCAGGGCCAGACGTTGATGTGACTCCTAAACCGCCAGCATAAGATGCACCTAAAGCTGAACAAGCAGCTGCAATCTCATCTTCTGCTTGGAATGTCGTGACCCCAAAGTGTTGATAGGTTGATAGTGTGTGTAGAATATCTGAGGCGGGTGTTATGGGGTACGAGCCCAAAAATAGCTGGCGTTGGAGTTTTTCTGCTGCGCATATTAACCCAAGCGATAATGCTTCGTTCCCTGAAACCGTGCGATACAAGCCAGCTTTATCTGCTACGGGAGCAACCTGAAAACAGTCGCTGAATATTTCGGTTGTTTCAGCATAATTAAATCCCGACTTTATGGCTAAAGTGTTTGCCTCTCTCGCTTGCGAATTGTCAGCGAATTTATTATTTAGCCATTCAATGGTCGGTTCTAGCGGACGGCTGTAAATCCATAAAACAATACCAAGCATAAAAAAGTTTTTGCTTCGCTTCACTACTTTAGGCGCAATGTTTAACTCAGAAAGAGATTGAACGGTTAAACGCGTAAAACTGTCACTAATCACTCGATAATCTGCGAGGCTACCATCGCTCAATGGGTTAGATTCATAGCCAGCAAGCTCAAGGTTTTTTTTATTAAAACCATCGAGATCAATAAGCACCAAACCGCCTTCAACGAGTTGTGAGATTTTGGTTTTTAATGCAGCGGCATTCAGAGCGATTAAGACTGAAAAATCGTCGCCAGGAGTATAAATCTCTGTTGAGGCAAATTGCATCTGAAAAGCCGATACTCCAGATGTGGTTCCTGCCGGAGCCCGTATCTCAGCTGGATAATCAGGTAACGTCATGACATCGTTTCCTTGTTTCGACGAGTTGTCTGAAAAGCGTTCTCCAAGTAATTGGATACCATCTCCAGAATCGCCAGCAAAACAGATCACTTCGCGTTTAAGTTGAATTATTGTCATTAAAACCTCTTACCGTGTTAGAGCAAGTTCAGTATGTTTCATTGCACTTAATGAGATGCAATGGAATAAAGGTTGGAGAAAATGCCGTAAGCACGAGCATTATGAGTGTAGAGTTAATGGTGTTGGCTTTATTTGTCGTCTCTGAGGTCAGTAGAAATATCCATAGCTAGGTATGCTTTTCCGAAATACTAGAAAAGTTTGCATGACACAAAAATACTTTTTCTGTCATATTAGATGTGATTATTTTTCATTAATTCTGAGCGTTATGGATAAACTGTCATTAATAAAGTTGTTTGTATCTGTTGTGGACTTAGGGAACTTTACAGCAGTCGCGAATCAATTAGGGCAGTCGCCTTCTACTGTTAGTAAAGCGATTGCTCGCCTAGAACAGGATTTGGGTGTTCGTTTAGTTCACCGTACAACACGTCAACTCCAGCTCACTGAAGCGGGGTTTAACTACCTTGAGACGGCAAGAGAAGTGATCAACTTGCTCAAAAGTAGTGAAGAGCAGCTTCATCAAAGTATTGCATCTCCGTTTGGTACACTTCGTGTCAGCCTTCCTTTATCGTTCGGGCAAAACTATATAACTCCGCTGATTCCAGAGTTTTGCGAACGTTACCCTGAAGTGAAGTTGGATCTTAGCTTTTCCGATGAATACACCAGTATATTGGAGAGTGGGATGGACGTTGCTATTCGAAGCGGGAGACTAAATGACAGCAACCTGATTGCGAGGCGATTATGTCCTATTGATATGGGTATGTTTGCCAGTCCGGAGTACATAAAGAAGTTTGGTCGGCCTCAGAGTGTTGAAGCGCTTAACCAGCACAAATGGATAATGTACCGCTATAAACAATCGGGGCGCTTGCTTACCTTGACGATGCCTTTAGATGGGCAATTAGTAGAATTTAGTCCTACACATCAAGTGACAGTAGACAATGGTTATGCGATGGCCTCTTTAGCGAGTTTAGGAGCAGGGATTGCTCTGATGCCCCAATATCTTGCTCGAGACTTAGTGCAGCAAGGTAAGCTGATGTTGGTTTCTGAACCTCAAAGAACCGATGGTCAAGGTGTCTATATATACTATCCAAGTCGTAAGTTTGTGCCCGCGAAAGTAAAAGTATTTATCGACTATATTATTCATAAACTTGATGAGCAGGGAGAGGCGATCAACAGCAGTTGGATGCTGAACCATTAAAGCTCTTGCTGGAGGACGATAGCTTTTTCTGAAGTCTAAGCGTGTTACGTGCCAGCAAGTTTGCTACATTCAGTTGTGCCCACAAAAATATTAACCCATGGGCTGCAAACAAAGATTCGAATCACTAAGAGCCACATATAGCGGCTCTTTTTTGTCCTGAACTTGGAAAGTGGCGACAGGTCTTGAAGTGCTCAGAGGGTTACGAGGACTCGCTTCAGATAAATGAAGAAAGATCGAACCGAAGTATGTTATTGCCGGTTTGACTGTCTATACCGTTGCCATTCCGCTGTTAATTCTGCTTTTTCTTTTCTCGCTGCAATCAGCATTTCTATATTAACGTCAGTGTTTGGGTGCTTTTGAATGTATCGCTCGTAATCAATCGGAATACCATTAATGTGCAGTTCAAGGTGTAAATGCGGCCCTGTTGTTCTTCCTGTGTTACCCGTTTTTCCTATCACTTGTCCTCGGCTGATCTTCTCGCCAACGTGGACGTTGCGTTGAGATAAGTGTAGGTACCGTGATACCGCACCATTTGTGTGGCGGATATTAATGTAGTTGCCCGCAAAACGGTTGTAACGAGACTTTAAAACGATACCATCAGCAATACTACGAATCGGTGTACCTACTGGTGTTGCATAGTCAGTGCCTAAGTGCGGAGTCGTTATATTAGTTACTGGGTGTGTTCGTTTTAAGTCATAGCCAGAGCTTACTCTGTAGCTTTTATCAAAGGGATCTGAAAATCGGAGTTTATTTTTTATTGACACGCCATGTTCATCAAATATGTTACCTTGCCCATCATTGATAATAAATAAATCGGTTTTACTACCTAAATAGTAAAAAGAACTAATATAGGTTTCATTTCTACTATTTAACTTAGTTCTTAAGATAAAATGGTCATCTCTCTTAACTGAATCAATAATATTAAAGTTACTTTTAATAAGGGCCAATAGCAAATTAATCTCTTTTTGACTTATCCCTGATTTTAACAATGAAGCGACAAACGAGTACTCAACCACACCTATGGTGATTTTTTGTCTAAGAGTCCCCCCCTCAAAAGGTGCTTGAACTCCCTCATTCTTGAACTCCAAAGGCTTAACGGTAGGCAGTCTATCCATGGGAGTGAGGATGTGGTGAGAAAGCGACACGCTAATAAAAATGAGTAAGGCAATGGTGAGAAGGGTTGCGGTAGGAGTTCGCACACTCCTTTTTATTATTAAAATAGTCATTAGTTTTGGTGGTTTATCAAGGCTGACAGTTGTGCGTAGAGTATAATATTTTAAATAAAACCTAGCATTAAAGTATGGCTAATTCCTCCGTTTTAACTAAGTGAATAATTATAGGTGATGATTTTAATTTAATAATTTAGTAAAAGTGACGGTTGGTCTGGTGTTTTTGGCTTTTTAAATGGTGTTATTGTCACGTTGAGAAAATATTTTACAATAATATAATCTCGGCAAAATATATTTTGCCAAATTACTATGTTCGCTAAAAATACGCTGAAATTAACATTAGGTCTTACGCTTACATCTCTTTTATTGAGTGCATGTGGTGGTGGTGATGGAGGAGACAACACACCTCCAGCTAGAAGCAAAGGAAGCATTTCCGGTATGGTTTTTGACGCCCCTGTAAATGGCGCAAAGATTGAGGTTTTCGAGTTCAAAAATGGAAACTTAGGCCGGAAGTTGGCTAACACGACGTCTGATGCGTTCGGAAACTATCTGCTAGAGTTTGAATCGTCTTCAATGCCTCTTTTTGTTGTTGCAAAAGAGGGGAGTTATACCGACCCGTTTACGAATGAAACGGTATCAGTGAGCAATGCGAAGACACTTAAATTTGAAGGTGTTGTGAACTTTAAAGAGGGGAGTGAGCAAAAGTTAATGCTTACTCCGCTGTCGAACTTGGCAGCAGGCTTGGCAAAGTACAAAATTTCTCAAGGATCCACAGATGAGAGTGCCTTTTCAACCGCTTTGGATAGTATCAATAGCATGTATGGGTTTGACGTAAATGAGACCAAACCTATTGATATAACCAAAGGTGGGCAAAGCAGTTTTGCTAGTGCTGGGCATCAATACGGCGCTTTATTAACTGCATACTCGTCTTACTCTTACGATCTTATAAAAAAATACGGCAACAGCGATAACGTCTACACTTCAATGCATTTCGCTGACATCCAATATCGGGATGTTATTGCAGATGGTGTTCTTGATGGTCTTGAAGTGAGCCAGACTTCAGGAGCAGTGACTCCCCTCAGCTTTGGACAGAAAAAGATAAATAGCGACATTTATACACGTGATTTATCTCAGCATGTTCTGATCGTGGTAAACGATCCAAGTGTCAATATCTCTGGTACTGATGCCGCAGACTATGTCGACTTTAGTAAGAAGCTTAATGACTTAGGTACATATGGCAGTACTGATGGCGTCATTCCACCGCGAGATGGTACGGATATCGATACAGATGCGCCAATAGTTACTCGTACGGACAGTGATGTACTCGCTGGCACTGACAAAGTTGATCTAAAGATTGTAGATGATATCGGTGTAGAAGACGTATCCGCCTTTATTCAGTATCAGATTAATGGCTCTTGGTCTGGTGAATTTCAATGTAACGACATACAAGATTTTGGAAGCACATTCTGTTCGGTTGAATTTGATGATTTTGAAGTTGGCCTTCGAGAGACCAACGTTAAAGTTAACATTAATACCAAAGAGATCGATAGTGTGGATATGAACCCTGCCACAGGGCTCTCAAACGTAACAGCAGCACGATTAGTCTTATATACAGCGGATGTATTGGGTAATGAGTTAATTCCAGGCAGCCATTCGGGTCTTCATATCAACTTTGAATGGGATAACGATGCGCCTGTTATTGATATTACATCGGCGAGTGCAATTAATAATCAACTTAAAGAGTATGTTCTGAAAGGGGTTGTAAAAGAAAGCTCGCAAGAGATCAGTTCGGTCAGTATTTCATTTAAAGATGGCTTACATGAGGACGTCACATGTTCTCCTGTAACGGTAGAGTCTGGAAACGCTTGTGAGTTTAGTAAGGCTTACCCAACTGATGAATTCCTATCTACGACGGTCTTTGAGGTTCGAGCGAAGGATAGCAAAGGTAATACGGGCACCGCTCAGCATGCAGTAAGTCGTGACGATCAAGCGCCAGCACAGACGATAACCTATCCTGAAGGTACGTCAATGACGTACGTAAATGTGGGTTTAGATGGTGAACGAACCACTTACGATGGTATCTACTCTCAAGATACGTATACCCCAGACAATGTTCAAGCGAGCCGCGATTTCTTGAAGATTGACTATGCGTACGCAAGTATAGGGATTCAGAACTCATTAAAAGGGATAGATTTTAGTAACTTCAACGCTAATTTATTGAAAGAGAATAAAATCCCTTATGTTCGTGTGAAAGTATCAGACGTAAATACCGATACGGTTTTAGGCTCCAACGCTAATAAGCTTAAGCTCGTCGTCAAGTACTACGTAAGCCAAAACAACGATAACAACTACTCACTTCAGCAAGTTATTGATACAACTGCATCAGATGACGATTACATCGCAAAAATTCCGCACGAAACGCTGTTAGATAGCAATGGGCGAGTAGAGGATGTCATCTATTACATTCCGTTTGTAAGAGATATTTTGGGTGACAGCTTTAAATCGGTATCAGAAAACAGTAGTCAAAAGTTAGTCATTCAAACCGTCGATGAGTCTGATAACGAAAGCACTCCAAGAGAAGTATATTTTAGAAGTAGCTTTGACCTACCAACCATAAAAGTGGTGACACCATTTATTGGTGCGCGAGCGCAACTTGAAGGGTTGAGTCCAAATGGTGAATTCACTTCACTTGCGAGTTGTACCACTATCCAACAATTGGAAAGTGATCAATCAATGGCTCTTGACGTCGCGAGTTGTGAAACCACAACTGATGTTGTGAATTATGACTTCATGCGTGTTCGTTTAATTGGTATCGAGGGCAGCGAGCCATACTACTATCAATGGAAAAGAAATCCAGGAACCAAAAAAGTAACGGTTGATTTAAACAAGGCCAATATTGGCGTGTACTTTAAGCTCAATGGCTCTCAGACTTACTATATTACTGAACTATCGACATATCAGACTAGCTTGTTTGATTTCCAGTGGGATCAAGTCACTGCCGGAGAGAAAACTTCTGAGCGTGCGATTCAAATTCTTGATGAGGTGCGCTACGCGTTATCAGGTACGAACAACAACTCATTCTTTGGGTTTGATCCAACGGTTGTGCCTTATGCAACGAACGAAATGCTTGCTACCAAAGCGATTCCAGAAAAGCCATCAAACGATTATCTACACCGATTTCTTGTCGAAGCTATCGATAGTATTGCTCAAGGAATGCCGAGAAATAACTCATTAGATTTTGCCTCCGCTATTTACGATGATTTGAGCTTTGATGGAAAAGCGAATGGTATTGGTGTTGGTGGACGTCAGGTTATGCTCGATTCTTATCAATTTGGTTCCGATACTTATCGAAAGGATTTAGCGCAATCGTATTACGAAATCATGGCGAGCAAATACGGTATTGAGACCAATATCGCGCAGCTCTATGCTGATGATATTTCGATGGCTAATCCTAACTTAAATGGTAAGAACATTTTTGATACAGAGGGTAGCAGTATCGATATCTTGCCTCCACAGCCCAAATTAACGATTGAAAGCGGTCGAGAGACGATGGTTGGCAATAAGCTTTATATTGCTGGTGAAGTTGTTTCTAAAATTGTCCTAGACGATCCTTCTGGTATTGTAGAAACCGACGCTTATGGTCCGAAGTTTAGCACGATGTGGTATCAAGCCAGTGAGCCAAACATTGAAATACCGCTGGACATCAACATTGTAGAGAACCCTGGCAACAGCAATGCTTATCGAAAAGAGTACCTCTTTACCCTTAACTCTCAGTCTAGTGAACTAAAAGATATTGTAGAGTTTGCTGTGGAAACCAGTGCCATGGACCCACATGGCAATGCGTATGGTTACGATGGCAAAGCTCCGTTTATAGAAACGGTATTTATTGATAATGATTTCCCTAAAACGAGTTACCTCCCACCTAATGACGTCGACGGTAAACCTGTAGAAGACGGTATTTATTTAAATGCCAAAAATACCCATGAATTGACCTTCAAGGTTGAAGATGTTGTGGGTGACAAGCTTTCTTCAAGAGGTCTTGTTTTCTACCAGCAAACGGGTGAAAAAGTCACATACACACCAGAGGACTTTGCGAATAACTCGAAAGACGCCTTTAAAGTCAAATTATGTACGGGGGAGCTTTGTTCAAATCAAGGCGCGACGATTTACCCGGGTGATGGTGATTGGCTAGTCGTTGCAGCGGCAGAGGATAATTTAGGTAACTCCGTTTCAGAGTTAACTAGCACGGCTCCGAGATTCAATATTCGTATCGACTCTGAAGCTCCTATTGTAAAAAGTGAGCAGGTTCAAAGCCGTTTAGGCGGTAACAACCAATGGACACCTGTCATTGATTGGGGGACGTTAAGCCCCGGCAATAATGTAAAAATAGATCTTCGCCGAGGATCTGGTCAGGCACTGACATTAGAAAGCTGTGACCCTATAACAGAGACGTGTGACGTACCATACCTAGTTGGTGAACAACCTGACGTCAAAGTCCAACTGGTTTCAAAAGCATTTGATTACGATGAATGGAATGAATTTTATGTCACTGCGACGGACAACGCTTACCCTGCCAATGTTAGTACAACAGGGAAATTCACATTCCAAGTCGATAACAAAGGTCCAGAAATCATCCTAAATACGCCTTGGGTTGAAGACACATTGTCCAAAGAGAACTATGTTGTCGGGCGTGAGTTCAACGTGCGATTTAAATCCGTAATAGACGATTCAGACATTGAGCAAGTCTCTCTATATCAGAATGGTAAAGATTCGCCAATTAAGACAATTGTGCCAACGGATTCATCTAAAGAGTTTGTAATGTCTCTCATTAAGAGTGACACAGATAAAATAGACATTTCTGAAGATGAAAAAACGACGTCACTGTATGTAAAAGCAACCGATATTTACGGTTTTGAATCTAGTTCTAACACGAGCAAGGTTATTCTTGATCGTGATGGGCCAACATTAGGGTTAAGTGGTTTCAATGCGAATGACTACTACTTAGGAAACTATGTCTTTGACCTAACGGCGTTAGATCTAAATGCCAACGGTGATGTTTCAATTAATGGCGTAAATCGAGAAAGCCTAGAGTATTGGACGTTTAGCGATCTTGAGCCATTACCTGGATCTCCAGGTAAAAAAATCAATGAAGATCTCAAAGTGAGCCTTGGTGATTTAGGTACGGGTACACACAAGGTTCGTTTAAAAGGGTCTGATGTTCGTGGCAACACAACCTTAACCAGTGGTGAGCAAGATTTTACCGTTAAAGTGTACAATTCCATCCCGCAGGTGACGCTGGCGATGAGTTACACGGATGGAACGCCAATTACAAGCAACACCATCTATCAAGATGGGAATATCGTACTTACGCTTGATATTGTTGATGATAGTGGCGTTGATCGAATTGACTCAACGTATAGATTTTCTGGAGAGCAAAACGGGACTAACTTTACGTTCTCAGAAACCGCAGATGGCACTTGGACGGCAACGCTGCTTTCTACACAAATTGCCAAAGATGGTAACTATGAACTTGATATAAAGGTTTACAACAAAGTTCGTTACCTTGACGAAAAAGACAGAAAGGTTGGAAAAGTAAACCAAACCTTTAGCGTACAGCGTGAAGGCGTGGTTCTCTCGGTTGCAAGTCCGCTGGACTTCCAAAACTACTTATCTGATGGTGTTCTTGATGTCACCTTTACTACATTGAGTGCGGTCAAAGCCAAAACGTTAGAGTGTTGGGTTCGTGAAGAGTACAACTCTCTAGATGCACCACCAACTAATGAGCAACCAACTTCTGGTGTTATCAACGTATCGCAAGAACCTTACAGTTGTAGTGTCAATGTTGGGCAAAACATGACAAAGGCACCTGTCACTTTGATCACTAAAACCTTGGGTACAAATGGGCGTGAAACGATCAACAAGTTCAATTTTTCGATGGTGGATATTGATGCACCAACAGTCGTTGATGGTAACTCATACAGTTTTAAAGGAAGTGATGTTTGGTTTGATGAAGCTTTGAAGAAGAAGATGCTCACATTTGAGCTCTCTTTCAATGATGCTTTATCAGGCGTGAATACTGAAAGTTCAGATAAATATCCAAAGTTGGTTCGTAATCTTGGCAACAAAGCTTATACACCAACGACCTGTGCCAAAGGTGTTGGAAATATCAAGTGTACGTACTCTGAATCCTACGCCGATATTATTGATGGCCTGAGTACAACTCAAGAATACAAAATCAAGAACGTATCTGATTTAGCAGGAAACTTGACGCCAGAGCATGATCTACTGCTTGAATTACCTAAAGGTTCAGTAGTCGTTGAAATTACTGATCCGGTTGGAAACACAACCATTAATGGTCAGCAGCTTGTCGCTAAATTCAGAATTAAGTTGTATGAAAATTCTAGGCTAGACAATGTGATGGCCAGATTTGGAACGGAATCCTACAACTATAAAGATAATCCGGAGAAGTTTGCGCAACTGGAAGTGTGTGCAGATGACCCAACCTACAAGTGTTCAACATTTACGAGTGAACTTCCTAGCGATGCTGATGGAAAAACGATCAGGACAACGATTACCGCAACAGATGTGTGGTCGAGAGTCGGTGAAGCGACCGTTGATATTAAAGTTGACAACACACCTCCAAGTGTTGGCGATGAGATTATCGTAACCGAATCGCCAACAAATCCTGATAATGTTCGTTTTCGTTTTGACATAACGGACACTGGTAGCAGCCTCGCAAAAGTAAACTACTCGGTTTTAAACCCGAGTTATCAAGAAGAAAGAGTAGAGGATGGGAATGGTTCATCTACGTACTTTGAACTATCGAAATCTCAGTTAGAGGGGCGTGGTTCAATCACAGTAGACATCAAAGCGACAGATAGCGTCGGACTGTATTCTGATATCAGAAAAGTCATTGATATTAGTGTTCCTAAAGTCACAGTTGATTTCGATGGAATTACGAGTTTGCAGGGTGGGAAACTGTTTTTAACCAAGGCGAGCCAGCCGTTTACGGTATCTACGGTGGAAGGAGAAAGAGTGAAAGCTTCACAATATTCTGTGGAGCTTATTTCAAGCCTCGGTGATTCCTTGCGTTACTCAGGTGATGTTATCTCATCTAGTGGTAATGGAATGATGAACTTTGCCGTCGATAACCAAGGGTCATATACCCTTAAGGTGACGGTGACGGACTCAGTTGGAAGAGAGAATACAAGCTTTGAATTACTAGGCAAAAGTTATGATGGACAAGTTATCGAGTCTATTGTTGATTATGACGTTCCAAGTATTTCTGGCTTAAGTGCTAATCAAATCTCTAAGGTACCGACAAACGATAAGTATCAGCTGGAAATTAGTGCATACATTACAGATAAAAATTTAAATCTCGTCACGTCAAAAGCGGTGAGTGGTGGCAGCACTGTGGCTCCTCAAGCGATTACTGAGCCGACAACCGAAGCGGGGCCTTATGTCATAAGCTATTTGTTACCTAAAGGCGATCATACGATCACGGTGTCAGCAACAGACAAGGTGGATAACAAGAGTGAAAGTTCTATTGACGCGCATGTGGAAGCGGCAACCGTTCCCGGGCTAAGTATCTCTACCGCCTCAAGCGCCCCTCTTTTTGGAGGCGAAGAGATTACGCTTGCGTTTAACTTTACAGAAGAAGTTACGAACTTTGATATCTCAGATGCCCATCTTGTCGCTAGTGATAGCGGTGCAACAGGAACGTTAAAACAAGATACTTGGTCGACTTCAGACAATATTACGTGGACGGTTAACTATGTCAGCCCAGAAAAACAAGATAAAAATATCACTATTCAGGTAGAAGACAATAGCTATCAAAGTACCAACACAATTCCTGGAAAAGGAAGCAGCTTAAGTATCGCGGTTGAAGGAACCTTACCAAAACTAACCAATGTGACATTTAACCCCGAGCATCAGAGTGAGGGTCAAAGCGTGAATGTATCGCTTGAGTTTGATAAAGAGCTCCAAGAGGCGACCGCTACGCTAGGCGGCAATCGCATTAGTTCTCTGTCAGCAACGGCAAATAAAAAGGTCTGGGTTGGTGATGTACAAGTTCCGAGCACCGCGCTGTTAAGTGTCGACTTGGTTGTTAGTCAGTTTAAAGATTTGACTGGTAACATAGGGGAGGATAACACCGCTCACGAATTACCGATCACACCGACCTTAGCTATTACGCCAGTGGGCAGTGTGGATGAAACGCATGCCGCCACGTTAGAATTCGAAGGCACGTCGACACGCTTTGACGGTCAGTCCCTTCGTCTTGAAGTGAAAGCCCAAGGCGGCGTGACGGTATTGAAAAGCAGCAGTGCAACGGTACAAGCTGGTGGCACTTGGACCAGTGACGCAATGGACATGAGTCACCAAACCAACGGTACTTACACCGTGATTGTGACAGGGACGAACTCAGCGGGTATTGAAGTGAGTGAAAGCCAGAGCTTTACACTCGCGCAGTCTCTGCCAACCTTGACTAACGTGACGTTTACTCCTGAGCACCAAGCCATCGGCCAAAGCGTGACGGTGACGCTGGAATTCGATAAAGCATTGCAAGCTGCCGTTGCAGAGTTAGGTGGCACAACGATCACCTCATTAGTGGCAACAGCGGACCCAGGCGTTTGGACTGGTGATGTGGTGGTACCAAGCACGTCAGAGCTCAATGTGGCGTTACTGGTTCGTGACTACCAAGACTTATCAGGGAATACCGGTAGTCAGAACACGGCTTACTCCATGCCAATCACGCCGACCTTAGCTATCACTCCAGTGGGCAGTGTGGATGAAATGCAAGCCGCCACGTTACAATTCGAAGGCACGTCGACACGTTTTGACGGTCAGTCCTTGCGTCTTGAAGTGAAAGCCCAAGGCAGCGCGACGGTATTGAAAAGCAGCAGCGCGACAGTACAAGCCGGTGGCACTTGGATCAGTGACGCGATTGAGATGAGTCACCAAACCAACGGTACTTATACTGTGATGGTGACGGGGACGAACTCAGCGGGTATTGAAGTGAGTGAAAGCCAGAGCTTTACACTCGCGCAATCCCTGCCAACGCTGACTAACGTGACTTTTACGCCAGAGCACCAAGCCATCGGCCAAAGCGTGACGGTAACGCTGGAATTCGATAAAGATCTGCAATCCGCAGCGGCGGAGTTAGGTGGTACAACGATCACTTCATTAATGGCAACCGCGGACCCAAATGTTTGGACTGGTGATGTGGTGGTACCAAGCACGTCAGAGCTCAATGTGGCGTTGCTTGTTCGTGACTACCAAGACTTATCAGGAAATACCGGTAGCCAGAACACGGCTTACTCCATGCCGATCACGCCAACCTTAGCTATTACGCCAGTGGGCAATGTGGATGAAACGCATGCCGCCACACTACAATTCGAAGGTACGTCGACACGTTTTGACAGTCAGTCCCTGCGTCTTGAAGTAAAAGCCCAAGGCAGCGCGACGGTACTAAAAAGCGGCAGTGCGACAGTACAAGCCGGTGGCACTTGGACCAGTGACGCAATGGACATGAGTCACCAAACCAATGGCTCTTACACCGTGATGGTGACGGGGACGAACTCTGCGGGTATTGAAGTGAGTGAAAGCCAGAGCTTTACACTCGCGCAGTCTCTGCCAACCTTGACTAACGTGACGTTTACGCCTGAGCACCAAGCCATCGGCCAAAGCGTGACGGTAACGCTGGAATTCGATAAAGATCTGCAATCCGCCGCAGCGGAGTTAGGTGGTACCACGATCACTTCATTAGTGGCAACCGCGGACCCAAGCGTTTGGACTGGTGATGTGGTAGTACCAAGCACGTCAGAGCTCAATGTGGCGTTGCTGGTTCGTGACTACCAAGACTTATCAGGGAATACCGGTAGCCAGAACACGGCTTACTCCATGCCGATCACACCAACCTTAGCTATTACGCCAGTGGGTAATGTGGATGAAGCGCATGCCGCCACGCTACAATTCGAAGGCACGTCGACACGTTTTGACGGTCAGTCCCTGCGTCTTGAAGTGAAAGCCCAAGGCAGCGCGACGGTACTAAAAAGCGGCAGTGCGACAGTACAAGCCGGTGGCACTTGGACCAGTGACGCGATTGATATGAGTAACCAAACCAACGGCACTTATACCGTGATTGTTACAGGGACGAACTCAGCCGGCATTGAAGTGAGTGAAAGCCAGAGCTTTACACTCGCGCAGTCTCTGCCAACGCTGACTAACGTGACGTTTACGCCTGAGCACCAAGCCATCGGCCAAAGCGTGACGGTAACGCTGGAATTCGATAAAGCATTGCAAGGTGCTGTGGCGGAGTTAGGTGGCACAACGATCACCTCGTTAGTGGCAACCGCGGACCCAAGTGTTTGGACTGGTGATGTAGTGGTACCAGACTCGTCAGAGCTGAATGTGGCGTTACTAGTTCGTGACTACCAAGACTTATCAGGAAACACCGGTAGCCAGAACACGGCTTACTCCATGCCAATCACACCAACAATACATCTAGATGCTATCAACGATGTTGCTGGAGTGGAAAGCGTGACAATAAGTGGTAGCAGTGAACGATTTGAAGATAGTGAGTTCATAGATATCAAAGCAGTCGACGCTGATGGTACAGAAGCCACAGGCATGGCAACCGTGTTTTCAGACTCATGGACAATTGACTTAGATCTTTCAGGACTGAAAGACGGGGCGGTGACGATTTATGTGAATGGTACCAACAAGCTGTCTGCCTCTGCCGAAGAGGCTCAAGCAACATTTAATTATGATCGCTTCGCAAGTACAGCCTCCTTAGGTGCTGTTTACAACCGATATTTTAGTGAGAACAAAACTTTAAAAAATGCGGCATAAATAAAGCGAGCGTTTAGCTCGCTTTATTTGGGACTTTTTGTGATATTTATCAAAATAATTGCCTTTATTGATAAGTTACTCGAATTAATGAATCGTCTTAATACAAGGCTGAATAACTATAATAACTAGGCCAATGTTGCTTTTAGGTGTGTATGACGTGATTGTGATGGTCGCTCGGTAGATGCTGTGGTGAATGTGTCGCGTTGAAAATCTTTTTAAATATTATATATTTACGCTCGTTTCTATACTCTGGGTATAGTGTTCTGCATGAGGTCGATGGGTAATACCTCGCCTCTTTAACTCGCGATGAAGCAAATTTAATCCTAGCAAGCTTCAGAGCAGTTACTTTTGTGAGTGCGTAATGCGCTCACCTTTTTATTTAAACTTCCTCAGTAACAGTCAATTTGTTGTTTGTTGCTGAGGAGGGCATCTCATCAGCTTCTGACTTTCCGAGCGCTTACCTCAAGCTCACGTTATTACGATTTTTGTTAACTTCAGTCCATAAGTTAAATTTTTTTAGAGAGTAAGATTTTACCATTTTGACAAAGTGGGTGATGTTACTGGCTTTTATTGTGGTTAAATCGCATGTTTTGATAGTAAAAATCACCATTTGTTTGGTGTTTTTGAATTCGGGTGATTTTTCTATCTCGTTGAAAATAAATGGCTAAGTAAGTAGGATACGCAGACCAAATCGTACTTGTAAGCCTTATCAGCTTAATTGTCACCGCAGCCATATTTACGATGTTGGTTGTGGAGAATTCAAATGCATTTAGTTTGCAAATTTATACCTAGCTCGAAGCTATCCTCCAACGAGCTATCTTATGTTCTTACACCGGACGAGTGTATAGGGCAGCTTTCACGTTTGCGCAATTCAGATGACATCCTTAGAAACCTCCCTAAAGAGTTGGCGCAAAAGATTTCCATCTCTGCCAAAAAAACGACCAGCGCATTGCTAGCTGCTATAAGAATCGAATTGGGAAAAGGCAATTGGGTGTCATTATCTACCGTTGCTCGTCGGTCGCCATTGACGGACTCTCAGCTGCAAAGCTTCCCTAGACTTAAATCACTCGTTGACTCTGTATCTGCTTCGAATGAAAGCAAAGCTTTTAAAGCAGGATACAAGCAGGTTACTGACGATGTTGCTTTAGTTCGTAGTTACACGCATGTACCTTCTGAGCCAAGCCCAGACCAAAAAATTGTTGTCGAGTTTGCGGGGCAGTGGTCTAGCAATGCTGCATGTTTGATGTTGGGAAAAACCGAAGCTCAAAAAGAAAAAGTTACTGTAGGCAAGGCCGATACAGAAAATAAACACCGCAGCCTCGCGACATTTAAAGATCTCGAGGCTGAGGGAAAAACGCTCTATATCAAAATCCCTTGTTCCGACCAGCCTCAGCCAATTTTGCTTAAACTCGCCGAAGACCTGCAACCCGTTGATAAAGATACTCAGATGGATGAGTGGGATAACGTGATGGTGCCGGTAGTTCCAGTTAATAAGAGTGATTCTGGGTATGTATCTATTGACCGCGGTTATATTTATGTCGTTTGGCAATCAGAAGTTTGGCGAGAAATCCAAGTTCAAAACGACGGACGCTTTTCGGATGTCGATCTATCACTCTACCAAAGCACTAAGTCCTCGCCTCAAAGATCGGTCGATATTAGCTTATATGATGAAGACTCCGAAGCATTTCTGTCAGGGGAAGCGTTTCAGTTGTGCCAAGACGGTAAAAAAGTCTATGAGGGTGTGTTGGACGAATACGCTTGCGCCCGTGTTTTTGGTCTTACTGCAGAAGAAGTCGAGGTAGTGGTCGCTGGTTGGCCTAACGAAGGCGAAACATACACAGAATTACTTCAAACCGAATTGAGTCCATTTAAGGCTGGAAGTAAAACAAAGAGAGAGCCACTTGGTGTTCCTTTGCCTCATATTTGGCTTCCATACAAAATAAACGGTAGCGTACAAAGTGATGTTGCTCTCTACTATTCTCGGACTCAACTCAATACTCAGCAACTCAATGAATTAAAGAGCGGGAATAATGAAAAAGCGGTTGAAGTAGACCTCTGTGATTATTCTTCTGCTCACAACTTTGATGCGAGATCCGAACCTGTGATTTCGCTGCCGAATCTAGATACTCAAGCGCCAAGCAAATCAGATTACAATATTGTCAGTCAAAAAGAACAGGGTGTTGCTGCCGTTGTTGTTAACTCCCCAAGTGAAGGCATTGTAATCACGTATAAAAGTAACCCTCAGTGCGATCAACCAGATGATTATTTCCAACTGACGTGTGTTGATGAAACATGGAGCCAAAAGATTTTTTTGCGCGAGGCTGAGTTTGTGGATCAGTATTGCAAAGAAGTCGTGTTTAGTGGTTGGTTACCAGAAGTTAAAAGGGTCAATCTAACCCGTCATTGCCGATCTCATAACTTAGATAAAACGGTCTTAATGTCAGTAATTTATCAAGACATTGAACTCACGGAACTATTATAAAATGAAACGAACAACGTTAAGTATCACGCTTCTTTCGACAGTTATGTTATTAACAGGCTGTGGTGAAGAAAGTAATCAAACTTCGAATACTGCAACAACACAATCCGTAGAAAAAGAACCCGCTCAAAAGGCTTGTTACAACGTTGGTGAAACAACGTCATTCGAACGCAAAGATGTGACAGGACCACGCTGCCAATGGCAAAGTGAGCATAACTTTATTGTTTACTCTGAAGATCTGTCTAAGCCTGAATACCCAGGTACGCTTCCTGTCAAACCAGGTTATGCCGTACGCCGAGCAAAAGAGTGGCCTCGTGAAGACTTATCTGATGCAAGCTCCTATGACAAACCTCGAATTCAGTTTTGGTGGAATAATGTTAAGTTTAACGACCCACTCGTAAATGATTACGAAAACGGCTACAAAATTTGGAGCGTGAAAATTGATGGGACAGATTTACGCTTAGTCACAGATGATATACCAAGTACAGCTTCACCACAGAACTATGTGACGAGTCGTTCACCCAATAATCGTTATGTGGCTTATGCCTATAGCTTTGGTGGGCCTTTGATAAAGGCAATCTTTGACTTAGAAACGCAACAGACCATTCAGCTGGGTAGCGCGAGTACTAAGCCATATTTGGTCTGGGCGGACGATTCTAGCTACATCTATTTCTCAGACGGTTTTAAGCGCTTTAAATACACACTCGCGACGGGAACCAAAGAAGAGGTAGATGTACCGTTGTCTGAAGATACGGTCATTGTAGATGGCAAGTTAATCAATGCTGCGGGCTTGGGGGTTGGGGTTTATGACGCCAAGACACTCAAACGCTTATACACGATTTTACCTGAAAAAGAGTTTGAAGACTCCATCGATATTGAGAAGCGCATCTACCGCCAAATTGCTATCAGCCCCAATGGTAAATATGTATGGGGCATAAACTCGTATCGTAAGGTGCTGATCAATGTTGAGGATCAAACTTGGCTTGCGTTTTCTAAGGAAGGCGATGAAAAGAACGTTTATGCGAAAGTTGTAAATATCAGTAACAACGGTAATGAAACACAGAGAGGAGCAGCAAAAATAACCATAAGACGTTATGGGGCAGATTACCGTTATGAAATGAATGGAAATGGCGCTCAGTCATGGAAGGTGATTCATTCTGGCAGAGTTGCTAAAACCCCAGTGCTTTATAATGCCGATGCTGACGGCGGGCGTTTTCTGGAGGTAGAAAACGATGAGTAATGACCTTAAGTATTTACCAACAGATGTCTATTTGTTTGGTGTCGATTTTCCTAATGTTGGGGATGCACAGAACCCTCGATATAAAGCACTCAACATCGAAAAAGACCTGACTTCATTGGAAGAGTTGAAAAATATCCGCCCTATGTCACGGCTTCCTATTGCCATAAATTTAGGAGAGGAAAGCGCAGCCCTTTGGGCGACAGACGATTTAGGCCGTTTACATGTACTGGGTGATTCTACTCAGAAAAATCAAAAAACCAATATCAATCAGGTTTTGGTACTACGCTCGCCAGTACATGAGTTAGCACAGAAGACGTACAAGCTGTCCTTTCCTGAGTGGTCAATGCTTACAGAGTTAGCGATTGGTGCACAGAGTAAGGCTCGGCCAATCAAAAAGGCGTGTGCAGACCTTGTCTCTATCTTAGAAAAGCTAAAGGGGTATGACGGTGAGCAAACGCTGAACTCGCTAGAAAAAAAAGTGGAATACGCTGTCGCAGAAGTAAAACGCTCACAACTCGCGCCTAAATATGAAGCGGGCACTCAAGCACTAACGGATGAGCAAGTTACATATAACAAATGGTATGACTCTGTTCCCGAGGATGAGTCCATTCGTGGCTTTATTGTACCCACGTTCTCATTTCTCGCAGTAGTATTTTCAACACAAGAGTATGCTGATGCAATTGTTAAAGTTACTCGTTTTGATGAGGAGAGCGGACAGCACCTCAACCTGCAAGACGAAGAAATCATAACGCAAGCACAACTTGACCGAAACAGTGATTCGCATCGTCCAATAGCTTTGTTTCCGTTGGCGTCGGAGGTTTTTACTGATGGCATGTACACCATTGAAGTGGTTTTTGATGTTGACCTCATCGATGAGATACCTGAGTTTGCACAGAATGCCACTAATGTAACCAAAGAGTATGATGAATTTGGTGATGCTACTAGAGTCAGCTACGAGCTACGAGAATACATCACGCTTAGCCAAACGACACCGTTTGGTAAGATCGCGGTTGTTGCGGGCGACATGATCTCACTTGAAGAGTCTTTGATATACCAATTTCCTACGCAGTTTAAAGCTCTACAAGCCTTCCGAATGGGGGAGCTTGAAAACCTAGAGAATAGCGGAACGACTGCCAGTATGAGTGCTGCACTGTGGGAGATTGGCACAAAAGTTACACCAAGTTTGGTTAATGCTGGCATTAATATTCATCAAAACCCATCAAGTAAACATGATGTGATTGGGAGTTTAGCAAACACGTTTTGGGGGCAAGTAGACAAGGGCGCATTACCTCCAGCCATGATTTCGGCATTGGAGTTTTCATTTGGGGTATCGGCGACTGCAGCCGCTTACCAAACTCTTCAAGATTTACGCCAAGCAGCATCGGAATCTGAGCGTGCAGCTCAAGTGGGCTTAAAAACGCTTCTCAAAGAGAAAGGGTTTGATAAAAGTAAGTTCTTTACCAAGGTTATTGAACCTGCGAGAAATGGTAATGCCCACGTTGTGGCGGGGAGTGCTGCTAGAACGTGGTTGACAGGTAACGGCAGTGTCAAAAGCTTTTTGTCGCCCTTTGCTGGTGCCGGGCTCAATGCAATTAACACCTTCTATGAGATAAAAGAGATCACTGACAAAAGCGAGCAATTACGCTTAGCAGAAGAGAAAGCTAAACTCAGGAAAAGTTATTTTGAGCAGGTATCACGCGATTATCTGAACTGGGTACCAGTCTGGAAAGAAAGTCTGAAGAGCGGGGAATTACTACTTAAGCAAATCATAGATAAGTTAGGCGACAATGTAACGTTTACTGACAGCATTCCGAATGACGTTGCTGAAGACAGTGCAATGTTTGTTAAAGACCATAAAGGTGCTGGTTTACGCTTGGTTTTTCCTTTTGATAACAACCAGGTTCAAGCCCCGCACTTGTCATATTTAGCTGCTGTCGATAAAGAGTTATCCAAGATTCCAAATGCCGTTGTTGAAATCGAAGGGCATGCCTGTCAAAACGGTGATTCAGAATATAACCAAAACCTTTCGCAACAGCGAGCGCAGCATGTTGCTGAGTTCTTTTCTTCAGTCAGTGATATTCGATTCTTTGGCGAACGTCGACCAATAGTCGAGGTACCAAACAACGAAATCAAACGCGAAAACGCGCAACTTAATATTAACCGACGTGTTGAAGTTCGAATCTACCTCCAAGAGTTTGCGGCGAGAATTCCACCGAGTCGACTTGGCTTTAAGGCTATGGAGCAAGCGCGTTTAGCTCAGTTAAATGCGAACTTGGGAGAAGAAGCAATTGCAAAAGAGCTCAAGCTAGCTATCTTCGAGATGATCGTTGGTATGGCTTGCTATGTTCCGATAATAGGGCAGGCAGCAAGAGGCTTTTTCGTTGTCAAAGAAGGCGGAAAAATGCTGATGAGTGGTGCCCAGTTGCTTGACTCTGCACTCTTTGATTATTACTTGTCTTCCTACAACGAAGTTAGAAAAAGCATATCTGCAATTGAACAACTTAGCCATGAAACCACAGAGATTATTGATTCATTGGCTGAAATTAATACTCAATTGACCGAGATGTATTTTACGTCATCAGATGCGTTAGTTGAGCACTTAGGAAAAGCTACGGGTGCAAAGGAGCTGATTAAGCGCTATCAACGCCGTGCACTTGCTATTAATGGTTTGGTGCTTTTGATTCAAAGAGCTTGTGCTGAGGGCGAACAAGAGTTCACGGAACAGTGGCGAGTATTAGCCATCGATGAATACATTCAGCGATATATTGAAACCGATGGCTGGATATTAAACACAGAGTTAAAAGAAAACTTGTGTAACTTGTGGCTCCAAGAACTCATGCGTCGTGAGGGACACAAGCAATTAGTTGAAAGTTACGGTGAAGAAATAGCGGAACAAATCATTACTCGTAACAAAGCCAACTATATTGCTCCAAAAAGGAAAGATGTTTCTGGGGCGTTTAATGTCGCGTTTCCAGTGCAAGACAAGCTCTATAATCGCGATCAACAACGAGGCTTAGTGGAGTTTGCGACACAGTTTAATGTTGAGTCTAAAAAATTATCAGAAGAGGACCTAGGGTTCGTTCGATTATTAGTCTCTGAGCCTCATGACAATTCTAAATGGGGCACCTTTGATGAGTGGGAGAAGGCACGATTAAAAGCAAATAAAAAGGTGCGATTATCGCCTTTCCACCGTTTGAAGTGGCAAATGGTGTTACGCAAACAAAGTCTAAAACAGATGACGTCAAATGTGTTTCAGTGTGAGATGTCTTATCAGCGCACTGACGGTTTACTTAATACCAGTGGACCTAAGTTTAATTTGATGTTCAAACCGATGAAACACGAGGAATTTAGTGTAGACCCCAAAGGTGAGTTGGCCGAATTTTTTGAGGCGGAAAAAGTAGACAGCAAAGTCCTTATTGGTTGTGAGTTTGAGCCGTATTTTTACTTTGGTGATGATGTCTTCTCTGGAGTGAAGCCTTTGATCGCCAAGCATGATTTAGTCGATTATAGCGGCTACTTATCTAAAGTTGCTCTCGGTCCGATTTTTGGGCAGGTGATAAAAATTAACTCCCAACAAGATGTACTCAAAGAATATGTAAACAGCGGTGGCTTCAAAAATATGACCTATGAGTTCACTCTATCTGGAAGCAACTATAAGCTACCAGTACGAGTGGACAAGACAGTCGGACGATTTATTACGTCACCTAGACAGATTCCTGTAGGGGTCGATACAAACCATAACTATACACTCTCTGCTAAATCGGGCTTTATAGCGAACGGAAATAGTGTGTCAGAGAAAGATTTGTTAACGCTAGATTTTGTCTTACATAGTAAAGTTCATAAAGGCCCGACAAAGCCTGTTATCGATGACATTAAGCACAGTGCGATTGCGGTCAACTACGGGAATAAACGACAGTTTATGAACGAGGACAGTATGTTCACTACTGCAGATGAGCTCAAAGGCTTTGATTGGACTTCGAATAAGTCATTCGCTATGGAAGTTATGCTTATTGGTGGCAAGCACAGAAAAGAGTCGTATGAGGGACAAAACCTCGAATGGCAGAGTGTTCCAGTTTCACTAAAGCTATCTACCACTTTTGATAATGAAGCCGTATTCGGATCTGAAACTACCGCTGGTCCTGAGTATCTAAGTAACCTTACTTATATTGGGATACTAAAGAAGGACGGTTCTAAATGGACGCTAGATGACAG
The DNA here is from genome assembly GCF_013048625.1 of Vibrio sp. 11-4(1). Taxonomy (NCBI): domain Bacteria; kingdom Pseudomonadati; phylum Pseudomonadota; class Gammaproteobacteria; order Vibrionales; family Vibrionaceae; genus Vibrio; species Vibrio sp. 11-4(1). The sequence continues at coordinate 357,334 of NZ_VHSY01000001.1, read as the reverse complement.
CGATGTGGTTAACAAAAATATAGATGCGGATTTTGTCTCTGAGGCTCTATCCAACATAGACATGGATGAAGATTTCGATGGTAAGGTGGTCTACGCGTCTCGTTTCGAGTTCGCATTTAAAGCGCTGAACGGGCAAGAAATCAAGGGGCTTCGACCATTTGGACCCGTTGTTTCGACATCTGGTCGATTCCAAGAAGCAGTTCTAAAGGTGTCTTCTCTAGCACAACGCAATACAGCGGAAAAAACGCCGTTCAAACTTGGAAGCTTTGAGATGTCGTTAGGAAGGCAGTACAAAAATGTAGATGAATTACCTTATTTTTCTGATTGTGAAGACCCAAGCTATAAAGTTGATAAAGATATGTACATCAACTGGGCAAAACTTAAACCAGCAGAGCGTACAGAACGTTTGGTAACTTGGATTAGAGACCCATACTTGGCAACCATCATTGAAGCGTCGATTCTCAACAAATAAAAAACCGCCTTCGGGCGGTTTTTCTTTTCTTACCAATGGAAACTGAAGTAAGATTTCTCGCTTCTCGCTTCTCGCTTCTCGCTTAACCCGCAGCGGAAATATCGTATTTCTTCATCTTATGGTTGAGAGTGCTCATTGGAAGTGCCAATTGCTCAGCGGCCTTCTTGGTGTGCCAATTGCAGGCATTTAAGCAGTCGATGATCACAGTACGCTCGTATTGGCTAACGACGTCCTTAAGGCTCTTTGAAGCGTCTTCTAAATCCGCTTGTGCCTGCCGCTCGTAAGCAGGTTGGTCTGGGGTAGGTGAGGCTGCTTTCATGTCGATACTTGGCACATCTTCTGGGATTTGTTCGCCAAACTCGATGTGAGTAATGGTTTCAAAATCAGACAGTAGCACCGAGCGCTCGATGATGTTCTTAAGCTCACGCACGTTCCCTGGGTATTGGTAGGCAAGGAGCTGTTTACGTACATTGGCACTTAACCCTGGCGCTTGCGGCAAACCTAGCGTGTTAGTCGTGTGTTGCACGAAATGCTCAGCAAGGGGAATAATGTCCGACTTGCGTGCTCTCAGTGGTGGTAATGTAATAGGGAACACATTCAAACGATAGAACAAATCGGCACGGAATCCGCCATCTTTGATTTGCTGCATAAGATTACAGTGGGTTGCGGCGATAACGCGAACGTCCACTTCAATCTCTTTGCTAGTGCCGATAGGGCGAACTTTGCGTTCTTGCAGTACACGCAGTAACTTTGCCTGCAGTAGCATTGGCATATCGCCAATCTCATCCAAGAAAAGCGTACCGCCGTTGGCTGCTTCAAACAAACCGACTTTGTCTTTGTCTGCGCCCGTAAATGAGCCTTTCTTATGGCCAAAGAGTTCTGACTCTAATAACTGCTCTGGGATTGCGGCACAGTTCTGTACGATCAAAGGTTGTTCTGAACGATTAGAGTTTTCGTGAATGTATTTCGCGATCACCTCTTTACCAGCGCCCGTTTCACCACGCAACAGCACATCGACAGGAAGAGATAGCACCTTATCAAGACGATTCAAGACATTGAGCATTTCTTCGCTCTCTGCAATAGGACCTTGATAGGCTTTCTGGGTACGCTTTTTGAGCTGAGTGTTCTCGCGTACTAGGGCTTGATTGTCGGCATTGAGATTTTTTATTACTTGCCCGTATTGCTCTAACCAAACGGCTTGGCGAATATTACTCGCAGCCATACGACAAAACTCAGTCAAGGCTGCCTCGTTGTCGATGACGTTCAAATCGAGTAAGACTAACAGTCCAATGGTTTTGCTTTCGCTATCAATCAAAGGCCAAGCCAGTAAGTTCTCGCTTTTTAATCCCAGTGTCTGCTCAGTTTGATAGATGCTTTCGCAGTCATAACCGTTGTACTTATACAACTCGTTAATCAACACCACTTCACCATTACGAATAGCAAAGTTAAATGGGTCGTTCTCACTGGCTGAGTCTAACTGTAATGCTTCCCAAGGGTGGGAAACAATCGTTTTATCGTTATGGTGAGCGGTACTTGGAATCAACGCCTGGCCAGTCTGGTCCAAAACATAAATGATGCCGTGCTTTGCGAGGGTCATTTGTCTCGCAGCGGTCAACACAGCATCCAACGTTTGGGTAAGCTGGCTGCGATCAGCCAAAGACTGACTGATCGCAAGTAGGGCGTTACTAAGTTCGCTATGGTTAGCTGAACGCATAGGTTAGTGTTCCTTGCTCATCGACAGACACTTCGATTTGCGTATGTGAATCATCCTTGTCATGCACCAATAGCTGAGTCGATAGTTGCGGCAGCAACTGACGGTTGATGACCGCGTCGATATTACGCGCGCCTGTTTCAGCAAGGCGACAGTTACCTAATACGAACTCAACCAAGCTTTCTTCGTAGCTTAGCGACAACTTGTGATGGCTCTGTAGACGCTGAGAAACTTTGTTCAGCTTGTGGTGAATAATTTCTGTCATTGCTTCATCAGACAGCGGAACAAATGGTAGTACTGACATACGTGCCAACAGTGCCGGCTTGAAGTGTTGGTTCAAAGTAGGGCGGATAGCTTCTGCGATGATGTTTGCATCGATGTCTTTGGATTGATGAACCAAAGATTCAATCTCGTGCGTCGCAAGGTTACTGGTCATGATGATCAGCGTGTTCTTGAAATCGATGGTTCGGCCTTCGCCGTCGTTCAATGTACCTTTGTCGAACACTTGGTAGAACAGGTTCAACACTTCAGGGTCGGCTTTTTCCACTTCATCAAGCAGCACAACAGAATATGGACGTTGACGAACCGCTTCTGTCAGCATGCCGCCTTCACCGTAACCTACGTAACCCGGAGGTGAACCGATTAGGCGAGATACCGTGTGTTTCTCTTGGAACTCAGACATGTTAATGGTCGTCATAAAGCGCTCACCACCAAACATTTGATCAGCAATTGCACGAGCTGTCTCGGTTTTACCCACGCCACTTGGGCCAACCAACAGGAACACGCCTGTCGGTGCGTCTGGGTTACCTAGGCCGGCTTTTGCAGTTTGAATGCCTTCAGACAGTGCATCGATAGCGTATTCTTGGCCTTTGATGCTCTGTGTTAGGCTTTCTTTCAGTTTTAGCGTGGTTTCTGCTTCGTCTTGAAGCATCTTACCCATAGGAATACCAGTCCAGTCCGAGAGCACGTGGCTGACTTCATCTGGGCCCACTTCAAAGTGAACTAGTGGGTTGCCATTGCGGATTGCATCTAGCTGTTCTTGGCAGGCCGAAATTGCAATGCGAACGGCTTCTTCATCCATTTCTGCATATGGAGAAACGTCTTGCTCTTGTTCTGAATCTTCGTCTGCAACAAGCTCTTCTTCATTTGTTTCGCCGAAGACCAGTTCATGTAAGCGAGAGCGTAGAGCAATCATCTCTTGGATCTGCTCTTTTTCTTTGTGCCATTGCGTTTCTTGTTCTGCTAGCTCTTCTTTCGTTGTTTCCATTGCCAGTTTTAGGTCTGGAATGTTAGCAAGGCTGTGCTTGTCGCCAGTTTGCTGCAGAGCATCACGCTCAAGTGCTTCAAGCTCGCGCTGTTGAGCTGCAAGTTCTTGTTGCAGGGTCTCTACAGAAGCAGGAATAGCATTAAGGCTGATGTTCACTCGTGCACACGCCGTATCTAGTACATCGATCGCTTTGTCTGGTAGTTGACGACCAGAGATGTAACGAGCAGAAAGCGTTGCCGCAGCAGTGATGGCGTCATCACGCACGTAAACGTTGTGTGACTTCTCGTATGCTGGGCGCAGACCACGAATGATCAATGCTGCTTGTTCCGGAGATGGTTCGTCGAGTTTCACCAATTGGAAACGACGCGCAAGGGCAGGATCTTTCTCGAAGTACTTCTTGTATTCCGACCATGTTGTCGCAGCGATGGTTTTCACTTCACCACGCGCTAGGGCTGGTTTTAGCAAGTTTGCCGCGTCGTTGCCGCCTGCTTGGTTACCACCGCCAACAAGGGTGTGTGCTTCATCGATGAAAAGAATGATAGGGGTTGGCGAGTTTTTCACTTCATCCAATACCGCGTTTAGGCGTTTTTCGAATTCACCTTTTACGCTTGCACCAGCTTGCAGAAGACCCATATCTAGCCCGTAAAGCTCAACACCTTTGAGGTTGTCTGGTACGTCACCTTGTACAATCTTAAGTGCCAAACCTTCTACTACTGCGGTTTTACCAACGCCCGGCTCACCAACAGCAATAGGGTTGTTTTTACGGCGACGAGCAAGAATGTCCACGATTTGGCGGATTTCTTGGTCACGGCAGAAAACAGGATCGATTTCGCCTTTGCGTGCTTTACCAGTGAAGTCGGTTGTGAACTTGCTCAGTGCTGAGCCATCCTCACGAGCTTGTGTTTTCTCTGAAGTAGCAACTTGCGCCTCAATAGAGTGGCTTGTTAGCTCTGCAAAGTTACGCTTAAGGCTGTCAGGGTTTACTGCTTCAAGGATAGAGGCGTAACCATGTTGGCCGTAACGGAGAGGGTTGCTAACAAGAGTAAGGAGTAGGGCGCCAGAGCGGATTTGTGTTTCGGATAGATCTAAAGAAGAAACCAGCCAGCTTTCTTGTAACCATTCGATTAATAAAGCAGAAAAAACAGGTTTGCTGCCATTTCCTTTGGCGTTGGTGTCGAGTGTAGATCGAACCGATTGTCTTAATAAGTTCTCAGAACAATCAAAATGACTTAATAAGACGTCAAAATCACTATTTGGCCTTTCTAATAGACTCAGTAAATAATGCTCAATTTGAACTTCGTTTGCTTTTTCAGAGACTGCAAGTGCAGCGGCGTCTTCTAATGCTACTTTTGCAATCGGGTGTAGACGCTGAATTAATGAAGAAAGGTTTATATTTATCATAGCCATTTTATTCTTTAGAGGAAAAGAGTAGCGGCTATTATACTAAAAGTGATTGCGTTCTTTTTTTATCAAGATATTTTGACTATCGTTTGTTGGTTATTTTTAATGATTATTGTGACATTAATGTTTGTGGTTATTTTAATGAGGTTGTTATTCTAAATTAATTGATAGTAAAAGTGTCGGATTTATTAGTTTTAATGACTTTATTTACACAGTTTTATATGGTTATTTTCACTTTTTAAAATTAGAACAATTTATTATTATCTTAATCCAACTTTTTGGTTTTTTATCCAATAAATTGTACTCAAGATATTAGTGAATAATGTCTTAGTTTGTTTAAATTGTTGTTTTTGTTGTGTTTTTAAAGTTGGCACGGACTTTGATTATACCAAGTAGTCGCGGTGATAAGCGATTTGGTGATTTAAACAAAACAGATTTTAGAAAAGGAAATAGCGATGCCAACTCCAGCATATATGTCTATCCAAGGTGAGACTCAAGGCCATATTACTAAAGATACTTACTCTGCAGATTCAGTAGGTAACACATGGCAAGAAGCTCACGTTGATGAGTTCCTAGTACAAGAACTTGATCACGTGCTAACTGTTCCACGTGATCCACAAAGTGGTCAGCCAACTGGTCAACGTGTACACCGTCCACTTGTTGTAACTAAAGTTCAAGATCGCTCATCTCCACTACTATTCAACGCACTAGTATCTGGCGAAAAACTTCCTGAGTGTGTGATCCGCTTCTACCGTACTTCAGTTCAAGGTAAACAAGAGCACTACTACTCAATCAAATTGATTGATGCGCTACTTGTCGATATCCAAACTCGTATGAACCACTGTCAAGACGCAGCAACAGCTGACCGCGTGACAGAAGAAGTGCTTAAGTTCACTTACCGTGCGATCGAAGTAACTCACGAAAACTGTGGTACTGCGGGTAACGACGACTGGCGTGCTCCACGCGAAGCTTAATTGCTCGTCGCGTAAAGATTCAGGGCCAACGATTGTTGGCCCTAATTCGATTATTTGTATCAGGTAAAAGATATGGTGAATGACGTAGAATTTAAATTTGAAGTGCCTGGATGTGGGCATGAATTTCGGGTTGAGAGCTTTCATGTTCATGAAGAGTTATCTAAGCCTTTCCACATCAATCTCTCATTACTTTCACTTGATCCAGATATCTCGTTTGATGAGTTAATACGTAAAGCAGGAACACTAACACTTTACGGACAAGGTGTTGGGGCTGCGCGTGTGTTCAACGGCGTAGTGAATGAAGTTCGTTACTTAGGGACTGGACGTCGTTTTTCTCGTTATCAATTAGTCTTGGTTCCTCAAGCTTGGTTCTTATCTCAGCGCCAAGATTGTCGTATTTTCCAGCAAAAGTCAGCACAAGACATCATCACAGAAGTACTCGATGATGGGGCAGTCACCGATTACCGATTTGAAGTGTCGGGTACTTATCCTCCAAAAGAATACGTTCTGCAATACCGTGAGTCTGACTTGCACTTCGTGCAGCGCATGATGGCTGAACACGGTATGTGGTATTACTTTGACCATAGCGATTCAAATCATACGATGGTCATTGTCGACAGTAATGACGCGATTGCACCTTTGATAAGCTCGCCACTAAATGCTTCATACATTGGGCCGATTGTTTATCATGCCGATGGTGGGGGTGTTGCCGATCGCGAGCATATCTCTGATCTCGAGTTAGTTAACCGCGTTAGAACGGGACAGGTTACGTACACAGATTACAACTACGAACACCCTAAAATTCCACAAGAGATGACACAGGCTGGCGAGCTAGACCAAGATCTCAAGCAGTTTGATTATCCTGGACGATACGTTGACCCGCTTATGGGCCAAGTGAGAACCACGGAGTGGATGTCGGAACACATAGTCGATAATCAACAAGTGGAAGCAACGAGTGACGTAATGCGCTTAGCATCTGGTTACAGCTTTAACGTCAGTGACCACCCACGTTCTGAGATTAACCGCGATTACCTCATGTTGTCTGTAATGCACACAGGGCAAGATCCGCAAGTGCATGAAGATGAAGCGAGTGGTATGCCAACCACTTACTACAACCAGTTCTCATGTATTCCACGTGATGTGGTTTTTAAAGCGCCTAAACTAGCAGCACCAGTGGTTGATGGCCCTCAAACGGCGGTCGTTGTAGGACCAGAAGGTGAAGAGATTTACACCGACAAACTTGGTCGAGTGAAAGTACAGTTCCATTGGGATCGCTATGGCGATAACGATGAACATTCAAGTTGCTGGATCCGCGTAAGCCAATCAATGGCGGCGCCAACTTGGGGCGCAGTGTACTTGCCGCGTATTGGCCATGAAGTCGTAGTGACTTTCCTGGAGGGGGATCCAGATCGTCCGTTAGTTACGGGCGCAGTTTACAACGGTTTACATTTTCCTCCGTACTCTTTACCTGAAAACAAAACTCGTACCACGTTCCGCACGCAAACGCACAAAGGAACAGGTTACAACGAGTTGAGTTTTGAAGACGAAGCGAACCAAGAAGAAGTCTATATTCACGCTCAAAAAGACATGTCGACCAAGGTGCTCAACAACCGTTACCGTGATATCGGTCAAGATGAGTTCTTAAAGGTTGCACGTCACCAAACGAATGAAGTTCACGGTGACCATAAAGAAACCATTCATGGGCATAAAACGACACAAGTAAACAGTACGTTTACCGAGACAGTCGAGCAAGACGTTACCGTCACATACAACGCGAATGAAGCTCAGTATGTGAAAAACAATTCTGACTTAGAAATTGGTGATAACCGTACGACTAAGATCGGTAAAAATGATGATTTAGATATTGGTGAAAACAGTAACCTTACTATCGGTGCATCTAAGAGTTCAGACATTGGTGCGGATGATAACCAGACGGTTGGTGGCAACTTAACGGTATCAGTGAAAGGTAACACCGCTTATAAAGCCGATGGTGCGACGCAAATTATCAGTGGCGACAAGATTGTATTGAAAACGGGTGGTTCCTCTTTAGTGATGAACAGTGATGGTTCAATAAAGTTATCAGGCTCGGCTATTACGATCGAAGGCAGTGACAAAGTCGTCGTGAAAGGTGGCAACGTAGTGGTTAACTAACAATGGAAAAACAACCTCTTACAACAGAAGTAATATCAGAGCAGCAAGCCGAATCAACGGCTTGCTTTTCGCGTTTTGGAATAATAGTGGCTATCAATGAGTCTACGGGCAGTGTGCGAGTTGATTTTGATGGTAACCCATTTAAGCAGCCACTCACTGCGAGACTAGGACGTGGCTTTCGTCGTTCTGAACTGCAAATGGCTATCGATAATCGATTAAGTTGTCGAATTGAGTTTTTGAACGACGACTTAAGCTTGCCTCTTGTAACGGACATTTTTTTCTCCATTCTGGATGACTCAGATGAGTTTGTATTGCGAGCGAAGAAGATGGTTATCGAGACAGAACAAGAGTTGGTAGTCAAAAGTGGTGAGACAGAAACTCGCTATAGCGGGCGCGATGGACGAATTACCACTAAAGCGAAGTACGTCACTTCTCAAGCAGAAAAAGCACAAAAAATTCAAGGCGGAACGATCGCAATTAACTAATTACCTCGCGTTAGCTAATGGTTTTGTGTTAACAAGTCACGCCGAGTGAGCTAATTACTTCGAGTTAACTAATTGCAATCGCATTATGGCACGCTAATAACGGATAACTAGATGCGACAAAGAATCGGTGTCGAGCACCTAAAGGCACCCATAACCAATCAAGAAGTCGAAGGCGCGTTAGCAAAAGCTGAGCGTGCTGTGAACGACCTTTCCCAATTGCCAGTAACGTGGCTGGATTTCTGTAATGAAAAGCTGTCCATTGCTTCTGAAAGTATCGGGTTTTTAATCAGGCAGCGAGTTCAAATTCACAAAAGGGGTTATCCAAGTCGTGAGTTGGAGTATCTCAAACTGATCGAACGCCAAATTGAAGAACTGGAGCAGGTGTACTTGTCGTTTTATCGATTAGCGCCGGGCTTACTCCATCAATTAAGAAGCAAAGAGCCAGAAATCTATATCTGGCTCATGTTACAAGGAGAGCTAGGTTCAGATCTTGATAACCTTTTGTGTGGACTGAGTTTGCTCGAAGATATTGACGCTAAAACTGCAATGGTCGTTGCCGTGCAATCTCCGGTTGAATCTATGGATAGCACGCTTTCGGAGCTTATTGAGGGTAATGCGACATCCAGTGCGTTTTACTTTGAATGCTTACGTGTCCGCCAGACATTAAGTGTTTCTCTCATCAAGCGCTGGAACAAAGCCAGCATCATTAGCTCTCATGTTGCTTTGCCACTACTCGCTTTACAAGACGTGAAAGAGGGGATTGATTGGCTTAATGACAATGAAGGCAGCGAACAATATCTATTTGAACGCTTGATTACCAAACGTGACAGAGGCACTTGGTTCCGTCAGAGCTTTGGCATCGAACCAAGTGGATTACCATCAGCGCAAGTGCTCACTTATGCCAAGTTGCTTGAGTTAAAAGAGTTTGAGGCGTTTGATATCTCTTCTCCATTAGCACCTGTTGATTTTGCTCTGAGTGGTGATTGGAAGTTGATGCCCCCAATCATCGAGCACTTGGAAAGTCTGGAGGAAGCGGAGGGTGAAATTTGGCTTCAAGCCTTGTATGTCGTCTACGGAAAACTTCTTCCTCTGACTCCGCAAGATGTTGGTGTCGAGTATGAATGGGAAGATATCGTCGATCTTCTCAATGAGTGGGTGGAAGATGAAAAATATATCCAAAATCTACCAAGCCGCTTGGGTTACGCATTGAGCTTCGAGTCTACGTTAGCTGCGATGCAAGATGCTAACGTTGATGTGCTGTTCCGCGATTGGCTATGGCGTCAACTCTGTATTCAATCCAGAGCCTACGTGCCTTGGGATATGGCAATGCCGATTCATCAACAAGACTGGAACTTTAACAATTTAAAGGCCGCACCTTCTGCGAGCGAACGATTCAACTTAAGGAATAGCAATGCAGTTATGGGATATTGAGGCGCACCCTGAGCTATCACTTAAAGGTCGTTTTCAACGTGACGAAAACGGCGATGAAGTCTGGGTTGTGGTCGCCAAACGCACATGGCAATTCGATGGTGTTGTTTGGCACGAATTAGGTGAAAGTGAAATCTTCGATGATCCTCAATATTTGGGCGAAGAAGGCTTCTCTGCGATGAAAGTTGACCACGAGTTCGCGTATACCAAAGACAACACAGATGTACTTGTTTACGGCAAAGCACGCAGCTACGCGAAAAAGCCAGTGACATACCAAGAGTGTCGCGTGTTGATTGATGGTCATATCGATAAGACTCTCGCTATTTACGGGGAACGCGTATGGGTTGAGCATGCTGGCAGTATCACGCTGAGTAATCCAATCCCATTTATTGAAAAAGACATTGATTACACTTGCGCGGTAGGCGGTGATTTACGTAACCGAATAGGTGGTGGGGTTGCCGACTCCAACAAAGAATTGCTTGAACAGAAAGTACCCTCGGTTTTTTATCCTCGAGAGGACTGGAGTGCCGCCGCGAAAAAACTACGCGTTGCGGGGTTCGGGCCAGTCCCTCCGTTCTTTGAGTCGCGCCAGAAGCTGGCCGGCACGTTCGATGACGATTGGATTGAGAACCGCAAGCCAATGTTGCCACTCGATTTTGATAAGCGGTTCTTCCAAAGCGCGCCTATTGATCAGCAGTGCAAAGGCTTTCTTCATGGGGGAGAGCGTTTGATGATGAGTGGCTTTTGTCATGATGACACGCTTTCATTCCGCATTCCTAAAGAGAAATATCGAGCAACTGCCGTTTTTAATAACGATAGCTATCAAGTTGATATGGCGATGTACACCTTATTCGTTGATGCTGAAAAGAAAACCATATCAATCAGTTACACCGCTGCGTTTCCTTGTCAGGGTAAAGAGCATTTGTTGGTGTCGACATCGATCACTAAGTTGGAAGAGGTAAGCGAGCATGCATAATTCAACAGGTCGCTATGTGTTGGGTATGGAAGTGATGACACCAACTGGTATGAACTTAGATATTGCCAGTGCAGTTTCGTATGCTGATTTAGGAAGATTCGACCAATGTGTAGGAGATGATGGTATCGAGCGGTTTACTTACGCAAAAATCGAATACACCAAAGAAATGGAACAGTTTGAGAAAACGTGTGAGTTAATAACCCGCTTGCTTGATTCATTGTTGGAACAATTGCCGCGTTCTTTAAAGCCGATTCCGTTACTTATAGCGGTGCCTACGTCTGTTTCACTAGTAAAGGTGCAAGAATGGCTTGGTGAAAGTAACTATGCTGACTTTCTCTCTGTGGTGAATGCAGTTCATGCCAGTGGGCCTAGTTTCGTTCTCCAGGCCATGAAATCATTGGATAAATACGATGCCATGATGTGTATCAGTGTCGATTCCTTGGTGAATTCGATGCAAACACTCATCGACGATGCAATGGTAATGAGTACGAATAATCCATGGGGCGTTATTCCGAGCGAGGGTGGGGCAGGTTTAATTCTTTGTCGTAGAAATACCATAGAGACATTGAAACTTAAGCCTCAAGCGCAACTTGGCTATATTGATACGGAATTAAATACTTCAGACCGAAGAGGTATGTTTCGACTTGTTCAACGTGCGAGCAAAAAGCTCGATTCATTTGGTGAAGTATATTCCGATATGACGAACCTTCGCATGCACACGGAAGATTACGGCTTTGCTCTGGGGGCTAAAGCGGAACGGTTTACGAATCCAGAACAGCCACAGCTTATTAACGAATTGTGGGGCACGTTGGGCAGTTGCTCTTCTCTAGCCTTAATCGCCTTTGCGGTCAGAGATCACCATTTTAGGCAACCAACCACGTTGTTAATGTTTGACTTTCATGGTGACAAGGGGATTCTCCAGTTGCTGCAATGTTAGTAGGCACTCATCGATCAAATGGCAATGAAAATACACTCATATTATTAGGTTTACGTTTGTAACATGAAAAAGCGTATAACTCATGCAGTGAAAGCGTAAGTAAAAAACTCTAATAAGTTAGTAATAATAACTAAAATAATAGGCTTACTGTTTGTTTTAAATACTAGCCTTGATACAAGTATGTTCAAGAAAATATTATTCAACTCTAATAATATTTATTCTATGAAAGAGTACTAAGTGTCTAATAATCAGAGTACAGCCAAAGGATATATCGATCAGTTGGTTGTGAAAGCTATTGAGAAAAAGAAACTGAATGAGCAAAGGCTAGCAGAAAAAAATAAGCCAAAGCTTGAGTACGTGCTTTTTTCACAATTTGATGTATTAGACAAGCTTCCCTCTAAAAATGGTAAAACAACCGTTTATCATCTCGCAAAAAAAGGGCAGCCAGAAAAGCAGATCTGTTGCAAAGTTATCAATGATGACTCGCCAGAATTTGCGAGCAAAATGTTGGTTAACGAAGCGAGTCGATTAGAGCTTTCCCAACATCCGAGCGTGGCTAACTTCATAAAAATCGGCAACGAATTCGAACGCCCATATTTGATGTACGAGTGGATCCAAGGTGAATCACTGGCAGAAAAGATGGAGCGCCACTCTTCTAAAGGTTTCCGCCACGACCATATCGCTTGGTTGGTATATCAACTCGCTGGTGCCTTAGAGTTTATGCACACAAGAGGCATCTGCCATCTTGATATTAAGCCATCCAACGTACTAGTGAGTGAAGGCGATTACGTTAAACTCATCGATTTCGGTGCTGCTCGTTATATTGGAGAAACGGAACCTTACGCAGAAGCAAGCTTGAACTACGCTTCACCTCTTTATATCGAAACTGGCATCGCGGAACCGCAAGATGATGTTTACTCCCTTGCTTTGCTCGCTGGACATTTATTTTTGGGTTCAATATTCGGTGATACTTGGAATAAACAATTAAAAGACCGAAAGCGTCCTGCATTGATCCCGGCTCATATTTGGAAGTTGCTGAAACAAGTCATCAATAAACCAAGAGGGCATGGCTATACCGCTATTTCTTTCGCCCAGCAGTTAGCGCGAATCGATACTCAATCGATTAACTCAAATTCTAACGCACCAATTTTCAGTAGCTTGCGTAATGCGGATCTTCTGCTTACACACTGTAAGTCGAATGATAAAACAGCGTACGGACGCTTCAAACTATTGGAGGCGAGTTTAGTGTTGAGTGTGGTGGCAATGACAGGAAGTTATTTGTATCAGCAAAATTCGGATGCATTGGATGCTGTTTTTGCCAAAGAAACGACACCTTTAAGTCACACAATCACGCCCACAGATACTGCTTCTTTTTTGGCTGAGCCGCCATGGAATATCAAAGAAGTATTAGCAAAAACTGAGCAGAGCGTTGATACAACTAAAGCCTACCGAGAAGCGTATAGAGTTCAGCAATTAAGCCTTTCGGGTTTATATAATGAAAAACAGACTCTGTTGAAGTCTTATCAAGCTTTAGCTGATGGACTACCACAGACATTAGTGGATTTACGCAAGGAGCTTGTCACGTTGCGAGAGGAACTCGTTCGTGATGGTGCATTGTTTCCCTATGCGGACGAAACACTGACTAAAGTGATGTCGGGCTTGAATGTTGCCTCTGTTGATTCCATGAAAGTATCTGCCATTGCTGGCAGTCGTGATAAGCAGATTGCTCACTTAATTTTAGTTGGTGAAGCTAAGCTCGCAGAAGAAGAAATGAAAGAGGCGTGGTTATTAAACCAGTCACAGGCATATTTCTATAGCCAAATCTTACCAAAGAGAGTGATGGAAAATATTAATGACTCCATTGATAAACATGCAGAAGCGCACTTTTATACCAAAGCGATTGAAGAAGCTGAATTAGCCAAAGACTACTTTGGTAATACGCCAGAACTAGAAAAAAAAATAACAGACTTAATCATCGCAAGAAGCGAATTTATTTTGTTTAGTACGGTGATGGAGCAATCCATTTTCGACAAACAGAAATTGCATGAGTCCCTTGCTGATTTAGAACGAAATGCGCCAAGAAAATTTACAGAGATCACAAAAATTCTAGATAGCATGGCGTCGGATGCGATTAATCAGAGTCATCAGTTTTCTAAGCCTGCAAATGGTGCCATCGCCGTAGCTCGTGCATTGAGAGACTACTTGACTGAAGGAGATGCGAATTTTGTCCAACATTGATACTGATCACCTTCTTAAACCGATTTCTGATGAATCTCCTGCGGGTAACGATGCTCGTTACGAGTTTTGCTATGAAATGATGGAAGCCGAGGTAAAAAAGTTCGGCTCACTATTTGGCGAAACGGTCGACTGGAATGTAGTAAAAACCAATGCGATGGAAGTGCTCGAGCATCATAGTAAAGATTTAAAAGCACTTTGCTATTTAGTACGAGCGCTTGCAGAGGAATCCGGGCTCAAAGGTTTTGAGCAAGGTCTGAAACTGCTTAATGAGGCGTTAGCTTGCTTCGGTAGTGATCTTTACCCGACACGGAAACGCGGTAGAGACGGAGCGGTGGAGTGGTTGAATCATCAATTTAAATTGATGAGCACTAAGCTTGCGGACAGTGCGCAATCTTGGGAATTAGTTTCAGGCTGTATTTCGGCGATTGAAGAAGTGCAGCGTCAGTACGACGATGTTTACCAAGACTCCGAAGCTGACTTCTTTGAGATTCGCACGCAGCTCAATGTTTTATCTCAACAAGCAGCTGCCGATGACCAGAGCGATGACGCAATAGCTACCATCGAACAAGCGGCACCAGCTACGCAGCCTGCCGCGGTAGAAACGCCAGCACAGAACGACGTTCAAACCGCTTCAGCGAAGACGGTTCCGCCGGCCCCTAAACCTGCGCCAGTTAAGAAAGCCGTAGCAAAAGAAGTCGATGTCGATACAGATTTCTCATCGCCTACGGCTTCAAAACGCACGTTAAAAAAAGTCGCGGAAGTCATGCTTCATGCGAACCCAAGTGATCCGCTGGCTTACCGAATTTATCGTCATCTGACTTGGGATGACATTGATGGTCTACCTGACCACCAAAACGATCAAACGCCATTGAGCTTGGCGGTATCGTCCGATCAACAAGCGGAATACCGCGACAAAGCCAATCAGGAAAGTGACATCGACACGATTAAACGTTTGGAGCGCACGCTAACTGACGCGCCATTTTGGCTCACAGGCCACCATTTCGTGTATTTGATGCTTACTAACTTAGGTTTTGATGACGCAGCACTTGCCGTGAAACAAGAAGTAAAGCGGTTTGTTGAGTCACTGGAGGGCATCGAACGCCTCTCTTTTAAGAATTCTATACCATTTGCAGATGAAGCAACATTGAGTTGGTTGTCTACTCAAGATGCTACTTCATCGGCAGTACAAACTGTTGTACAGACGGTTGTGATCGCTGAAGAAGATTCATTGCTGGTGGAGGATATCACTCTAGAAAATCTAGGGGAATATGCCGCAGAACTCGCCCGCAAGCTTGAGCTGGATGGCTCAGGGCGTGGACAGTTCATGCTGTATTTACAATTGATAGCAGCTTACCAGTCTGTTGGATTATACCCGTTGTGTTTGCCGTATCTTGAGAAGGGGTGGGAAGTACAAAATGCGTTTAATCTCGCGAGCTGGGAACCCCACTTATCGTCGCAGTTAGAAGACCTGATTCGAAAAACACTCCATCAGTTATTCAGAAGTAAGGATCTTTTACCTGAGAAGTATGAAGAGTGGAAAGCAATTTATGACTAATTAAAGAGTTAGATAAGGAACGAATTATGTCACGTGACGGCTCGGTGGCTCCTAAAGAGCGAATTAATATCCGTTATGTTCCAGCAACTGGCGATACGCAAGAAGACGTAGAGCTGCCGCTAAGCATGATGGTGGTTGGCGACTTTACTGCACGTGCAGATGAGACGCCAATTGAAGAACGCACTCCAATCAATATCGATAAAGACAACTTTAACGAAGTGCTAGAAGGCATGTCTCCAAACGTTAAAGTGAACGTTGAAAGCCGTCTTTCTGATGAAGAAGGCGGCCAAATCGGTGTTGATCTAACGTTCCAAAACATGAAGGACTTCTCTCCAGAAGCGATCGCGAAAAGTGTACCTGAATTAAACAGCCTACTTGAGCTTCGCGAAGCCTTGGTTGCACTGAAAGGTCCTCTAGGAAACGTTCCTGCGTTCCGTAAGAAGATCGCATCGGTTCTTCAAGATGAAGAAGCGAGAAAGAAACTGTTGGATGAACTAAGCATTGGCAACGACCAAGACGCGAAAGAAGAGTAAGGGATATCATGTCTGCAGAAGCACAAGCGCCAGAACAAGAAGCAGCCTTAGTTGAATCAGGCTCACTTCTGGATAGCATTCTTAACGAAACTCGTTTAAAGCCAAGTGATGAAGGTTTTGACGTTGCAAAACGTGGCGTAGAAGCATTCATCAGTGAGTTACTAAGCAGTTCGAACACAGAGAAAGTCGACCAATCTCTGGTTGATCTGATGATCTCTGAAATCGACCAAAAATTGTCCAAGCAAGTTGATGCTATTCTTCACAACGAAGAAGTTCAAGCGATTGAATCAACGTGGCGCGGCCTAAAGTACCTAGTTGATCACACTGACTTCCGCGAGAACATTCAAATCGAACTGATCTCTGCGAAGAAAGACGAAGTTCTTGATGACTTCGAAGACGCGCCAGAAGTGGTGAAGTCTGGTTTGTACAAACAAATTTATACGCGTGAATATGGCCAGTTCGGTGGTAAACCTGTTGGCGCAGTCATTTGTGACTACGATATGTCGGCTTCGTCTCCAGATATCAAACTGATGGAGTACATGGCAAACGTGGGTGCAATGTCTCATGCTCCATTTATTACATCTGCGTCTGCGAAGTTCTTTGGTCTAGATAGCTATGAAGAGCTACCGAATCTAAAAGATCTTAAGTCAGTATTTGAAGGCCCACAATACACTAAATGGCGTAGTCTACGTGAACACGAAGATGCGCGTTACTTAGGTTTGTGTACTTCGCGTTTCATGTTACGTACACCTTACTCCGTAGAAGATAACCCAATTAAGGCGTTTGACTACGATGAGCAAGTAACAGACAGCCATGACAACTACCTATGGGGTAACTCTGCGTACGCGATGGCATCAAAAATTAGTGAGTCTTTCGCTAAGTACCGTTGGTGTCCAAACATCATTGGTCCTCAAAGCGGTGGTACTGTGCATGACTTACCGGTTTACAACTTTGAAGCCATGGGTCAAATCGAAACTAAGATCCCAACTGAGATTCTTGTTTCTGACCGTCGCGAGTACGAGCTAGCAGAAGAAGGC
Organism: Vibrio sp. 11-4(1); assembly: GCF_013048625.1. Classification (NCBI taxonomy): domain Bacteria; kingdom Pseudomonadati; phylum Pseudomonadota; class Gammaproteobacteria; order Vibrionales; family Vibrionaceae; genus Vibrio; species Vibrio sp. 11-4(1). The sequence continues at coordinate 340,169 of NZ_VHSY01000001.1, read as the reverse complement.
TTCATTGCGCTAACCATGCGTAAAGGTTCTGACAACGCGGCGTTCTTCTCTGCAAACTCCGTTCAAAAGCCGAAAGTGTTTGCGAACACGCCAGAAGGCAAACAAGCAGAGATGAACTACAAGCTAGGTACTCAGCTTCCTTACATGTTCATCATCAACCGTCTAGCACACTACATCAAAGTGCTACAGCGCGAGCAAATTGGTTCGTGGAAAGAGCGTTCAGACCTAGAAATTGAACTGAACAAGTGGATTCGTCAATACGTTTCTGACCAGGAAAACCCGCCAGCAGAAGTCCGTGGTCGTCGTCCACTACGTGCTGCTAAGGTTGAAGTATCAGACGTAGAAGGCGACCCAGGTTGGTACAAAGTATCAATGTCTGTACGTCCTCACTTCAAGTACATGGGTGCAAGCTTCGACTTGTCTCTAGTTGGTAAGTTAGACCAATAACCCATTGCTGAAACCATAAAGCAGCCAGTAAAGACTGGCTGCTTTTTTCGTAGGAGTGAAGATGGAAAAAGGTTATCGCCTTTTAGAGCGGATTGAGCTTGGTGAACCCAAAAACTGTTACGAGAAAGTCGTTTCTCACAAGCATTTGATTGAATCTATTCATTCTCATCTCGCAGACTTGCTGAATACCCATTCTGGGAATGCAATGATCGACAATGAGTATGGTTTACCAGATTTTAATGACGTACTTTCTAACAACACGAACCTAGTTCGCCACATTCAAAAAAATATCACGTCAACCATAGAACGCTTTGAACCGCGACTGTTGAATGTCGAGGTTAATTACCGTGAAGATCACCATAACCCGCTACAACTCGGCTTTGGTATTCGCGGCGAAGTTTCCCATAACGGCGGTAAAGTCCCAATGTCGATAGACGTCTACATGGGAACCGACGGCCAATTTAACGTTTAGTAGGTGCCACTTGAGTAACAGTAAATACTTTCAAGATGAACTCACGTATTTGCGTGAGTCGGGTAGTGAGTTTGCCAAATATCATCCGAAGTTAACTCACTTTCTCTCTGAGGGAACCTTTGACCCAGATGTCGAACGACTGCTCGAAGGTTTTGCCTTTCTGACAGGTCGAATCCGCGAGAAGATTGATGATGAACTGCCTGAGCTGACGCAATCTTTGATGACTTTGCTGTGGCCACATTACATGCGTTCGATTCCGTCTTTGTGCATTAGCGAACTAAAACCGCATACCGGAAGTGTTACTGAGAAAACCGTGGTGAAACGTGGCGCAGAAATGGCGAGTGAACAGGTAGAGGGCACGCAATGTTTGTTCCGTACTTGTTACGACGTCAATCTATACCCAATTACGATCACTAACATCGAACAGACCAACAGCCGCACTAGTTCGATGATTGATGTGACTTTATCGACGGAGCATGGTCTTGAACTGTCTCGGATCGGTTTAGACACGCTGCGATTACACCTGCATGGCGAGATTCATATTACTCGAACTGTCTTCTTATGGCTGTTCCGTTACCTAGATTATGTCGAATTAGATGTTGGTGGTGGTTACAAACATCGCTTAGGGCCAGAATACGTTAAGCCAGTTGGGCATGAAGAGGACGAAGCGCTCCTGCCTTACAGCAAAAATTCATTTGCAGGCTACCGTTTGCTGCAAGAATTCTTCTCTTTGCCAGATAAGTTCATGTTCTTCGACATTAAAGGCTTAGAGTGGTTAAAAGGCATTCCACAACGTAGCACGGTCAAAATCAAATTCCACTTTAAGCGTGCATTACCGTCAGAAGTGGTGCTTAAAGATAAACACTTGAAATTGCACTGTACGCCTGCAGTTAATTTATTTGAAAAAGATGGCGATCCAATTCGTTTAGAGCACCGACGTAACGAGTACAAGGTACGTCCGCAAAGCAACACTCAGGAGCATTACGAAGTCTATTCCATTGAGCAAGTGGAAAGCTGGAGTAAAGACGAGCGTCGTCGAAAGTCTCTGATTGAATTTGAATCATTTGAGCATCAAATTAACCAACGAGATAAGCGCGAGTTCTACAAATCTAAAGTCGCTGAGCGTGTAAGCGGTAGAGGTCTTGAACGCTACATATCATTTCATACTCATAATGGGGACATTGCGGAACTGGGAACAGAAACGGTACTCATGAAACTGCAATGTAGTAACGCAGATTTGGCGGAACGTTTGTCAGTGGGGGACATCACTTACGCGACTCATAAATCACCGACCTATGCGACGTTTAGGAATATTACCAAGCCCACTCAATCGGTCAGTCCGCAAGTGAATGGTGAGCTTCAGTGGCAGTTAATTGCGAATATGTCACTCAACTACTTATCGCTGGCAAATATTGATGTACTTAAAGTACTTCTCTCTACCTATGATTTCCACTCTCGTGTTGACAGACAAGCGCACCGCGCATCCATTCATCGACTTGATGGGGTTATCTCTTCGGAAATGAAACCAATCGACCGTGTATTTCGTGGCGTTTCGGTACGAGGCAATCAGTTTAAGTTGGTCACCAATTCCAAATTTTTTGTCAATGAAGGCGACATGTTCTTGATGGCGACGGTGCTTAACGAATTCATCCGTTTGTATTCGAGTGTGAACTCCTTTACCGAACTGGAAGTGTTTGATGAAGCGACTGGCGAGGTTTATAACTGGGCAAGTCTTATCGGACAGCAGACGATACTATGATTAATACACTTTCTGATAAGTCGAATGAGTTTAGTTTCTATCAAGCAGTCTTGCTGCTAGAGAAGCATTATCAACTAGAGCCGAACTCTAACTTTGTCGCCGTCGGTGAGAACAAGTACTTCCACCAAGAACGTATTGAGTTCAGCGTTTCGCCAAACTTATCTTTTCCAAAGAGCGATATGGACTTTATTGCTCATATGGAGAGAAATGGCCAGCAGTATTCTAGAGTCGAAACTAACTTTCTTGGCTTGCATGGTTCAAGCTCACCACTTCCTGCTTCTTATACTGAGAAACTGGCAGGGCGAGATCCTGAAGACAATCCGGTAAAAGATTTCTTTGATTTTTTCCATAATCGGTACACCAGTTTGTTGTACCGGGTTTGGAAGAAATACCGATATCACGTGCAGTACCAAAGCGGGGCAAGTGATGCCTTCTCTGGACGTATGCTGCACTTGGCGGGCCTATCTAGCGTAATGCAAGATAGTAAGGTCGCAGAGTTAGATCGAGCGAAAATACTGTCTTATGTAAACCAACTTTCTACGCGTACACGCTCTCCAAAGCTGATATCCGGTATTGTTTCGCACTACTTTTCACTGCCGAATGTGCGTATTGAAGAGTGGGTTTATAGACGCGTGGAAATCGCAGAAAGCCAACGGAATAAACTCAACCGTGCTAATTGCATATTAGGGCAAAATTTGCACTTAGGACAAAGCATTGCGGACTTAAACGGCAAATTTAATCTCTGCATCGACAGCATCGATTTTGAAACATTTAAGCAGTTTTCCTACGATGGTGAGTTACACAAAACACTGGTTGGCCTGATGCGTTTCATTTTGCGTGACCCGATGTCGTGGGACTTAAAGTTGACAGTTAACTTAGATAGTATTCCAGAGAATAAGCTAGGTAATGGGGAAGGGAACCACTTAGGACAAACATTCTGGTTAGGTAACCCAAGTGATAAAGATGCCAAAATCCGAGTTATCGGAAGCATATAAGAAAGCCGCTCTACGAGCGGCTTTTTATGTTGTCATCAAAAAGGTCAGAAAAGCTTAGCGGCTGATCGGTTGGTGAAGTACGACGGTAGTATCAAGCCTTTGAATCCCGTTAAATGACTCAATTTCGTTACAAAGATGATGAATAGACTGCAGATCGGGCGCTTCAATTAGGGCAATAATATCAAAGTTGCCACCAACAACGCTTGTTAAGCGAACCTCAGGGATTTCTTTAAGCGCATTTGTTACATCATTTTTCTTACCCTTTTCACAAGATATCAATAGATAGCTTGCGGCTTTGCGCCCTTCGTTTTCTACACGAATTTGTGCGGTATAGCCTTTGATAATACCGGTCTTTTCTAAACGATTAATCCTTTCTGCTACTGCTGTACGAGACAAACCAATGTTTCGAGATAGATTCGCAATAGACTCACGCCCGTTTGACAATAGACTTGAAAGTATTTTTCGATCTAATTTATCTAAACCTTGTAAAGTCATGTTTGAAATCATGTGTTCTGCCTATTTTGTTTTTATATTGTTATTTAATCGACTCTGGGAGCGTAAAGTTATATAGCTCAGCAAGAGTGAATGGGTTTTTCTGCGTCAATGGAGTGATGCGTAAGCTTAAGTCCCTCCCTGACACTTTTATGTCACTGACAAAGCTGCCGTTATGAGTGTTTGTCAAGGTCGAGTCACCTAGCAATCTGTATATCGCCCATTGACCACTCTTATTTAAAACGTGCTGTCTACCTTCGTCTGTTACATCCTGGAGCGTGATACTAATATTGAAGTCACCATTTTGCGGTGGCCAGGCCATTTCACGAATTCGGCTTGGACCGTGGTAGTAACTCATATTGGTATCTGCAATTTTTAAACTGGCTCTAATTGCACTAGAGTCAAGGTCGAGTACTCTTGCACTAAACGGAATATGAACTCGGTTGGTGCTTTTATTAATTAATGTATCTCGAATGACATTATAGTTGCGTAGTTGCACTAGCAGAGCTGGAGAGATTGGCATCGTCTCACCATCTACCTGCTTTGGCGTCCACAAGTTCGTATCGTAGAACGGTGCAAAGTTTTTCTGAATAAATGTGTCTAACAAGCCACCTGAAGCAAATAGCAATTCGAAATCTTCAATTGAGATTTCCTCGGTCGCTGTTAGGTCAAATGGATATTTCCCCAATCCAATCTCTTTAAATTTGGTATAAATTTCACTGTACCACTGAGTTTGAATGCCTTTTGCAGACTCTGTAATCATTACTGACCAGCTTTGTTGAACTACATCTAGTAACCAGCTGCGAACGGGTTCTGGTGATTTTTGTGCAATCTGTTTAAGTTTGATTAATGGGTCCGCCTCAGTACTGTTCATTCGATGCTGTGCTGCTGCTAGCGCCGCCATTTGTGGATCTGGCGCGTCGGCGATGTCTTTCATGTAGGTGCGAACACGGCTCAAAGCTGCAACGGTCTCATCCCAAGGAGTAGGGGAGTTTGGTGTCTCACTCACTTGAAGCTGGTTTAATAGGTGAAAGGCTTGCTCAACACGTTGCATTAGCAAGTAATCAGGCTTTACCACTTCTTCTACGGCATCTGATGCAGAATCTGCTGCTGCCGCGAGTTTCGGGTCCAGTTTTGAAATTAGAGCGCTTTTTTCGCCAACGGGTGAAAATTGTGTGTTGGCATAGACCTGCTTCAATACCGTTGTCATTGGTGAAGAAGGCCCAGAGATTAAGTCTATCGCGTTGGTCAGGTCACCAACGTTGTCATAGTTTTGGACTTTGAGCTCACTCAGCGCATTACGCCAGTTATTGATGTAGTCATCAGTATATTTTTTTCGCACTTCTTCTTTAAAGGCTTCTTGCTCTTCGTTGGTAGGGATGACATGTTGCGATAGACCTAGAACCCAGTTGTCGCTGATTACTCGTTGTGACATTAAGTCCACGCGTGGTCGATAAAAGGTGCTGAAACCAGTGGAGGTATAGATCTTATCGACGATTAAGCGTTCGCTATCGATTGGCGTATTAAATACATTGCTAAACTCAAAACCGACGGCTCGTTGCAGATCTAATGTTCCTAAATCAATAGAGCTTGCTTCGTTTAAAATGCCTGCATACACGAGGTCGACATTCGAATTTGCAAGTAATGAGCGACGTGTTGCACGAACAAGATCCATGTTGATATCGATTGGAGCAAATTGTGTGCGAAAGTAGGCGTCTAAGTAGCGCATGGCCTGATCAACGACGTCACTTTGGTTACTCAAATCACTCATCATTTGGAGTGTTTGATGACGTAAAAAACGGATATCACGCTTAGATGGATCGTTAAGCATTAAATACCCCTTCAATAGAGGTAAAGCGCGCGTGAAAGCGTTTTGATTTTGTGCCAATTGTAGGCGGTAACCTTTCTCAATCAGAGGTATTAGCTGCTGAGCGACTTCCTTAAGTAACGCTTCGTAGGCAATGCGAGTGCTTTGATCCAAACGGCTAATATTGAGTGGTAATATTTCCTCATCTAAAGCCTTAGAACCTTTAAGCCATGCCCCATAAGACGGTTCTATCGCTTTGGTTGCATTTTCTAAAAGCTCACTAAATCTTGCATCGTGCTCTGCTTGTGATTTGTCATCAATACTTAGTAGTTGATTCATCACATGTAAATTACTGTCTAACGTAGTTGCAAAAAAGTAACCACCGCCAGCAAGCAGAATAATGGAGCCGAGTATGGCTAAACGGCTTTGTCTCTGAATTAGACGAAGATACGTCTTGTTTTCTCCCGCAAAATCGCTTTCAGGCAATATTTGCGAATCAATCAGAAAGCGAGAAAAATACGGTGTTTCCGTCAACTGGGTATGCTCAGAGGCGATAATTGGTAAGTTGAAGTAGTTACTACAACTTTTTGCTAGTAAATTGTATTTACGACCGCCTTGTAAACTTGAGCTAAAGAAAATTTCACGGATATCTAGCGAATAAACACCGTTGTTAACATCACACAGACGCTCTAGAACATAGCTGACTTCAGACTGACATAGCTCAAACTGCTTAGGGAAAGCGAGAATTGCCTGTTTCTCGTCGATATCTGTTGAGTTAGCTGATGCATCTAGCGCGTTACTTTCAAGTACTTTAACTAGATTTCGGTAGCTATCACGGTAGTATTCTGAAAAAACACCTTTGGCCTCTTTCAGCGGGATAGAAAGGAACTCTACACGTGTCTTAAGAGAGCTAAAGTGCATGTATTCTTTAAATCCATCTAACTTGTCTAGCTTCGACATAATTAGATAAATTGGTAATGCTGACGACGTTTTAGAGTTGATAGTGCTCAAGCGCTCCAATAACGACGAAATAGTGTACTCTTTTTGTTCTGGCTCAGAGACGATCATGAACTCGAAGTCGATGAAGAATAAACAGCCAGAAAATGGTTTTCTAGGTCGGTGGCGAATTACTTCTTCGATGAATGTATTCCATAAAGAAGCATCACTGCTTGATATTTCTTGAAACACTAAGCGTTGGTCAGGTTTGATGTATACAGCGCTGTCAGATTCGTACCATTCAAAAAAATCATTCTTAGTGGTTCTCGTGCGATCCATTGGTTTAATTGCACTAGAATTAAATAAAAATTGACGTCGCCCTGACCCTTTATTACCAAGCATCAGATAAATTGGTTTCTTACCTGAGTTAGCAAGAAGAGGTTGGATAACCATAGAAAGAGCTTCTTCCTCAGTTTCCAAATTTTGAGCTTTAGCGCTGTTCTTTTTTTTCAACCATAGTGTTAATTGAAAAGTGACGTAGAAAATGGCGATAACACCAAGGCTCAGCCAAAGATACAGTCTATCTGCATCTTTTAGAAAAAGAAGATAAATAGCGGTAATGGTTATCGCCACTAAAAGCGTTAATATAGTAGAAATCACAACTGGATTTCTAAACAGTTTTTGTTTGAACATAAGCCTAAAACTTCTTTAATTGTATTGTTATTTATTGTCAGTTTTTTCAGCTTGTAGCTGACTCAATTTATATAGGTAGATGTTCAGTAAAAGGGTTGCGCGGTCAATTTCCTTTTGCTGTGAATACTTTTCAGCGTATTCAATACGACCTAGAAGCGGGAATAGTGAGTTACTATATTCGTACGCCGTTTTAGAGTTCTTATCTACATTCTGTCTAGCTACGTTGGCAAACACCGTTCTTGCGTCTGAAAATCGCTTATACACATCCATAAACTGGTCTTCTAAATGGGCGCTCTGTGTCAAAAAGTTTTGACGTAACTGCTGGGCAGAAGATGAATCTGGATAGATTGCGATTAATTCATTGGTCAAGCTATCGAGCTCGCTGACGTTACTTACTTTGGCCGAGTCTAAAAACCAGTTATTCATCATAATATCTACGCGATTAATAGTTGGTGTTTTCAGTGACTGGGCATATTTTTTATTTTCGTAATCTAACGAGGCGACCAACTTTACAAGTTCATTAAGTGAAGCTTGACTAATTTTTTGCTCCAGCGTTCGATAGCGTTGTTGTTCGTACACAAAATGTGAACATATCGCCGTAACAATCAAGCCAATGATGAAGTAGATCATAAATCGGCCGGACTTTGTTGGGGTCGTTTTTTCACTGTTATTGAGGTGGGATGGCGAGTCCGGGGCAGGAGAGGGAGATACATTCACTTTAATTTCAGGTGTTGCCTGTGCGGAAGCAGCAGCGTTAGTATTTGCTTGTTTTTTCTCGCGTAACTCTATGGCATGTTGTTGTTCTTTTATCTGTTCAGCCCATTGATTTAAGATACGACGAATGCGACCAAATGAAGGCGCTTGAATACCGTAATGAAGGCGAAGCTCTTCCTCTATTCTTAAACACAACTGGTGCGCAGCTTCAATAAGTGGAAGTTCTTCCGGCAACGCACGGTGCTTATTAATACGTTTTTCAGTATGCTCCACCATCCATTCAATTGCGCTCATTCGTGCTTTTGACTTTGAATGTTCAGGGTATGCGGTGTTCCAATAGACGACACACACATCAAGCAATGAATTTAACCCTTCAACAAGGCCTCTTAGACCATCGTTATATGTTGATGCGACAGTGAAGTAGCAGCAACAACGTAAGTCTTTTGCGTGAGTGCTCAAGATTTTTTTTGAGAGTGTTTGAACCGTTTTCCAAGAGACTCTTCCGGTGACTTTATTAAGATTATTTATTTGACGTTTTATTTCGTCAAAGTCTTCAGAGCCATTAGGGTTAGAGCCGCTTGGGTTATTTTCATCGATTGGTCTTCGAGCGAAGTCGCTAAAAAACATAAGGCAAATTCCAACTGATCATATAGAAGTATTAAAGTATATAGGACTCCACTGCTGTTATATTAAATTGTAAGCAGTGCATTACCGAAGTGATTCTATAGATAAAAGAAGTTGTTTAGATAATAAAAACACTTAAAAAATAAATTAAATTATCCTTAGTGTGATCTTTGTTCATAATATTAATGTCAATAGTTCGATTTGTTTTTAAGGAGAACCTTATATATGACGAAGTCGATCTTTTGAGTTAATAAATGTGACTAAATTGTTAACTTTGTCTGTTTTTTGTTCGCCTGTGTTCTTTAAATTAGCCCTCTTAAATTGGTGGTAGAGCCTTCTTAATTTTTATTTAATTAAATAGGTTTACAGGCTCATTGCTTTAACTCAGTTCGGTCCATTAGTTTTTGTTTGTAGGTAAAATAACCAACCCTATAGTTGAAATGTATTAAGTTATAGGTGTTTTTTTAGGCTTATTGAAAAAGAGAATATAATTGATATCTTTCGCCTCTAAGTAGAATATCGGTTTTCCTAGAGGGACGAAATGCTAAAACCAAGTCAAATCGGGCTGATTTCAGCCATGTGTCTATTTTCTTCTTTTGCAGTCGCAAAGGGAGAGCGTTATGGACTCTCTGCCAGTATGTTGACTATCGATAGCATTAATTACGAAGAAGGTAACAGTGGTGAACAAGACACTCTAAGGTTTGGCTTGGTTCATTCTCGCCCTATTGATGAAAATAATAACCGTTGGCGCTGGTGGTTAGGGCTTAACTACCTAGCAGAAGATATCGAAGCGCCAGCTAGCGGTCTATATCAAGAAGTAACTAACTATGAACTTCGTGTTGTACCGCAATATGCGCTGGCTTCTTGGAGCGTTTTCACACCGTACGTAGGTGCTGGTTTATCTGCAGGTTACTCACAATATTCAAACCGTTGGCAAGTTGACCCAGAAGGTTACCGCTATAAGAGTGTCGAGGACATCGATCAGTTCGAGCTGGGTGCAGTTATCGCCGTTGGTACGGTCATTAAGCTAGGTAGTAACCCAGATGCTCATATACAAATCATTCCTCAAGCCTCTTATATTCTCCCAGTTATCAATGATGGGATAGGTGGGCTTGAACTGTCTGTTTCTATGCTATTTTGAGGTATATAGATGCACTCAAATCAGCTAGTTCTATTTATTTCTAAATGCCCAGAGGAATACACAGGTGTCAAGCACATTGAAATGCCCGAGAGTGGTGGTTCAATGGGGCGTTCACCAAGTTGTAGTGTGTCTTTAACCGATCACAACCGCTTTATATCAGGCACTCATTGCCTGATCAGTGTGTATGGAGATACCTACTATATTAGTGACGTATCCACTAACGGCACTATGGTTAACGGAAACAAAATACTAAAAAATCAACCTGTTGCGATAGTCGATGGCGATATTATTTCTTTAGGACAATATGAAATTGGCGTTTCTCTGGAGCATGTTACCTCGACACAAGACATTGCCGCTGATATAGCCCCTGATCGAGTATCCAATGATCCTTTGGTTAGCCTCGGTGACGCAGTTGTCGAAGAAGAAGAAAAAGTAGGCGCTTTAGAAGATTTGTTTATGGAGACTAAACAGGATGACATTGATTGTCATGATCCTGTTGCGCACCTTAACTTTTCAATGCAGCGAGATGATGATTATTTAATTCGTGACGATGAGCATCCAGAGCCTGAACAGCCTAAAACGGTGGAAAGCACACGTCAGGTAGTCGATGACAGTTTCAGCATATACTCCGAGTTTGATCAGCCAAGCCTCATCCCTGAAGATTGGATGGCTACGGAGACCAAGAGTAACGCATCAATAAATGGTTCGTTAGGGATAGAGGTAGAGAACGGTACGCCACATAGAGAAGATATTGTCTCAGAAGAGACGGTTCAACCCCAAACGACGATTCTAGATAAGGCAGTTCAAAGACAACATCGTGCACCTAACTCCACAGAGGCGATCGTCGAACATACTGCTAAAGGTTCAAAATGGGAAGAGATGACACAGTCATTTACTCCTTCTTCTCAAACTAATCAGCCACTTCAAATGCCTGCGGTAGAACCTACGATAAACAGTACGACTAAAGAGCAAGCGGGTATCGAAGCAACCGCCTGTTCTCAAGATATAGCACAAGCGTTTTTCGATGGTTTGGGTATTCGAAATCCCGAGCTAATGACGAATGAAGCTCAGTTGTTCAAACAAATGGGCACTTGTTTGCGCTTATGTATTGATAACCTGCAGAAAGAACTACACGAAGTAGAGTCCTTGAAAGAGGAGCAGAGTACGAGTGAGTCTAACTCTAACATTGCGGAGCTGATGCTGACTCTCAATAGCCAACATCTACTGGCTCCAAATGAACTGGTAGAACAAATGCTTGATGAGTTGAATGACCACCAAGTCACGTTTAATAAAGCGCTGAATGAGCTCATTTTAGAACAATCAGAGACGAACGATCCCGTTGCATTTGCTAACAAAGTGGCGAGTCAATCTTTGTTCTCAACGAAGTCAAAACTGTGGGGCGAATATTTAGATTTCTACTCTAACAATCGTCGCCTGCTCAACGAAACATCCTTAAAAGGGCTGATTAAGAAAAACTATAACAAAGTGATTAAGGGAAACCATGCGTAGTATCGCCGTATTACTCGGATTTGCCATGTTGTCCGGTTGTTCCATGTGGGATCAATTTAAAGAGTCCACGGGTATAACACCAGAAACTTCGTCCATTGAATTGGTTATTGAGGCGTCACCTGTACTCAATGTGAGAGATGGGGGGCAGTCATCTCCGGTCATTCTCCGCCTTCACGAATTAAATTCGCCAGTTTTATTCCGAAGCTTAGATTTTTTTGCGCTGTTTGAAAACGATAAAGCGTCGTTGGGTGATGAGTACATCAAACGTTATGAATATCAAATACAGCCAGGTGGAAAAGTTCATGAAATGCTAACGCTAGACCCTGACACTCGTGCCGTCGGTTTTTCTGTGGCCTTTCGTGATATTGATGGTTCGTCATGGCGTAAAGTTGAAGTCATTGAAGAGAAGAGCGAGTACTACATCAAGCTCAAGTTAGAAGGCAGTGAGTTAATTTCTGATAATACTCGCGGCATTGAACAGGTTTACTTTTAAGGGATAGAAACATGTCTTTATACAATCCAGTTGTTTGGCAAGATGGAATGTTCATGAAGCCGCAGCATTTTCAACAACTCGATCGTTCGCAAAGTAAACTGTCGAGTATGTTGAGCAACAACGCATCTCCTTTACATTGGGGGATTAAGCGTTTGGAAATAAATTCACAACTGCTAGCCCTCGGTAAAATTGGTATTACGCGTGCAGAAGGCATCCTACAGGACCGCACGCCATTTGAGCTTCCACTGCTCGCTGAACTACCAGAAGTGAAAGATGTGGATCCTTCGATTGCCGATAAAGTGGTTTATTTGTGCTGTCCGTTACCATCGGAACGTTCTGAGTTATTTGGCACTAAAAAAGACGGTGCACGTTATACGATGGAATCTCAAGAAGCGGTTGATGCTTGTTATGATTCGGAAGACATGGCAAATATCGTTGTCGGTAAGCTTAACTTTTGCTTAATGTACGATCATGAAGATAAAAGTGCTTACACGTCTATTCCGATCCTCAAGATCTCGGAAGTGAAGCCAGATGGTAGCGTGATCTTAGATGATAGTTTCATTCCTACCTGTATTGATATTCACGCATCTACGGTACTTAATAAGTTCGCGACGGAGTTTGCTTCTATGCTGAAGCACCGCGCAGAATCCATAGTTCAGCGACTGGGAGTGGTGGATCAACAAGGCGTATCATCAGTTTCTGACTTTATGCTATTGCAAGCGCTCAATAGATACGAACCCTTGTTTTGGCATTTTGCAAACACAGAAGCTGTACACCCTGAGTCTTTGTATCGAATTCTTCTTCAGGCAGAGGGCGAGCTTTCGACGCTGTGCTCGACGACACGCCGACCTATTGAGTTTACTAAGTACAATCATGGTGATTTAACTAGTTGTCTTTCTCGCGTTCTAGACAGTGCGAAAATGACATTGAGCGTGATGTCTGAACAAAGAGCAATTCCACTGACCTTAAAAGATCAGAACTATGGCATCAGAACGGCAGCGATACCTGACAATAAGATCATTGATACGACGACCTTTATCCTCGCAGTGAAAGCCGACGTAACCTTGGATGTCCTGCATACCCAGTTTGTCAGCCAAACGAAGATCGGCTCAATCGATAACATTCGCGACTTGATTAACCTTCAACTTCCTGGGATTGAGATTAAACCAATGCCAGTTGTGCCACGCGCGCTGCCGTATCACGCTGGCTATACCTATTTCGAGCTCGATAAAACGGGCGAAGAGTGGATGGCATTGAAGAACACTGCTGCGATTGCGATTCACGTTGCGGGCGATTTCGCTAACTTATCATTGCAACTTTGGGCCGTTCGTCTATGAGTTACGCAGAAACAGACGTCACCGTAGTCTTATTCCAACCAGAGCCTGGCAAACCAATGGAGGTAATGCCAGCGCCTGACTTATCGAGAAACATCGCAGTACAAGATCTATCTATCGACAACATGGGTATTAACCCGCTGGTGGATCAATTCTCATGGTTGATCGCCAGTCTGTCTTGTATGTCTTCGATCCCTTGGCTTGATGACCCGATGCCATTTCGTGAACAAGTGGCACGTGAGATTCGAAAAGGTGAACGAAAACTTAATGAAATGGAGCTCGATCGTGCTTCGGTTCTTGTTATTCGTTACTGCTTGTGTGCGGCGATTGATGAATCTGTTTGTCGGCAAGAATGGGGGGCAAATAGTCACTGGAGCCAGAACAGCTTACTGTCTGAATTCCATAACGAAACATCTGGTGGTGACAAGTTTTTCGTTATTCTCGACCGCTTAAAAGCCGACCCTCGCAAATACCGTCACGTTATAGAGTTTCTCTATTTATTGCTTCAACTTGGTTTCCAAGGCAAGTACGGCCGTGAAGAGCGTGGTAACGAAAAGTTAGCGGAAATTGGCAGCACCATTTATCGATTAGTGCGAGATGACCGCCTAGCAGAACAAGAAAAAGTTTCTTTAATCAACCTTAAAGCTAAATACCTAAAGAAGCCGTTAAAAAGGGTAATTTCACCCAAGCTGATCTTGAGTCTTAGTGCGATTACGTTTGCGCTTATGTATGCGGCAACCTACATCGTCATAGACTTAAAATTCCAGCAACTGCTTGAAGTGTATAGATAACCAGAAATCTAAAAATGAGATCTTCTGCCAGTTTTAAGGTTTGCTGTGAATATCACTGGTCTTTTAGTGAAATTCACTAGTCATTTAGAGAGATTGCAATGTGCGATCTCTTTTATCATTCAATCAATAAAATTCAAATGGATTGGTTATGGGCGTAACAGTTGGTGCGAATGGACTTTCGATAGTTCATAAAGGCTCAGGTGGTGAAGCGAATGCAACGCTCCCAGATGTTTGTTTAACTAAGGTCGGCAAGCCAGTCGTTCCTATCCCTTATGGCAACAATGCTAAATCAGCAGACCTTGCTGGTGGGACTACGACGGTCTCTATGGATGGCGGTAACAGTGTTGCTATCAAGGGCAGTACGTTCTCAAAAAGTACCGGCGATGCGGGCGGTGACAGAAAAGGCGTTGCCTCAGGCACGATAGAAGCCGAAGCAAAATTTATTTCAGCTTCACCAACGGTTAAATTTGAGGGCAAAGGCGTATGTCGCCTGTCCGATCAAATGACCATGAACAAAGCCAACACCATGTGCTTGGGCGGTGCACAAAACCCATCGGTTTCTGTTACAGAAGAGCAGGAAGGGACGTATACGCTGGATATAGAATGCAAATATCCAAATGGGCTCCCTTACTCTAATGCACAATTTTCTTTAGTCGAACCTTCAGGTGCTGTCATTGGGAGTGGAGTGCTGGATTCTAGCGGAAAAGCATCTGTTAATGGTCTCGCTCTAAAAGAATGCAAGTTAGTGCTCAGCGAAACTCAAGACTCTTACACTCCGAACCAATCTTTAGCTGAAAATATTGTGACGGAAACTTACCCTGATCCGAATGATTTTTGTACGTTTGTCGCAGGTCGCCGCTCGCCATTTTGGGAAGATCGTGTTGGGGTTGCTAATGACTGGGGCATATTAATGTCCCCATCCTTCAGTGATGATGACTTTAAAGATATTGTGTTAGAGCAAAGCCGTATATTGTCTCCTCATGCGATTAGTCAAAATCACTCTAAAGACTTTTCTGATGCTTATGTTTCGGCACTTTATCACATCCAAACTGATACAACTACGCTAGAGAAATATGAACCTTTAGTTGAACTGCTCTTGGAGCAAGTGCACGAAAATGGCGATATATTGAGAGTCTTATATCAAGCTGATGTGTTTGAGCCTCCCTATGAATTATTAGCGAAGCTTCGCTCTTTAGGGACTGGGAATACTGTGAAGTATTTGCAGTTTGTTTTATGGACGTTGATAAACAATCAAATCTGTTCATACATCGATGAGCTAAACAGTGAAATCATCGGTCGTTTAGATTTCATACAAAGCCAAGCTTCTGCAAGATCGTTGAGTTCTGTTGAAGAGGGTATAAACGGTTATAAAAAAGCACTTAACCACTTTAAACAAGCACTTCCTGACGTCATTAGCCAAATTTTCGAGACCAAAAATGACACCCTAATCTCTATATCGGCAATGGCCCTTGGGAGTACCGTTAACATAGCGAGCCAATCTAGCTTTGCTACTAATTTAGGTAGGGTTAATGCGGTGGTGTACACGAAGTCAAACAATTTGAACCGCCCATCATTTGTCACTTTTGACGATAACTTTTCTGACTAGGACATTTAAATCATGGATGCAGTTTTTCCGATAGCGCAACGAGAAGGTGACGCTTACTACACGCTCAGTGATTTTACGAAATTGTTTGCTCAAGCTAAGAGTGGTCGTTATTTAATAGGACAAGGATATGGTTGGCATAGTGGCGTTCACTTAACATCAAAAATGTTACCGTGGGGGAAAGGGCTCAGACCTATTCAAGCGATGCTTGATGGAAAAATAGTGGCATTTCGCATAAATCCTGATTACCTAACATCAACGTACCAAGAGCAAGAGTTTAAATACAGTAATAACTTTGTGCTTATCGAGCATGAGGCTGTAAATCCCGAAGATAGTGAAGATGTATTTAAATTCTATACACTTTATATGCACCTTGCGCCACCTTCAGATATTGGCGCTAATTCATCAATAAACACGCGTTATCGCTTACAAGAAAGGCGTAATGTACGCATTTTCGAACATAGTGATGTGCCTACTAACTCTAGCGTAAAAGTAAAAAAACGGTCGATGTCTAAAGGGACATTACTTGAATACTTGTATGCTGAAGAGAAGGAAACCCACCCATACCAGATCGGCAAAAATACCTACAAAATGATAAAGTGCCGTGTGGTAGAGAATGGTGAATCGGCAAGTGGTAGCGAAAAAGCACTGTTAAACAAGATTGTTTGGTTTGCTTCGGGTCTCAATAGTGACTTTGACATTTTAGAAGATTCCTCTGCTGTCCTATCAGAACCAGTTTCAGAACCTAAATGGATGTCGGACAACGCGGCAATGATTAGGGACGGTAGTGTGGTTTGTTTACTCCCGATCTTATTTAGAGAGGGAATAAAAGTTTCAGCTGGGGAAGATATCGGCTACATGGGACTGCACGAGTACAGCAACGATGCAATAGGAACTAAGAAAGACGATAATCGCGTGCATATCGAGATGTTTTCTTTTGAGGAGCCGCCCGAATTTTTCAAAAAACAGATTTCTCCCAAAAATGCGGAAGAAAATCCACTGGTCGTTCTCGATGGATCCGATAGTAGTGGTGCCGTTGATATGAGTAATTCGTTTATTCAGCAGTTACTTGAATCTGTGACAGAAGATCAAGTAACGGATTTTTCCTCGTTCACTGCTCGTGATGCCAAAGTATACTTAGATGGTAAGCGTAAACACTTTGAGCGATTTATAGTGAAACATCCTACAGATTGGCATACAGAATCGTCACAAAGTCTTTATGAATCAATCCATCAGACCGCTAAGGAAGCTCTAGATATTAAGTGCTCCGCTGGTTTTGTGACTGAAGAAGACTACCGTAACTCCCCATGGCGCGATCAAGTGATGGATAGCTTTGATCTGTTCTCGCAATTCGAACTGAAAAGAGCAGATAAGTTCTCATGGATGCAAGATTTACAAGGTGGTCTACAACTAGGTGGTGATAAGAGCCTTTGGCATTATTGGCCTTTTATTATTAATACAAGTATTAAGAGTTGGGCCAATACTACTTTTGGAAATTTGGTCGGGAAAGTTGAAACGAGGAATGATTACTCCGCTTATAATCAAACCTATCCTAAGTTAAGAGCATTTTATAATACTAATCTCAATCAAATGACGATCAAAGAGGTTATGGAAAAACAGAAATCTAGAGAAATATTTGCAGCAGGGAGATTTCAGTTAATTCCAACCACTCTTAAAGATGCAGTAAATTACTTAGGTATTGATATATCAGATACTTTCTCTCCAGAAGTACAAGATAGAATTTTTGATGAGTATTTGATTACGAAGAAGAGACCAAATATAATGCGATTCCTTAGAGGAGAGGGAAAGATTGAAGATGCTATTTATGATTGGGCAAAGGAGTTTGCTTCCGCTGGTGTCGAGAGAGGAAGAAAAATATCAAAAGGAAGAACAGCTGTAGGTGGTGAATCATACTATTCAGGCGATGGACTTAATAAAGCTCATATTTCACCAGAAGAAATGAAACGCTCATTAGTCCAAGCCATAGAGGAGATGAAATGAATAAAGTTATTTGGTTAGTATTAATTTTTATTATATCGTTTTTTGTTCAAAGTAGCGAAACGATGAATGTTGATACGAACAATGAAAAAATTGATTCTACTGTCGAAAATATAATTCAAGAAGGTCTAGCAACGGGTTTTAACTTCGACTTGAATAAGTTGGTTTTTACGTATAATTGTGGTGGTGGTGCGATCTGTGGAGGAGTCTATCTACCTGAAGTAGGAATAGTTGTAAACTTTCCTGATAATTATATAGTTGATGGACAAAAGGAATTTGAAGTTAAAAACTCGATTAAGTCAGAACAACTGTGTATTTCTGGGGTAAGTGCATACGATAAGACTATATATGAAAACCAGTGCTACATATTAGATGGAAATGAACTTATTAAAAGCAAATAATTATGATTGTCGTAATTAAAAATCAAGTTTTTAATTTGTACAGAGAATAATTTTAGAAAGCTATCCTTGGATAGAAAAATTTACTCCTTTGAAATTTGAAGTAAATGAAAACAAGAATGCGTACTTCTCATTGACAAGATGTGGCGGACGGTTGAGTGTCGTTGCTAACTCCGTTGACATGATTGAAGATGAAAATGCTGTTGAATACTACTGTGAATTGGGAACTGAACAGCTCTGGACCCTAACGTTAGATTATAAATAAAACACGTAAAGCCTAATGAGTTTGAAGCTTGGGATTAAATAGCAATATATTCCAGTGAGAGCCTAAATAAAATTCATTGTAATAAAGAGTTAGCTTTTCTAGAAAATTTACTCGAGACGTTTGGATAAGAAATGTTCAGATAAAAAGCGCCGAAAGGCGCTTTTTATTTTCTTTAAAATAAAGTATGGTCTCCCTCCTTTTAAAATGATAAGTGTTGAATAATTCTACAGTGGTTAGGTAAATGAATAAAATAACTAAACTCGCTTTGGCTTTGTCCGTATTGACATCTGTTGTTGGGTGTCAACTGGTGTCAAATACGCCGATGCAATCGACAGCAACGAAGGAAATAATTGAAAAAGCAAAGGCAGAGTTTGATGGACAACGTTTTTATAAGTTGAATGAATATGATCAAGAAATCAACGTTTCAGATGACGGGGTCATTACCTTCAAGTCTTACTTACCACGCAGCGGCGGCTATGAATGGGTACCAATTGTGATACGCGATACTAGTTTTCGTGTTTCTTGCGATTATTTCAGTGAATATGTTGAAGCTGGAATGGTTGTTCAGGTTCAGTTTGTAGGTAAACGCGGGCGCATTGAAAATTACGACAAGCAACGTTGTGAAGAGTTTGGTGAGCCAACATGGCAATAAGAGCTATAGATAATTAAAGCGCCGACAGGCGCTTTTTATTTACGCCTTAATTAACGTTAGAAGAGGTTTAGACCAATCTTCGGAAGATTAGGCAAGCAATGCGTAGTATCTGGTTAACGAAAAAATACGAAAGTTGCAACAATGTACGTGTCAGTAAAGTAGGAGCGATAAAGCCTCCGCGTACTGTACTCATCGTGTGTTACGTTAATTAGGAGTGTCTACCATGAAAAGCCAGAACGACAATCAAGCAAGTTACCAAGATGAACCTGATGAAGGTCGTCGCAATATGATGAAAATGACGGGTGCCAGCGTGGTTGCTATGGGAGTCGGATCGCTCTCAACGAGTTCTGTTCAAGCTGAGACGCAAATAAATCTTGGTGACACCTGGGATAAAACATTTACGAAAAGTAACCAAGTTCAACATCGCAAAGTGAGTTTTAAAAACCGTTATGGCATCACGTTGGCAGCGGATCTTTATCAACCTAAAAATAAAAGTGGCAAGCTTGCGGCTATCGTCATTAGTGGTCCATTTGGCGCTGTGAAAGAGCAGTCTTCAGGGTTATATGCTCAAACATTAGCCGAGCGAGGCTTCATTACTTTAGCGTTTGATCCGTCGTATACCGGAGAGAGTGGTGGTGAACCAAGAAACGTTGCATCACCTGATATCAATACAGAGGACTTTAGCGCAGCTGTGGACTTTATTGGCCTACAGAAAGACGTTGATCGTCAGAAAATTGGTGTGATAGGCATATGTGGTTGGGGCGGCATGGCGTTAAACGCAGTTGCTGCAGATAAACGCGTCAAAGCAGTCGCAACCAGTACGATGTATGATATGACCCGTGTAATGTCTAAAGGCTATAACGACAGTACGACGTTTGAGCAGCGCACGCAAACGTTAGAGCAGCTAAGCCTGCAACGATGGGAAGACGCCGAAAATGGAACACCTACTTACGGGCCAGTATCGCTTGAGTTAGTTGGAGGTGAGCCCCAATTTGTTGTTGAGTATGCAGCCTATTACAAGTCTCCTGAACGTGGCTTTCATCCACGAGCGATTAACTCAAATGCAGCATGGACACTCACAACGCCGCTGTCGTTTATGAATATGCCAATTCTGACCTACATTGAAGAGATATCTCCACGCCCAGTGTTGTTCATTCATGGCGAAAAGGCGCACTCTCGCTATTTCACTGAAACGGCGTATGAAGCGGCGGCAGAGCCTAAAGAATTGATGATCATTCCAAATGCGAATCATACGGATCTCTACGATCAATTGGATGTGATCCCATTTGATAAATTAGAGAGCTTCTTTAAGGTTAATTTAGTTTAGATCGCACTCTAGAAGACAACTGAGGAGCGGTTACTATTGTGCTCCTCAGTTCCTATTGATTGAAAAATTCTCTAGATTCTCGGTGAACCATTACGGAGAGTATTTCATTATTATACTCACAAGTCGGTATGAACTTGTTTTGTAGAAAACGCTAATAAAATCGCTAAACAGCTACATGCTAATAGAACGACACCTAAGTTTTGTACTGTTCCAGCCATCGCTAATCCTGTCCCGATCATGATGTAGTACATGAGCCCAAATAAAGCGCCTGCGCTACCTACCTGTTGTTTATAATCAACGAGTGCGTCACTGAGTATATTGGGTATCGCAATCCCATACGACATGACAACTAACATCATTGGAGCAACAAACCAGATTGATTGGCTCAGAATCAACACACCGACTGATCCCAAACTAAGCAATACTGCTGAGAGCCAAAGTAGTTGGCTTTTTCGAACATTTTTAGACACTAGGGATTTGTTTAAATAACTCCCAAGCAGAGTGCCTAACCCCAGTACCATGCCACTGTATCCAAATTGTTCGGAGCTATACCCAAGTGCTGAGAAAGTAAATGCGCCAAGCTGGTAATAAGAAAATAGAGCAATGTTATACAAAGCAACCAGTAATCCTGAGCGCCAAATTCGCGCGTCTCTTACCATTTTCCAGCTAAGTTGACGCAACCGTACTGGTGTCTGTTCTTTCTGTGTTTCAGGAAGCTTAATAACGTTATAAGCGAGCAATAATAACGCGATTAAAAACAAGGCAAAAAACACATAACGGTATCCACCAAGCGCTGTAAGCTGCCCGCCTAATAGCATGCCAACTACCGGGCTGATTGATATACCCATCCCCATTAAGCTGAAGACTTTACTCAGTTCTTGACCATCAAATGCGTCACGAAGCATCGTCTGTGTGACAACGGAACCTACCGCGATACCAAATGCGCTCAGGGCTCGCGCAGCCATGACAACAGCAAAACTCTCGGTTTGAGTTGCGAGTAAAGACGCACAACTATAGATAAAGAGCCCAATAAGCATGGTAGGCCTTCTTCCCAGTTTATCTGCGAGCACTCCCCAAACTACAACGCCAATGGCAAAAGCTAGGAAGTAAATCGACAATGTTTGGGCTGCTTGTGCGTGGTTTACATCAAATGATAGAGCGATTGAGCTCAACGCTGGACTATAGATGGTTTCTACAATTTGTGGAAACATCAACATAACCAGCATGAGCCATAAAGAGGGCTTAGTATTCATATTGTTACCCATCGTTAATGAAGTTGGCGGGCAGTATAAATGAGGCTATGATTGATCTAATAACAACATAAAAACCAAATACATCAACATTCGGACAAAATGGCACTTATTGACGAAGAAACACAATTTGACGCAGACAAAATTTCTAATTGTGTAGTGGGAATTGCTGCGGATATTGGCAAGCACGACTCAGGTATGCATCAGCACAAGAAAGGGCAATTGTTGTACGCATCTCAAGGTTGTATGAGTTTTGCTCTGAAAGATTCGATTTGTATTCTGCCCCCGACAAAGGCGGTTTGGATCCCACCTAATACGCCGCATCGCGCACTGATGACGAATGTGGTTGCGTATCGATCTTTGTATTTTGATTGTGAGGTGTTTGCGTGTCCGAGTAAGATCACGATGATAGAAGTGAATAATTTACTCCAAGCCCTCATTGACAAAATGTCATTTTGGGAGTGGGATAAGCCTAACAGCGAGATGCTAAATACGACAGCACTCTTCTGGGAGGAGTTTTATGCTGCGAAACGTTATTCGTTTCAGTTGCCTTTGCCATCACATCGGCGCTTAACAACATTTCGCCGGGAGTTGGTTGAACCTTCATTTCTCGCTCCTTCGCTTACTACTCTTGCAAGCAAAGTGGGGGCAAGTACCAAGACGGTAACACGATTATTTAAGTCGGAAACGGGTATGAATTATCAAGATTGGCGTCAACAGTGGAGGCTCTTAAAAGCAGTTGAATTGTTATCAACGGGAATGCAAGTCAGCGCAGTTGCTGATTGGCTGGAGTTTTCGTCAGACAGTGCTTTTATTGCATTTTTCAAAAAGCAAACTGGGCAAACACCGCTAATGTTTATGAAAACTAGACCTTAAAACATCACGATGCTTACGTATTTCTTTAGTACAAATTTGGGCTCTATAGATTCCGTATATATTGGTTCACATAGGGAAATTCTATCGAGCACTTTACTTGTGCTTACTCGGCAGCTGACGAAAATATTGAGTAGCAAAATCAACAAAGGCTCGGATGCGTTTTGGTTGATGTCGGTCGTGATGGTAAAGGAGTGAAAACTCCACACTCGGAATGCTCCAGTCGGTAAACACTTCTTTTAGCTTGCCTGTCTGGAGTTCTTGTTGGCAATAAAGTGCTGGCACACGGATGATGCCATTTCCCGCCAAGGCTGCTTTTATCATTACTCTGCCACTCTTACATCGTAACTGTCCACGTATCTGGTGTTCCGTTGACTGCTTTGTATTTGTGTTCTCGAATGCCCACCGTGTCACACTACCTGTCAAACAAGTGTGTTTTTCTAAGTCTTTTGGATGCGAAGGATAGCCATATGTTTCTAAATAACTTGGGCTTGCGTACGTCCCCATTTCCACATCAATCAGTTTGCGAGCGATAAAGTTGGAGTCGTCTAACTTTCCCATTCGAAAAGCGATGTCGAATTCATCCGCGATTAAATCGACACGATGGCTGCTGAAATCTAAGTTAATGCTCACCTGTGGGTGTTGGATTAGAAACTGAGAAACGATATCTGCGACAACGTCTTCTCCTAAATAGCCCCCCACGCAGTTGATACGAATTTCACCTCTTAAGTCTTCTACATCATCAACCACTGCCATAACAGCTTGATCAATATTGTGAAGGGCAGTTTCACACTGTTTATACAGAACCTTGCCTGCTTCGGTGAGGTTCAGTGTTCGAGTGGTCCTTTGTAGCAAAGTAACACCAATCTGTTGTTCCAGATTTGTTATTTGACGTGAAACGTGTGAGCGAGAAACGCCAAGTTGCTCTGCTGCTTTCGTGAAGTTTCCTAGTTGAGCGATTAGGACGAAAGAGCGAATATCCGCAAGGTTGATGTGTGTTTGCATGATGACTTCTGCGTAATTCAAAAAAGTATTGTTGCAGTATAACAACAGTGTTTCAACTAGGTCGGTATATATCAACAAACAAAGTTTTCTTAAACTTATCGCCATTGAGGTAAACCGTTCTATTAAGGATTCAAAATGAAAAAGTTAATTGTTATTACAGGCGCTAGTTCAGGCATTGGTGAAGCGATTGCACGTCATTTCAGCGAACAGGGCTATGCTCTTCTTTTGTTAGCAAGACGTGTAGAACGTTTAGAAGCATTAAACTTACCAAATACGCTTTGTGAAAAGGTAGATGTGACCGATAAAGCTTCTTTTGAAGCGGCAATTGAGAAAGCAGAAGCGTTGTATGGTCCGGTAGATGCACTTGTAAATAACGCAGGCGTTATGCTTCTAGGCCAGATAGATACTCAGGACGCATCGGAGTGGAAGCGCATGTTTGATGTGAACGTACTTGGCTTGCTAAATGGCATGCAGTCCGTCTTAGCACCGATGAAAGCACGCAACAGTGGTACGATCATTAATATCAGCTCTATTGCGGGCAAAAAAACATTCCCTGATCATGCCGCTTACTGTGGTACCAAATTTGCGGTTCATGCGATTTCTGAAAACGTACGTGAAGAAGTCGCATCATCGAATGTTCGCGTTACGACTATTGCACCTGGCGCTGTGGAAACTGAATTACTTTCACATACTACGTCCCAAGATATTAAAGATGGCTATGATGCTTGGAAAGAGGATATGGGGGGCGTGTTGGCAGCCGACGATATTGCACGAGCAGTGCTGTTTGCTTATCAGCAACCGCAAGGTGTATGTGTTCGCGAAATTGCTTTGGCACCGACAAAACAGCAACCTTAACATTAATTTACAGCGACTTCTGGATCTGAATATTTGCACACCGATTCGTGATTGATATGGCATCTTTCAACTAAGTCGTATGAAAATTTAGGTTGCCCATTTAAGTCCGTAGCCTAAGTGTGTTATTGCTTATACCCAAGTTACTCAAGGTGAGAAAAAACTTTGAGTAATTTGGGTTTTTATTTGGTCTCAATTTTTAGTATGTCGCTCTATTGGGGTCAGCGGGCCACAGTCGTAAAGAAAAGGAGAAGGTGACGTAAAGCAAAATGAAGCAATATCCATAGCTTAATGAGAATTGATTTCATCAACGTCACAAGCCGTTACAATTATCCGTTAGGTATTATACTTTGTGGGTGGTTAATATTTAACCAAACAAGGAGGTGTGTATGAAACGATTCGCGAACATACTTTTTGCAACACAAGGATTGCCTGGTCATAGTGAGGCGCTCGAACAAGCGATGAGGATCGCATCCAGCAACAAAGTACCTGTTTCAGGGCTAATTGCGTGCCCCGATTTCCCCGCGGATATGCTCCAGTATCAGCAAAGTTATGAGCAATCGCTACAAGACTCCCTCAAACAAAGCATTCAGGAATACAGACAGAAGCTCGATCTTTCTGAAGATGATCTGGCATTTCCTCTTACTGTGAAAAGCAGTGAAAAACCCGCTGTCTGTATCATTAAAGAAGCATTAGCTGACAACAAAGATCTTATCATCAAAGAAGCTGAACCACTCGGTGAAGGTGCTGAAGGCTTCAAAGCCATTGATATGACACTGTTACGCAAATGTCCTTGTCCATTATGGTTACACCGACCGATTGATAAGCCGAGAGACAAACGCCGTGTGGCTGTTGCTATAGATCCGTTAACGGCGAGCGATGAACAGCACTCATTAGCGGTGCGTTTACTTGAATTATCTCGTTCAATAGCCGACACCTGTGACAGTCGTTTACATGTGATTTCTTGCTGGGAATATTACTTAGAGAACTACCTACATGACAATGCTTGGATTCAAGTCGACGATGCTGAGTTGAAACATGAACTCGACAAAGCAAAAGCCGATCATAAACAAGCTCTACAACAACTGCTGGAAGAGTCGGGGATTACGGGTGAAATTGTGATTCATCATTTACACGGAAAGCCTGATGAAAAAATCCCGGATTACGTAGAAAGCATAGAAGTGGACGTTCTAGTCATGGGTACCTTAGCGAGAACTGGGATATCTGGCTACGTCATTGGTAATACGGCTGAAAACATTTTGCAATCTATAAACTGTAGTTTGGTCGCTCTTAAGCCCGATGGTTTTGTATCGCCGATTCAGTAATTGGTGTGTAACAAACCTAGGTTTAAGTGGTTGTTTTAGGTAAAGGAGGGAGACGGAGTTCTAGAACATGGAATTATCAGTGTATCAATAAGTTATCAGAGGAGAGTGACATGAAAAACCTATGCCCGAAATGCCACACAGAAATGATAGAACGTTCGAACGTTTATGTTTGTCCGAGAAATGATATCGGTGACTGCACCTACGATGCGTTCGAGTTAACTGATGACGATAATCCATACACATTCAGTCGAGAACACGTAAGTAGTGATCTACGTTCTTACACCGTAGCGGACAGCAAGTAGCTGTTTGTATTAACGTTCCTTTAAGTAGCATTCAGTGATTGCTGTTTGCTACTTATCCCTTGGTTTTGTGATCTTTTTTGAAATACTTGGGCTAAAACAATCAAGTGGAGCTTTTTATCTTTGCGCTAAATAGGGCGAACTTTCTTATAAAAATGAATGGGCTGCGATGTTGAATAGCATAACGGGTAAAGAAAACCTGCCAAAAAATCCCGATAATCAGTTGGTCTTACTGATTTTCCCTGTGCTGCCAATTTTAATCTTCTCTTTTCTTTTTTACATCTACACACCCGCAGGCGTAAGCTGGAATGCGGAATGGATACCTGGCCTCGATATTAACTTCAGCTTTAGGTTAGATGGTCTGTCATTCCTTTTTGCCGGGCTGATCAGCGGGATTGGCGCACTGATCCAAATATACGCTTTGGCTTACTTACGAGAGAGTGATAGCCGATTTTCCTTTCATTTATACCTAACCCTATTCATGCTTGCCATGCTAGGGATTGTGATGAGCGATAACATCCTATTGTTGTTCGTTTTCTGGGAACTCACCACCATCACTTCTTACTTACTGATTGGTTTTAATCACGAAAACAAAACGTCACGAAAAAATGCACTGCAGTCGTTGATCGTTACAGGTGCTGGTGGATTAGCGTTGTTAGCTGGCCTTATCTTGTTGGGAGCGATGGCAGGGAGTTATGAGTTACATACGATCATCGCTCAGGCGGACACGATTGCGCAGCACGAATGGTTTATGCCATCTCTAGTGCTCATACTACTTGGTGCATTTACTAAATCTGCGCAGTTCCCGTTTCATTTTTGGCTACCTAACGCGATGGCAGCGCCCACTCCAGTCAGTGCGTATTTACACTCGGCAACAATGGTAAAGGCGGGCATTTACTTGTTAGCGCGTTTATCGCCAGTTTATGCTCATAGCGAGGTTTGGTTTTATGCCCTAGTGATCACAGGGAGTATCACCGCCGTTTGGTGCACGTTTGTCGCATTAAAACAAACTGACTTGAAGCTGATGCTAGCCTACAGCACGAATGTTGCTTTGGGTAAATTAACATTATTACTAGGTATGGGCACAGATTTGGCCGTGAGTGCAGTATTGATGTTTATTCTCGCTCACTCTTTCTATAAAGCAGCGCTGTTTATGGTGGTGGGCAATATCGACAAAGCGACAGGAACACGAGATATCGATCAACTGTACGGCTTGAAGTCAGTGCTCGTCATCAGCATGGTTGCGGGGAGTTTGGCTGCATTGTCTAAAGCGGGATTCCCGCCGTGGTTAGGCTTTTTGAGCAAAGAATACATGTACAAATCCGCAGTAGAGCTCAATAACTGGATCGCCTTTGTGCTTTTAATGGTCAATATATTGATGGTTGCGCTAACTATTATGCTTATTGCGAGACCATTCTTTGCTCGCCGTGATCTCGTGCCAATTGAAACGAAGCCGATTGAGGCCAAAAAAGCTATGTGGGTTTCACCTTTACTCTTGGCACTTGGCAGTCTCATCGTTCCTTTAGTTGGTTTAAATTGGTTAGATCACCACATCATCTTTCCTGGCTCTGCTGACATTCTGCCTGCAGCCGATATTAAAGCGACATCATTATGGCATGGTGTGAATGTACCGCTGGTCCTAAGCGTTATCACGCTAGTATTGGGGTATGTGGTGTACCGTATTTATCCCACTGTGTCTGCATTTTTTCAGCGGTTACATCTATTCGTCCCCAAAGCGGAGAATGTTTTTGAACGACTATTAGATGGCATGATGACACTGGCGAAGTGGCAAACGGCGCTATTGCAGCAAAAGCAGTTGAGCCGTTATGTTCTGCTATTTTTCACGGTACTCGCCGTCTCTTTGCTTGGTCAGGTAGCATTTATTCCTCTGCCTTTGTTTGAACAGCTTTCAAACGTGGCTTTCTATGAAATTGGCATTGCCTTATTGCTGATTGGTGCAGTGATCGTATGCACGTTGTCTCACTCAAGGCTTCTTGCGATTTCTGCGCTAGGTATGATTGGCTTTATGACCACGCTTGTTTTTATGATCTACAGCGCTCCGGACGTCGCGAAGACTTTACTGTTAGTTGAAACATTAATGGTCGTCTTTTTAGCATTGTTAATGCGTCATATTCCGCGTTTAACCACCGTGCCCAAGCATTCAATAAAACGCAAAGTGGCGAATGCTTGTATAGCGGGCGTGATAGGTGTTTCGATTACTTTCCTCTTGTTAGGAATCACGTCCCAGCCGATGGATTCGTCGGTGTCGGATTTCTTTGCGGAAAATAGTGTCCCAGGCGGGCATGGGCGCAATATTGTTAACGTTATTCTGGTCGACTTTCGTGCGTTCGATACATTGGGAGAGGTTGTCGTCGTTGTCATTGCTGGGATTGCAGCAGTGAGCTTGCTTAAGACAAGAGCGAAAAAGCAAAACCGTATTCAATCATTAATTTTTGCAACCACGGCACATATCGTTGCGGCGCTCATGCTCGTGTTCTCAGTGTATCTGTTATTACGTGGTCATAACGAACCGGGTGGTGGCTTCATTGGTGCATTGATTGCCGTTATTGGCTTATCGCTTCTCATGTTCGCGGAATCACCGAAATACGTTCGTTCTAGATTGTATTTCAAGCCGTTTTTCATTGCGTTATTTGGCATCGCATTGAGCTTGATATCAGGAGCTTTGAGCTTTGCGTTTGATAAACCGTTTTTAACCGGGTTGTGGTGGAAAGATATTATACCACTAGGTACGCCGTTGGTTTTTGATGTTGGTGTTTATCTTGCCGTTATAGGTGGCGTGATGGGGATGCTGCTTCGTATTAATGAGGAGCTAGAGTGATGGAAATAGTCTGGAGTGTTGTCGTTGGAGTATTTGTCGCCGCAGGCGTTTACTTAATGCTGGAAAAGCATATCTTGCGTCTTTTGTTCGGTATCATGTTACTCAGTAGTGCGGTTAACCTTGCTATTTTTACAGCGGGAAGGCTGACTCCTGGAGAGCCGCCACTGATTGGCGATAATGCTCTTTTGCCACCAGATGGCGCAGCAAACCCATTACCTCAAGCGCTAATTTTAACTGCGATAGTTATCGGGTTTGGGCTACTTATTTTTGCTTTAATGTTGTTCTATCGAGCTTATAAAGATTCTGGAACCGCAGACGTCGACGAAATGCAACGTTCTAAGGAGGGTCAATGAGTTCGATTTTGCTGACGTTACCTGTTGTTCTTTCATTGAGTACGGCGCTGACCATTTTCTTTGTACGTCGCTCAACAAAAAGTGTTGAGTGGTTAAGTGGCGCGAGTGCGATTTTGAACCTTGTCGTCGCAGGCCTTCTTACAGAAAATATCATAAGTAATGGTATTCAAGCCGTTGCTTTTGGCCAGTGGCAAGCACCGTTTGGTATCGTCTTTGTCGCAGATTACTTCAGCGTTGCCATGGTGATGATTACCGCAGTGATTGGTGCGATATGTGTTTTCTATGCCATGGCGGACCTTCACCGAAAACCTTCCTATAGCAATTACCATGCGTTGACGCACGTGTTGCTTGCTGGTGTTTATGGCGCGTTCCTCACCGGAGATATTTTTAATCTGTATGTTTGGTTCGAGGTCATGCTCATCGCGTCATTTGGTTTAATGGTATTAGATGCAACGAAAACTCAAATTGATGGGGCAGTGAAGTATGTGATGTTGAACCTGATTTCGACGCTAGTGTTCTTACTTGCCATCGGTTTGTTGTATGGCGCAACTGGCACCTTGAACTTGGCCGATCTCTATACCAAAGCGGGAGAGAGCGAATTGAGCATCAACATGATGTTGTCCGCCTTGTTTTTGTTTGCCTTTTCTATCAAAGCGGCACTATTTCCTTTATTTGCTTGGTTGCCAGCTTCTTATCACACCTTACCAAGTGGTGTGGTTGCGCTGTTTGCTGCGTTGCTTACTAAAGTCGGCGTATACGCGTTAATACGAGTCTTCACATTAGTATTTCCGCTCGCCGAGAGTGGTTGGCAGCCGACGTTGATTTGGATTGCTGGCCTCACTATGTTAACGGGCGTTTTGGGGGCGGCAAGTCAATTCGACATTAAGAAAATTCTTTCTTTTCACATTATTAGCCAAATAGGTTACATGATAATGGGATTAGCGATTTACACTCCTTTAGCTTTGGCTGGCGCTATTTTCTACATTGTTCATCACATCATTGTAAAAGCGAATTTGTTCTTAATCGGTGGCTTTATTGAGCGCAAATATGGCTCTAGTCAACTTGAACATTTGGGCGGGGTATATAAAGCAATGCCTTGGTTAGCGTTCTTGTTTCTTGTCCCTGCGTTTTCTCTGGCAGGATTTCCGCCGCTCTCTGGTTTCTGGGGCAAATTTTTGGTGATCAAATCGAGTTTACAGGCTGAATATTACTGGTTAGCCGGTACCGCGCTATTGGTGGGGCTGCTTACCGTCTACTCGATGACGAAAATTTGGAGTGAGGCATTCTGGAAAAAGCCGGTTAGGGAGAAAACAGAACAGACTCTGCAAGTCAAAGTACATTGGTTGTATTGCGTTCCAATTGCCGTATTGACCATGTTCACGTTGATCATAGGCTTAGTGGCGGAGCCTTTTTATCAGTTTTCTGTTCAAGCCGCTGAACAACTGTTAAATCCAAATGAATACATTCGAGCGGTATTGGGAGGAAATCCATGATCTATCTATTCCTCAATCTTTTCTTAGCATTAGCATGGATGATGTTAAACGGAAGTTATTCGAGTTTGAATTTTATTGTCGGATTTACGGTCGGTTTTTTTGCCCTACGGTTGAGCCAACCATTTGGATTAAAAACCAGCTACTTTCGACGTTTTGCGTCGGCATTAAAGTTACTGGTGTACTTCGCTTATGAAATGATCATATCGGTTGCAAGAGTCGTGTGGGATGTCGTGACGCCAACGCATTTGAGCCAGCCAGATATCGTCTATGTCCCTTTGGACGTCGATTCCGACCTTGAAATCACGTTACTTGCGAATATGGTTTCGTTAACCCCGGGCACACTCAGTTTAGACGTTACGCCTGATAAAAAGCATCTTATCGTTCATGCCATGTTTGCGCCTGAGCATGAAGAAGTTATTCGTGGAATTAAAAACGGATTAGAGCAGCGAATTTTGGAGGTGACGCGTGGATAGTTGGCTGCAAATAAGTGTCACTTTTGCCTATGCAGGGCTATTACTCAGTTTTGTTATGGCTTTCTTCCGTTTAATTTTAGGACCAACGCTGGCTGACCGAGTTGTGGCGTTAGATTTGATTTCATTTATCACCATCGGCTTTATTACGGTTTACACCTTAGACAGTGGTGAGGATGCCTTGTTAGATATCGCCATTACATTAGGTTTGGTCGCATTTCTTGGCACAATCGCATTTGCGCGTTTGATCGTTAAAAGGAAGGAGAAAGAATAATGGATGTGTTGATTGGGCTGTTTTTATGTTTAGGGACGTTATTGATTCTAAGCGCTAGTTTAGGTGTGTTGCGGTTGCCAGATTTATATACCCGAATGCATGCCGCAACCAAAGCCGGTACCGTCGGAGTTAGTTGCTTACTACTAGCGGTTGCCTTCTCACTCCCTGAAGTCACCGTGATCTCTCGGGTTATCGGTACGATGTTGTTTATCGTTCTCACTGCGCCAGTTGCCTCCCACCTACTCGGAAGAGCAATGCGAGAGGTCGGATATAAGATTTGGCGCAATGATTAAGTTTTTTCTTGTTTAACCAATTGTCACTATTGATTAAGCTGGCTAATTTCTTCCAGCACTTCTGGGTTAGCAATGGCACCAATATTTTTTACAGCTTGCCCGTTCACCAGTTGTTTCACGGCTAGTTCAACCAGTTTTCCTGATCGCGTTTTAGGAATATCACTGATAGCAAAAATTTGGCGTGGCACATGGCGTGGTGAACATTTTGATTTTAGTGTTTGGCGAATTGAATCGGTGAGTTGTTGGGTTAACTCGACCTCGTGAGCTAGTTTTACTAGTAACCAGATTTCTTCAGACTGCTGGTTTAACTTGCCGACGGCGATGGAGTCCTCGACCTCGGGTAACGCGTTCACTTGCTGATAAATCTCAGCGGTGCCGATTCGTACGCCGCCTGGATTCAATGTCGCATCACTACGGCCGTAAAAAATAAAGCCGCCATGTTCGGTTTGCATCACATCGTCGCCGTGGTGCCAGATATCAGTAAACTTGCCCCAATAAGCGTTGTGATAGCGTTCGCCGTCGTCGTGCCAAAAGCCGATAGGGAAGTTAGGTAGCGAGTTATTGCAAGTCAGTTCGCCGCGTTGCTGTGTAATGGTTTTTCCCTCGTCGTCCAAAATACGCACGTCGATTCCAAGCCCTGCACCTTGGCATTCGCCTTTGTAAACTGGTGAGATAGGGTTTCCAAGTACAAAGCACCCGCAAATATCCGTGCCGCCAGCGATAGAAGCGAGATGCAAGTCCTGCTTGATGTGCTGATAGACATAATTAAATTGTTCTGGGTAAAGCACCGAACCAGTTGAGCACAGAGTTTTGAGTGACTTCAGGTCATGTTCTAGTTTTGGAGAGCAGTTCGCATGCTCCAGTGCCTCTAAGTATTTCGCTGAAGTACCAAACAACGACACGCTATGTTCGTCCACTAATCGCCATAAGACCGAGTGATCAGGGTAAACCGGACTACCGTCGTAAATCACTAAGGTTGCTCCACTCGCAAGTGCTGAAACATGCCAGTTCCACATCATCCAGCCACATGTTGTGTAGTAGAAAACCTTGTCTTGCGATTTGATGTCGCAATGCAGTTGATGTTCTTTGAGGTGATTGAGCAAGGTACCGCCCACGGAATGGACAATACACTTAGGTTGACCTGTTGTACCAGAAGAATACAAAACGAATAACGGGTCATTAAACAGTGTTGGTTGATATTGAATTGATTGTGGAGAAAAGTGGTGAGTAATATCGGACCAATACACAAAGTCAGAAGTGCAAGCACTCTTAGCGTTTTGTAAATATTCGATTTGGCATACGCTAATGGTTGCGTCTTCGGAGACTCTGCTTAGCTTGCTACTAAGAGTGGTGTTCTTGTCCGTCATATCGAAAGCTTTGCCTCCGAACTGGTAGCCATCACAGCAAAAAAGAACTTTCGGTTTGACCTGACCAAAACGCTCTACGACGCTATCGATACCAAAATCAGGCGAGGTTGAAGTCCAAATAGCGCCAAGGCTGGTGGTGGCCAGCATGGCAATAACGGTTTCTGGAAGGTAGGGCAAATAGCCCGCAACGACGTCGCCTTTACCAACATCACAAGTGAGTAGCCATTGCTGAATGACGGAAACTTGTTCAAGCAACTGTGTACCAGTGAGCTGCCTGTGTTCACCGCTTTCATTAGTAAAAACGATAAACTCACGCTCAGGTGTTTGTTCGGCCTGAGAGAGGAGATTCTCTGCATAGTTCAGCGTGGCGTCAGCAAACCATACTGTGTCTCTATTTACATGGCTCTGAGTAGAATCTGTCTGTGTCCACTTGGGAGCACCAAGGCTTTTGACTTGCGAGCCAATATTTCCAATGACGTTACAGAAATGCCAGGTATGTCGCCAAAATTCGTCATTATGGTCAATGGACCACTGGTGTAAAGACGTGTAATTATTGATTGAGATATCTTCGGTTTGGTGCGCATTAACCGTCTCGATAAATCGTAGCAAGTTACTATTGCTGATGCGCTCAGCAGATGGTGACCAAATAGGTGCAGAATTTTGCATAGGTCCCTCTAATTTCAATTCTTTTTGAATATGACCAAAACAAAATAAAGGGGCGAACATAGCAGTGTTCGCCCCTTATCTGATTGTTTAAAGTTGTTCGGCAAGCTGAGGTAGTACCTCAAATAAATCACCAACCAATCCATAGTCGGCAACTTCAAAGATAGGAGATTCTGGATCTTTGTTGATCGCGACAATCACTTTGGATTCCTTCATTCCTGCAAGGTGTTGGATGGCACCGGAGATCCCAACTGCAATATAAAGCTTAGGCGCAACGATTTTACCGGTTTGACCCACTTGTAAATCGTTGGCAACAAACCCAGCATCAACCGCCGCGCGAGAAGCGCCAATGGCGGCCCCCAGTTTATCGGCGACTTGTTCGATCAATGCGAAGTTCTCTTTGCTACCGACTCCGCGTCCACCTGACACAACCACCTCTGCCGCGCTTAATTCAGGACGCTCTGACACGGTTTTATCGACAGAAACCAATTCAACCATTGGAGCTGAGATGGTGACTTGCTGATGCTCAATGTCAGCTTGATTGTGACAAGTAACCGGCTCAAACGCAGACGCGCGCACTGTGACGACGCGAACCTTGTCGCTGGTGGTCACTTTGGCAAATGCATTCCCTGCGTAAATAGGACGAATAAAGGTGTTTTCATCGATAACTTGGACAATATCGGAGATTTGCCCAACGCCGAACTTCGCTGCAATTCGCGGTGCAAGATCTTTTCCTTTTGATGATGAGCTAGCCCAGATGGCGTCAAAACCTTCAGAAAAACCGACCACGATAGGTGCGATACTCTCGGCAAATTGATGCTTAAGTTGCTCATCATCGACACAAATTACGTTTGATATACCATCAACGCGACAAGCTTGCTGAGCGACTTCTTCACACTGGTGGCCTATTACGATCAAAACATTGTCTTGGCTGACTTGTTTTGCTGCATTAACCACTTTGAGTGTGTCCGCATGCAATTGGTTATTGTCATGCTCTGCTATGATTAAGTTCTTCATGAAATCACCTTCGCTTCGTTACGCAGCTTATCGAGAAGCTCTGAGACAGATTCAACCTTGATGCCACCTTTTCTTTGCGCTGGCGGTGTGACTTCTTGAATGGTTTGGCTAAATACCACTTCAACACCCAGACTGTCAGGTGTGATTGTATCTAACGGCTTGCGCTTAGCTTTCATGATATTAGGCAAAGAGGCAAAACGCGGTTCATTCAGGCGTAAGTCAGTACTGATCACCGCAGGTAAGTTCATCGCGACCGTCATCAAGCCGCCGTCCACTTCTCTCACGACCTGAACTTTTTGATCTTCTATCTTCACGTCTGAAGCGAAAGTTGCTTGAGGCCAGTCAAGTAGGGCTGCCAACATCTGAGCCACTTGGTTGTTGTCGGTATCAATCGACTGTTTACCCGTAATCACAAGCTGTGCTTGTTCTTGCTCGACCAGAGCTTTGAGCAGCTTAGCGACGACTAATGGCTCTATTTTGTCTTCAGTATCGACATGAATAGCGCGATCGGCACCTAACGCAAGCGCAGTACGTAGTTGCTCCTGACATTGGCTACCGCCAGCACTGACAACGATGACTTCATCTGCAATACCTTGCTCTTTTAGTCGTACGGCTTCTTCAACGGCTATTTCGCAAAATGGATTAATCGTCATCTTGACGTTATTGGTTTCAACATCGCTATGGTCCGCTTTCACACGAACTTTAACGTAGGGATCAATGACCCTTTTGATTGGCACTAGTATTTTCACGTTAGATTCCTTTTTACAGTGAAGACTATGTGTTTACAGTGAAGACGATGTGATGACGTCTTTAAAATGATGTTAATTTACCTTTACGTTTGCGTCAACTTTAAATATATTGTTGCTTAACAAGTTGGCAACATGCAAAGAAAAAGGAATGCAATCATGGAAAGAGACTGCATGGAATTTGATGTTCTGATTGTAGGCGCTGGTCCCGCAGGTTTGTCTGCGGCATGCCGAATCAAACAGTTAGCCGCAGAGAAAGAACAAGACCTCTCTGTTTGCGTGGTAGAAAAAGGCTCTGAAGTTGGAGCGCATATTTTATCGGGTGCGGTGTTTGAAACGCGCAGTTTGGATGAACTGTTTCCAGATTGGCAGGAAAAAGGCGCACCGCTCAATACCAAAGTAAACCAAGATAAAACCTACTATCTAGGCAATGAAATCAATGGTCATGAACTGCCTTCTTGGGCAGTGCCTAATACGTTACATAACGACGGTAATTACATTATAAGTTTGGGCAGTCTATGCCGATGGATGGCGTTGCAGGCTGAGAACTTAGGGGTGGAGATCTACCCAGGTTTTACCGCCAGTCAAGCCATCATCGATGAAGACAACCGCGTTTGTGGCGTGATCACGGGCGATATGGGATTGGACAAAAATGGTGAACAAAAAGGAAATTTCGAACCTGGTATTGAACTGCGAGCGAAGTTTACTTTATTTGCTGAAGGCGCGCGGGGTCATATTGGTAAGCAGTTGATTAATCGATTTAATCTCGCTGAAGATAAAACGCCTCAACATTACGCTATCGGCTTTAAAGAGTTGTGGGAAATACCACCAGAGCAGCATCAACAAGGGTTAGTGGTTCACGGCTTAGGCTGGCCGTTAGCGAACGAAGCCACAGGTGGCAGCTACCTCTACCATTTAGAGGGAAACCAAGTTGCCGTCGGGTTGATTGTTGACTTGAACTATAAGAATCCGCACTTGAGTCCATTCGATGAATTTCAGCGTTTTAAACATCACCCGTTGATTGAGCAATACCTCAAAAATGGTAAACGCATTAGTTATGGCGCAAGAGCGATCACCAAGGGCGGTTTCCATTCGCTTCCCACGCAACAGTTTGCTGGTGGCTTGTTGATTGGCTGTGATGCAGGAACGCTTAACGGCGCTAAAATCAAAGGCACGCACACCGCAATGAAATCTGGCATGCTTGCCGCTGAAGCAGTATGTGAAGCCCTTGAGAGTCAGTCTGTTACTGTTGATTATCAAAAGCATTTCAAACAGTCTTGGCTGTATGAAGAGCTTTATCAAGCACGTAACTTCTCAAGTGGCATTCACCGCTTTGGATCGTGGCTGGGCGGTGGCTTAGCGCTGCTGGAACATAACGTGTTAAAAGGCAAAGCTAAGTGGCATATCCGTTGTGGTAAGCCCGACCATCAGTCTCTGCTATTGGCGGAAAACAGCAATGAAATTGTCTATCCAAAGCCTGACGGTGTGTTAAGTTTCGATCGCCTTTCTTCTGTCTATCTATCCAATATCTTCCATGAAGAGGATCAGCCGTGCCACTTACGTTTGGCGAACCAGCGCATTCCCATCGAGCAGAATCTTGAGTTATATGCAGAGCCAGCACAGCGCTATTGCCCGGCTGGCGTTTATGAAATCGTACAGGGGGATCAGCAGCCAGAGCTGCAAATAAATGCGGCGAACTGTATCCACTGTAAGACCTGCGACATCAAAGATCCAAGTCAAAATATTACCTGGACACCGCCGGAAGGTGGTGGTGGCCCTAACTATCCGAATATGTAGTCGTCTGAGAATAATTTTTATTAACAATTTATTTACTTAAAGTTTGCGTTAGTTCAAATCTTTCTCGATGAACTCGATTGCAACTTAATCTTTCAAGCACTATTCTGATTTTAAATTGACGTTTACGTAAACTGAATACAAAGTTGATGCATAGGTGTAAAAGCGGTTACCAGTATCAAAGTTAGGTTTGATCAAATAGTGCTCAATGGAACGCACTTAAATAACGAAAGGGAGATCAACTATGGTATCGGAATCGCCTCTATTGCAGGTAAACGATATTTCATTGGCTTTTGGTGGGGTGAAAGCTCTAACTGACGTGAGCTTCCATGTGAATGCAAAGGAAATTTTTTCAATCATTGGTCCAAACGGTGCAGGTAAAACCTCAATGCTCAATTGCATCTCTGGTCGATACACACCAAACAAAGGCTCTGTAATCTTCGCTGGAGATGATGTAACCAAACGAACACCTAGCCAACGAGCTGAGTTAGGGTTGGGAAGGACCTTCCAGAACTTAGCACTCTTTTCTCATATGTCGGTACTCGACAACATTATGGTTGGTCGACATCACCTACTGAAAAACAACTTCGTCACAGGGCCACTTTACTGGTTCTCTAACGCGCAGAAAGAAGAAATGGCGCACCGTAAATACGTAGAAGACGTAATCGATTTTCTTGAAATCCAGCACATCCGTAAAGCAACCGCAGGCACGCTATCTTACGGTTTACGTAAACGTGTAGAGCTTGCTCGTGCCATTGCCTTAAAACCTAAGTTACTGCTGCTTGATGAACCAATGGCAGGCATGAACTTGGAAGAAAAGGAAGACATGGCGCGTTACATCATGGATCTGAATGAAGAGTTAGACATCACCATCATCATGATCGAGCACGATATGGGCGTGGTGATGGATATCTCTAATCGCGTATTGGTGTTGGATTTTGGTAAACACATTGCGATGGGCGAGCCAGAAGAAGTGATGGCCAACCCACATGTGAAACAAGCGTACTTAGGCGAAGAGCTACCGACATTAGAGGAGAGTGCATAATGGCACAGCAACATAATGATTGGGCAGATATAACCCGCTTAGATACCTTTCCAAAAGTATTGCAGCACAACGCCAAGCACTGGCCCGAGCAAGTCGCAATGCGTGAAAAGGAGTTTGGTATTTGGCGAGAGTTCACTTGGCAAGATTATGAAAACCGAGTGAAGTGGATGTCTCTGGCACTGCAAGATTTAGGTGTTGGTGAGCAAGACGTTGTTGGTTTGCTGGGTGATAACCGCCCGGAATGGGTGTGGGGCGAGTTGGCCGCACATGCGATCAAAGGTTTCTCGCTGGGTATCTATCAAGATTCCATGCACGAAGAAGTGGCGTACCTCATCAACTATGCCAAAGCAAAAGTCGTGGTTGCGGAAGATGAAGAGCAATGCGATAAGCTACTTGAGCTCGGTGATGAGATCCCAAGCGTAGAATTCATTATCTATTGTGACCCGCGTGGAATGCGCAAGTACGACGACCCACGACTGATTGACGTTGAAAAGGTCTATAAAAAAGGTCAACTGATCGACAAAGCGGATCCGGATAAATATCTCAATATGGTTGCGGCAACCAAAGGCAGTGATCTTTCGATTCTTTGTACCACGTCGGGTACGACTTCCAAACCAAAGTTGGCTCAGCTACACAGCGGCACTTTCTTAGATCACTGTGCGGCTTATCTGCGTGCCGACCCGCGCTCTCCAGGCGACAACTACGTTTCTGTTCTGCCTTTGCCTTGGATTATGGAGCAGGTATATGTGGTTGGTCAGGCGTTGATTTCTCGTCAAATCGTTAACTTCGTGGAAGAACAAGAAACCATGATGTCCGACTTGCGCGAAATTGGCCCGAACTTCGTGCTGCTTGCGCCGCGAGTGTGGGAAAACATTGTGGCAGACGTGTCTGCACGAATGATGGATTCCACACCGTTTAAGCAGAAGATGTACAAACTGGGCATGAGCTTAGCGAATAAAGCGTTGGAGCAGGGTAAACGTTCAAAACTCGCTGAATGGATTTTGCTACGTGCTCTGCGTGACCGCTTAGGTTTCTCGAATCTAGCATCTGCTGCAACGGGCGGCGCGGCGATGGGGCCTGACACTTTCCGTTACCTACAAGCTATTGGTGTGCCACTTAAGCAGCTTTATGGTCAGACCGAAATGTGTGGCGCATACACTGTGCACCAAGCGGATGATGTGGATTACGATTCCGTTGGTGTTGCGTTTGATAATGCAGATGTGAAAGTCATCAACCCGGACAGCAATGGCGTTGGTGAAATCATCGCGAAAAGTACAGGCATGTTTACTGGCTACTTAAACAACCAAGCAGCATATGATGAAGATGTTCAAGATGGTTGGATGCACACAGGCGATGCGGGCTATTTTAAAGATTCCGGTCACTTGGTGGTGATTGATCGTCTGAAAGATATGTCTGAAACCAGCCACGGCGACCGCTACTCTCCGCAGTTCATTGAAAACAAACTCAAGTTCTCGCCGTTTATTGCAGAAGCCGTGGTGGTAGGTAAAGGTCGACCTTGGCTGTCTGCCATCATCTGTATTCGCTATGCGATCGTCGCGAAGTGGGCAGAGCAGCGAGGCTTAGCATTCACTAACTACACCAACTTATCTGCTCAACCAGAAGTGTATCAAGCCATTCGTGAAGAAGTGCTGAAAGTGAACGAATCACTGCCAGATGCACAGAAGATCAGCAAATTCATTCTACTTTACAAAGAGCTGGATGCCGACGATGGAGAGCTAACTCGTACGCGTAAAGTGCGTCGTGGTGTGGTTGCGGAGAAATACGGAGACATCATCGAAACCATCTACAGCGACGATCCAAAAGTCGATGTGGATACGGTGATCACTTATCAGGATGGCACCAAAACACGCATTCAAACGTCGCTAGTGATTGAAACGCTTATTGAACATGAGCCAACACTGGTGGATAGCGAACAACGGAGGATCGCATAGTGAATACGGATTTATTACTGCAACTCGTCATTAATGGCGTGATCGTTGGCATGTTGTATGGCGTGGTCGCCATGTGCTTTGTACTGATATACAAATCGACCCAGGTGGTCAACTTCGCTCAGGGTGAGTTCTTGCTGATTGGCGCGTGGGTATGTTGGGCGGCGCTTGTTCATCTGCAACTGCCATTTTTTATCGGCTTTTTACTCACGCTCGCGTTCATGATG
Organism: Vibrio sp. 11-4(1); assembly: GCF_013048625.1. Lineage (NCBI taxonomy): Bacteria > Pseudomonadati > Pseudomonadota > Gammaproteobacteria > Vibrionales > Vibrionaceae > Vibrio > Vibrio sp. 11-4(1). The sequence goes on along the minus strand of NZ_VHSY01000001.1, from coordinate 299,585 downwards.
GTGTTCGGTATCGCCGTGCAAACCATTGTGCTCAGACCGTTAATTGGTGAACCGATTATCTCTGTGATCATGGTGACCATCGGTCTGTCTATGTTCTTCCAAGCATTGATGAAATGGATATTTGGTGTCTCGGCTGTGTCGTATCCGCAAGTGTTCGAAACAAATGTGGTGAATATCGGTGGTTTGAACGTTGAGTTCGCTTACATTCTGAGTTTGATCTTCTCGATGCTCATCATGGGGGCGTTCTACTGGTTCTTCAAATTCAGCAAAATGGGTCTGGCAATGCGCGCAACGGCATTTAACCAGCAAGTCGCCCAGAGTCTTGGCATTTCCATCAAGAAAGTGTTCGCCATCAGTTGGGCTATTTCGGCCATGGTATCTGCAACAGCAGGGATTGTTATCGGGATCGTTAACGGCGTATCTGACGCGCTATCCATTATTGGTATCAAAGTTTTCCCAGCCGTTATTTTAGGTGGCTTAGATTCTGTAGTCGGCGCAATTGTCGGTGGTATCACCATCGGGGTGCTAGAGAACTTAGCTGAGTTTTTTGATAGCCAATACCTGCAAGTGGGTAACCTGTACAACATCGCACCATTCTATGTGCTGTTAATCATTCTTGCCTTCAAGCCATATGGCCTGTTTGGTACCAAAGATATTGAGCGTATTTAAGGAGAAATAACATGGCTCAACTTAGCATGCGCCCATGTGGGGATTTTCGAACCACATACAAAAGTGATACGCCAATTTTTGAAACCAAAACCATCAGAAGCCTTGCGATTGCTGGTGTTATCGCCATGCTGGCAGCACCGCTGGTCTTGGATATTTACTTCCTCAACCTGTTTATTCAGATTGCATACCTCGGTATCGCGGCATTGGGCTTAAACATTCTGGTTGGTTTTACAGGACAAATCTCGCTAGGTCACGGTGCGTTCTTTGGCTTTGGCGCCTTTGCATCGGCTTGGCTAAATAACCAGTTCAACATTCCAGTCGTGTTTGCGATTCCGCTTGCGGGTTACTTAACCATGATTGTCGGGATGCTGTTTGGTCTGCCAGCTGCGCGAATTAAAGGCTTATACCTCGCGATTGCGACTTTGGCTGCGCAGTTTATTTTAGAGGACTTCTTTGCTCGCGCAGACTGGTTCAGTGGCGGCTCATATGGTGCTGGTGCAAACCCTATCAATCTGTTTGGCTTTGAGTTTACGACCGATGAAAGCTTCTTCTACATTGCTCTGTTTGCGTTGATCTTTATGTACATGTGGGCATCGAACTTGATCCGTTCTCGTGATGGTCGCGCGTTTGTCTCGGTACGAGATCACTACCTGTCGGCAGAAATCATGGGCATCAACCTAACCAAATATCGTCTGCTCTCATTTGGTGTGTGCGCATTCTATGCGGGCATCGGGGGCGCACTCTACGGACATTATCTAGGTTTTGTATCAGCAGAAGGTTTCACCATCATGATGTCTATCCAGTTCTTGGCAATGATCATCATTGGTGGCTTGGGTTCCGTCAAAGGCACATTGATGGGCACGATATTTATCGTATTACTGCCAGAAGTGTTGGAGTTTGGCGTGACGGGGTTGGCTGCGTTTAGCAATAACACTTCGTTCGTTGATGGGCTTGCTTACTTCAAAGAAATGGCGATCGGCTTGGTCATCATGCTGTTCCTTATTTTCGAACCTCAAGGGTTATCGCATCGCTGGCAACAGATTAGAGCATATTGGAAACACTATCCGTTCTCATATTAACGTGGAATTAAGTGGAATATACCTCAATAACAAGGACAACGAGTTATGAACAAAGGACATTTAGCGACAACGTTGGTGCTATCTTCGGCACTGTTTACTACCGCCACTTGGGCAAAAGACTCTGTATTTGTCGGGCAATTGGTCGACTTTTCTGGACCAACAGCCTACGTGAGTAAGCCTTATGGTTCTGGTGTGCGAGACGCATTACGCTGGATCAACCAAAACGGTGGCATTAATGGTACTGAGCTCGAATTTGAAACGGTAGACATGGCGTATAAAGTGCCAGTAGCCATTTCCAACTACAAACGTTGGGTGGCGCGTAAAGACATGGTTGCGCTACAAGGTTGGGGCACGGCAGATACCGAAGCACTCATCTCGTTTGTGACCAAAGACAAAGTGCCAGTGTTCTCTGCCTCTTATTCAGGTCACTTAACGGACCCAACCGGCAAGAACCCAAAAACCGCGAAACCAGCGCCTTATAACTTCTTCTATGGTGCGTCGTACTCAGATGCGTGTCGTGCACTAGTGAAGTGGGCGAAAGAAGATTGGGAATCAAAGGGCAACCAAGGTGCGCCGAAATTTACCCATATTGGCGATAACCACCCATTCCCGAATGCGCCAAAAGAAGCGTGTGCAGAATATGCTGAAGAGCTTGGTTTTGAGGTGCAAAACCCAGTCGTTGTGTCACTAAAACCAGGGGACTTCAAAGCACAATGTCTGTCACTCAAAGAGTCTGGCACCAACTACGGTTACATTGCCAATATCGGTAGCTCGGTAATCTCACTCGTGAAGTCTTGTAATACGGTTGGTACAGAGTTCCAGTACATGGCGAACATTTGGGGCGGTGACAAACCAGTACTTGAAGCGGCGGGCGATGGCCTTAAAGATTACGTTTTTCCTGGCATGACGGCGTTTTGGGGAGACGATAACGAAGGCATGAAACTGGTTCGTGAGATTTCTAAGCAGTCTGAATCAGAGCCTGGCGAGTTTAGAACTCACCACTACATTCGCGGCATTTGTTCTGCGTTCTACATGAAAGAAGCGATGGAGTGGGCGAAAGACAACGGTGGCATCACGGGTGAAAACATCAAGAAGGGCATGTATGTCCATGACAACTGGGTCCCACAAGGCTTAGAAGGTGTTTGTGTACCTGCGAACTGGAAGCCGGAAGATCACCGTGGCACAACAACCGTGAACGTGTTTATGGGTAACAACAACGGCGGCGCAGTCGATATTAAGAAAGTGTCCCAAGTGACATTGTCACGTCGTGACGATTGGCTAGGTTACTAATCTACGACTTATTAATAACAAAGCTTACTGAAAATAAGGATGGGTGAGAGAACACTCTCACCCTAGTAAGGAGTAGTTTGATGGCTGAATTAGCAACGAATATCGAACCGGCAGAAATACTGCTTTCAGTGAACAACATTGAAGTCGTCTACGACGAAGTAATACTAGTACTTCGCGGTGTGAGCTTAGAAGTTCCAAAAGGGCAGATTGTGACCTTACTGGGCGCCAACGGTGCGGGTAAATCCACGACGTTAAAAGCTATTTCTGGTTTGTTGAAAACCGAAGATGGTGAAGTGACGCGCGGTGAAATCAACTTCATGGGCGAGCGCATAGACAACAAAAGCCCGGAAGAGATCGTCCGTTCGGGCATCTTCCAAGTTATGGAAGGGCGCCGAATTGTTGAAGACATGACGGTAATAGAAAATCTTCGCTTAGGCGCTTACACGCGTACGGACAACGAAGTCGAGCAAGACATCGAAATGGTGTTTGATTATTTCCCTCGCCTTAAAGAGCGCACCGGTCTAGCGGGTTATTTGTCAGGTGGTGAGCAGCAAATGCTAGCGATTGGTCGTGCACTGATGGCTCGTCCAAAAATGATCTTGTTGGATGAACCTTCGATGGGGCTTTCGCCGCTGTTGGTGAAGGAGGTGTTCAGCATTATTAACAAGATTAATAAAGATCAAGGCATTACCATGCTTTTGGTTGAGCAGAATGCCAACTTTGCCCTTCAAGCGGCCGATTACGGTTACATCATGGAATCAGGCAAAATCGTACTGGATGGCAGCAAGCACGAACTGCTAAACAATGAAGATGTGAAAGAGTTCTACCTTGGCGGCGGCGATGAAGATCGCAAGAGCTTCAAGAATCTGAAATCTTACAAACGTCGTAAGCGTTGGTTATAAGGAGCAAGGATGAACGAACTATTTGATGCGAAAGAATCGTTATCTCCGCAGGCACGAGAAGAATCGCTGTTTCAACGTCTGCCAACGTTGATTGAAAATGCAAAAGCCAACAGCGAACATTATGCGGCGCATTTTGCTGAGTTAGATCCTACATTGGCGAATAATCGTGAAGGGCTTACCCAGTTTCCAATTACGCGCAAATTCAATATGCCAAACCAGCAGCAACTTAAACCGCCGTTTGGTGGTTTAAATAGTGTTGCGATTGGTCAGATGGCGCGTGTATTCCAATCACCGGGGCCGTTGTATGAGGCACAAACGGATGAGGTGGATTTCTGGCGTATGGGGCGCGCGTTTCACGCGGCTGGATTTAGTGCGGGCGATTTAGTGCATAACACGCTCTCTTATCATTTCTCGCCTGGTGGATTTATTATGGATGGTGGCGCAAGAGCTTGTGGCTGCGCGGTATTTCCAGCGGGTGTCGGGAATACCGAAGCACAAATTGAAGCGATTAAACAGTTGCAGCCAACGGGTTATACGGGCACGCCTTCTTACTTGCTGACGTTGCTACAAAAGTACCAAGAGAAATATGGTGAGTCGCCGAGTTTTACCAAAGCGCTAGTCTCTGGTGAAGCAGTCACTGCAGACATGCAACAGATGTTTGAGGTTAAAAGAATTGCAGTCTCTCAAGCCTACGCAAGTGCTGAGCTTGGTTTGATTGCTTATCAAGTGTCTGGCGAGCAAGGCTTGGTGGTTGCCGAAGATATTATCGTTGAAATCGTTAATCCTGATGGCATTCCTGTACAACTGGGAGAAGTCGGCGAAGTGGTCGTGACATCGCTCGATGAGAAGTTTCCGCTGATTCGCTACGCAACGGGAGATTTATCGGCATACCTAGGAACGGGCTCGGATTCGCCACGCACGAATGCGCGAATTAAAGGCTGGATGGGGCGTGCGGACTCAGCGGTGAAAGTAAAAGGCCTGTTTGTTTATCCGCATCAGATCCAAGAAGTCTGTCGTCGCCACGATATTAAAGGCTCCTTGAAAATTGAGCGTGATGGCTTCAACGATACCATTACTTTCTGCTGTCATGATGTTCATGTCTCGGCAGAGGACATTCAAGCGACACTCCAGTCTGTCACCAAACTGAAAGGCAATGTCCAGTTCGTGTCCAATCAGACCGAACAGCCGTTAATCAATGACTTGCGCAGTTAATCCGTCATTGTAAACCGCAGTTATAAAAAAGCTAACAACGTAAAAATCAAAGGCTAGGAGAGGGGATACCACATTGTGCTGCGTATCCCTTTCTTTTTGTGCCAGTACAATCAGGAGGGCGATAAATGAAGCAGGCACCGACCATCAATCAACAGTTTTGGGATAATTTGTTTACCCAAGGCACTATGCCATGGGATGCCAAAACCACACCTCAAGAGCTAAAAGCTTACCTAGAAAAAGCGCTTAATAGCGGTCAGTCTGTATTTATCCCTGGCTGTGGCGCTGCTTATGAACTCAGCTCTTTTATTCAATATGGGCATGATGTGATCGCGATGGATTACAGCCAACAAGCAGTAAAAATGGCGCAATCGACGTTAGGCAAGCACAAAGGTAAAGTCGTGCTAGGGGATGTATTTAACGCTGACTCTACGCACTCATTTGATGTGATTTACGAGCGTGCCTTTCTCGCTGCACTACCGAGAGACCAGTGGCCAGATTACTTTGCTATGGTGGATAAATTGCTGCCAAGAGACGGTTTGTTAATTGGTTATTTCGTTATAGATGATGATTATCACTCTCGCTTCCCTCCATTTTGTTTGCGAAGTGGGGAGTTGGCGCAACATTTTGAACCAACGTTTACACTTATTGAATCTTCACCCGTTACAAATAGTGTGGATGTATTTAAAGGTAAGGAGTATTGGATGGTGTGGCAGAAGTGTTAGTCGCTTTTAATCTTTTTGAAGAAGTATTCGCGGAAACTTTCTGGCTCTTTTTTAATCGCTGAAAAGTAAGTCACAAATGTATGATATTTGGTCGATGCCATGAGCCAGAGAGCGATAATAGGAAAAAGTACAAAACTAACAAAAAAAAATTTATGTTCATCTTCAAGAAGGAATAGGCCAAGAGCGTAAACAAGGAGCTGAAAGTAAATATTGATTAAGTTGATTTCTGCCGCTTTAGGTTTGCCTCTAACAATCATCATGTTTGGGATAACAAGCAGTAGAGTCATGATCCCAGCAAAAGAAAAGTTTAGAGCCAAGAAAGCATCAGTTGTTAAGTGCTCAGACGACTGGTCAATCAATATTGCCAGCAACGTTACTGCCATGCCGCCTCCCATCATAATCAAGGTAATGACTGCCACGCCAACAAGAAAAACCCAAATAGAAAGGTAATGGTTGTCAAAAAACTCTTCTGCCTTCAATCTCTTAAACCTCATCGATACGTGCTGTGAAATAACAGAGGCTACTTCACTCTATTCTTGTAGAGGGGATGCTCACATAGAAAGAATACGTATGTAAAATATCAATAAGCGTTAGTTTTAAAGGCGGGAGTTACCCCCATAATAGGTCGAAAGGTATTTCAGAATGGCTTCGCGATCATCACCCGGCAGTTCATCCATCCCTTGCTCTTCAATCATCCAGTCTAAGGTTTCATCCCATCGTTGGCGGCTTAGTCCTTGTTGTGTGACCATGTGTAACGAATGACAGGCTGAGCAGATTGCCGCGACGAGCTCCATATTCTCTCCCGGCCTTAATATCCCATCACCTGGCGATTTAACCTCCAATCCTGATGACGTCATATTCCAATTGGGTGGTGTCGGGTTTTTCGTTGCAAGCCATGCAATGATAGCCGCGCGCGCACCGGGATCTGTTACGCTAGGGAAGATCATGTTGGTCCCTGGCGCGAAGTCATTCGGAGCGGATAAAAATGCGTCCAACTTTTCTGCGTCCGATTTTCCTTGATGTTGTCTAATTCCGTTGCTGTAATTGAAGCCCTCAAAACTGGCGATATTGCGCTCTGCTAGCCCCCATAAGGGCGGGCCAACCACCGTTACGCCATTCGGCTCAAACAGATAGCAAGCTTTACAAACCATGGCTTGCTGCTCGCCTGCTGCAATCAACTCGTCGTTACTCGCAAGGACAGGGTCGCTCAACAAAGCCAAAAGGGTGAAAGCGAGCGGGAGTACCCGCTCTGATGGTTGTTTTGTTCTCACCTTGTTATGTCCACTAAGTTCTCACTATTCTGCTACTGACTCTTTAGCTTCGTACAATCAATGCGATGCGGTGGAAAGTGTTGTTGAGGTAACCTTTCGGATTCCATGCGATGGTAAAAGGCTGGCTGACACCTTGATCGTCAGTTGCTTTCGCCCACACTTCGTAGTAACCCGCTTGAGGGCACTTCACCTTAGCATTGAACGTTTGCCAAGCACCGTCATTGGTAGGAGCTGCGAGGTCGGCATCCATCCATGTTGCGCCAAAATCAATCCTTTCTCGCTGCACTACCGAGAGACCAGTGGCCAGATTACTTTGCTATGGTGGATAAATTGCTGCCAAGAGGCGGTTTGTTAATTGGTTATTTCGTTATAGATGATGATTACCACTCTCGCTTTCCTCCATTTTGTTTGCGAAGTGGTGAGTTGGAGGGTTATCTAGAACCGACGTTTAAGCTTGTGGAATCCTCAGTGGTGGCAAACAGTGTTGAGGTTTTTAAAGGTAGAGAGCGCTGGATGGTGTGGCAGAAAAGTTGCCGTATTTAAACGCTATGGCATCAAATAATGAATACAAAATCAGCGTCACATAATGCATCTTTTAAATTATTCTTGTGGTAACGATAAGTGTTGTGAATTGGCGAAGTTGTGAGAAATGTAGATCATGTCCTTTGAAAACATAAGGATATATAATATGGACAAATCATTTTCTCTCATCGATAAGCCTACCTTCTTAGGCTCACTCTTTCTTTTACTCAGCGTCGTTATACCCTTAATTTTATTTCCCACACAAGGTGCGGATTGGATAGCTTCAGCCAAATTTTTCATGACCGATAAGCTTGGTGTTTTATACCTCGCACTGGGTATCGCAGCAATGTGTTTTATGATTTACACGGTGTTCAGCGATCTTGGCCAAATCAAACTTGGTGAAGCCGACGAGCAACCAGAATTTGGTAACGCCTCATGGGCTGCAATGCTATTTTGTGGAGGTATTGGCGCAAGTATTCTGTATTGGGGGTGTATCGAGTGGGCATACTACTATCAATCACCACCATTTCAGTTGGAAGCAGGCAGTGAAGAAGCCATTCGCTGGGCCGCGACTTATGGTCTGTTTCACTGGGGACCGATCGCTTGGTCAATTTACCTTATTCCTGCTCTGCCTATCGCTTACTTCTTTTATGTACGCAAACAACCTGTTTTGAAAATCTCTAGTGCGTTAATGCCTGTATTAGGAGAAAAGCGTGCAAACGGTGGTATTGGCAAGTTTATTGATGTGTTGTTTATTTTTGGTATGTTGGGTGGCGCGGCGACTACGCTTGGCTTAGCAGCGCCTCTTATCAACGGTGGTCTACATCATATCTTCGGTCTTCCAAACAATACCTTCAGCCAAGTGGCTGTATTACTTCTCTGTACTGCTATTTTTGGTTACTCCGCGTATGCAGGGCTTGAGAAGGGGATCAAATTCCTTAGTAACATTAACTTCTGGGGTGCGATGGGCTTGTTACTCTTTGTACTCGCCGTTGGGCCAACCGTGTTCATGTTAGAAACGGGCTTAGATTCTATTGGTCGTATGTTGTCTAACTTCTTTGTTATGGCTACCTGGGCGGAGCCGTTTGGTGGTTATGGTGAGTTTACAGATACCCACTTCCCGCAAGACTGGACTATTTTCTACTGGGCATGGTGGTTGGTCTTTGCTCCTTGTATGGGATTGTTTGTTGCGCGTATCTCGCGTGGAAGAACGATCAAACAGATGGTCGTAGGTTCTATATTTTACGGTTCTTTAGGTTGTTTCTTATTCTTCATTGTTTTAGGTAACTATGGTTTATCGTTGCAATTGACGGGTGAGCTTGATGTCATCGCAATCCTCAACGAATCGGGCGCACCGGCGGCTATTTTTGCAACGTTAGATACACTACCGTTAGGGCCAATCGTTATTGGTGTTTTTACACTGTTGTGTATCATTTTTACGGCGACTTCGTTTGACTCTATCTCGTACATTCTTGCGTCTGTGGTTCAAAATGATGTGACGGAAGAACCGATGCGCTGGAACCGTTTGTTCTGGGCGTTTACTTTGTCTTTTCTGCCAACCGTCCTAATGTTCATGGGAGGTTTATCGACATTACAAACCGCTGCGATCGTGGGCGGTTTACCGTTGTTAGTTATCTCGGTGATGTTGATGGTGTCCTTTGTTCGCGCGGCGAGCCTAGATATTAAACATCAAGCAGAATACGAAGAGCCAACCATTAACATTGAAGAACTGCCGGAAATTGACCCTTGGTCAACAGAGGGAATGGCCTTGGCGAAATTTGAGCGCTTTAAAGACTTAGCTCAACAGGCGGCTGAAGAAGAGCGCGAAGCAATGGCGGCCCTGATGAGCATGCGTAAGAGAATTCGCGCATTTGCCTTAGAGCACAGCTGTGAATCTGGGTTTTCGGACCATCATTTACCAGAAGAGATGCAAACAGAGCTACAGCAACTAACCGAAGCGCTTGAGTTGGCTCAACAGAAGAAGCAAGAACTGTCTGAACAAGCCCAAGAATCTCGAATGGAGTTTAATCATGTGTTATTAGGCGGCGCGTCGGCAGGTTTAGCAACGTCGCAGGCTTAAGAACAGACACACAAGAGCCGAGTATAAACTCGGCTCTTTTTTTGGCGTGGATACCTTACAGTTAAAAATTCTGCTCAGTCAGTGTTAATGCTTATACTATTTTAGGTTGACCATCTGATGCGGTGGCACCGCCGTCTACAGGTAGGTTTACGCCATTAATGAAAGATGCGTCATCACTTGCCAAGAAAGCCACGACAGACGCAATTTCTTCAGGTTCGGCGGCTCGGCCGAGCGCAATGCGCTCATTGAATTTATCGCGGATTTCCTGCGGCCAGCCGTTCGTCATGTTGGTTTTTACTAAGCTTGGGCATACGGCGTTAATTCTTACACCCTCCGCACCATGGTCCAATGCCATCGCTCTAGTCAGGTTGACCACAGCGCCTTTACTCGCGCAATAGAATGCGGCACCCCAGTCACCACCCAAACCAGAAACGGACGCGGTATTCACCATACAACCTTTCGTTTTTAAGAGTTCAGGTAACGCAAACTTCGCGCAATAAACGACGCCGTCAATGTTTACACCAGAGATCTTCTTCCAGTCTTCCACACTACCTTCAATCACTGAACCAGGGACATGTACGCCGGCATTGTTTACTAAAATATCCAGTTTACCGAAACGGGTAACAACATCAGAAATCAGTGCTGCGACTTTGTCTGGATCAGAAACATCAATGGAATGCGCAGACACGCGCTGTTTATCAAAGCCCTCAACGGCGTTTGCCAACTGCTCTTCATTCCAATCGGCAAGAGCGACGTTTGCGCCTTCTTCATACAGACGTTTTGCGATGGCCAAACCAATACCATTGGCAGAACCAGTGACGAGTGCGACTTTATTTTTTAATCCTCTCATGCGATTTCTCCTTCGAAACTTACAAAAACGGGATCTTGATTTTTCTCTGTGCGCGGCAACATCAGTTTGTCGTTGTCGCTGTAATCTACGGGGATAGCCACCACTGCTGGTCCTTCAACGTCCATGGCTCTATTCAATGTCGGTAGCAATTCGTGTTGACTAGTCACTGCGAAGCCTTTCGCGCCAAATGATTCGGCGTAGGCCTTGAAATCAATTGGTCCAAATTTCACACCAGAGCAGCGCTGATATTTGTTGATCTCTTGCATTTCTACCATGTTGTAGGCGTTATCAACCCACACAATATGGACGATATTGCAGTTCAGTCTAACCGCGGTTTCTAACTCCATGCTCGATTGCATAAAACCGCCGTCTCCCGATATCGATACCACTTTGCTGCCAGGTTTCAGTAGGCTGGCACCAATGGCCCATGGCAGTGCAACGCCCATCGTTTGTTGGCCGTTAGACACCAGCATTTGGCGAGCTCGAAAACAACTTAAGTAACGAGCGATCCAGATGTGGAAGCTCCCCATATCAAGACATAACGTGGTATCTGGTGTGATGATAGATTGCATGGCTTTAATCAGTGCCAGTGGATGAAATCCTTGCTTGTTATAGACATTGGGATAGGTTTTGATCACTTGCCGTTGCAGTGCTACCTCTTCCAGTACTGAAAGTGCCGTTGGGGAAAGGCGAGCATATTCAGAGATATAGCTGCCCATCTTGTCTAATGACTGCGCAATGTTTCCGACGATTTCAACACAAGGCTGATAATTAAGTTGGTATTCAGCCGGTTCAATATCGAGGTGAATCACTGGGTTGCGGTGGCTGTTCCAAAGCTCAGGGTCATACTCTATTGGGCTAAAGCCGATGGTGAGAATTAAATCGGCGTCCCGCAGTAAAACATCGCCAGGTTGGTTGTTAAATAAACCGACGCGACCTGCAAAGTGGTGATAGTAATTGATGTCTACGGTCCCGGCGGCTTGGTAAGTGCCGACAACGGGTAGCTGCGTATTTTGAAGAAATCGGGCGATAGCAGCAGCGTTTTGGCTGCGGCTCGCGTGAAGGCCAAGTAAAACCACACAGCGCTTTGCTTTACTGATTCGACTGACCGCTTCTTCGATTGCTGCGATGTCTGCGCAACCAGGCTGTGTGTAAGGCGAGGGGACAATAATGTCCGTTTGGGTTTGCTCGGATAAAACATCTTGGGGGAGACTCAAAAAGCAAGCCCCCGGACGACCTGACTCTGCGATACGAAATGCGTTCGCCATGATCTCGCTTGCGGCGTCCACATGCTGCACTTCAGCACTGAACTTGGTTATAGAGCGAAAAATACTGACGGTATCCATGCTCTGGTGTGTTTGTTTTTGCTGGTCAGTTCGTTTCACCGCACCACCGATAGCAATCAGCGGATCGCCTTCGGAGTTTGCTGTTGCAACCCCCGTAACTAGATTGCCACAGCCTGGACCTGACGTAACCATTGTGACGCCTGCTTTGCCGGTTAGTCTTCCCATAACGCCCGCCATAAATGCGCCGTTAGCCTCGTGGCGTACCGGAATCATTTGGATGTTAGTGTCTTCAATCGCATCGAACAGTCGATCGATTTTTGCACCGGGAATACCGAAAATGTACTTAATGCCGAGAGACTCTAGCTGTTGAGCGATCAACTGAGCTCCATTTTTATTTGAAGGTTTGGATTGCATTTGTTGTCCTTATTATTTGCCTGACTTTGTTACTTTTCCGCCTTTTCTATAGCGGTATTTATATCTTCCGGAGCCAAATTGGCAGTGAGGAAGTCTGTCGATACTGGTGTATCAATCACTAGCCGCGAGACTTTGCCAATCTGGAGAAATCCTGACGAAATGCTGTAATCCTGGATATGACCACCTCCTTGGCGGTCATCGGTAATAAAGTGTTCGTGATAGCCGGGTACATTGATGCCAGTCGTATATTTAGGACTGCGAAAGCCGGCGACCACGCCTTGCTTATGCGTGAAGCGGAACGTTGGTTGTTCTTTGACCACTTCAAGCATTGGCCGATAAGGGCGTGTTTGTTTAGGTACGGTGCGAGTACGGACTGAATCGAAAACGCCATCAATGCGCACTGCGCAAAATAGGTTGTCACTTGGAACCATGTCGTCTATGAGGCTATGGACTTCATGACGTGACATGCGCGATGTCAGTGGCAGCTCGATATCAGGCTTAAAAAAAGTCATGACAGCAAAGGGCGTTTTTTGCGCTAGGTCTGCCGGGTTTGCGGAGCCATCCGACTTGAGTTGAAAAACTTCCTTATCAAACGCAATCAACTCACCATCCAGTTCATTGAACGTACCTAAACCAAAATCCCCATGTTTCAGCAGTTCTTCTATGGTTGTTGAGCCTTCGTAAACACCAGCGATCAAAGCACTCATTAACGAAGTCTGATAAATCTCACCATCTCCGGTAACGTGATGGTATTCAGAAAATTCTTTCGCTACTTCAAGCGAACAAGCACATAGAGGGTTATAAAATCCACGCATGAGTAAGACCAGTTATGCAATGAAGAGTATATTTAGATTGACTTCTACACGGTGCTAAATCCAATATAAAAAAGATTTATTTTGATATGGAAAATATATGGAATTTCGCTACCTGAAGTATTTTGTCGCGGTCGCCGAGACTCGTCACTTTACCCGAGCCGCTGAACAGTTAGGGATTGCGCAACCTCCTTTAAGTCAACAAATCAAAAAGTTAGAGCACGAGCTTGGTGTGGACCTATTTAAGCGCTTGTCTAGAGGGGTAGAACTGACCCATGCTGGGCAAGTCTTCTATACGGATGCGGTAAATATTCTTGCTGATGTGGAACGCGCTAAAGCAAAAGCCCGACAGATTGCCCGTGGTGAAAATACGCAGGTTAAAATCGGGTTCGCAACGTCAACATCAACCTGCATTAAGGTATTAGAGAGGGTGGGGCGTATTCAAGAGAATGGGGTTCATTTACAGGCGGCGGAACTGTCAATGCCAGAGCTTGCCGCTCAGTTAAAAAGCAAACAACTTGATCTCGCAATCATGCGGCTACCCTGTTACGCCAGTGAGCCTTTTGAGCACAAGGTGTTGTTTAACGACCCTTTTGTCGCGGTGATTCCGGCGGGGCACGAACTGGCAAAATATCCCTGTATCCAAATGAAACAGTTGAGAGGCCATAAAATTTTACTGTTTCCACGAGAGACTGGACCTGCATTGTTTGATGGCATGAGCACACTTTTTGCCGACGCAGGAGTAAGGCTCGAACCACAGTTCGCAGCACCGCAACTTCGTACGACGATTGCCATGGCGCAGGCAGGGCTAGGTATTGCTCTCGTTCCGCGCTCACTGGCTGAACATCTCGATGATTCTGCGACAGTCGCCGAGATTGATGATATCCCTCTCACTAGTCGTGTTGTTGTTGCTTGGGAGGCATCTAATCTCAATAAACAAGCGTTAAAAGTAGCCACGAACATCAGTCATGTTGAGGCTTAAAGATGAGTCATCGAACTGGCTCTGATAGCCACAGGCAAATGTGATACTCTCCCCGTTATATGCAAAGCTATGCTTTGGTTGAATAGACAAATCTTACTCAACGAATAGAACTTACTGAGGATGTACCAATGATATACGCTGCGGTCTTTGATATGGACGGGGTGCTGATTGATTCAGAACCTTTGTGGAAGGAAGCGGAAAAGCAGGTGTTTTCATCAGTTGGCGTCCAAGTGACCGAAGTGCTGTCAAAGCAGACTGCAACTATGACGACAGGTGAAGTAACAAGGTTTTGGTATGAACGTAATCCTTGGCAAGAAAAGAGCCTAGACGAAGTAGAGAATGCTGTTGTGGATAAAGTGGAGGCATTAATAATTGAAAAAGGGTGCGAATTAGAGGGTGTTACAGAAACACTCAAATTGCTTAAGGAAAAAGGGTTTAAGATAGGGTTGTCTACTAATTCACCTTATCAACTCATTCCCACCATTTTGAACAAACTCGGTATTGCCAGTTACTTTGACGCGATATCATCGTCAGACGATGTAGAACAGGGCAAGCCAGAGCCAGATGTCTACCTTTCAACAATCAATAAACTAGGTGTAGATTCAAGTAACTGTATTGCCTTTGAAGACTCTTATTCGGGTATGCTTGCGGCAACACGAGCAAACATAAAAACAGTCGTGATACCTCAACCTGAGAAGTTCTACCAAGAGTTTAATGAAGCCAGTCTAAAGCTGCAAAAGCTATCAGAGTTTAATGAAAGCCATTTGGCGAGTTTAATGGACTTGAGTTTGAGAGCAACAATTGCACCAACACCGTATGAAAGTTTTTAGAAAAAGGACTTGATTGTGAACAGTCGGTCGCTGAAAAAATACCTACTGCCAATGTTCTTATTGGTTTTACCTATAGAATCATTCGCAAAAGATACGACTATGTTGGACGAGCTCAATAATCGATTTGTTACATTTGAAAGGCGATTTGATGATTGTATCAACTCTTCTTCTCAAAATGATGTGAGTGAAAACATTGTCGATAAGATTCAAGCGCTTAATATTGATTTTGAAATTTCTGTTGGCTATTTATACAAACAATCACTTTATTTATGCTCTGATAATGAATTCAGTGAGTTAGCAAGGATTATCATGATAATTGAAACCTCCGATAATGATGGATTGCAATTATCAAAGGCAAAAGCTAGTCAAATTAGAAAGCTACTTTTTAGCAAAGTGGATTTACGTTTAGAGTCGAAGTTTCAAAGTTTACCGCAAGATAAAAAGGAAGCATTACTGAACCTTGCGAAAAAGCTTGAACCTTTTGATCTCGTAAGCATGCATGAACGACTGCAGGCAATGTAGACCTATGAAAGAGTGTTTTGAGTAGATTCTTAACACTTGGCTTTATCATTAAGATTGAGTATTAGGTTCAACGCCTCTAGCTCTTACACAAGCTCTAGAGGCATCCATTTAAAAGTGCCGAGCTAAGATTTTAATCCTGCAGCGGTCATCATGACGCGAAATAACATAGACACTAACCCTAATGCAGCGACGCTAGCGACCCAAATTCCAACCATCCACGCCCATTGGCGGCACCAATTTTTGACTTTCATACTCACTCCTTATCAACTCGTTAATGGTACGCTTCGTCTTCTTTCACTTTTCCAGAGAAGACGTAGTAACTCCAAAAGGTGTAAGCCAGAATGATCGGGATGATGATCACTGCTCCAACGAGCATAAAGCGCTGACTGCTTGCAGGAGCCGCTGCTTCCCATATTGATATGCTAGGAGGAATGATATTTGGCCAGATACTGATACCAAGCCCAGCGAACCCGAGAATCACGATCAATAACGCCATCACGAAAGGGCTGCGCTCTTTACGCTTTTTAACGGAGTCGGCAATCTTCAAACATACCAGCCCAGTAATGACAGGTACGGGCAGTAAGTAGAACAAATTAGGCAGAGAAAACCATCTTTCCGCAATGGCAGGGTAAGCAAGTGGGGTCCAAGCGCTCACAATGACTAATGCGGAGATCATCGCCAGTAGTGTTTTGTTAGTGAAGCGGTACATCGTGTTTTGCAGTGCACCTTCCGTTTTCATGATGAGCCATGTGCTACCAAGCAGTGCGTACGTTGCGACTAAACCCAAACCACAAAAGATGGGAAAAGGGGTGAGCCAGTCTAGTTGGCTACCTACGAAAACGCGGTTTTCCACCGCAAAGCCTTGAATTACCGCGCCAACAACGATGCCTTGGAAAAACGTGGTTAAAATCGAGCCGACCATAAAAGAGCGATCCCAGAACTTTAAGTGGTTTTCCAATGCTTTAAAGCGAAACTCAAACGCTACGCCACGAAAGATCAAAGCAATCAACATCAACGTCAAAGGGATGGTTAGCGCTTCAATAATTACCGCGTAAGCCATCGGAAAAGCGCCAAATAGAGATGCGCCTCCAAGAACAATCCAAGTTTCGTTGCCGTCCCAAACTGGCGCGACACTGTTGACCATGACGTCTTTTTGTTTTTCATCCTTGATGAAGGGCATCAGTATTCCAATACCCAAATCGAAGCCATCCATGATGATGTACATCAAAGTGGCAAAAACGATGATCGCGAACCAAATCACGGATAAATCAAAATGCATATTCTTTACCTTCACTTTGTGACAAATTCTAAATGCGACCTGAAACGGTCGTCATGTCGTGCTCATCGTGCTCGATTGCATCGGGGCCTTTCTTGATTTGGTGGATCATGTAGTAATAACCAAAACCAAATACCAAGCTGTATACAACAAGGAAACACAGCAGGCTGATGCTCATTTGTAGGTCTCCATGTGCAGAAACCGCATCACGCGTTTTTTGTACGCCATACACGACCCAAGGTTGCCGACCAACCTCTGTCGTAAACCAGCCAGCAAGTATTGCGATAAGACCAGATGGCCCCATAAACAATGAAAACTTGAGGAACCAACGCGAGGTATAAAGCGTGTTCTTTTTTCGTAACCACATGCTGTAGAAGCTTTGAAAAATCATCAGAAGTCCTAGTCCGACCATGATTCGAAATGACCAAAAGACGATAGGTGAGTTCGGTCGTTCCTCTTTCGGGAAGTCTTTCAGCGCCGGGATTGGCTCAGTTAAACTGTGGCGTAGGATCAAACTTCCTAGAACAGGAACTTCTATGGCATAGTCTGTGCGTTCTTGTTCCATGTTTGGCATGCCGAACAATATCAATGGGGTTGGTTTGCCATCGCTGTTATCCCAATGTCCTTCGATGGCGGCGATTTTGGCAGGCTGGTATTCCAAGGTGTTTAGCCCGTGCACATCGCCAATCACGGCTTGGAGTGGCGCAAGGAACACTAAGATCCCGAGCGACATCGAAAACATGGTTTTTACCGCAGTCGATTGATTGCCTCTCAATAAATGCCAAGCGGCTGACGCGCCTACAAAGAGTGCTGAACTGACGAAAGCCGCGACGCTCATGTGCGCCAAACGATAAGGAAATGAAGGATTGAAAACGATAGCAAACCAGTCGGTTGGCACCACACGTCCGTCGACAATTTCATAGCCTTGTGGCGTTTGCATCCAACTGTTGGAGGCGAGAATCCAGAACGTCGAAATGATCGTGCCTAACGCCACCATCGAGGTTGCAAAAAAGTGCAGCTTTTCGCCGACGCGACGCCACCCAAACAGCATTACGCCAAGAAATCCGGCTTCGAGAAAGAAAGCCGTTAACACTTCATAAGTCAGTAATGGGCCAGTGATAGAACCAGCGAAGTCGGAGAAACCACTCCAGTTGGTGCCGAATTGATAGGCCATGACAAGACCAGATACAACACCCATTCCAAAGTTAACCGCAAAAATTTTCGACCAGAAGTGATAGAGCTTTTGGTAATCGGGATTACGTGTTTTTAGCCATAAGCCTTCCAGCACGGCGAGATAGGTGGCCAAACCTATGGTGATAGCGGGGAAAATAATATGAAAGGATACCGTAAAGGCGAACTGTATCCGTGCAAGCATAAATGCGTCGAGGCCAAACATTAAACTTCCTTTGATCTTTTAAGTTTTATGAGAGAGCTATTTTAAAAGGAGCGGAATGAGGGAAGTAGGTACAGACAGTGACTATAAACCTATAACAGATTAAATATTGACGTGTTATTATTTTGAATTCAGCTTTATGGAGGGGGATCCGCGTGTGGCGAAGTATCAAGAGTTAGTGGAACAGCTTAAAAGGCAGATAAAATCGGGGATATGGCATCCGGGTGACAAGCTGCCTTCTCTGCGTCGCCAATCTGAACACTCGGGTTTAAGTTTGATGACGGTGTTGCATGCCTATCAAATTCTGGAATCTCAAGGCTGGGTGACGTCACAGCCGCGCTCTGGTTATCGAGTCGCTCCCAATATTAAGAGTTCAAATGAACCCCAAGCGCCAGCCGCGGTTTCGTGGACAGAGCAGGTAGACATCAATGAGTTTATCTTTGATGTGCTGCAGGCGAGTAAAAATCCATCCATGATCAATTTTGGCTTTGCCTATCCAGATCCAAGTTTATACCCACGATATCACGTGAATCGGGCGATGGGCGCAGCCGCTCGCAATATGCCGATTTCCACCACCTTTGATAACTTACCGCCGGGAAACGAACAATTACGCACCATCATCGCGAAGCGTTATGCTGCGAAAGGCATTGAAATTTCACCCGATGAAATTATCATTACGGCAGGCGCGCTGGAGGCGTTAACGCTCAGTTTGCAAGCCTGCACAAGACCGGGAGATTGGGTGGTTGTGGAGTCGCCTGCATTCTATGGCGCATTGCAATCCTTAGAGCGGTTAGGTTTGAAAGCGCTCTCAGTAAGAACAGACCCAGTCACGGGTATTGACCTAGATTCATTGGAACGAGCGCTGCAAACACACGATGTGAAAGCATGTTGGCTGATGTCGAACTTCCAAAATCCTCTGGGTTTTACGCTCTCCGACGAGAAAAAACAAAAGCTGATTGAACTGACACAGCGATATAACGTGCCAGTGATTGAAGATGATGTGTACAGCGAACTGCATGCCGGGAATGACTCGGTTTACCCACTAAGAATGTTTGATGACACGGGCAATACCATGTTGTGCTCCTCGTTTTCAAAATCATTAATCGCAGGGCTACGTATTGGTTGGGTTGCGGCGGGAAAGCGGGCGCTAGAGGTACAAAAGTTACAGTTAATGAGTACATTAGCGACGAGTGCACCAGTGCAAATGACATTGGTGCACTATTTAACAAGCCGCAATTATGAATCGCATTTGAAGCAGTTACGAAAAAAGCTGTTTGAACGTAAAAGTAAGATGACGGATCGGCTTAGTGAGCTGTTACCTGGAGAAGTCAAAGTGTTAAGCCAAAGCGGCGGGTACTTTATTTGGTTAGAGCTTCCCAAGCATATCGACGCCTTGCCGATATATCGAAAAGCGCTAAAAGACAATATCAGTATCGCACCGGGAAAGATGTTCAGTCTGACAGAACAATACGATCACTGTATTCGTCTTAACGCTTCTTTTGAGCTCAATGACAAATACGTCCATGCTCTCAATCTGCTTGCCAACATTATTCGCGATCATTTGGCGGAATAGCGACTTGCTTCAGTTTTTTGGTTTAATGGAGCGCGCCGGATTTCCAGCAACTCGATCGCCCGGCGCAACGTCTTTGGTTATGACAGAGCCAGCGCCGACGACGGCCTCATCGCCAATGGTCACGCCTGGCAGTATGATAGCGCCCCCACCAATCCAAACGTTATTGCCGATTTTTACCGGTTTGGCGATCTCATCTCCGACTAAGCGTCTTTGTGTATCCAGTGAATGAGCGGCTGTGTAAATTTGCACTCTAGGCCCAATCATGACGTTCGCGCCAATCTCAACCTGCCCATTGTCCAGAATAATGGCATCCCAGTTGATGTAGGAGTTTTCCCCGATGGACAAGTGACAACCGTAGGTAAGTTGAAGCGGTGGCTCTATACAGGCGCTGTTTTCTAATTGGACGCCCATTTCTGCCAATAGTTGTCTACGTATATCTGGGTTTGGCTCGTGGTTAAATTGGAAGACAAGCTGCGCAGTTTTGGCGCGCATTAGCTTTAGTTCTTCATCCAGGCAATTATAGGTTTCTCCAGAGCGCATCCGAGTCAGTTCTGACATAACAATCATTCCATTAATGGTTTGCAGTTGAGGCCACAATGATAAGTGAGTGTTTCAGTCAATAGGGGATTTTTATTATGAAATCAGATGTTTATCACTGATTTATATTCAATAGGTTAGGTTTGAGTAAGCACTCGTTAAGAGTCATTCAAATAGAGAAGTGAATTGGGTAAGTTCCTTTTAGCAGGGGAGGAAAGTATAGATTGGATGTTGCTTTCCTCTCCACAGCTTGATTTGGAGCATTTATTGGCTGTCCCACATCACTTCGCACTCTTCTTTAACAGCCGATTTTAAAAGCTCAATAAGTGGAAATGCTCTGCGTCCTAAACTGACCGTTTGTTCCTCTTGCTCCTCATCTTCTTCCATTGCTTGACTGTTGTTCTTCTCTATCGCTTCTTGTGCTGCGAGAGCGGAGGTCAATCTAGATAGAGCATCAGGGATGTCTTGAACGGAAATAGACCCTGGTACTGAGCCACTATGCCCCATCATTTTGATCATCTTTATCGCAATATCGCCAAACATAGTGACGTTCGAGTGGCTATGGCAACGAAATGTAATAAGCATTTACCTGCTCCTGTTGTAGGTGTTCATTTGAGTATAAATGGTATCTGAGACACGAGGCAATTTAATCCGATAATTCGCAATCTTTCAGATAGCTATCTATCTTTAACGAAAGACAAACATAAGGAGATGATTTTGTTGAACTCCCAATTAAAGACGTTGATTTGGCGGCTTCACAAGCGAATATTTACGTTGCTTATGGTGTTATGCATATGGTCACCTTCTGTCGTTGCTCAACCTTCCATTGTTTTTGGTGTCGTACCGCAACAGTCGGCGACCAAACTAGTGCAACAATGGCAGCCATTACTGCAACGCTGGGGAGATCTTGCTGGCGTTGAGATTAAGTTTGCCACGGCACGTGATATTCCCACATTCGAAGCTCGCTTGATGGCTGGAGCCTACGACATTGCATACATGAACCCATATCACTTTACGTTGGTGAATCAAAACCCAGGTTATACGGCGTTAGCAAGAGCGAAAAATAAGCGGATCACAGGCATTATTGTAGCAAGGCGAGGGAAGTCGGTTTCCCTTGATGAGCTGCAAGAAAAGACCATCGCTTTTCCTGCTCCACGAGCATTTGCTGCTTCTATCATCACACAATCAGAGTTGGCGCAGAAAGGCATCAAGTTTACGCCTAAATACGTCGGTTCGCACGACTCAGTCTATTTGGGGGTACTTAAAGGTTTGTACATTGCTGGTGGTGGCGTGAAGCGTACCTTTGAGAGCTTACCGAGTGAAATAAAAGACCAACTTAGCATCATTTATACAACTGCTGGTTATACGCCTCATGCTATTGCGGTTTCAAATAATGTCGATGAAGAGATTACTCTTGCCTTACGAAAGGCAATTTCGCAACTTAATGATGATCCAAAAGCACAGGAGAGTTTTACTTTACTCAACATTGACGGGTTACAGCTTGCACAAGACCAAGATTGGCAAGATGTTGTTCAATTGGGAATCTCAAGATAAATGGTTGCCCTATGACGCTGCGTTCGAAAACGATACTTGGCATTGCTCTTATTGAGGCCCTTGCGCTCGGTGTACTCATCATTAGTGGGCTTAATTGGTTGGAAAGTTCCAACGAGACTAGCCTCGAGGTTGGGAGCCAACACTTGGTGAGTGTATTTGCTCAGGCGTCGAGAGATGCGGTGATTGCGACGGACTTAGCCTATCTAGACAGTTTTGCTCGTTCTGTCGTAAGTGAGCGCGAGCTGGCTTATATTCGTATTGTTAACCAAGATGGCGTCGAGCTGACGCTACAGGGGGATTACAGCGGTGTTGATACTGGTGTGAGACCGTTTGATGTGACCGATGGAGTTTACGATGTTGCGCAAGAGATTACTCTTGGAGAGCAGACTTTCGGTAAGGTTGAAATGGGGGTGAATGTTGAACATGTACATCAAGTACTTTCATTTGCGACTCAGGCAAGTTTGGTTATCGCCTTTATTGAAATGTCGCTGGTGGCCATGTTTTCGTATGCTCTCGGTAGCTATTTGATGAAGCGGCTCGATCTTCTTCGTACTGGGGTAATCAAGGTTTCACAGCAAGGTCCGGGTTCGCAAATTTCGATTTCAGGCAATGACGAAGTTACACGTGTTGGCGAAGCGTTTAACCAAATGTCACGCTCTTTAGCACAAGCGCAAACTAAACTTCAGCAAGAGCATCAAACCCAGCAACAGTTATCGGCCAAAATATCGCAGCTTGCTGAGGTTGCTGAACATGCGCGTGATACCATCATCATTACTCACCCTGACGGCACTATTGCATGGGTAAACCCTGCGTTTGAACAGCTAACCGAATATACGTTGGAAGAAGTTATTGGCAAATCGCCGGGCGAGTTACTCCAAGGGCCAGACACAGACCCAAATACGGTGGCATTGCTCTCAAAAAGTGTCCGTAAGCACTCTCCTATTAGGGTTGAAATACTCAACTATACCAAGTCGAAGCACCCGTATTGGGTCGAGTTGGAGCTTTCTCCTGTGTTTGATGAAGATGGCGGGCTGTTACGTTTTATTGCGGTAGAGCGTGACATCACCGACAGGCGAAGGATGGAGAGGCGTCTGTCGTCTGCTTTAGATAAATCGAAAAAGGCGATGCAAGCCAAATCGGAATTTTTGGCGAACATGAGCCATGAGATTCGCACCCCAATGAACGCGATCATGGGGATCAGCGAGATATTGCTTGAGAACGAAAACCGTCGAGAGCCAAGGGAGTTATTACTCTTGCTGCACAAATCTGCCAACAACCTTGTGACGATCATTAACGACATCCTTGACTACAGCAAAGTAGAAGCGGGCAAGTTGACGTTAGTTGAAGAGGAGTTTGACTTGCGTTCACTCGTCGAGAGCTGCACCGCTTTGTGTGCTTATCAGGCGGATAAAAAGAACCTCAAGTTGTTGGTTGATATGCCATTGGCCATGAATACGGTCGTGGTCGGTGATAAAGGTCGGATTAATCAAATCTTGCTTAACTTGATCGGTAATGCGGTGAAATTCACGGATGAAGGTCATGTGCTACTCAAAGTCAGAGAAAGTGAGCACGGTTTTGATTTTTCCGTGAGTGATACGGGCATTGGTATTCCCGAAGATAGATTGGCTCATATTATGGATAAGTTTGAGCAGGTCGATACCTCCGCGACAAGACGCCATGAAGGTACAGGCTTGGGGTTGGCAATCTCAAAACGTTTGATCAGCATGTACAACGGCGAGCTTTGTGTGCATTCAGATTTTGGAAAAGGGTCGTGTTTTAGCTTTAGTTTGCAGTTGCCTAAGCAAAGCCAGCTTCTTTCCGATCCGATAGAGCTGAGTGCAAATCGACTATTGTTGATTGATGATTATCAACCGCGCGTGCAACACTTGATACATTTAGCTCAAGAGATTGGCATTGAAGTTACTCATGCCAGCGATTGGTCAACTGCGCAGTCTTTGGGTAAAAAATTGGATGGTTTTGATCGTATCCTCGCGAGTGTAAACAATGCTCAAGATAGAGATGCGCTCTATGAGCTTGATGCGACAGAATCCGCCGCCAAACGGGTAATGTTTCTTGCACCTTGCGTGATGGAGGAAGGGCATGCTTGGTCGTGCGAGCGGGATCGTTTATTGCCGCAACCGGTCACGCAGCATAAACTGCAAGCTCTGTTTTCTACTAAGACACAAAAGCGTCGAGAACTTTCCTCAGATGAGAACCCTGACTTTTCTAGCCTGCACCTATTAGTCGCAGAAGACAGCCATATCAATCGAATATTGATTGAAAAAATGTTGCAAGACACAGGTGTTAAACTGACGTTGGCGGAAGATGGTGTTGAAGCCGTTGAACTTTATAAACAGCTTTCTCCGGACTTGGTGATTACCGATATTTCTATGCCAAACAAAGATGGTTTTGGCGTGACAAAAGACATTCGTGAGTTACAGGAAAGTGGTGCGTTTCCTTGGTGTCCAATCGTCGCGTTTTCTGCACATGCGATGCAAGAGCAGCAACAAAAAAGTATCGCATTAGGTATGGATGATTACCTGACAAAACCAGTTCAGAAAAGTGATTTGCTTAATATGATCGCGAAGTGGGGATGCCACACCCTTGCAGAGGAAAAGCACGCTTCTGTTTAGTGTTTCGGTTAGATTAAATCGACTCAAAGAAAACGAGCATGTTATTAAACATGCTCGTTTGTAGTTGTTTATCGTAGGTTGAGCAATTTACAAGCTGTTTGGATCACCCAATGCTAACGCCACTTTCGACATCGGCCGTTTACCTAAGGCTCGGCAAATTTGCCAACCTGCTTGGTTGATTATGTTGAGATCAATCCCCGTTTCAATCCCAAGTTGCTCACACAGATAAAGCACATCTTCCGTTGCAACATTGCCACTGGCTCCTTTGGCGTAAGGGCAGCCGCCCAAACCAGCAACCGCACTATCAATGGTGTTGATGCCTATTAACAAGGCTTGGTAAATATTGGCTAGTGCTTGCCCGTAGGTATCGTGGAAGTGCACGGCTAACGCGTCTTTCGGCAGTTGCGTTAACAGCGAATCCAGCATGGCAATGACACGATTAGGCGTTGCCTTACCGACAGTGTCACCGAGCGAAATCTCATAACATCCCATATCAAACAGTGTATTTGCGACCTTGGTAGTTTGCTCTGGCTTGATTACTCCCTCGTAAGGGCAAACCATGGTGCAAGACAAGTACCCGCGCACAGGTATGTTGTGCTGCTGTGCGAGTTCGATAACGGGCTCAAAGCGAGAGAGACTTTCAGCGATACTGCAGTTGATATTCTTTTGGCTGAACGCTTCCGAAGCGGAGCCAAATACCGCAATTTGCTTTACACCACTTTCCAGCACACGTTCTAACCCGGCTAGGTTTGGCGTTAGCGCACTGTAAACCACATCAGGCTTTTGCGTGATACCAGCAAACACCTGATCTGAATCGGCCATTTGAGGCACCCATTTTGGTGAGACGAAAGAGCCTGCTTCAATGTGCTTTAAGCCACTGTTGCTTAGCTGATTGATCAAACGGATTTTATCAACCAGAGTCACTGCCGTTTCGTTTTGCAGGCCGTCGCGAGCGCCGACTTCGACGATATTAACCTTCGCTGGTAGCATATTCGCGCTCCTTATCTTCACAGATATTATCGGGTGCAGAAACCAAATGCAGCAGTACCGAACCGTGCTGTACCTGGTCTCCGTGCTGATAAAACACTTCATCAATTATCGCTGCGACCGGAGCCGTGATGGTGTATTCCATTTTCATTGCTTCGAGTACCAAAAGCGGATCGCCCGCCGCTACTTTGTCTCCCTTATTTACCATGACCGCCGAGATCACACCGTTCAGTGGTGCGGTTGGACTAAGTTCATCACCTACATCTTTTGCAGAGTCAAAGTTAGGTTGATGAGCGAAAGTGCGCTGCTGACCAAGATAAAACAGCGTTGTCTTTTGCTCGTCGTTGAGCGCATTAAAGGTGTAACGCTCATTATCAATATCGACGATAAACTGGTTGCCACTTTCAAGCAGGATGACCTGATGCAACTCCTCGCCGCATCGGATAGTGAAGTGAGAACCTGTATCTTGCGATGATTGTTGCAAACGTACATGATGGTTGGCATTGGCATCCGTGAAGTTAAATCGATAAACGTTGTTAACCGACAGTCTAAAACCTTGTTTGGTTGGCGTGGGTAACGTTGAGGTGTCTGATTTTGAAATGAGATCATTCCAGCGAGCAACCGCCGCCAACGTTAGCCAGATAGAATCTGACACATTTTGCTGCGCGCTAATGCCTTGCTGATGTTTAACCAGGAAGTCGGTATCAAGTTCGATATTGGCAAAGGCTGGCTGCGAAATAATGCTGTGCAGATAACCAATGTTTGTCGTTACTCCACGTACATGATATTGAGTTAACGCCTGTTTAAGCTGTTTGAGCGCGATATCACGTGTTTGGCCCCAGACGATCAGTTTGCTGATCATCGGATCGTAGTATTCGCTGATGGTATCGCCTTGAGTAACACCACTATCAACACGTACACAAGCTAGGCGCACATTACTGTCTGATACGGGTTCTTTTAAGTAATCAATGCGGCCAGTCGACGGCATAAAGTCATTGTCTGCGTCTTCTGCGTAAATTCGCAGCTCGATTGAGTGACCGTTATGAGTGATTTCGGATTGCGAGATCGGTAAATGCTCACCAGCTGCGACTTTTAACTGCCATTCAACCAAATCAACGCCGGTGATCGATTCAGTGACAGGGTGTTCAACTTGAAGGCGGGTATTCATCTCCATGAAGTAGAATTGACCTCGGCTATCGAGTAAGAACTCCACCGTGCCAGCGCCAACATAGTCGATCGCTTGAGCGGCCTGAACTGCGGCTTCACCCATTTGTTTACGCAGTTCATCACTAAGACCGGGAGCTGGTGCTTCTTCGACTACTTTTTGATGACGACGCTGAATGGAACAATCACGATCAGATAGATAGACACAGTTGCAATGCTGGTCAGCAAATACCTGAACTTCCACGTGGCGAGGCTGCAATATGCATTTTTCGATTAGAAGTTGCTTATCGCCAAAGCTT
This sequence comes from Vibrio sp. 11-4(1), assembly GCF_013048625.1. Classification (NCBI taxonomy): domain Bacteria; kingdom Pseudomonadati; phylum Pseudomonadota; class Gammaproteobacteria; order Vibrionales; family Vibrionaceae; genus Vibrio; species Vibrio sp. 11-4(1). The sequence continues at coordinate 272,726 of NZ_VHSY01000001.1, read as the reverse complement.
GAAAGCGCTTCACGCTGCGCACCGTCGATGGCCAAGGGCATTTCGGCTGCGCTATTGACCACTCGCATGCCTTTACCGCCGCCACCTTGTGTTGCTTTAAGCATCACTGGGTAACCGATTTTTTCCGCTTCCGCTAATAAATGCTCAACGCTATTATCTGTGCCGTGGTAGCCCGGAACCAAGGGCACGTTCGCCTCTGACATGATTGCTTTGGCTTGAGATTTAGAACCCATTGCCTCAATTGCGCTGGTGGAAGGGCCAATAAAGACGAGGCCATTTTCGCTGCACGCTTTGGCTAGTTTCGGGTTCTCGGAAAGAAAACCATAGCCAGGGTGGATAGCATCGGCTTGCCATTTTTTCGCAGCGCCGATAATCGCATCGATATCAAGATACGACTTACTCGCCGGAGCAGGGCCGATAAATTCAGCGAAATCTGCTTGTTTAACATGTAAGCTGCTGCGATCCGCTTCGGAATAGACGGCAACCGTCTCTATAGCCATGCTTTTTGCGGTTTTAATAATTCGGCATGCAATTTCACCGCGGTTTGCGATCAGTATTCTTTTAAACATGATTCCTCCAATTGGCGGCGCGCTTTTCAAAAAACGCAGTCAGCCCTTCTTGTCCTTCGCTGGACACGCGGGCGGTTGCTATGGCTTGGCTAGTGTATTCAATTAATGAGTGATCGATAGGTTGGTTATCACAACGTAAACAAAGTGCTTTTGCCGCCTGCATGGCTTGTGGGCCATTATTAAGCAGGTGCTCAACCATACGGTTGACCGCCTCTTTTGTCTGGGGATCGATTAGATGAAGAATGTTCATCGAAAGCGCAGTCTCGGCATCAATCAGTTCCGCGGTTAAAAAATAGCGTCGGCTTTGTCGTTGTCCAATTGCTCGGATTACGTAGGGACCGATGGTCGCGGGCAATAAGCCGAGTTTCACTTCACTCAAACAGAAGCGGCTCTCAGGTGTGCCAATGGCAATATCGCAGCAGCAGATCAGCCCAAGCGCGCCACCAAATGCTGCGCCGTGCACCATGGCAATCGTTGGTTTACTGAAGGTATCCAGCGTATGCAAAAGTTTTGCTAGTTGCTGTGCATCTTGCAGGTTTTCACTTTCGGTTTTGGTTGCCATTGATTGCATCCAGCCCAGATCTGCTCCCGCAGAAAAGTGTTTCCCTTGCGCCGTTAGAACAAGCGCACGTAAAGAATCCTCTCGCTCAAGTTGTTCCAGCGTTTCAATCAGTGAAGCAATTAATTCATCATTAAACGCGTTGTGTATCTCTGGTCGATTGAGGCTCAACCAGGCAACGCCATTGCTGTCTTTTTCAAGCAGTAGTCCGGTCATGTGACTTCCTTTGTCTGACATTTCAGTCTGTATTCCAATGCTCGCTAATCAGCAATTTATTCATCATTGACGGATAGCGAGGAGTTAAGGGTTGCCTTGCATCCGGCTACATGCGGAAGATGCCAAATTTACTGTCAGGTATTGGTGCATTAAGCGCAGCAGATAGAGCAATACCCACAACATCACGGGTTTTTGCAGGATCAATAATCCCATCGTCCCACAGGCGAGCACTGGCGTAATAAGCATGGCTTTGAGTCTGGTACTGCTGCGCGATAGGACGTTTGAACGTTTCTTCTTCCTCCGCGCTCCAGCTTTCACCTTTGCGCGTTTTGATATCGCGGGTCACTTGCGCCATCACGCCAGCCGCTTGCTCTCCACCCATTACGGAGATGCGCGCGTTTGGCCACATCCACATCATGGTTGGATCATAAGCTCGGCCACACATGCCGTAGTTCCCTGCGCCATACGAGCCACCAATAACCACGGTAAACTTCGGCACGTCTGCACACGCAACAGCAGTTACCATTTTCGCACCATGTTTGGCGATGCCTTCGGCTTCATATTTTTGGCCGACCATAAAGCCCGTTATGTTCTGCAAGAAAAGTAGAGGAATTTTGCGTTGTGCACACAGCTCAATAAAATGCGCGCCTTTTTGTGCGGATTCTGAAAATAGAATGCCGTTGTTAGCGACAATGCCAATCGGCATACCGTGAATATGGGCAAAGCCACAGACTAAGGTTTCACCGAACAAGGCTTTAAATTCATCAAATTGTGAATCATCAACGATTCGAGCAATCACCTCTTTAACATCAAACGGTTTTTTAAGATCGGTACCGACGATGCCGTACAGCTCTTGCGCAGGAAAGCGTGGTTCTTGCGGCGCTTTCTGCTTGAGTTGGACGGGTTTCAAGTGGTTGATTTGAGAGACAGCTTGTCTTGCCAGTTCTAACGCGTGGTGATCATTTTCTGCATAATAGTCGGCTACGCCAGACGTACGGCAGTGAACGTCTGCGCCACCAAGATCTTCCGCGCTGACTTCTTCACCTGTCGCTGCTTTTACAAGAGGTGGACCTGCCAAAAAAATCGTGCCTTGTTCTTTGACTATGATGGATACGTCGCACATCGCAGGAACATAAGCGCCGCCAGCGGTACATAACCCCATGACCACCGCAATTTGTGGAATGCCTTTGGCCGACATACGGGCTTGGTTGTAGAAAATACGGCCAAAATGGTCTTTATCTGGGAATACCTCATCTTGGCGGGGTAGGTTAGCGCCGCCAGAGTCGACTAAGTAAACACACGGCAGTTGGCATTTTTCTGCAATTTCCTGTGCTCTTAAGTGCTTTTTCACGGTAAGTGGGTAGTAACTGCCGCCTTTTACCGTCACGTCGTTCGCGACGATCATGCACTCGGTGCCGTCTATTACACCCACGCCAGCAACCACGCCAGCGCATGGAACGTAATCTGGATACACATCCCAGCCAGCAAACTGACCGATTTCTAAAAAAGATGAACCGGAGTCGAGTAGGGCAAGAATGCGCTCACGTACCGGAAGTTTGCCTTTCTTCTGCTGATGCTCGCGTGCTTTCTCACCGCCGCCATCTTCGATTTGCGCAGTCACGGTATAGAGTTGATCCACGAGTGATGCCATAGAGCGGTAGTTTTCCTGATACTGCTCTGAATGGGTATTAATATTGGTCGTCAAACAAGCCATAAATAGCCGATCTCCATTCGGTAAACGGGTGAGAACACCCGTCTTTATTTAGGTTGAATAAGATTTAGGTTGATTAAGAAAATGTTTTTTAGTCAGAACGCCTGGGCTGATTATTAGGCGCTTTCGTTAAACAATTCGCGACCAATAAGCATGCGGCGAATTTCTGAAGTGCCCGCACCGATTTCATACAGCTTGGCATCTCGCAACAAACGGCCCGTATCAAACTCGTTGATGTAGCCGTTACCGCCAAGTAATTGAATCGCATCCAGTGCCATCTTGGTTGCCAGCTCTGCGCTGTAGAGGATCGCGCCAGCAGAATCTTTACGGGTGGTTTCACCGCGATCACAAGCGGCAGCGACGGCGTAAACATACGCTTTAGCGGCATTCATTTGTGTGTACATATCCGCAATTTTTGCTTGAACTAGCTGGAATTCACCGATGGATTTGCCAAACTGTTTGCGGTCGTGAATGTAAGGCACAACGATATCCATACACGCCTGCATGATGCCAAGTGGACCACCGGCAAGTACCACACGTTCGTAGTCCAAACCGCTCATCAATACTTTCACGCCTTGGTTTTCTTCACCGAGAATGTTTTCAGCAGGGACTTCGCAGTTTTGGAATACCAATTCACAAGTGTTCGAACCGCGCATACCTAATTTGTCGAGCTTTTGCGCTTGAGTGAATCCCGGGTATCCACGTTCTACGATAAAGGCCGTGATGCCTTTAGAATGCTGGCTTGGATCGGTTTTGGCGTAGACAACATAGGTGTGTGCATCCGGGCCGTTAGTGATCCACATTTTGTTGCCATTTAGCAGGAATATATCGCCTTTACGTTCCGCTTTAAGTTGCATAGAGACTACATCAGAACCTGCTCCGGGCTCACTCATTGCTAGTGCACCAATATGTTCGCCAGAGATGAGCTTAGGTAGGTATTTCTCTTTTTGCGCTTGTGTGCCGTTGCGGTGGATTTGGTTGACACAAAGATTGGAGTGAGCACCGTAACTTAACGCAACCGAAGCGGATGCTCGGCTGATCTCTTCCATAGCGACAACGTGGGCGAGATAGCCCATGTCTGCACCACCAAACTCTTCGCTGGTGGTCACGCCTAAAAGACCCATGTCACCCAGCTTGGACCAAAGATGGTTTGGAAAGTCGTTAGATTGGTCGATAGATTGCGCTAGCGGCGCAATTTCTCTTGCAGCAAAACTATTGATTTGCTCGCGAAGCAAATCGGTATTTTCGTCATAAACAAAGTTCAGGGAAGAGTAGGTAGATTTCATTGCGTGTCCTTGCCTTTACGTCACCTACATCCCAGTGCTGAGGTGTCAGGTGACTTTTTCGCCTTTCATGGATCTCAGTGTGTTTTGGCATCGCAACTGTGCCGCGTTTAACTCCATCATTACCGCTTGAATGTCGTTTGCTTGCTGTTGCAATGCTGCCTTCTTCTCTTCGATCAACCGAATCATATAGTTCAACTGCTCAGTACTTTGATCGGTATCGTAGAGTTCAAATAACTCTTTGATATCTGCAAGAGAAAAGCCCAATCGCTTACCTCGCAAAATCAGTTTTAGTCGAATTCGATCGCGACCATTGTAGATTCGAGTGTTGCCTTTACGTTCTGGAGTTAGGAGACCTAAATCTTCGTAGAAGCGAATACTTCGGGTAGTAATGTCGAACTCTTTCGCGAGCTCGCTGATCTTAAATGTGTTCATTCCTTAACCTTACGACTTTCGTATAACATTCATACGAATATACAATTCGTTAACGTTAAAGTAAATAAACAACATCCACTCTTGAGCCTTGATATCACTCGCATTTACTCGAAATAAAAGAATCACTCGAACAAACAATAACCGCAAACTTGACGTTAACGTAAATGTTAGTATAGTTATGACGTAAACGTCAACAAAAGGTTAATGGAATGAAAAATGAAACGTGGATTGTTGCCGCCAAGCGAACGCCTATCGGCTCTTTTCAAGGTGCATTAGCTTCAACAGATGTCACGGAACTCGGTGCGAAGGCCATCCAAGGGGCACTAGCCGAAAGCCAACTCGATGTGCAAAAAATAGACGAAGTGTTAATGGGATGCGTTTTACCCGCTGGCGTGGGGCAAGCGCCAGCAAGACAAGCAAGTCTTAAAGCAGAAATGCCACAATCGATCGGTTGTACGACACTGAATAAAGTCTGTGGTTCGGGTATGAAAACCGTCATGCTGGCACATGATCTTATTCAATCTGGTAACGCGCACGCGGTTATCGCTGGTGGTATGGAAAACATGTCGTCTTCTCCTTATCTACTTAAGAAAGCGCGTGATGGTTTCCGCTTAGGCCATGAGCAAGTGCTTGATCATATGTTTTATGACGGTTTGCAGGATGCCTACCAAGGCGAATTGATGGGTGTCTTTGCCGAACAAACCGCGCAAAAGTACCAATTCAGCCGTGAAAGTATGGATATCTGGGCGCAGCAGTCGGTGACTCGTGCGCAGCAAGCGATTGAGCAAGGTTTGTTCAAAGAAGAGATCGTGCCTGTTAACGTAAAAAGTCGACGCGACGAAACCTTGGTGGTAGACGATGAGCAACCGAGCAAACTCGACGTCAATAAAATTCCCACCTTACGACCTGCGTTTGCCAAAGATGGCGGCGTAACGGCAGCAAATTCCAGTTCTATTTCTGATGGTGCATCGGCAATGGTACTGGTTGATAGTGAATTTGGCCGTCAGGAAAACCTGCAACCTCTAGCCAAAATTGTCGCGTACAGCACGCATGCAAGACAGCCTTATGAGTTCACCATCGCACCCGTATTCGCGATTGAAACGCTGCTGGAAAAAACGGGCTGGGACAAATCAGACGTGGACCTTTGGGAAATCAATGAAGCCTTTGCCGTTGTCGCTCAATACGCGGTGAAAGCACTCGAATTGGACGAGAGCAAAGTGAACCCTCGCGGCGGTGCATGTGCTTTAGGCCACCCAATTGGTGCAAGTGGCAACCGAATCCTCGTTACTTTGATTCACGCTCTTAAACAAACAGGCGGTAAACGTGGCGTTGCATCGCTTTGTATTGGTGGCGGCGAGGCTACCGCAATCGCGATTGAAATCTGCTAAATCATTCTCAACTCAATTACTCACAGTAGTCAGTGAAACGCTGAAAAATACAAGGATGTCATCATGACAGAGCAAGTAAAGCAGTATATCGGTGGTGAATTTGCCATCTCCGATTCAAAACAATGGCTAGATGTAACCAACCCGGCAACCAACGAAGTGATTGCACAAGTACCTTGTGCCACGGAATCGGAAATGAATGCGGCGATTGCCAGCGCAACAGAAACGTTCAAACGCTGGAAAGAAGTTGCAGCGCCGGAGCGTGCTAGATTGATGCTGCGTTACCAACATTTGCTAAAAGAGCAACACGATGAGTTGGCGATACTGCTTTCAAGTGAGACAGGCAAAACCCTCGCTGATGCGAAAGGCGACATTTGGCGCGGAATTGAAGTGGTAGAGCAAGCTGCAAACATTTGTAGCTCAATGATGGGTGAAACGGTTGAGAATGTCGCAACCAATATTGATGGTTACTCTTACATTCAACCGCTCGGTGTTTGTGCTGGCATCACACCGTTTAACTTTCCTGCGATGATTCCATTGTGGATGTTCCCAATGGCGATCGCTTGTGGCAACACCTTTATTCTAAAACCTTCAGAGCAAGTGCCACTAACGGCAATGAAACTGGCGGAGCTGTTTGAACAAGCAGGTGCACCAAAAGGTGTTTTGCAAATTGTTCACGGCACCAAAGAGCAAGTCGATCGCATTCTGACTGATCCAGTCGTTCGTGCGATCTCTTTTGTCGGCTCAGTGCCCGTTGGTGAGTACATCTACAAAACAGGTACAGACAACCTGAAACGCGTGCAGTCATTTGCAGGTGCTAAGAACCACATGGTCATCATGCCAGATGCAAACAAGCAGCAAGTCATCAATAACCTAGTTGGCGCGTCAGTCGGTGCCGCAGGCCAACGCTGTATGGCGATTTCGGTGGCGGTATTTGTCGGCGAAACCAAAGAATGGATTCCAGAGCTTAAAGAGGCGTTAGCTCAGGTTCAACCTGGCGCGTGGGATGATAAAACCGCCGGTTATGGTCCGCTGATTAGCCCGCAAGCGAAACAACGTGTGGTGAACTTAATTAATGAAGGCAAAAAATCTGGTGCGAACTGTGTTCTGGACGGTACCGACTGTCAAGTACCTGGCTTCCCGAACGGTAACTGGGTGGGACCAACACTGTTTACCAACGTGACCACAGACATGTCAATTTATCAGGAAGAAATTTTCGGGCCTGTACTGTTAACTATGGAAGTGGATGACCTAGATGAAGCGATTGAACTGATCAATGCAAACCGCTTTGGTAATGGTACGTCTATTTTCACGGCGAACGGCGCTGCCGCGAGAAAGTATCAACACAATATCGAAGTAGGTAACGTAGGCATCAACGTGCCGATTCCGGTGCCATTGCCATTCTTCTCATTTACGGGGTGGAAAGGCAGTTTCTACGGTGACCTGCATGCTTACGGTAAACAAGCGGTTCGCTTCTACACCGAGACGAAAACTGTCACCGCGCGTTGGTTTGAAGATGACATTCCAAGCGGTCCAAACATGACTATTCAACTTAGCTAATTAATGGATTAGCGACACCTCTAGCCAAGCCCTTCTTCCTTTTAGAGGGCTTGGCTCGGATAAAAATGCAACGAATTAGACCTTAGGACTTCAAGATGGATTTTGAATTAAACGAAGATCAACTCGCGTTCGCCGAAGTAGCAAAGCAGTTTGCAGACCAAATGTTAGCGCCGCACGCGGCCGAGTGGGATGAAAACCATCATTTCCCTAAAGATGTACTGCGTCAAGCTGGTGAACTTGGCTTTCTGAGCATCTATACGCCGCCAGAGCATGGTGGTTTGGGATTGTCTCGTTTGGATGCGGCGATCATTTTCGAGCAGTTGGCTATGGGTTGTACCGCGACTACTGCGTTTATGACCATTCACAACATGGCGACGTGGATGATCACCAGCTTTGCCAAAGCCGAAGTGGCGCAGCAATTTAGCGCGGATCTAATTTCGGGTGAAAAGCTCGCTTCCTACTGTTTAACCGAACCCAATGCAGGCTCTGACGCCGCTTCACTGACGACCAGTGCAGTGCGTGACGGCGATGAGTTTGTCCTGAATGGCGCAAAAGTGTTTATCTCTGGTGCGGGTGATACGGACGTTCTTGTCGTGATGGCGCGTTCGTGCGGCGAAGGAGCGGGTGGCGTTTCTGCATTCGTTGTTCCTGCTGATTGCGAAGGCATTAGCTACGGTAAAAAAGAAGCCAAAATGGGTTGGAACTGCCAGCCAACTCGCATGATTACCTTCGAAAATGTTCGTATTCCGGCTGACTATCTGTTGGGTGAAGAGGGAGAAGGCTTTAAGTTCGCCATGCTTGGCCTTGATGGTGGTCGAATCAATATCGCTACTTGTTCCGTCGGTACTGCGCAACAAGCACTGAACGAAGCCAAGCAATACATGAACGAACGCAAACAGTTCGGCCGTTCACTGGCGCAATTTCAAGCGTTGCAGTTCAAGCTTGCTGATATGGCGACTGAGCTGGTCGCTGCGCGTCAAATGGTGCGACTCGCTGCCGCTAAACTCGATGCCCAGCACGCAGAAAAAAGTGCGTACTGTGCCATGGCAAAACGCTTTGCTACTGATGTTGGCTTTAAAGTCTGCGATCAGGCGCTTCAAATTCACGGTGGCTATGGCTACATCAAAGAATATCCAGTCGAGCGCCATTTCCGAGACGTTCGTGTTCACCAAATCCTTGAAGGCACCAACGAAATCATGCGTCTGATCGTCGCAAGACGATTACTCACGGAAGGCGTTGAACTGCTCTAGAAAGCGAGACACAGCCTTACCTAAAGAAATTAAAAAGGACTGAAAAATTATGACGGCACAAATCAAATTGGAGCGCGAAGCGCATATCGCCAAACTCACGATTAGTAATCCGCCAGCGAACACTTGGACGCTTGAATCCCTAAATCAGCTCAAAGAGTTGGCGATTGAACTCAGTAATGATCGCTCTATTTATGCGTTGGTACTGACGGGCGAAGGCGAGAAATTCTTTTCTGCTGGAGCGGATCTCAACAACTTTGCATCGGGTGATAAATCACAAGCAGCAGATATGGCGTTCGCATTTGGTGAAGCGTTTGAAGCGCTGTCGGCGTTCGATGGGGTTTCTATCGCAGCGGTTAATGGCTATGCGATGGGTGGTGGTCTGGAAGTGGCGATGGCGTGTGACATTCGCATCGCAGAAGAACAAGTACAAATGGCACTTCCTGAAGCATCGGTCGGCTTGTTGCCTTGCGCGGGCGGAACGCAAAACCTGACCGCGTTGGTAGGTGAAGGTTGGGCGAAGCGTATGATTCTATGTGGCGAACGAGTGACGGCCGAGCGAGCGGAAAAAATTGGTTTAGTCGAAGAAGTGGTGGCGAAAGGCCAAGCACTAGAAGCGGCGATAGTACTTGCACAGCGTGTTGCTGGCCAATCGCCGAAATCCGTGTCTGCGTGCAAAACGCTCATTCAAGGGCGACGCAGCCAAACTCACGCAGCTGGATTGGTCTTGGAGCGCGAACTGTTCTTACAGTTGTTCAATACACAAGATCAGACCGAGGGTGTGAACGCCTTCTTGCAAAAGCGTAAGCCACAATGGACAAACAGCTAGCGGAGGCCAGATGACAGGTACAGTAAATGTTTCACAGATAGAATGTGCTGACGGCTCTGCCATTGGTGTGTTGGAGCTTGATAATCCAGCTGCCCTCAATGCGTTGAGTTATGTGATGATCGAGCAGTTGTACAAACAGCTTAATGAATGGCAAATAAACGACAGCATCGTCGCGGTCTTTTTGCATGCCAAGGGTGACAAAGCGTTTTGTGCTGGTGGTGATATCCAAGCGATCTACCGTGCTTTAGAGAACAAAGAGCAAGATTTTGATTCTGCGTTTTCAGCCATGGAAACCTTCTTTGACCTCGAATATCGCTGTGATCATCTTATCCATACTTATCCAAAACCGATCATCGCGTGGGGGCATGGTTACCTGATGGGCGGCGGTGTGGGCTTGTTTATGGGCGCAAGCCACCGCGTAGCAGAAACGACCACACGCTTTGCGATGCCAGAGATCAAGATCGGCCTTTACCCAGACGTAGGCGCGACGTACTTCCTAAATCAGCTGCCAAAACACTTGGCACTCTTCCTGAGTTTGACGGCTTGCCAAATTAACGCGACAGACATGAAAGCGTTGGGATTAAGCCAATGGATTGCAAAGCCAGAAAGCAAACAAGCACTGTTGGAGCTGCTTGCATCGGTAAGTTGGAAAGGTGAAGCAAACATCAACGAAAAAATCGCCACTACGCTGAGTTTGGTACAAGTGAACGAGTCAAGCGAAGGGATGTTGATGCCATATGCGGGCTTGATTGAGCAGCTCTGTTCGGGTGATTTAGACTCGATTGTTTACGCAATCAGCAGCGCTGAAGTTGATGATAAGTGGTTCGTCAATGCGCAAAAGGCACTGAACTATGGCAGTCCATTGTCGCTCAATATCACTTATCAGCAGTTAACGCAGTATCAAAACCTCTCTTTGAAAGCGTGTTTTGATATGGAATTTAACCTAACCCTACGTTGCGGCTTAGAAGGTGATTTTAGAGAAGGGGTTCGCGCGCTGATTATTGATAAAACCAATCAACCGACTTGGCAACATCGCACGGTTTCTGACGTAACGCCACAAGTTTTGGAACGCTTCTTCGCGCCAATTGATTCAGCAGAATACCCACTGACCGCATCCTCGGTTGCCACTGTGGCACTTTAGACAAGGAAGAAATACGACATGGATAAAATTGCATTTATTGGCCTTGGCAACATGGGCGCGCCTATGGCTAAGAACCTACTTACAGCGGGCTTGAACGTCGAAGTGTTTGATTTGAATCCAAACGCTGTGGCAGAACTTACCGCACTTGGTGCGTCGAGTGCAGATTCGGTAAAACAAGCCGTTCAAGGTGCGAGCGTGGTGGTCACCATGCTACCTGCTAGCCAACACGTTCAAAGTGTTTATCTTGGTCAAGACGGGATCTTAGATAGCGTAGATTCTGGAACGCTGCTAATCGACTCTTCGACCATCGATCCAGCGACCGCTCGTTTGGTTGGCGAAAAGGCGCTGCAGCTTGGCATCAGCTTTGTTGATGCACCGGTGTCTGGCGGGGTTGCGGGCGCAGCAGCAGGTACGTTGACCTTTATTGTTGGCGGTTCACAAGAGAACTTTGTCCAAGCTAAAGCGGTGCTTAACCACATGGGCAAAAACATCTTCCATGCGGGAGACGCCGGAGCCGGTCAGGTGGCGAAGATCTGCAATAACATGATGTTGGGCATTTTGATGAGCGGCACTTGTGAAGCACTCAATTTAGGCATGGAAAACGGACTCGATCCCAAAGTGCTGTCTGACATCATGCTGCAAAGTTCAGGCCGTAACTGGGCGCTAGAGCTTTACAACCCGTGCCCAGGTGTGATGGAAAACACGCCTGCAAGCAATGGTTATCAGGGCGGCTTTATGAGTCAGTTAATGGCGAAAGATCTCGGTCTTGCGATGGAAGCGGCGGTTGCCAGTCAAACATCAACACCAATGGGCAGCTTGGCTCGTAACCTGTTTAATTTTCACAACGGTCAGGGCAACGAACAAAAAGATTTTTCAAGCTTGTTTGAGTTCTACCAAAAGCAAAATCAGGCCTAAGGAGTGCTTATGGATCTAGCAAATAAGGTTATTGCGATCACGGGGGCCGGGCAGGGGCTTGGTAAACAAATGGCGCTGTCGCTAGCGGAAAGCGGTGTTCACCTTGCGCTTATCGACCTCAATTCAGACCAACTGGCTGAAACTAAAGCGGAGTGTGAATCTTTCGGCGTCACCACTCGTTTTTATGTAGCGAACGTGACGGAAGAACAAGAAGTGTGCGCTGCTTTTGAGCAAATTGAAGCGGATTTCAAACAGCTCAATGGCGTGATCAATAACGCAGGCGTTATGCGCGATGGCATGTTCATCAAAGTTAAAGATGGTCAGGTTAACGCGATGTCGCTGGAACAATTTCAGTCTGTTATGGATGTGAATGTGACAGGTACTTTTCTGTGTGGCCGCGAAGCGAGCAAGGTAATGCTGAACACCGATAGCAAAGGCGTTCTGATCAACATATCTAGCGTCGCGCGTGCGGGGAATATTGGTCAAACTAACTATTCTGCATCCAAAGCGGCGGTAGCCACCATGGCGACGGTGTGGGCGAAAGAGTTAGGGCGTTTCGGAATTCGCTCAGTAGCGATTGCTCCGGGTGTCATCAAGACTGCCATGACGGACCAAATAAAACCTGAAGCGATGGAGCGTTTAGTTAAAATGATTCCTGTCGGACGCTTAGGTCTTGCTGATGAAATTTCTTCGACCATCAAATACGTGTTAACCAATGAGTTCGTGACTGGAAGAGTATTCGAAGTCGATGGCGGAATGCGAATGTAGCCCCCTCCTCATATTAAAAAGGGGAGCGAGCTTGATTGTCCGCTTCCTTCCTCCTTTCTTATATTGTTTCTATCGATAATTTTTAATGGATGTTTTAGCAACGGCTGCTGTACCGATTACATTTACAACTCTTTTGTATTTTTGGTATGAATAAGTGCTCTCGTGTTAATTTTTATGTAAATACATTAATTCACAATCAAGACAATTATTTGTCTCATTGATGAGATTTTGCTTCTTGGGGTATGAAAAATACTCTTATTGATTATATTGTGACCGAAAACCATTTCGACATCTAAAGATGGTGATTTATTATTCAGCGCAAAATACATGGGAATATGAGGCTGGCTGAATAACCTTCAGCTACCTTAATAATAAAATAACCAGAATTCTCTATTACACTGAAGTAACTACCCATTAGGGAAGAGCAATAATGTCACTATTTCATTCGCTTAGGACGATGCCACTACTATTGGGGTGTCTGTGTCTTTCTATTCAGGCATCCGCAGAAAAGGTTGAACAAGAAGGTAAGTTTTTACAGTCGCTAGAAGGCATTGAAAATCAAATTTACGCATTACCTCAGAGCTCTTTGGCTTTGATTGAGGCGTTAGAAGAAGACTCTCTACTACAAAATCAACCAACAGAGCTACTGGTACGTTATTGGCTTGCAAAGTCCACGGTTCTAGAGCTACTTGGGCGCGCGGAAGAGAGCCAAAACGTCACACAAAAAGGGTTGGAACTTGTGCGTCCACAAAGCCATGAGTATCTCTTATTTAAGTTGATTCAGATGCGAACTATGGTCGGAAAGAGCGATATCGATACCGCGCTTTCTTCGTTGGATAGTTTGTTGGAAACATCGCGTGAAAATGGCGATAAGCAGCTCGAGTCGGAGATCCTGTTGCTAAAAGGACGTTACTACGATGAGCAGGGCGAGTTTAAAAAATCCTATGCCGCAATTATGTCTTCAATGGATGCGGCTGAGTCCTCTGGCGTTCAAGGATTGGTCGAACGGGCGGCGCTAGAACTTGGTGACGTACTGGTCAAAATTCAAGGCTATGACCGTTCAGAAGCATTGTTGGAACAAGCGTACCGTTATTTTAGGGATAGACGCATGTCGTTCAATGAGCTGCTGAGCGTCTTAACGATAGCAAAGCTTCATAAGGCACAGTTCCAATACGAAGAGGCGATTGTATCGTATCAGAGAGCGCTAAAGCTCGCGCAAATCATTGGTGACGGGCGCTTTAGGTTTCGAGTTAACCTCGAGCTTGCTGCGCTATACCGTGAGACGAACCAAGAAAATAAGATGGTTCGCCACTTAAAGTTGGCGGAGAACTTACAGTATAGAGAAACCTCTAGCGCCTACTTAGCGACATTTAAGCTGTTGCAAGCCGAATATATGCTAGAACAGAAGCAGTTTGAGACGCTTCTAGCGATGATCGCGCCTATGTTGCCGGAAATTATCGAGAGCCGATATGTTAAGCAACAGCAAATGGAACTACTAAAAGTGGCTGCCATGGCCTACGCGGGAAGCAATGACTTTAAATTAGCGTATAAAACTTACGGCAACTATCACGATAAATTCATCCAATTTAGCAACCAAAGAGAAGTTGAAAATCTTGAACGTCAGCAGACGCTATTTGAGCTAGAAAGACTTGAATATGAGAACGAAGATCTCAACTGGAACAACGTGTTGCAGCGTATGGAACTGGAAAATAACCGTCGTACCTTTTATCTATTGGGTGAAGCGCTACTAGCACTCATTGGTGTTCTCTTTTTGATGGCAGTGGTATTCCTTGTTGTGAATCGATCACGTTTAAGAATGCGCCGCCTAGCAAAGACAGATACGTTGACAGGGTTATTCAATCGCCGTTTTTTAGAAGATTGGTTCACTAAACCCGTAGAGACGAAACGTGAACGCAAAGAAAAGCCGACGCCTCAATCTAAGCAAGAAAAGGTCCAGCATTTTGTGTCTGAGCAAGTCGAGCAAGTTAAGTACGGCTACCTAGCTTTAAACAAATGGGTGGATAGCAAGCTCGATAAACAGAAAATGGTGCCAAAGAAGCCGCAGTCGGGGCCGGTAAGTTTAGCGCTAATCGATGTAGATTATTTTAAACAGGTAAATGATACCTATGGACATGTGTTCGGTGATGCCGTACTAACAGGCGTTGCCAAAGTGCTAGAAGAGACGGTGCGTGAAAATGACATTGTTGCACGCTTTGGTGGTGAGGAGTTTGTTGTTGTGATGCCCAATACCGATCATGAAGACTCTCTCAGTACCGCTGAACGATTACGTAGCGCTTTATCCTTACATGGGTTCGTCACGGAACAGAATGAAGAAGTGAGAGTGACCTGTAGTTTTGGTGTTGTGACGACTGAAGATAGTGAGATGAATTTTAAATCACTCTGTGATCAGGCAGATAAATTACTTTATCAAGCTAAAGCGGATGGACGTAACTGTGTGAAGGGGCGCAAGCTGACCTAATAAAATCAAGAATGCAGGCTCATCAAACGGTGAGCCTGAATTCATCTTTCCTACTGATTACTTCAAAATCGCTTAAGAGTATCGAATTACATACTCATAGCGTTCAGTATTTTCTACTCGTTTTATCTCCCCCATTTTCAAAGTACTAATGTCACTTGTGTATACGAAGCTATAACAAACGAGTATGTCTGCTTTTCATACAAACAAAGCCGATACAGGTGAAATGATTAGTGGTCGATGTAAATTTTTTCTAGTGTGTATTTTTGTGGCACGAAAAACAATTCGATTAAAGGTGTGTTAAAAATTGAACTATTAATAAGTTGTTGGTTTGTTTATATTTTTATTTGGTTTTTTAAACGCAGTTTTGACATTTACGACAAGTTATCGCATGGCAGTTTTGCGTACACCATCAACTTTCCTTCCTTTGTTAATAACCTTTTTCTTAAAAAATGATTTGAGTTCGAATTAATTTTCAGGCATTTTATATTTAACTAACCGTTCAATTAAAAATAACAAGGACGCAAAATGCCAAAGGTGGGGATGCCTGAAATCAGAAAACCGCAGCTTGTAAAAGCGACAATGTCAGTGATTGATAGAGTCGGTTTACACGCGGCGAGTATTTCGTTAATCAGCAAAGAAGCCGGAGTATCAACGGGGATTATCAACCACTATTTCGGTGGTAAGCACGGATTGCTGGAGGAAACGATGCGCGAAATCTTGCGTCAGCTTTCGTCCACTATCACACAGAAGTTACGTGAGCTGCCAAGTGATGCTCATCACCAAAGAATTAATGCCATCATTGACGGTAACTTTGTCGGCTATCAGGCAGAAAACCAAGTTGCTAAGACTTGGCTAGCGTTCTGGTCGTACTCAATGCATGACGAGCAGCTTAAGCGTTTGCAGCGTGTCAATGAACGACGTTTATTGTCCCACCTAAGAAAAGAACTCAAAGCATTATTAAATGCAGAGCAGGCCGAACTGGTTGCTCATGGTATTGCGTCACTTATCGATGGTATTTGGCTGCGCGGAACGCTCAACCCGCAAGGCATTGATGCAGAAAGAGCGAGAATCATCATCAACGACTATCTCGACAAACAACTTACGTTTTATTCTGAAAAAATATAAAAGTCACAGGTCTTCAAAATGGAAATGAAAGCACACTATATCAATGGTGCGATGTACAACGGGTGTTCAGATGAGCACTTCACCACTTACAATCCGGCGAATGGTGAGCCATTGGCCAACATTAAACAAGCGAACCAAGACGATCTCGAAGCGGCGATTGAGTCGGCAAAGAAAGGTTTTGCTGCATGGTCAGCAATGACTGCGATCGAGCGTAGCCGTATTTTACACAAAGCCGTTGCCATTTTACGTGAGCGTAATGACGAGCTGGCTGCATTAGAAGTGGCAGATACTGGTAAGCCAATTCAAGAAGCTATCGCGGTTGATCTAACAACAGGTGCCGATGTTCTTGAGTACTATGCGGGTCTTGCTCCAAGCTTGCAAGGTGAACAGCAGCCACTCAGCGAAGACCAGTTTTTCTACACACGTCGCGAGCCATTGGGCATTTGTGCAGGTATTGGCGCTTGGAATTATCCAATTCAAATTGCGATGTGGAAATCGGCGCCAGCACTGGCTGCGGGCAACGCTATGATCTTCAAACCATCAGAAGAAACACCATTAACAGCGCTTAAGCTAGCAGAAATTTATTCAGAAGCGGGCATGCCAGATGGCGTATTTAATGTCGTACAAGGGGATTACCGAGTAGGGCAGATGCTAACGGCGCATCCTGAAATCGCAAAAGTGTCGTTCACGGGCGAATCAGGCACCGGTAAAGTCGTCATGAGTGACAGCGCTAAGACACTAAAACAAGTAACGATGGAGCTGGGTGGTAAGTCTCCACTGATTATTTTTGATGATGCAAAGTTAAACGATGCCGTTTCTGCGGCCATGGTGGCGAACTTCTACACGCAAGGTGAAGTTTGTACGCACGGTACACGCGTGTTTGTTCATGAAGGTATTTATGATGACTTCATCGCACAACTTAAAGCTCGCACTGAGTTGTTAGTTGTCGGCGATCCGCTTGATGAGAACACGCAAATTGGCGCGCTGATCTCTAAAGATCATGAATCGAAAGTACTAGGAGCGATTGAAGCCGCGAAAGCGAGTGGCGCGACGTTACTGACTGGTGGCTACAAAGTAACAGAGAATGGCTTAGCCAATGGTAACTTTGTTGCTCCAACCGTATTTGTCGATTGCGATGATGACATGAGCCACGTTCAGCAAGAAATCTTTGGTCCGGTAATGTCAGTGCTGAAATTCCGTGATGAGTCGGAAGTGATTGCGCGTGCAAATGGCACCGATTATGGCTTGGCTGCAGGCGTATTTACTCAAAACCTATCTCGTGCCCACCGCGTGATTCATCAAATTCAAGCTGGTATTTGTTGGGTGAACACATGGGGTGACTCACCTGCGGAAATGCCAGTTGGCGGCTACAAGCAATCAGGTGTTGGCCGTGAAAACGGAGTCGAAACCCTTAAGCATTACACACAAACGAAGAGTGTTCTGGTTCAGCTAAGCGACTTCGAAAGCCCTTACGCCTAAACACACCTAGGAGAATCAAAATGCAACAACACTACGATTATATCATCGTCGGTGCGGGTTCGGCCGGCTGTGTGTTAGCGGATCGCTTAAGTGAAAGTGGTCAAAATTCGGTCCTATTACTCGAAGCGGGTGGGTCGGATAAAAGTATTTTTATCCAAATGCCGACGGCGCTTTCTTACCCTATGAACACTGAAAAATACGCGTGGCAGTTTGAGACAGTTGAAGAGCAAGGGTTGGATGGCCGTCAACTTCATTGTCCTCGCGGGAAAGTTCTGGGCGGTAGTTCGTCTATCAATGGCATGGTTTACGTTCGTGGACACGCTTGTGACTTTGACCAGTGGGAAGAGGAAGGCGCGAAAGGCTGGAATTATCAATCGTGTTTGCCTTATTTCCGTAAAGCAGAGTCTTGGATTGGTGGTGCTGATGAATATCGGGGCGATCACGGTCCAGTCGGCACATGTAACGGCAACGATATGAAGCTCAACCCGCTCTACCAAGCTTTTATTGATGCAGGCAAAGAAGCGGGCTACCCAGAAACAAAAGATTACAACGGTTATCAGCAAGAGGGCTTTGGCCCAATGCATATGACCGTTGACAAAGGCGTACGCGCTTCAACCTCTAATGCATACTTAAGCCGTGCTAAAAAACGCAAAAACTTCACCCTAATGAAGCGAGTGACGGTTCATCGCGTTTTACTAGAAGAAACAGGCGCAGAAGGCAAGAAAGCGGTTGGTGTTGAATTCGAAAAGTCAGGTTCAGTTCAGCAATGTTTTGCGAATCATGAAGTGATTTCGAGTGCTGGTTCGGTTGGCTCAGTTCAGCTATTGCAGCTTTCAGGCATTGGCCCTAAAGAAGTATTAGAAAAAGCAGGCATTGAGGTGAAACATCCGTTGGAAGGGGTAGGTAAAAACCTGCAAGATCACTTAGAAGTGTACTTCCAATATCACTGTAAGCAACCTATCACGCTCAACAGCAAATTAGGTTTGGTGAGCAAGGGCTTGATTGGTACCGAATGGATATTAACTCGCAAAGGCCTTGGGGCTACTAACCACTTTGAATCATGTGCGTTTATCCGTTCTCGTGAGGGACTAAAGTGGCCAAATATTCAATATCACTTTTTGCCAGCGGCAATGCGTTATGACGGACAAGCTGCTTTTGACGGTCATGGTTTCCAAGTGCATGTTGGACCTAACAAGCCCGAAAGTCGCGGCTCGGTCGAAGTTGTATCTGCGAATCCGAATGATAAGCCGAAGATTGAGTTTAACTACATTTCCACTGAACAAGATAAGCAGGATTGGCGTGATTGTATTCGCCTTACTCGCGAGATCCTCAATCAGCCAGCCATGGATGAGTTTCGTGGCGATGAGATCCAGCCGGGTCTGAATATCACAACGGATGAACAAATTGATGAATGGGTGAAGCAGAATGTCGAGAGTGCTTACCATCCATCTTGTACCTGCAAAATGGGCGCAGACAATGACCCACTAGCGGTTTTGAATGAGCGATGCCAAGTACGCGGTATTCAAGGCTTGCGTGTGGTGGACTCTTCTATTTTCCCAACCATTCCGAACGGTAATTTAAATGCGCCAACGATTATGGTGGCAGAACGTGCCGCGGACATGATTTTGGATAACGCCCTGGAAACGTCGAACAACGCACCAGTTTGGATTGCACCGAACTGGCAAGAGATGCAACGAATGCATCCGCCAAAAAGAGATCTCGATTCGATCTCATAAAAACGAAAAAAGTCAGTAATCATTACAAGGAATTCAATATGTCTAAGATGACAAAAATCTTCTCAACAATCGCACTAAGTACTTTAGCAACAGGCGCTTATGCCAACCAATGTGAAACGGTACGTTTTGCAGATGTAGGTTGGACCGACATTACGGCGACCACCGCCGTGACATCTGAGCTGCTAAAAGGGTTGGGGTACAAAACGAAGACCGATCTACTATCGGTACCTGTTACTTACTCTTCTATGGCCAATGGCGATATCGACATTTTCCTAGGTAACTGGATGCCAACGATGGAAGGTGACATCGCGAAATACCGTGATGCAGGTACCGTTGAAACCGTACGAGCGAACCTCGTCGGCGCAAAATACACACTCGCGGTTCCAAAATACGTTTATGACGCAGGCGTGACCAACTTCGCTGATCTAGTAAAACATGCCGACAAATTTAAAGACCGCATTTACGGCATTGAACCAGGTAACGATGGTAACCGCTTAATTCAATCAATGATTGATAGCAACGCATTCGGCCTAAAAGATTTCAGCCTAGTTGAATCCAGTGAAGCAGGCATGGTGTCTCAAGTATCACGTGCTGCGCGCCGCAACCAATGGATTGTGTACCTAGGTTGGGCCCCGCACCCAATGAACAGCAACGTTGAAATGGAATACCTAGCGGGTGGTGACAACTTCTTCGGCCCTAACTACGGCGGCGCGAATGTGTACACAAACGTACGTAAAAACTACCTTGCTGAGTGTCCAAATGTAGGTCAGCTAGTGAAAAACCTAGAATTCAACCTAGAAATGGAAAACGAATTGATGGAAGCGATTCTCAACCAGAAGCAGAAACCGTCGAAAGCAGCGCAAGCATGGTTGAACGCAAACCAAGAACAAATTGAAGCGTGGCTAGAAGGCGTTAAGACGGTGGATGGTCAAGACGCAGTAACTGCAATTACAAACTATTTAAAAACTAACGCTTAATTAAGCAGTTTTTAAGCGCGTTTTTTTGAAAAAGAAAGTGGGCAGTCATGCCCGCTTCATTAACACAAAGGTTTTATTTTGAATTTTATTACGGACAACAAACTACCGTTGGGCCAATGGATGGAAACTGGCGTCGATTGGTTAACCATCAATGCATCGGGTTTCTTCGATGCAATCTCTATTACACTTGAAACGATCATTCTTTTCGTGGTGGACATTTTTAAATGGATGCCACCTGCAGCGCCAATCATTATGACGGCGGCAATTGCTTGGTTCTTACACCGCAGCATTCCGCTTGTTGTATTCATCGTGTTGGCCTTGCTCGCAATTCTCAACCTTGGTTACTGGCAAGAAATGCTGGAAACCTTTGTCCTTGTGTTTGCAGCGACAACGATTTCCGTATTAATTGGCGTGCCGTTGGGCATTATGGCGGCACACCGTCCTTGGTTATATACCTTGTTGCGACCAATCCTCGATTTGATGCAGACCGTGCCGACATTCGTTTACCTAATTCCAACCTTGGTTCTGTTTGGCTTAGGTATTGTCCCTGGCCTAATCTCGACCATCATTTTCGCTATCGCTGCGCCAATTCGATTGACGTACCTCGGTATTATTAAAGTGCCGGAGGAGCTACTTGAAGCGGGCAAAGCATTTGGTGCAAGCCGCATGAAGTTGCTGTTTAAGGTGGAATTACCTGCGGCATTACCAAGTATTATGGCCGGTGTTACGCAATGTATTATGTTGTCTCTCTCTATGGTGGTCATTGCGGCACTTGTTGGTGCTGATGGACTTGGTAAGCCAGTCGTACGTGCACTCAATACCGTAAACATCTCGCAAGGTTTTGAAGCGGGTTTAGCGATTGTACTCGTCGCCATCATTCTTGACCGCTTGTGTAAAGCACCAAACCAGAAGGAGGCTTAATCATGGACGCTATTACTATTCAAAATCTTGATGTGGTTTTTGGTCAGCAGCAGTCACAAGCGTTAGCACTACTAGACCAAGGCAAGTCTCGACAAGAAATCATCGACGAAACTGGCCAAGTGGTTGGGGTTGATAATGTTTCGCTGAACGTGAAACAGGGTGAGATCTGTGTTTTGATGGGGCTTTCAGGCTCGGGTAAATCAAGTTTGCTGCGAACAGTTAACGGGTTGAACGAAATTTCTCGTGGCTCTCTGAAAATTAAAGACGGCGACGACATGGTTGAGCTCTCTAACTGTGACGAACAGAAGTTGCGCCACCTTCGTACTCACCGCGTATCCATGGTGTTTCAGAAGTTTGCATTGATGCCATGGTTAACGGTATTAGATAACGTTGCGTTTGGTCTAGAAATGCAAGGCATTGGCAAAGCAGAGCGCCGTAAAAAAGCGCGTGAACAGCTCGAAATGGTCGGTTTGTCTGAGTGGGAAACGAAATTCCCGCACGAGCTCTCTGGTGGTATGCAGCAGCGTGTTGGCCTAGCGCGAGCGTTCGCGATGGACACAGATATCTTGTTAATGGATGAGCCGTTTTCAGCGCTTGACCCATTGATTCGTGCTCAGCTTCAAGATGAATTGATTCTGCTTCAAGAAAAGCTAAACAAAACCATTCTTTTTGTGAGTCACGATTTGGATGAAGCGCTAAAAATCGGTAACAACATCGCCATTATGGAATCAGGAAAGTTGATTCAACACGGCAAGCCCGAGCAGATCATTCTTGCTCCAGAAAACGATTATGTGGCTGACTTTGTAGCCCACACTAATCCATTGAATGTACTTAAGGGACGCTCTTTGATGCGTGACGACTTAGTTCGTGAAGATGAGCGTGTTCTGATTTGCCCTGACAAAAATATTTGGGTGACCCAAGAGAGCAAAGGCTTAAGCTTAGCGGGTACAGATAAGTCGTTGGTTCAATGGAAGAGCGATTCTTCGAACCTTGATGAGGTAAACGAAAATTCTCTGGTTCAGGTTAGCCCGGAAATCAGTATGCGAGAAGCGATTGAGCTTAAGCAGCGCAGCAATCAGCCTCTGCTTATGGTGGAGGACAACCAGTTAGTTGGTGTGTTAAGCGACCACGAGCTTTACGATGCATTGCTTGGTAACTTTAAGTCCGAGCAAGTGGCATAAAGTTAGAGTAGAGTTGAAGCCAAGCTAAAAAAGAGCCGCACATTAGTGCGGCTCTTTTTGGTTTAAACAATGAGTTAAGTAGTTAAGCTAAGGAAACGGTCGACTATAGAGTCGTAATTACATCATCCATCGCAAGGCGAGCTTTTGGTAGACCATGATTATAATCTTCCCCGTCTTTGTGGTAGCCAATCGCCAGTGCAACTTCACAGACATGGCCTTCTAATTCTTCTTTGAATACTTCTCCAATTAGTGTTGGATCTACGCCTTCCATCGGCGTTGAGTCAATACCCAGACGAGCCAAGGTGTGTAGTAGATTGCCTAGCGCTAAATAGACTTGTGCTTTTGTCCAGTTCCCGTTAAAGCCATTTTCATCCGTATTTGCATCAGCAAAAGCGTAGGCGCCCATAAAGTTGTTGTACATTTCCGCCGGTAGGTGCCCAGACGTTACTTCGGCATCCACACGTTTCGCGAACTTCTCTTTGGTGAAGTTTGGATCGTACGCAAAAAGAATCGTATGTGACGCGGCTTTAGCATGTGGCTGGTTAAATTGGTGCATATTTGCAAATGTATCGTGGAAACGTTGCTTGGCCTCATCACTTTCAATCACGATGAATTTCCACGGTTGCGAGTTAATCGAAGACGCTGAAAGACGGAGTGCTTCTTTGATGATTGCCATATCTTCTTGAGAAACGCGTTTGGTTTCGTCGTACTTTTTAGCAGTGTAGCGGCTGTTTAGATCAGTAATGATTTGATGAGACACGTTTGTATCCTTTTTATTTTTGTGACAAATGAGGATGCGCTTAGCATCGACAACCATGCGTACCTCGAATATGGATTCATAATACGGGATATTTTTTCATTGATAAGAGGGCGTTTATTTGAATCACTTTTTACTTTTTATTGAAAATTGGCGTGCTTCATAGGGTTAGGCATCATCATTTAGATGCTTTTGATGATTATTAAATTACACTCATATTAAGAGGGTGATGGAGAGCAACATGAACGTGATTCAAGTTTTCAACGATAGTTATGAACGTTGTATCGCGAACCAAGGCTTTTTCGACTTGTTTTACAAGAATTTATGGTCAAAAAGTACAAGCTTTAGACAAAAGTTTGATGGTGTCGACATGCACCAACAGGTGCGAATGCTTAGAGGATCTATCGTGTTTTTTATGATGGCCGATACCTCTAACGAGGCGCACAAGATGGTGGAAAAATATGGTAAGAAGCATGCGAGTTCCGATATTGGCATTGAACCACAGGATATTGATGTTTGGTTTGAAAGCCTTATCGAAACAGTTCAAGAGTGTGATTTTGAATACGACGATGATGTTGAAACTGCATGGAGAGCTTGTTTTAACACAGGTTTGTCGGTAATGAAGCGGGAGTGCTCCAAACACTAAAAGAGAAACTAAATGCTCTTCGAAAACAAGCAAGTTAAAGCAAGGAAGTAACGTGTAAACAGCTTACTTCCTTGAGTA
The DNA here is from genome assembly GCF_013048625.1 of Vibrio sp. 11-4(1). NCBI lineage: Bacteria > Pseudomonadati > Pseudomonadota > Gammaproteobacteria > Vibrionales > Vibrionaceae > Vibrio > Vibrio sp. 11-4(1). The sequence continues at coordinate 248,729 of NZ_VHSY01000001.1, read as the reverse complement.
TGGCTTTTATTTGTCTTGTGTCTCTTTATTCTTTTTTACCGCTTCGGCGATATCACTGACGGCTTCGACAAGGTTGATCGGCATAGGGAAGATAATAGTCGATGTTTTGTCTGTCGTGATTTCCGTGAGTGTCTGCATGTAACGCAATTGCAGCGCATTCGGCGCTTTGTTGAGCATTTGAGCTGCCTCTTTTAATTTATTAGAAGCTTCTAACTCACCGGTAGCGTGAATTATTTTCGCACGACGGTTCCGTTCTGCTTCGGCCTGACGCGCTAGCGCTCTGACCATGCTGTCATTTAAATCAACATGTTTGACTTCAACCGTGGCAATCTTGATGCCCCAGTCATCAGTCTGTTGATCGAGGATGGATTGTAAATCCTTATTGAGACGCTCGCGCTCTGATAGTAATTCATCCAGTTCATGTTGACCTAATACTGATCGCAGCGTGGTTTGCGCTAACTGGCTGGTGGCATCGCTGTAACTTTCAATGTTGTTAATTGCCATTTGAGGATCGACTACGCGAAAATACACAACCGCATTGACGCGCACAGACACGTTATCTTTGGTTATCAAGTCTTGTGTAGGCACATCCAAAACGACAGTACGTAAATCCACCCGTACCATTTGTTGGATAAATGGGATAAGAATGATTAAGCCAGGGCCTTTTACTTCTTGAAAGCGACCAAGAAAGAATACAACCCCACGTTCATACTCTCTCAAAACCTTAAACATTTGGGTCGCAAGTGCGAACAACAGCACCACGATCACCGCAACAGTATAGAGCATCATAAAGCGCCTCCTATTTATTTTGGCGGTCATCAGGCATCACGGTTAAGGTCAGCCCTTTCACATTCACAATGGTGACATGATCACCTTGTTTGAGTTGTTGATGGTCTTTGGTTTTGGCTCTCCATAGCGCACCGTCAAGTTGAACGCGCCCTTCGCCATCGATAAAGTCATCGCTCACGACAGCGATTTTCCCAGGGTAAGTTTCTAAACCTGTTGTCACACGTCGTCGGCGTATTTTGAGCAGCAGGCCGACAGTCAACACGATCAGCGCGACAGAAAAGATGGAAATACCGAAAATTAAAGGAAGGGCGATCTGAAACCCTGGCAACTCACTGTCCATGAGGAATATGGAACCGAGCACAAAGGCGACAACACCACCTAAGCCCAAAATGCCAAAGCTCGGACTGAATGCTTCCGCGATCATCAGTGCAATTCCGAGTAACAGCAGACCAAGCCCAGCGTAGTTCACAGGCATCATTTGTAATGCATACATGGCGAGGAGCAAACAAATACCACCCAACACGCCGGGTAGGCCAATGCCTGGGTTGTAAAACTCAAGAAGCAAACCGTAGATGCCAATGAGCATCAGGATGTAGGCGACGTTTGGGTTTGTGATAACGGCTAGCATTTCTGCTCGCCAATCGGGTGTTCTTTCAATCCATACGGGATTTTCCAGTGACAATGTCACATCACGATTGTTAACTTTAACAGTTTGTCCATCAATGGCTTTGACTAAATCCTCTGGTGAGTTGGCGATATAATCAATAACGTTTAATTCCAATGCCTCTGTGGCGTCCAAACTCGCAGCTTCGCTCACTGCTTTCTCTGCCCACTCTGCATTTCGGCCATGAAGCTTTGCTAAGCCTTTAATATAGGCTCTAGCATCATTAATCACCTTTTTCTCCATCGCGGTTCTCGCGGGAACTTTCTCTGAACTTTCGTTGGTTCCTTCTGACGTTTCTTCCGCGTTTTGATCTTTGCCATCATCCGATGAAGGGGGCTGAGGGGCACCACCTAACTCGACGGGCGTTGCCGCGCCAAGGTTGGTGGCTTCAGCCATTGCGGCAACGTGGCTGGCGAGTAAAATGTATGTCCCTGCGCTAGCCGCTCTAGATCCTGACGGGCCAACCCAAGTCGCAACTGGAGTGGAGGAGGTGGTAATCGCGTGAATAATATCTCTCATTGCGCTGTCTAAGCCGCCAGGAGTGTCCATCTCTAAGATCACTAAACTGACACCGTTGAGTTGCGCTTCTTCTATCTCACGAGACAAATAGTCGCTGGTAGCAGGACCTATAGCGCCTTTGACGGGAACAATCCAGACAGTATTGGCCAGTGCTTGACTAGCAAACAAAAGTAAAGGTAAGATCCATATCCATAGTCGTTTCATGCAGTCCTCCTTGTGCGGTCACAGGGACTTTTTGAAAACCTAATTCAAGTATATACGCAGTAATACTAGTGCAAATAAGTAATTGATCACTCGAATTAGTCATATCAGCATTTATCATGGCACATCTGAGGCAACGGGCCCTAATATGAATATCGGTAGTCACTAATCGTGGGGCGTCTGGTGTGAAAAGGTTCAACAAAAAGGCAAAGTGACGGTAATCACTTTGCCTTCCTAATGTGTTTTAGAGGAGAGAGACTAACTGTTTACGTGGCGAGAAAATTGAACGAGTGCTTGCTCGGCAGGCATCGGTTTGTGGAAGTAAAACCCTTGCAACTCATCAATATTCCAAACTTTAAGCTTGCGTACTTGGCTCGCGGTTTCAACACCTTCGGCGACAATAGTTAACCCTAGTTCTTGAGACATGTTAGCAATGTTTCTTACCAGTGTTTTTGCTCTGTCATTGGTTTCAATCTCGTCGATATAAGATTTATCCAGCTTCACAATATCCAATGGAAAATTACATACGCTACTGAATGATGCGTATCCAGTACCAAAATCATCCAAAGCGAGTCCAACACCAAGTCGCTTGATGTCTTGAATGCTTTGGATTGATTCTATTTCTCCGCCCATCAACATACTTTCGGTAATTTCAAGCACAAGCTGGCCCGCAGAGAGGTTGTATTGAGCCATCACTTTTTTTAGGTAGGGCATCAGTCCGGAATGATAAAAGTGCTGCGCACTTAAGTTCACATGCACGCTTAACATCGACAGACCTTGCGCATGACGAACTCCGTTGAGCCGACTGATAAATTCGCACGATTGTTTGAGAATGGACTCTCCCAATTCGACGATAAGTTTTCCTTGTTCTGCCATCGGAATAAATACTTCTGGTGAAATCATCCCTAATGTTGGATGTTGCCAACGAGCAAGTGCTTCGAAGCTAATGACTTCAGTGGTTTTAGCATCCACGATAGGCTGGAAAAAAGGTTTAATCGCATCTTGTCTAATGGCATTTTCTAAATCGCGATTGATCACCATAGACGTTTCCGCTTGCTCTGATAGTTCTTCATCAATGACTAATACTTCGTGAGAGTGGCGACCCTTAGCGGATTGTGATGAGAAACGTGCTGCAAGCAGCAAATGCTCGACAGATTGGTGAGTAATGTTTAGATCCATCATCACCGCTTTACTGTCTAATGACATCATGATCCCAGAGAGCTGGACCTTATGTGACAAATGATTCAGTAATCGATTGGTAGCATCTATCGCTTTTTGGTGGTGCTCGATATCTGGAATCAAAACGATAAATTCATGCTCACTAATTCGGCCTATTTGGAATGCCCCTAATTGCTCGCGTATTGCGGATGCGATGTATTGAATCACTTCATCAAAAATGAGGTGACCGTATACCCCTGCAATTTGCTTGAGAGTTTTACTGTTAATGTACACAAACGAAAAATGGTTTGGCCGTGTCTCTACGAGCTCGTGCAGTGCATTGAGAATGACAGGACGATTACAGAAACCGGATACCGGATCAAAGTCGGTGAGTTTTTGGATCATTTCTGCTTGCTGTTTTGTCTCTCTCATATCCTGAAGCAACAACATCAGCGCACTTTGACCATGATGTTGAATGAGCGTGGCTTCTATCAAACAGTCGATTTCTTCTGTATTGCTATCGAGCACTTGCGCTTCGAATTGTGTTTTACCGTTTTTCAGCTCTCTGAACATGGCGTCAACTCGACATTCATCGTCCTCCGATGGGCACAATGTGTCTAGAGGACGATCTATCAATTGCGATTTGCTGTAGCTCAACAGATCTAACGCTCGTTGGTTGACATCGACAATTTTACGATCGATAACAATTAGCATGCCCAGTGAGGAGCTATGGTACAGAGCACCAAACTTTTCCATCGAGTCTTTCAATTGCAGTTGGGTTAACGATGTATTTTCAGAGAGCTTTTGTACCAGTTTTGTCGCTAACTCTAATTCGTCTACTTTTACAGAATGCAAGCCTTCAAGCTGGTATTGAGAGGCGATTTCGCTTATTCCTTCAGCAAAATGATTAAAGCGAGTGGCGACCTTATTTTTAAACGTGATGTAGGTACCCGCAGCGATGATTGATGCCACAACGCCAACCGTTGCAAACAGGTACATGAATAGCGTATTACCTTTCGCATAATGCTCTCGCTGTGTTTTCGTTTTTAGCCATGCGATTGGTTCACCAGATAAATCAGAGAGTGAGGCCCATTTTGTTATTGACCGCGAGGTCTTCTCTATATCCCGCATCTCACTACTGTCTGATCCACTTACCATCTGCGTCTCTAATGAGTTTTCCGCAGTTAAAATGGATTTAAAGTCTCCAGGAAAGCGCAAAGATAGGTTTCTTCCCCAAAGCATCCATCCGTTAGAAGGGCGGTCGCCTTCACTGTTTCTAACTGGGCTGAGGCTAAGACCCCAAATACTATCGTTGATTTTAAACAACCCTGAGATGCTCTCTCTATGGATATCAAGCTTGTGATTCATGGACTTGATGTAATCTTGAAGAGTAGGTTGATTCGCCATTTTAGCGGTGAGTTCTGAAGAAGTGTCGGGGTTATCCTCACGAGTCAAGGAGAGCAGTGTTTCTCCATTAGTCGTGATAAACGCCATCATATCGAGGTTTAACGCATCAATGCTCTCTGTGTAAAGGTTTCGCTCGGTATATTTCGCAATATCACGATCAACAAACAGATCGTACGTTTCGTCCCAGTACGCCCAGTCGTATGAGGCGCTTTCTTGCTGGCTCACCATCATGTCTATGACAGCGAGTGCTTGCTGATTCGCATGGTTAATTTCCATGTCTTCGAGCTCATCTAAGCTATACAGGAAAAAATAACGGCTAATAAAAAGGAAGCTGATGACCATGCCCAGCAGTCCTAATGAAAAGTATAAGGCGGTTTTATAGCGAAGATTCAAGTTAAACAAGCGAAGTGTTTTCATTAAAAAATAGTTATAGATGTTAATTCACTGAAAGTGTACGACATGTTCTAACAGAAATTGTTGATATAGATTCAAATTATAGAGATAAAATGAAGGATTTGCTGAGCTGATATGGTAAGTGAAACGTTTGCTCTAATTACTAGATTTTCGTGTTTGCAATTAAAATGCTCAATAACGTACCGCGCATTCAAATTACGGTTTAATCGTTCAGCTAGTAAAGGTGTAAATCTTTTTATAAAACAGTCTATTAGTGTAACTAGTGCTTTTCTTCTGTATCTAAACTTCTTTTGTAATAGTAAACTGCGAAAAAATGATGGGTAATTATGATGTTTATTGTTCAACGCTTGGTCAAACTGGCCATTATCTGTGCCATTTTCTTTACTATCTTCGATCTCATCTCTTATGGTGAGATTACTTGGGTTCAAAGGTTGTTGGCTTCTATAAGCTAAATCTAGAATTCAATATGCACACATAACTCCACGAAGCGAGTCAATTCTTCGTTACTCGCCTTCGTCATTTGCTCCTTATCTGAGCTTTAAATAAAAGTCCCTCCGCGTGCAGTTCTGGTAACCGTTTTCCATTAATGGAAAAAACCTAAAAATGCAACTAACTTCATACTAATGGCAAGTGTAAGGTATGCAGTTGATGAGGCAATTCAGCATAATCACATTAGTTGTTGTGGCACTCATTTTGAGCCAAGCAACAATCGCAAGAAATGCTAAGGTGCTAGGTGATATTTCGTTAGTTCAGCCGATAGAAGGTGACCCTGTCGTAGATATTAAGCTGGCGAGAATTGGCTGGCATCTCTTTCGTGATCCTCAGCTATCTTCAAACGGTAGAGTCAGTTGTGCGACGTGCCACAACTTGCAAACCAATGGCGCTGAAAATACCCCCGTCTCTACAGGAGTGAAAGGTGATGGAACTCGAAACTCCATCACAGTGTTTAATGCAGCGTTAAATTATCGTTTTTTATGGGATGGTACCGAAAACACTTTGATGGCTCAGATTGATGGGCCAATCCACAATCCAATAGAAATGGACTCAAACTGGCAAACAATCGAGCAGTACGTGAAAGGAAACGAACGTTATCAAGCGCTATTTAGTCGTGATGGTGAGTTACCGATTAATATTAACAATATTAAGTCTGCCATTGTGGAGTTTGTCGAAGGGCTCCAAACTCCAGGTGCACCATTCGATGCCTACTTACTGGGTTACACTCATGTCCTCAGTGAGCAGCAAATTAGGGGATGGAAAACATTTCAGTCTTCAGGTTGCGTACAGTGTCATCAGGGCAAAAATATTGGTGGAGCGATGATACAAAGGTTCGCCTATTTTAAAGATAAGCCAGTAGTAGAGGATTCGGGACGGCACCTGATTACGACGGAAAGTGAAGAACAATTCTATTTTAGAGTCGCCAGTTTACGTAATGTCGCCCTAACAAGCCCTTATTTTCATAACGGACGAGTTGACCAGTTATCTGAGGCGATACAGATTATGGCGAAAACGCAGCTCGGAATTACGATGAGCGATGAAAGTGTCGCTGATATTGAAGCGTTCTTACAGTCTTTAACAGCACCCAGACCCGTGATTTTAGAGGTGTTGGAAAATGAGTAAATTCAAACTGGTTAATATCTGCTTTTTTATTGTCATGCTGACGTGTTGTGTATTGGCGTACATGTCACATGTGAATTCAAAAAGTGCACAAGAATTCCACACGGAGTTGACGGATATTGGGCACAAGTTGATTGAAGAGCGCGATGTTATCGTGAATCGATATGCGGTTGAAGATAGGAAGAATTATGAACTGACGACATCTTTAGTGGATATAGAAGTCGCTGCAGAGAAATTGCTAAATTCATCAAGGGAGTCAGTTTGGTTCCCTGTGACGCCCAATCATAAAAAAGTTGAGGATACGCTCAATCTATTCAAAAACCGTGTGCTTGATACAACGCTGAAGCTCGATATGTTGATTGGCGTTCAGGTAGAGAATCAATACGCGTTATTAATGCTATTCAACTTATATCAGCAAGATGTTTCTACCGATACCGGAAAGACGTTGAGTGGGCATCACTATTTTGAGTTTCTCAACCAACTGCTTTTGACACAAAACGTAGTTGAGAGTGAAAGTGAAGCCAATTTCTTAGATCGGCTTCAAGCGAGCGATAAAAGGATAGAACTACTCACGAATGAACTGCTTGATCATGGATACTTTGTTTTTATCGAGGATGCGGAGCATCGGCTACTCAATATTGCCCAAAGTGAAGCGCGTTTCACTTGGTTGTTTGTTTTTATTGCCGTGATGTTGTTAGTCAGTGCATTTTTGTATCAGTCGCAATATCGAATGTACAACTTGAAACAATTGAACCTCGAAATCGAGGAGGCTCGAAATAAAGCCGAGCGAGCAGCAAAAGCCAAATCAAGTTTTCTCGCCGCAATGAGTCACGAATTAAGAACGCCGATGAATGGTGTATTAGGCCTTTCTCAAATGATTGCAGAGGAAACCAAAGAGCCGACGACTAAAGAGTACGTGAAAGTCATTCTTGATTCTGGCCAACACTTGATGACGATTCTTAACGATATTTTGGATTTCTCTAAAGTTGAAGAAAACAAACTGGAATTTGAGCAGGCTAAGTTCAATTTAGACCAAGTCATTTCTCCTGTGTGTAGCGCAATAAAACCGCTCATCGATGAAAAAAATATCGAATTGATCGTGGAAAATGAAGTGCCTGAATACATTGAATTTACCGGAGACTGCGCACGTTTACGACAGATTTTGTTTAATCTTGCTGGCAACGCGGTGAAGTTTACCAGTGAAGGGCATGTGTTAATCAGAACGGAACTTGATAAGGTAAATCAGTGCTTGGTGATGATTGTGAGCGATACTGGTATTGGTATTGCGCTAGACAAGCAAGAACATGTTTTCAATTCGTTTGAGCAAGCCGATTCTTCAACTACTCGAAAATTTGGGGGCACAGGGCTTGGTTTGGCAATAGTTAAAAAATTAACTGGCTTGATGGATGGCAAGATTACATTGAAAAGTGTGGAGGGCGTCGGAAGTCAATTCATCGTCGAACTGCCCATTCCTTGGGTTGAATGCGAACTTCCAAAGGCACAAGAGCCACCAAAAACGCGCAAGAAAACACACAATTTGCAGATATTGCTTGCTGAAGATAACCGAGTGAACGCCATTGTGGCGAAAGGGTTTTGCGAAAAGTTGGGGCATGAAGTGGATGTTGCTGAAAACGGATTGGTGGCGGTTAAAAAGGCGAGAGATAACGAATATGACCTGATTTTGATGGACAATCACATGCCTGAGATGAATGGTGTTGAAGCGACGCGTGTGATTCGACAAGAGTTAGGTATCAAAACATTACTCTTTGCGTATACGGCAGATGTATTTCGTGAGGCGCATGATAGCTTTATTGAAGCCGGAGCGGATCATGTGCTTACAAAACCGCTACAGCAAGAGAGCTTTTCGGACGCTCTTAAACAGTTTGCTGCGAGGCTCGAACCAAAAGAGAATTTACCATTAACGAATGACAACAACGTTCTCCAGTTGCAGCGCAAGCCAATAGAGAAGCTACGCCTGACAGAAGAAGAGTTATCCAGTTCAGAGATGCTCATTTCTTTGCAAGAAGCGCCGGAAGCGATAGATGAGCTACTAAAAAGTATTATTGTCGATTTTGAATCATCGGTTGATGAACTTATTGATTATTTTATGGCTGAAGATTTCGCGTCTCTAGAAGACACGTTGCATAAAACAAAAGGTATGGCATTGAACCTTGGTTTGCCGATTTTAGCTGGACAAACGGAGGCGCTAGAAAACACGCTCAAAGCGAAGCAAACTCCTGAAATTGAGCGGTTACAGATGCTAATCAACCGATTACAAGTTAACATCCATCAGGCTAATCGACTTCTGGATGACATACAGAAAAAAAACGTCGATCCTCAACAAATTTTGTAACCTCTCTGAGTTCATGCGTTCCTTACCTTGTTTCGTTATGGTTTACTATGACGTGAATGGATGTGTTGATTCGTCAATGAGAAAATCAGGGAGTTAGAATGAGTAAGCATTCCGCTTTAATCGAATGGCATCGCGAAGCTGACGAAGTATTCAGTGATAACCAGTATAGTCGGGCGCACATTTGGAAGTTTGATGGCGGGTTGCAAGTCCCTGCGTCACCATCTCCACACGTAGTGCCGTTGCCATTATCTGTAGAAGAAAACGTTGATCCGGAAGAAGCATTTGTTGCGGCACTTTCCAGTTGTCACATGCTTGTTTTTCTTTCTATTGCGGCGAAACGACGTTACGTTGTGGATCGCTACCTAGATGAAGCAGTAGGGGAGCTGAAAAAAGGTGAAAATGGAAAAGAATGGGTGTCTAAGGCAACACTAAACCCTAAGATAACATTTGCTGGTGATAATCAACCGACACGATCTCAATTAGAAAAAATGCACCACATGGCTCATGAGAATTGTTTTATCGCCAATTCGGTTAAAACTGAAGTGACGACGCTTATTGCAGATTAAATGAAGCTCTTTGTCAAAGCGCAGTGTATCGCCGAATAGTGTTAAGCCAGCAGTCAGGCTGCTGGCTATTGTGAACTAAACGATGCCTTGCTCGATCATCGCATCAGCGACTCTTCTAAAGCCGGCAATGTTTGCGCCTAAAACTAAATTACCAGGTTGACCAAACTCTCGACTGGTTTCGTTTGCATTAATAAAGATGTTTTTCATGATGGTCTGTAACTGGCTATCGACTTGCTCAAAGGTCCAGTTTTGCATGCTGGCATTTTGTGCCATTTCAAGCTGACTGGTTGCAACGCCGCCTGCATTGGCTGCTTTCGCTGGCCCATAAGCCATTTCGGAATCCACGATGATATTGGCCGCATCACGAGTGGTTGGCATGTTTGCGCCTTCACTAATCAAAACACACCCATTATCGATAAGAGCAAGAGCATCGTTTGACGTTAGTTCATTTTGGGTCGCGCAAGGGAATGCGGCGTCAGCTTGATATCGCCATACAGCATGCCCTTCATTAGGATAGTCACCCAACGGCGTATACTCTGCTTCAGGGTAAGTGTCTAAATACTCTTCTAAACTTGTTCTTTTCACTTCTTTAAGTTGCTTGAGGAGCTGCAGGTCAATACCGTGCTCATGATAAATCGTGCCTCTAGAATCGCTGCATGTTACTGGGGTTGCTCCCATGTGGTATAGCTTTTCAATTGCATAGATAGCGACGTTACCTGCGCCTGAAACGAGGCAAGTTTTGCCTTTTAGTGAATCATTACGGTCATTGAGCATGCATTCCGCAAAATATACGGTTCCGTACCCCGTTGCTTCTTTTCTAACAAGTGAGCCCCCCCAAAGAAGGCTCTTGCCTGTAAGTACTCCTTCGTAGCGTCCCGTCAATCGCTTATATTGACCAAACATATAACCAATTTCACGCGCACCGACGCCGATATCGCCAGCAGGAACATCGGTAGCAGGGCCAATGTGGCGGTATAACTCGTTCATAAATGATTGGCAAAATCGCATGATTTCACCGTCAGATTTTCCTTTAGGATCGAAGTTTGAACCGCCTTTTCCGCCACCAATTGGAAGGCCAGTAAGCGCGTTTTTAAAAATCTGTTCAAAGCCGAGGAACTTTATGATGCTCGCGTTCACTGAATGATGGAACCTCAGTCCGCCTTTGTATGGACCTAACGCGGAGTTAAACTCGACGCGGTAGCCTTTGTTTACTTGCACATTCCCTGCGTCATCGACCCAAGGAACTCGAAACATGATTTGACGTTCTGGTTCTACGATTCTTTGGATAATCGCTTGTTCTTTATATTTATTATTGCTTTCTATGACTGGAGCGAGAGAAGTTAATACTTCTTCTACGGCTTGGTAAAACTCTTTTTGAGCCGGGCTACTGTGTTGCAACGCAACAATAGTATCGTGTATGTGTGACATAGATCTCTTCCTTGATATGAATAAGCAATCAGTTTATATGAATTTATTCCCATTAAATAGTGATTTTGACCAATTCTCAATGGCTATAATGGTCTTTCCTGCGGATTAGAACGCTCAATTTCCAACTTCTGTTCGTATTGATGAGGAAGATTAAGTGAGTGACATGAGTGGATAGTTGAGTGATCGGTTTCACATATAGCGAGCCGAAGCCAAATTAGTCGATATTGTTGTGCTGTCACGCAAATTGTTTTTGTTAACGTAGTGTTAACATCTGAGCGTGTTGACTCGAAAAAGATAAAAATATGCATGAGCTTAAGACTCTGGACTCGTTTATGCAGCAAGACGGTCTACCAGTGTTTGGCCATCTTGATGGGATTCCCACATCTTTACAGTTAGATAAGTTTACCTACCTTGATGAGATGGATAAGCCAGCGTCTAAGTGGCGCCGTTACTGTGATTATAAGCAGTTTCAGTTCGTTAATTTGGTCACACCTAACTACGTGATTGGGGTTGCGATTGCGGATATTAGGTATTTAGCATCTGGTTTTTGCTATCTGTTTGACACTCAAAATAATGAGTTAGTGGAGCAGCAGTGGTTAAAGCCTTTTAATATTGATTATCAAACTCAGCCTTCCAGTTGGTCTAGTCATGCCCATCTTGCTGACAAAAGTATTCAGTTTTCTATTCAGAATGGTATTTGGCACGTCCACTTTGTGACAAAGTCTGTCAATGCTGATCTCTACTTACGTCCAGAAAGTATGAGTTTGCCATTAATGTTATGTACGCCAACCGGTTATGCGGGTTGGACTTATACGCAGAAGCATAATGCGTTAACGGTAGATGGCAACTTATTCATATTAGGAAAGGAACAAGATCTCTCAGAAGTAGCTGCTGGTTACGACTTTTCCGCTGGGTACATGCGACGGGAGACAAGCTGGCGCTGGGCGAGTATTAATTGCTTTGAAAGCGGCAGACGATTGGGGCTGAACTTAGCTGCAGGCGTCAATGAAACGGGCTGCTGTGAAAATGTATTCTGGATTAATGGTGAACGGCATTTTTTACAGTCTGTTCAGTTTCAATTTTCACGAAATGATGAAGGACAAAGATGGCATATCACGTCGGAAGATAAACGGATTGACCTAGTATTCACGCCTTTAAATCGACGTTCAGAAAAGAAGAACTTTTGGTTTCTCAAAAGCAATTTTCGTCAATATATCGGCTATTTTTCTGGCTACATCGTTGATGGGAATGGTATCAAACATCAGTTAGAAGAAGTCATAGGTCTTACTGAAGATCACTATGCAAAATGGTAGAAACACAATGGATTGGACACAGTTGATGGAACGCCCTGAATTACTTCTGATGATTTTGGCGCCTGTTTTCTTTTTATGTATGGTTGCAGAGTACTGGTTTGGACAACGAAGGGGACGTTTGCCTGAAAGCGCGACGTATTATATTCCGGAAGTTGTATGTAATTTTGTACTTGCGGGCTTACACCAAGCGACAGACATACTCACGGGTTTACTGATTGCTCAGTTATATTTGTGGTGGTTTGATTGGCGATTGTTTGATATCGAAATGAGCGTTTCAGCGTTTTTGCTACTTGTCGTTCTGCAAGACTTTTTCTATTACTGGTTTCATCGAGCTAGCCACCGTATTCGTTGGATGTGGGCTGCGCACGTGGTCCATCACAGCTCGGAGAGAATGAATTTCAGCACCGCGTTTCGTCAAAGCTTGATGTATCCGTTAGCGGGAATGTGGATTTTCTGGTTGCCTTTGGTGATTATTGGCTTTGATCCTAAGTGGGTCGTCTTTGTTGTGCTGTTTAATCTGGGCTTACAGTTTTTTGTTCATACTCAATCAATTCGCTCGCTTGGACCGCTAGAGTGGGTATTTAACTCGCCATCTCATCATCGTGTTCATCATGGTATAAACCGTCAGTACATCGACAAAAATTACGCGGGAGTGTTAATTATCTGGGATCGGATGTTTGGAACGTTTGAACCAGAAGTGGAAACCGTTAGGTATGGAATTTCTAAACCTGTAAACAGCTTTAATCCCATTCGTGTGACGTTTGCAGAATGGAAAGATATGTTTTATGACGTAACACGACCAAATTTAACGTGGAAACAACGTTGGCGCTGTCTATTTGCTCCGCCATCGGATTCTTTTGAGTAGATTGAGATAAAAGAGATTGGAGCGGGCAGCGGGAATCGAACCCGCATCATCAGCTTGGAAGGCTGAGGTAATAGCCATTATACGATGCCCGCGCATCGATAGGACTCAGCCAATATGCCACACTGAACGAAAAAGAAAAGTCTTTTCTCATCAATTGTTTGTCAGGTGCCTAAAAAAGTAGCGTCTTGGTGTTAAAGTGTCCATTATCTCTGTTTTTTAGGAGGGTCAGCGATTCCGCTTCTAAAATCGATGGCTGCTAATTAGGGGCAAACACACTGTCTACTAGCGTTTAGGTATTGATGATATTCAAGATTGTCAGTGTAAAGGTTAATTGCGTTTATTGAACAGTCACGTTTCATGGTCAAGACTAGATATTGAAATGATTACTTTTTACTGCTGAAGCGTATGTATAGCACTAGCGTAATTCCGCTGAAACAGTCAGCTTAACCAAAGGAGATTTAACATGTGGAAAGGTTTGATATTTGGGGCGGTGATGATGCTCGTGTCTGCTTGTACAACCATAACGACAGATGTTGATAAGCAAGCCGATTTTTCATCTTACAGAACGTTTGATTTCGGTGCCCAAGCAGAAGCCCCTACGAGTATTGATGGTCGACGTATTGAACAAGGATTGGCTGAACAGCTTGAAGACAAGGGCCTAATTAAAGTGAATAGTGGTGGGGACCTTTACGTTCATCATGATATCGTCGAAGAGTCCGAGCTTGTCTCTTCTGGGTCTTCGGTGAGTTTCGGTTATGGTTGGAATAGCTTTGGCGTGATCACTTCAAGCCCGGAACGATACAAAGAACGTAAGTATGGCAAACTGGTGGTAGAGCTTGTTGATGCAAAGGCTAATCAGGTTGTGTGGAAAGGTGTTTCAAGCAGGAAACTGTCTGAGTCTATGAACTCTGAGAAAAGAGAATCTCTGATTGAAGAAGAAATTGCGAAAATGTTTGAAAACTACCCTTACGGTGAAAAATAATTAGTATTCTTAACGATTAAGAATACTAATTGCCAATCGTTACGCACAGGGTTAAAAGAACTTATTATTTTGGTTTTGGTTACCTTTGTGCGTACGACTCTGATTGCTTTACTCGGACTACTTTTCTGCTTGTTGGCTCCGAGCATGAGTATGGCGCACTCATACCCAAATTTTCTTTCATTTCATAACCAGAATATTGCTGTTGACGCTAAGTCGAAGCACTTTTCAGAACACCCTGCCTCTCCAATACAACAAGACTATCCGAGTTTAAACAGCCGGAATATATTGAGGGTTAGCCATTCTAAGGAAACGAGCTCGAACGACGATGTAGAACTCGAATGGTTTGAAACGCTTGCTGTAGTTTGGTGGACACATCGTTCGGCAATTCACTCGATGGGGCTGCTAAAACGCATCGGCAATGAGGCTTTAGGTCGTTGTGTTGAAAGTATTTTTACTCATTCTAAATACAGAATCGGTGCGAGGAAAGAATCGAATCTCATATACCGCTTTATACATGCTCGCTAACACATTCCATGTTTTTACAATTTTTGGTTAGTTATGCTTAGGAGCGGTTTATGTTTGATTCGATAATTCAGGTCTTGAGTGCCTTTTGGCATCAAGATTTTACGGCGTTAATGGCGCCAGGCGGTGCAGGATTGGTTTATTTTGTTGTTGCTGCGCTTATCTTTTTGGAAAGTGGTTTTATTCCTGCTGCGCCATTCCCATGCGACAGTGTCGTCGTATTATCCGGTACGCTGGCGGCGGTTGGTGTCCTTGATCCAATAATGATCATGTTGGTGATAGCTGTTAGTGCGGGATTGGGAAGTTGGGCGGCTTACTTACAAGGCAAGTGGCTAAATCGCTTACCTAAGGTCCAAGGCTGGGTGAGCGCGGTTCCTCAAAAGCGTTTGGAACAGGTCGACGTATTACTCAGTAAACATGGATTGATCGCGCTTTTTTGTGCGCGGTTTATTCCGGTTGTTCGTTCCCTATTGCCATTAATGATGGGGTTGCGAGTGAAAGGTATTAGTAAATTCCATTACTTTGCGTGGCTGAGTGCGATTTTATGGACGCTGATATTATGCGGTTTTGGTTTATTGCTTCCCTTGTTACCAGAGAATATAAGCAAAACGATCACAATGCTATTAATGGCGGCCCCAATAATTACTCTCGTGATTGGGGTGCTTAGTTTCTTGTTTGTTAAAGCACGTCGAGCGTTCTGTAAATCCAATGATGTGTCAGAGTTTTCTCAGTAAGTTTACTTTGATTTGCACTTTTAAGCTTGTATACAGATTAGACATCTAGTCGGCTGGTTTTTATCAGTAAAAAGAAAGGCGCAATGTATGCGCCTTTCTTTTTGAGTGTCGTTAGGGTTTCGAATTTAATAGCCAATGCTATATAGATACTCGCCAACCTCTTTACATTGAGACTTGTAGATATTTTCTACTTCGGATTCATTCTTATCTGCTGCTTTAAATTCAAGCTCAGCAGAAGATAACTGGCTGAAACTGTAGTTTCTTTCAGACATTAGGTAGTGTCTGAACATCGCTCTGTGTTCTGGAATCGCAATACGTGCATTAGAAACGTTGGCACACTCTAGCAGAGTCTCATTGCTCATTTCTTCTGGCTTTGCTTCTGTGTTAGCGAAGGCAGAGCCCGTTGCAAATAGTAATGCTAGTGCGATAGTCGTAGCGAATTTTGTCATTATATGGACCTCAAATTGGTTCTAGTAACAATGAGCGTATTGGTTCTCATCGTTACATTTCCGTGTTCTCTGTATGTCATAAAAAGTTAAACAACAGGGAAGGCGTTGCGACCATGAGTAAAGACGTACATCAAATTGGCTTCTTTTCTTCCTGAGAGTCGATAGAGAGAGCGTTTACTCATCAGCCCGCCATAACCATCAAGAGGTAAGCGAGATGCTTGTTTCGCCAATTCCAATAGTGGTGGGGAAGAGAAAGCAACAAGTAAAAAATAATCAGGAGTAAAATCAGATGATAAAACACCATCAGTGGCGGATGTTCGACGGCAGGAAACCAGCGCTAACAACTCGCGCTTTATGTGCAGATAATAACCTTCTGAGCCCCAAGAACTTGGAGAGGCAAATGTATGGAATTCGCTGTGTGCTAGTTCAAAATCGTCTTGTTGCGCGAGTTTAAGTAAGCGTTCAGAGGTGTAATGTTTAGTGTGGTGATACGTATGCGCATATGAGGCAGCGATGAACCCTGAAAATAGGGACAATGAAAGCATCAATAATATACGGTGTAGATAACGCAAGAAGTAACCCTAAACATATAACGTCATAGACTATCACTATGACTACGGAATCTTAGTGACACTATGATAACAATGAAAATCGGTGTCTGACCAACTCAGCGTATACTAACGAGATGGAAGAGGGATGAACAGAGTTTTCTGATGTTATTTGGGTATAAGCTAATACCTAAATAACTTTAGCGTTGAAGCAAGCGAAAACTGGATAAACAGGTAAAGAGAGTCTTGATAAAAGGAAGCTTGAGCCAATCCAATTATTTGTTAGGGAAGAAATAGAGCATTCTTCCCCACATAATTTGCACCGTGTTATGCGCTTGCATAAATAACACTGCCGCCTTTTATGGTGTCAATGATCTCACGAGACAACTTCTTTGGCAGTGCAGGGCAACCCCAACTGCGCCCAAGGTAACCATTCTTCTTGATAAAAGAAGGGTTAGCATAGTCGGCACCGTGCACAACGATATAACGCTCGCGAGCTTTATCGTTCAACCCTGAGCTCAAACCATCAAGTCGAAGTGAATAGCCATTTGAGCCGTAGTAGGTGGTGTCAGTCAAAAACGTGCCCAGTGATGTTTTACGCGAGTTCACCACATTTGAAAACTGCGTCGCTGTTTTCTTTCCACTGTTCACACCGTGAGAAACATAAGTATTGTAGATAAGCTTCTTTTTATCTAAATCAACCACATAAAAGCGTTTTTCAGTCGATGGTTTACTATAGTCGATGATGGTTAGTACTGATTTCTTTCTATCAGGTGTTTTTTGGTACGCGATGTAAGCGTCACGAAACAATTTAAAGTCTACTACGCCATCTAACTTTGCTTGTTTGAACACTTGTTCAATTTGATTCTGTGGTATGTGACTTTTGACTTCGTTATCTGCTTGTTTTGCAAAGGCAAAAGGAGAGGCAGACAGAAATGTCCATATAAATAATAAAATTAACTTTTTCATCTTGGCTAAATAAAACTCTATGGTGTTACAAATTTACCGATTGCTTCATGCATTCGTTAAAACAACATGCACATCAATATAATTCTATTCCCAATGTTTCTTATTGTACGCTTAGGTACTTAATATTGGGTTAACGATAAGTTTTCAAGTTAAAAACTAACTGTTTGAAACTAAAATAAATTATGAAGTTAATCGATTGTTTCGATAAACTTCGGCATAAATAATATCTGATATGCGTAATTAATAAAACTGTGTTTAAGGATATTTGTGAGGTGGCGAATTTATAAAAACGACGTTTTATTTTTTCTAGATTAGAAATTCTTTTTATTTCAATATGTTTGTTTTTTGTACGTCTATTTAGCTTGCGTTTAGATTTGTGATTTGACTCGTAACAAATCGTAACGTCAACTCGTTATGTGTGTTAGTGCATTTTAAGTGAGTGGGTAAACAACAAGATGGATAAGAAAGGTAGATAAATACCGAGAAGAAGGGCACTTCCTGTTCACGAGTGATAAAGCTAAGTCTAAGTGGAGCCGACAAATGAGCTTCTACACGAATCATCTAAGCCGATGATTAGCAGTACAAAAGTAAGTTTTGTCAGCTTTTACTTATTTCCTCATTTTTTCAATTAAATACATAAAATCTGAACTAAACTTACCAAAAAGTAATTCTATCGTTTTGATTAAATATTTAAATAACTGAGAGATTTCATCGAAAAATAATAATACCAAAAATTAGCGTACGAACTTGTGTGGTTGCTTATATTATTGAAACTAAGGGTAAAGTCTTGTTTCTATATTATATAAGTACAGCAGCCACATACATGGCTTCTGTACTTAATCTTTAATAAGATGTCCCTTGAACAGTAATTGAACCTACTATGGAACCATCGAAGCGGCTATCGTCATTTGCGGATTGCCACCACAAATTCAGTTGTTCCTTACTCATTGGCTTACCAAATAAATAGCCTTGCATATAGTCACAGCGGTAGGCCGATAACCATTCATGCATCACATTGTGCTCAATACCTTCTGCGGTGACCGTTTTATTTTGAGCGTGGCATAGATCGATGATGGGTTTGATTACATGACCGTTGTTGGTTTTCATCAATGTAACGAGGAACTCTCGGTCAAACTTGATCTTTTGAACTGGATATTGAACAAGTTGAGTCAGCGATGTATAGCCAGAGCCAAAGTCATCAATGGCGAGACGATAGCCACGCTTCGACAGCTCATCAAGTAATGCTGTACCTTGTTGTTCTGTGGCAAAGGTTTCTGTTATTTCTAACTCAATACATTCTGGCTTCACACCGTTTTTGCTTGCTTGGTCATGAATATAATTCGCCATTTCGATGGAGTTAAGTTCTGCTGAAGAGAGGTTGATCGAAAGGACAATGTCTTTGCCAAAAATATTTCTTAATTGGTGATATTCCGCTGTCGCGTTGGCGAAAACCCAGCGATCAATTTTATCAAATAAGCCCGCCTGTTCCGCGATTGGGATAAACTCTTTCGGAGGCACGGGACCAATGCCTTCCGCTTCCCAGCGCAATAATACCTCTAGTCCTTCAATCTCGTTGTCCCGATTATTCATATAGGGTTGAAAAACGAGATGGAACTCTTCTTCCACGTTGCTTTTTCTGAGCGCTCGCTCAAGCTGACTGCGTCTTTGAGACTCAACATTGAGAGCTGCTGAGTAATAAGCGTACTGGTTTTTCCCGGCTCGTTTGGCTTGATACATTGCCGCATCGGCACTGGAGAGTAATTTCGCGACGTCTGTACCGTCTTGAGGGTACTGAGCGATACCTACGCTTGCAGTCACGGGGAATGAATTACTCCAAGATGGACTGAGATTGCTAATCGGTTTTAGCAACTCTGAGGCCAGCAAGTCGGGTAGGCGTTGTGCATCCTGATTTGAGCTCAATAAAATAGCAAATTCGTCACCAGACAATCTTGCTGCAAAACAGGGACTATCGTAGTCGTGCGAGAATTTTTGACAGACATTTTTGATGTGTGATGAAAACACCTTTAATAAGTTGTCTCCCAGTTCATGCCCGTATTTGTCATTAACGTACTTAAAGTTATCGAGATCGACATAAATGACCCACAAATGCAGCGAAGGGGAGACGAGTTCACGAGTTGCAAGTTCATGGAAACGATGACGATTAGCGAGTTGCGTTAGGTGATCCGTTTCAGCCAGGCGTTTTGTCTTCTTATATATGACGTTGAGCTCTTCATACATATCAAAAAAGCGTGAGGATAAGCGTCCTATTTCATCGTTTGTTTCTAGCTTTTCAATGTTGCCGCGTTGATTTGTTTCCAGCTCTTGTAGCTGTTTATCGAGGCGAGAAACGGGGTGTAATACATAACGATACAAAACCAAAACAATTAAGGTGATGGTGCAAAACGCCGCCACACCAAAGGAAAGGGCCAGTTCTAGCCACACTTTATCGACTTTATTCCACATCAAATATTCAGCAGGGGATAGTACCGCATAAAAGTGTGGCAATAGTTCAATCGTCTGAGCGAGAGGAATATCGAGATAAATAGGCTTGTCGGCAAAAGTTATCACGCTATGCGTGTCGAACTCGATTTCGTGCTTGATCTCATTGAAGGCTTCGAGCGATACCGATACCACCACGAAAAAGACATTTTGCGGATCAAAACTTAGAGGTTGTGTCCCTGTTCGTTTGTCGATGAGTTCGTATTGCAGAAGAATACTTTGCCCGCTGGAATTGTAAATAAAGCCAGTATGGTTAAACGCTTCTCTCGTACTAAAGCTTCGCGAGATGTAATCCAATACCTTAGGGTCGACTACACCTGATGATTCGTAGTATTTATTTTCTGTGTAATAAAGAAGGTTTTGTTTCCCGTCGAGAATCGCCATGCTTGCATCGCCTGTATAGCCATGGCTTAACACATCTGCGGTTTCATCGAGTCGGTTAAATAACACGCGCTCACGATACGGATTGTTATGATTCACCAAGTAGTCTTGCAATACATCACTTTTGCTTAATGTGTATGCATAACTATTGAGGAATATGTTGGCTTGTCGGAACTGCCCTGCGAGCTTTTCCATTTGCAATTGGATATAGCTGTCTTCTCGCTTGATGAGCGTTACTTTTTGAATGCTGTAAATAATATAACTTGATACCAGCGCGCTTAATAAGATCACTGGCGCGACAAGCAAGATGACTCGATTGCTTAACTTCATTATGGCTTTTAGTTTCCGTTTGTGTCCCTACAAACGTCGCATACCATATAAGGTACTGAACGGATGATGTGTTTTGCAAATTGTAACCAGATTGTAAGGTGAGCGTTCTCCAAAATCAGACAACCATCCAAGAACTGTGATGATGTGTAAGGTTTCCATCTCATTAACTAGAGTGTTTCTCAGTAATGGGACGTATCTCTTTTTCAACTGTCTTTAAAAACCTCACTTCAAGTGTAGATTAATCCAGTCATCGAAACGTTTCGATGATAAAGTGTGACTCATGTACCTTTTTACTATTCGATGACCCGCTAATTACGGATCATTCTCACACCTTATCGATCTCACTCTGGTCAAATTACCACAACGAATTATTATTTCATCGAAACGTTTCGATGAGTTTTCTGTTAATAACGAAAACACTTTAAACAGGCGCTCATGGTTGTATGAACGTGTAACCGAAAGGTCGATGAGATGAAAAAAAGTACCCTAATTAACTCAGATATTTCTTACTTGGTGGCGACGCTAGGCCACACCGATGAGATCACGATATGTGACGCTGGCCTGCCAATCCCTGAGCATGTACAGCGAATTGATTTGGCGCTAACGCATGGCGTACCAAGTTTTCTTGATACTGTTCGCGTGATTCTATCTGAGTCGCAAATCGAAGGGGTCATCATTGCGGAAGAGTTTTCTGATGTAAGCTCTGTTTTGCATCAAGCATTGCTTAACGAACTGAGCAAAGAGAGCGAAGAAACGGGTAAATCTATCGAGATCAGCTACGTGTCACATGAAGCATTTAAAGCACGCACAGCACAAAGCCGCGCTGTCGTTCGAACTGGCGAATGCTCGCCATACGCGAACGTTATCTTTCAAGCGGGCGTGGTTTTTTAAGCCAGAGATATTGAGGACAGATTATGACTCAAGCCATTCTACAACTGAGCGACATTGAGAAAGCGTTCCCGGGCGTAAAAGCACTGGACAAAGCGAGCCTGAATGTTTACCCAGGCCGTGTCATGGCGCTCATGGGAGAAAATGGAGCAGGCAAGTCAACATTGATGAAGGTGCTGACTGGCATCTATCACATGGATGCGGGTAGCATCCAATATCAAGGCCAACCTGCCGCGTTTAAAGGGCCGCGTGACTCACAGGAAGCGGGTATCAGCATTATTCACCAAGAATTGAACTTGATCCCTGAACTGACGATTGCTGAAAACATCTATCTAGGTCGTGAATTGACCGGCACGATGGGGCGTATTCAGTGGGGCAAGATGTATGAAGAAGCAGACAAGTTGCTTCAACGCCTTAACGTAAAACACTCATCGAAAAAGTTGCTTGGTGATTTGAGCCTTGGTGAGCAACAAATGGTGGAGATTGCGAAAGCGCTTTCGTTTGAATCAAAAGTCATCATTATGGATGAGCCAACCGACGCGCTGACCGATACCGAGACGGAGTCACTATTTAAAGTGATCAACGAACTTCGAGAGCAGGGCTGCGGCATCGTTTACATCTCACACCGTCTTAAAGAAATCTTTGAAATCTGTGACGACATTACCGTGCTTCGTGACGGTAAATTTATCGGTGAATGCAAAGTAGCAGACACTGATGAAGACGGCCTGATCGAAATGATGGTTGGTCGTAAGTTAGAAGAGCAATACCCACGTATTGATGTGCGACATGGCGAAACTTGCCTTGAAGTGATTGGCCTGACTGGATCTGGCGTTCACGATGTGAGCTTCACACTGAAACGCGGTGAGATTTTGGGTATTTCTGGTTTGATGGGGGCAGGCCGCACCGAACTGATGAAAGTGATTTACGGCGCGTTGCCAAGTGAGCATGGTGTTATCAACCTCGATAACAAAACCATTAACCCGGTTAGCCCACAAGATGGCTTAGCAAATGGCATCGCTTATATCTCTGAAGATCGCAAAGGCGATGGCTTGGTGTTAGGTCTCTCGGTTAAGGAGAATATGTCACTTTGTTCTCTCAATCATTTGACTAAAGGCTTCCAAATCCAACATAGCGACGAAGTGATTGCCGTGGAAGATTTTATCAAGCTATTTAATATCAAAACCCCTACGCGCGACCAAATCATTGGTAACTTATCCGGCGGTAACCAACAAAAAGTGGCGATCGCGAAAGGGTTAATGACCAAACCTAAAGTTCTGATTCTCGATGAGCCAACACGTGGCGTCGATGTCGGTGCGAAAAAAGAAATTTATCAACTCATCAACAAGTTCAAAGCCGAAGGCATGAGCATCATCTTGGTGTCTTCCGAGATGCCAGAAGTGCTCGGTATGAGTGACCGCATTCTGGTTATGCATGAAGGTCGTATTACTGGCGAATTCGATGCGAAAGACGCCGATCAAGAAAAATTACTCGCCTGTGCCGTAGGCAAAAAGATCAATGAGGAAGCAGCATGAGTACTAATACCATGAGCAAACCAACCGAAGCTAGCAACAAGAAGTTGTTCACAAAAGAGTGGTTGATTGAGCAAAAATCACTGATAGCACTGATTTTTTTGATTGTTGTTGTGTCATTTTTGAACCCGAACTTCTTTACGGTCGACAACATTCTCAACATTCTTCGTCAAACCTCAGTGAATGCCATTATCGCGGTAGGTATGACACTGGTTATTTTAACCGCAGGCATCGACTTGAGTGTTGGTTCCGTACTGGCGTTATGCGGTGCCTTTGCGGCAAGCATGATTGCGCTTGAAGTCCCGGTGCTGGTGGCGGTTCCGACTGCTTTAGTCGCAGGTGCAGCGTTAGGTGCAATTAGCGGCATCATTATTGCGAAGGGCAAAGTACAGGCTTTTATCGCTACGCTGGTTACCATGACGTTACTACGCGGTGTGACTATGGTGTACACCGAAGGTCGTCCAATCTCGACAGGTTTTACTGACACAGCTGATGCGTTTGCATGGTTTGGTACCGGCTACGCGCTAGGTATTCCAGTACCTGTTTGGTTGATGGTAGTTGTATTCGCTGCGGCTTGGTACCTACTTAACCACACTCGCTTTGGTCGCTACGTTTATGCACTAGGTGGCAACGAATCAGCGACTCGTCTATCTGGTATCAATGTAGACCGAGTGAAGATTGGTGTGTACGCCATCTGCGGTATGCTGGCAGCGCTTGCAGGTATCATCGTAACTTCTCGTCTATCTTCCGCTCAGCCAACTGCAGGTATGGGCTACGAGCTAGACGCTATCGCAGCGGTTGTTCTTGGCGGTACCAGCTTGATGGGCGGTAAAGGCCGTATCATGGGTACGCTAATTGGTGCGCTGATTATCGGTTTCTTAAACAACGCTCTTAACCTACTAGACGTTTCCTCATACTACCAAATGATTGCCAAAGCAGTGGTTATCTTGCTCGCAGTACTGGTAGACAACAAAAACAAATAATCCATAACCATTAAATCCTGAATACAAACCGAGCCAGTGGGCGTGTGCTGGCTCACCCTACACAAAGGACTAGAACGATGAAAAAACTTGCAACTCTTATCTCTGCTGCACTTCTTTCTTCCACTGTATCAGTAGCGGCACAAGCCCAAGATACGATGGCGATTGTGGTTTCGACGCTAAACAACCCGTTCTTCGTAACGATGAAAGACGGTGCGGAAGCTAAAGCGAAAGAATTGGGGTACGACTTAATTGTACTGGACTCGCAAAATGACCCGAGCAAAGAACTGTCGAACATCGAGGATTTAAGTATTCGCGGCGTAAAAGCAATTCTTATCAACCCAACGGATTCTGATGCTGTGTCTAATGCGATTCGTATGGCGAACCGTTCTAAGATCCCTGTATTGACACTAGACCGTGGCGCAAGCCGTGGTGAAGTCGTGAGTCACATCGCGTCCGACAACGTGATTGGTGGTGAAATGGCAGGTCACTACATTATGGAAAAAGTTGGCGAAAAAGCAAAAGTAATTCAGCTTGAAGGTATTGCGGGCACATCGGCGGCGCGCGAGCGTGGTGAAGGTTTCATGAATGCCGTGAAGGGCAGCGATATGGATCTTCTTGCCAGCCAACCAGCAGACTTTGACCGTACTAAAGGCCTAAACGTGATGGAAAACCTACTCGCGGCTAACCCTGATGTACAGGCGGTGTTCGCACAAAATGATGAAATGGCGCTGGGTGCACTTCGCGCCGTTCAAGCTTCTGGCAAAGACGTCGTTATCGTTGGTTTTGATGGCACGGAAGACGGCATTGCGGCAGTTAACCGTGGCAAACTAGCAGCAACCATCGCGCAGCAGCCAGATCTTATCGGTGCTTTGGGTGTTGAAACGGCTGACAAAGTCTTGAAAGGTGAAAAAGTAGAAGCATACATTCCGGTACCACTAAAAGTAGTGACTAAATAAGTTTGACGTTCAATAAAGCGTCCTAATTTTTGCTCTCTCCTCCGTTTATATCTGTCGTTTAGGAGGAGAGGGCAAACATACCCAAGAGACTTAAAAATGCAGGGTATAGATGCCTTTGGCTTTTTATCGTGACTCCTTCGTTAGGAAGAGAAGTTAAAGTCATCTAATGTATTTTCCAAAATAGTTTTTCAAAAAAAGGGTTCATTCAGAACCGAGGATAACCGTATGAATAAGTTAGTGGTGTTAGGTAGTGTAAACGCTGACCATGTTCTTCAAGTGCCTTCTTTCCCTCGCCCTGGCGAAACGCTACATGGTCGCAACTATCAAGTTATCCCAGGTGGCAAAGGTGCCAACCAAGCTGTTGCTGCAGCTCGACTCAAGGCTGATATTGGCTTTATTGCTTGTGTAGGCGATGACTCGTTCGGCATCAATATTCGTGAAAACTTCAATATGGACGGCATCGACATCACAGGTGTGAAGATGCAACCAAACTGCCCAACTGGCATTGCGATGATTCAAGTGTCGGATAGTGGTGAAAACAGCATTTGTATTTCAGCAGAAGCGAATGCCAAATTGACAGCAGAAGCGATTGAGCCAGATTTAGATCGCATTCGCCAAGCGGATTACCTGCTGATGCAATTAGAAACGCCGATGTGCGGCATTGAGAAAGCCGCGCGAATCGCGAAAGATACCAAAACCAATGTCATTCTGAACCCAGCGCCAGCTCGTGAACTGTCAGACGAACTGCTTGCTTGTATTGATGTCATTACACCAAATGAAACCGAAGCTGAAGTGTTGACGGGGGTAACGGTAACGGATAATGACAGCGCGCAAGAAGCGGCGAATGTGCTTCATAGCAAAGGTATCGAAATTGTCATGATCACTCTCGGTGCGAAGGGTGTTTGGTTAAGTCAAAATGGTAGAGGTGAGCTCATCCCGGGGTTCCGTGTTGACGCGACTGATACCACCGCAGCAGGGGATACGTTTAATGGGGCATTCGTCACTGGCCTGTTAGAGGATTTACCTTTAGAATCAGCAATTAAGTTTGCACATGCGGCGGCTGCAATTTCTGTGACCCGCTTTGGCGCGCAGACGTCGATCCCAACTCGCGAAGAGGTGGACGCGTTTCTCGCTGCACAATAGGGCTTAAACGCCTCATTAATTAGGAGTAATAACATGGCGACGATGAAAGACATCGCAAAACTGGCAGGGGTTTCCACTTCAACAGTGAGCCATGTTATTAACAAGACGCGTTTTGTGAGTGAAGAGATCTCCGAACGCGTCAATAATGCCGCAAAAGAACTCAACTACTATGCGCCATCAGCTTTGGCGCGTAGCCTCAAAGTCAATCGTACCAAAACCATTGGTATGCTAGTGACAACTTCAACCAACCCATTCTTTGGCGAAGTCGTAAAAGGCGTCGAACGCAGTTGCTATCACAAAGGCTATAGTCTCATTCTATGTAACACAGAAGGTGATAATGAACGCATGCGCCAATCCATTAATACGCTTTTGCAAAAGCGTGTCGATGGTTTGATCTTGATGTGCTCCTCGCTAGAAGGGGAGCGTATCGATGTATTTGAGCGTTATCCTGATATCCCAGTCGTGGTGATGGATTGGGGGCCAATGCTGTTTACGAGCGATAAAATTCAAGATAACTCGCTTCGTGGCGGTTACCTAGCGGCGAAATACCTGATTGATTGCGGCCACACAGAAATAGGATGTATCACCGGCCCTTTGATTAAACACCAAGCACAAATGCGATACGAAGGTTACAAACGTGCGATGAACGAAGCTGGCTTGGAATTTAATGCTAACTGGATAATTGAATCGGACTTCGAATGTGAAGGCGGATATCAAGCATTTATGAAAATGGCGCAGCGAGGCACCTTACCCAGCTCGATTTTCGTTTCCAATGATATGATGGCGATGGGTGTGATTAACGCCGCAAATGAGCTCAATATTAAAGTCCCGGAACAGATTTCAATCATCGGTTACGATGACATACATATCGCGAAGTTCATGTCGCCATCACTCACCACAATTCACCAGCCTAAATACCGTCTTGGGCAAGCTGCCGTGGAAACGCTTGTCCGAAAACTGGATGATAAATCAACAGAAGCGCAAGTCGTGCAATTAGAACCTACCTTAGTTGAACGAAAAAGTGTCAAGATATTAAAGTCAAGCAGCACTAGATGACCTGTGATGTTGAGCTAAAAAATCAAAAAAGTCGTTTCTCTTTATACTATAAAGCCTTACTATCACCATTGATTATAAATAAAAATATTAATTGTTGTCTGGCGGATTAGTTAAATGTTATCAAAAGGTTACGCTAAGTTCTCCGTAAAGCATCCTTGGTTTCACCGAGTTAATGTTATTGCGGTCATACTGATTTTTTTTGTGAGCTGTTATCAGCTCTTGGTGAATGAAGCATTCGAGTACGCAATTGGGTTTGTTATTACACTTTTGGCGTCAGCTTTATTTGCATCAGCTTCCGCATTCAAAAAGCGCTATTTAGGTTTGGATTCTTAGGCGTGTTAATTTCCAAGCGGTTCAATTGAGTCATTTATTGCTTTCAAGCAAATATTGAACTGAATTATGATCGAGTGCATCAAGAGGGGGACAAATGTCCTCCTTTTTGTTAGGTGTCACGCCCTAATATAGGCATATTCCCAAACAAAATAATAAAGGACATCGACATGGACCTACTTGCCTTACTCGATATAAACAACACACTGGTTAACATTCCAATTGGCGGCGGTTACGCAATGAGTTGGATCGAAGCTTTCGGTACGGTTTTTGGATTGCTTTGCATTTGGTTTGCTAGCCAAGAAAAAACCATCAACTACTTATTCGGTTTGCTGAATGTCACTCTTTTTGCCGTTATCTTTTTCCAAATTCAGTTATACGGATTATTACTTCTTCAACTGTTTTTCTTCTGTGCGAACATTTACGGTTGGTATGCGTGGACTCGTCCAAACGCGGAAGGTGAAACGCTGGAAGTACGCTGGTTAAACAAACAGAAACTCATCGCCACTGCTTCTATTAGCGTTGTGTCTATCGCGTTGTTAACCATCTACATCGACCCTTTTTTCTTTGCATTAGCAAACATTGCTGTTGATAGCTTGAATCTCTTTGGTGCAGGTTTGGCTGATCCGGTACTTGAACCTGATGCGTTCCCGTTTTGGGATGCAACCATGACAGTACTTTCTGTTGTTGCACAAATTCTGATGACACGTAAATATGTGGAAAACTGGATTCTTTGGGTTGTGATTAACATCATTAGTGTTGGCATCTACGCGACACAGGGTGTTTATGCGATGTCCGTTCAGTATGCGATTTTGATGTTCATTGCTGCCAATGGTACGCGTGAATGGGCCCGTAGCGCCAAGCGCAATGGCGATAAAACCTTAGCTCAAGCTGCAGCATAAGGAACGAAAAATGGCTAAACAACCTCATATTGGTGTTGATGAAACACAAGTCGCTCCTCTCGTCATTGTATGTGGTGAGCCAGACCGAGCTAATCGTATTGCCGCATTATTGGATGATGCAGAAATGATCTCGGAAAATCGCGAGTACCGTGTTTTTACTGGCAAATACAAGGACCAGCCTGTTTCAGTATGCAGCACAGGCATCGGCGCTCCATCGATGATCATTGCGGTAGAAGAGCTAAAACAGTGCGGCGTAACTCATGTGGTACGTGTTGGATCGGCCGGTGCGATGCAATCTGGGATTCAGCTTGGCGAGCTAATCATTGCCGAAGGTGCGGTAAGAGATGAAGGCGGCTCCAAAGCGTATGTGGATTCGGCTTATCCGGCGTACGCAAGCTTTTCCTTATTAAAGGAAGTTGAGCGTTACCTGTCAATACAAGAGGCGCGTTATCATTTCGGTGTGGTACGTTCTCACGACAGTTTCTATACCGATGACGAAGATGCGATATGCCAATACTGGAACAAGAAGGGCGTCTTAGGTGCCGATATGGAAACCTCAGCTCTGTTTGCCGTTGGCCGATTACGTGGCCTTCATGTGGCTTCGATCTTAAATAACGTCGTTTTGTATCAACAAGATGTGAAAGAAGGGGTTGGCCAGTACGTTGATGAAGCGAAAGTAATGATGCAAGGTGAGAAGCTTGCTGCAATGACGGCGTTAGAAGCGCTGATTGCTCAGAGATAGTCCGTACTAACTTCAGTAACTCTTATAAATCAATGAATGTAAAGCGACAGGCCACTGTCGCTTTTTTATTTGGTGTTACGGGGTACAATCCACCTGAGATAGTTATCAGTAACTTTTCCGAGAGAGCAGAGAATGAAAATCAGCCCGTATCCAACTGGCCGCTTCAAAACATACCTTGAAAAAAAGAGCGTTGCCTTTCGTGAGATGATCTATCAGTGTCAAATTAGTACGCGTTACTTTGATGCTGGGGAAGAAATTCTCCGCCAAGGTGAGCAACTTCAGTACTTATATGTTGTGCCGGTAGGTCGAGTGTCAATGAGTATATTGGCCGCGAATGGGCGACGCTTTCAATTAGGAGAGGCAAACTGCGACTACCATATCTATGGTGAAATGGAGTACTTCACTCAGACTCCTTGCCAATGGAATGTGATTGCAGATGAGCACATGCAGGTTGATGTCATCTGCATCCAAAAACTAACTGAAGCGCTACAAAAGCATCCAGAAATGATGGTGTTCTTTGCTTCAGCGTTGGCCGAAGATTATCAAGATTCTATGGATATCTATACCAATCGGTTATTGCATCCCATTACTTATAATATTGCGTATGATCTTTTCGTCCGTAATCAAACCAACACATTGCTCGGTGGCTTTGACAAAGTAAATCAAGAAGCTGAGCGATTTGGTACTTCTGGTCGTGTTTATCGACGTGCAGTTAAAGATTTGATTGAAAAGGGATTGATTGCAAAAACGGAAAACGGGTTGGAGATTATTGATGAGCTTGCACTTAAAGCATTTATCGAAGCGCATGAATGATACACCTAGATATTGCAATGAATGGTTTTTATAAGTCTTTGATATAGTTGAAGCTCGAATAAGCGTAACTAATGTAAAGTACCTTAAATTTTGTTGAATGCAGTAAAGAGTAACGTTATATTGCGAACGCGCATGATAATAGATCTCATTAAGGCTTAACAAAATGAAAAAATTCGTCGGTGCGGCTATGCTGTCGCTATTTACTGTTTCTCCTTCTTTCGCTGCTAAGGTTGTGATTGACCATTACATGGGGCAAACCGAGCTAGAACAATCACCAGAACGCGTGGTTGTGATTGGCTTTGGACCGCTAGATGCGCTGGACAACTTTGGTATCGATCCTGTTGCAGTCTCTAACTCTTCTAATCTGCCTAGCTACCTTTCAAAATACAGCAAAGATAACTACACCTCTGCGGGTAGTTTGTTTGAACCTGACTTTGAAACCATTTACATGCAAAAACCAGATTTGATATTGGTTGGTCCGCGAGCGTCTGCGAAATATGAAGAGCTGAGTGAAATTGCTCCTACGGTCGTTTTTGCTGCGAAAGAGAATCAAGGTTACTGGGAAGGTACGCAAGCACAGTGGCGCAATATTGGTAAAATCTTCAATATCGAAGAAAAAGTAGAGCAGAAAATTGAAGCGCTAGATGCTCAATTCAAAGCAATCCGTGACTACAACCAATCAAATAACAATGATGCGTTAACGATTTTAAGCATGGGTGACAACATCAGTGCGTTTGGATCTCAATCGCGATTTGGTGTGATTTATAACGATTTCGGTTTCTTGGAAACGGTTGAACACGTGAAAACGGGCACTCACGGAGATGTTATTTCTTATGAATTTATTCGTGAAGCTAACCCGAAAAATATACTCGTAGTTGACCGCAATTCGCTAAAAGGCACGCCAGATAACGATATTCGTAAGTCCATGGATAACGACTTAGTCAAAGCAACCGCCGCATATAAGAATCACAAAATCACTTATTTAGATGTGGACGCGTGGTACTTGTCGATGTCTGGTGTGACTGCAACAGAAAAAATGGTCAGTGAGATCAAGCAAACCGTTGAACTGTAATCCAAGATAGCAGAGGTTAACTTTGAAAAAGTTATTGCTAACCCTTGTGGTTTTAAGCACGGTTTCGTTGTTTGTTGGGGTGGCAAACATGACGCCCCAACAGTTATTTTCGGGTGATGAGAAAGCGTTGGAGCTTTTCTTTACCAGCCGTATACCACGTTTATTTGCCATATTACTCGCTGGTGCTGGCTTGAGTATTGCGGGTCTTGTCATGCAGCAAATCAGCCAGAACCGATTCGCGGCACCTTCTACAACTGGTACGATCGAATGTGCCATGCTGGGCTACGTACTGAGCGTGGTTTTCTTTGGTAACGACAATCACCTTTGGCTCGTATTCGGCATCTCGGTGTTTGGGACGCTAGCATTTATTTTCTTTATTCAACGCATTCAATTTAAGAGTGTGGTCTTTGTGCCACTTGTCGGAATTATTTTCGGCAATGTCATCCAATCAATGACTACATTTATTGCTTACAAATACGATGCGTTACAAAGTCTAAACGCGTGGACGGTAGCGAATTTTGCCAACATCTTACGTGGTGACTTTGAGCTACTGTACATCGCGGTACCAATGGCTATTCTCAGCTATCTTTTTGCCGCAAGGATTTCAGCCGTGGGTATCGGAAAAGATTTCGCGGTTAACTTGGGGTTAAATTATCAGCAGGTTGTCACGATTGGCGTGCTGTTGGTGTCCATCATGTCGGCAAGTGTCGTGATGATTGTTGGGCAGCTGCCATTCCTTGGTCTGATTGTGCCGAACCTCGTTAGTCACTTTTATGGTGATAACCTCAAAAAGAACATTCCGCTTACGGCCATGTATGGGGCGACTTTAGTGCTGTGTTGCGACTTGGTGAGTCGTTTGATTATCTTCCCTCATGAAATGCCAATCTCTATCGTGATCAGCATATTGGGTGGCGTGGTATTCATCGCGATGTTGTTGCGAGGTAAGCAACATGCGTGATTCAACGAAAATCCTACTGCTAGGTGGCATTGCGGTACTTTTTGCATGTTTGTTTATTGGTATTGGGCTAACGGCTGACAACTACCAGTATTTTTTATCTCGTAGAGTTCCTAAAGTATTGGCGATAGTGCTAGCGGGTGTGGCTATTGCTCAGTCTTCACTTGTATTTCAAACCATTACGCACAACCGAATTTTAACGCCAAGTATCATGGGGTTTGATGCGCTGTATGTGTTGACGCAAATTTTGATCGTGCTGATTTTTGGTGGTTTGAGTACTTTAGTTCTTAACTTGTATGTCAATTTCGCGATTGCCGTAATTGTAATGGTGTCGTTTTCGTTATTGTTGTTTGGTTTTTACTTTTCTAAAGGAAGCAAGAACTTGATTACGTTGCTATTGGTCGGCTTGATCTTTGGTCAGCTATTTTCCAATGCGGCGTCATTTTTCTCTTTGCTGATGGACCCAAATACGTTTGCAATCGTTCAATCGAAACTTTACGCCAGCTTTAATAATGTAAAAGTGAATTTGGTTTACTTTAGTGCACCAGCTTTGATGTTTGCATGTTGGTTGCTATTTAATATGCATCGCACTTTAGATGTGTTTTGGCTCGACCAAGACAATGCGAAAAGTTTGGGCGTCGACGTACCTAAGGTGACGCGAAATGTATTCATTATCTCGGCGGTTCTGATTGCTATTTCTACGGCTCTAGTGGGACCAATTATGTTCTTTGGTTTGCTGGTGACCAACTTAAGCCGAGAAATGTTCCGAAGTTACCAACACAAAACGCTACTGGTTGGTTGTTCGTTTCTCTCCATCAGCTCGTTACTGGCTGGGCAATGGATTATCGAGAACGTGTTCAGTTTTGAGACGACGTTGAGTGTCGTTATTAACTTTATTGGTGGTGCGTATTTCTTATACCTACTACTGAAAAACAAAGTTGTATAAATATGATAGTGATAGACAAATTAACGAAGGCCTTCGGTTCAAACAAAGTAGTTGATGAGGCCAATACTCAGTTTGAAAAGGGCAAGGTAACATCGATTATTGGCCCGAATGGCGCGGGAAAGAGCACGCTGTTATCTATGGCTTCGCGCTTAACGGAGCGGGATGGTGGTAGTGTTATCATTGATTGCAAGGAAATTGCGGAATGGGACACTAAAGAGTTAGCGAAAAAGCTGGCGGTACTTCGTCAAGCCAACTCTATTACCATGCGATTTACCGTGAAGGAGTTGGTCTCTTTTGGCCGTTTCCCATACTCCAAAGGAAATCTGACCAAAGAAGATCATGCGGTGATTGAACAAGCGATCGACTATCTAGATTTACAAGGTATCCAAGACAAATATTTGGATGAATTAAGTGGTGGTCAGCGACAGCTTGCGTTTATTGCCATGGTGATTGCACAAGATACAGACTACGTTTTTCTTGATGAACCACTTAACAATCTAGATATCAAACACTCTCTTCAGATCATGAAAGTCGTGCAGCGGTTAGCTCATGACATGAACAAAGCCATGGTGGTGGTAATTCATGATATTAATTTCGCAGCGTGCTACTCGGATGTCATATTGGCGCTTAAGCAAGGCAAAGTTGTGGCAAGTGGTGCGGTGGAAGAGGTGATTCAGGCGTCTACGCTAGAGGATATCTACGAAACGCCGTTTAACATTATCGAATTAAACGGCAAGCGCATGTGTACTTACCACTAATCGAATCTCTGGCTAATGAAAGCGATTCCTCAATGAGGATAGATAGGCGAGTTTACTTGGTGAGCTCGTCTATGATTGGGCATCGGCTTTCAGCGTCTCCCGGACAAGAAGAAACCCAACCTTCGAGTTGCGTTTTGATCTCCATGAGGTGCGCGATTTTTTCTTCAACCTCTCTCAGCTTATCCATGGTTCTTGCTTTTACTTCGCTGCTTTTTCGGTTGGGATTATGGGCAAGTTGCACAAACTCTTTGCATTCTTGCAATGAAAAGCCTGCGTTTTTTGCGCGTGATACTAAGTTAAGCTCTTGAATATGATTATCTGAATATTCGCGATAGCCAGAGTCACTGCGCGCTGGTGGAGATATGATCCCTTTGTCTTCATACAATCGAATCGACTTAGATGAAAGCCCAGTAAGCTTTGCGACAGCACCAATATTCATGTTTAACCTCCATAACGTTTAAGGCGAGTATATACCGATGTTGTGGATAAGACACTCCTAAATAACAGTCAGTTACCTGGGGCCTCTTTACTCTTTTATCACTTCATGCGGTGGTACACCAAATACCTTTTTGAAAGCGCAGGTGAAGTTGGAAGGGTGGTGGTATCCGGCTTCATAAGCCGCTTCCGTGATCGTCACTAGGCCACGTTCCAAGTGTTGCCTCGCAATCTCAAGGCGACGAAAGCGAATATAACCATTTACGGTCATATTCAGTGATTGTTTAAATCGGCGCTGCAGGTTTGAAACGCTCATTGAAAACACGCTTGCCAACTTTTCTAAGCCTAGTTCTTGCTCAAGGTGAGTTTCTATATAGCTAACAATATCCTCTATTCGACCATCTGTGTGCCGTTCAAGGTTATTTTTATTAGCACTGAAGTGCTTGGGGATTTGTTCAGTCGCTTGATGCAAAATTTGATAGATCAAGCTTTCAACTTCCAACTTATCTTGGAATTCTTGTGGTGTTTCTCGGCTTGTCAGCGTTTCAGCTAGTTCGCATAACGCCTGGTTAAGCTCTAGAGGATGAAACGCCTGATGAGAGTTAAAAAAGGACCGATGACGACAGGTTTGGTCAAGGCGAGCCTCTAGCCACTGGGGCTTAACCAATATGTTGATCTTATTAATGAGGTTATCTTTGAGCAGTGAACGACGAAAGTTTGCAGGTTTGAGTAGGTTCACCACGACACCTTTAGGGCCGTCGCTTGCGTCTAAATCAAATTGCAAATCGTCGTAGCCAAATGAGAGCTTACCTTCTAAAAGAATAGTGACCAACAGTGAGGCGTGGGCAGTAGAAACAATATGTGAATCAACAAGCTCTAGGCAACGTCCTCCATGAACAAAGATTTGATCATTGTACTGATATGATAGGAATTTGCCTTCTGCCAGTTGAGTTTGACAAGGTTGACCTTGAGTGACGATCCACTGCTTTTCTGTGGCTTCCAGTTTTTGGGTTAAAGCGATCTTGGCAATTCTAGTTCGTTTTGGTGTGACTTCCTGCATTTGACACTTCCTCATAACACTTGTGCGATTTCGCATAATCAAATCGCCTTTGTATTTATAAAACTCATGCTTATTATACCTGAGAATTATTATCATTAATATTTAGGAATGAAGTTATGGAAAGCCCTGCTTGTTCATCTATCAAGCTTTCAAGCCTTTGCCTTGCAGTGGGAATGGCGCTATCAAACCCTGTTTTAGCTCAAGATACCGAGTCACATTTTGAAGAAGTCGTTGTATGGGGAACAAAAGTTTCTAGCAATACTGAGTCGATGTTTGCGGACGACATGTCACTGAAGCAAGCGGATCATATGTCTGATTTACTGCGCGATATTCCCGGTGTGGATGTTGGTGGAACACACTCTGTGAATCAACGTATTACCATTCGTGGTTTGAGCGAAACCGATTTGGACATTCGTCTTGATGGTGCTTCTCAGCATGCGAGCATGTTCCATCACATTGGGAACTTAACTCTAAACCCTGACATTCTCAAATCTGCCGATATCCAGGTAGGTAATAACTCTGTGACTCAAAATGGCTTAGGCGGCTCGGTTTATTTTGAAACGAAAGACGCTCGTGATTTACTTCGTTACGATGAAAAGTTTGGCGCTCGTGTTTATGGCGGTTATGCATCCAACGACAACCAACAAGGCTCGTTGACACTGTACGGGCTTTTGTCCGAAAACATTGATGCGATGGTTTATGGCCATTACGTTACGCGCGATGACTTTGAAGATGGTGACGGCAACAAAACCTATGGCGCTGCAGGTGATGTTTACAACATTCTGGCTAAGTTGGGGTATGAACTAAACGACATCCATCGTTTTGAGCTCTCTTATGACATGTACCGAGACAGTGGTGATTACAGTCCGCGTCCTGATATGTCGGGTAGTGCGAACAATGGCTTATCGAGCACGTTACTTATTCCTACGGATTATGACCGAGATACCGTTACCTTGAGTTACGAGCTGCGAGGCGAACAGCATAAAGGTAACGTCACACTTTATAATACCGAGACAGAAATTAAACGGGATGAGAGCGTTATGGCTCCTCGCTGGCCTTCGAACCGTTTATCGAAGAACACCGCTAAAAACCAAAACTTTGGTTTGAATGGTAAGTTCCAGTCGGATGTTATGTTAGGTGAGTTTGATAATCGAATCACCTATGGTTTCGACTACATGGATAAGACATCTTCAAGTTACTACGGTAGTCGTAAGTTCATGGATGAATCGGCCATTTCAACCGCATTGTTTGTAGAAGACCAGTTCTTCTTCTCTGATGCTTTCTTTGTTACCGCAGGTATGCGTTTTGATGATTACAAACGTGAAGCTGAAACGGGGAAGAGTAACTATGATGATGTGACCTGGGCCCTAGCAGCAGAATGGGCAGTCACTCAGGATTGGACGTTGTTTGCGAGCGCACGCTCTCTATTCAAAGGCCCTGAGCTGATGGAAACCTTTATTGCCTACCAAGACGTTGCATTTTTAGAGGATGGACTAAAGCCTGAAACGGGATTGAACACGCAGGGTGGTGTCCGTTTTGATAAAACCTTTGATAAGCATTTCTTTGGAGCGAATATTACGGCATTCCAAACGGAAATTGATGATTACATTGCAGACCAGTACCAAAACGCGACTCAAACTTACCTGATTTACAACTTAGGTGATGTTGAGATTAAAGGCTTTGAGGCAAGTGCTTCTTATGGCTACGACAAGTTTAACAGCAAACTTTCTTACTCTAAGTCGGACACCAAAAACAAGAATACTGGTGGTCCTGTTGCTGGGGGCAATGGGCGTAGCATTGATATGGGTGATAGTATTGCTCTAACTTTGGATTACCAGTCAGACGCTTTAGAAACGATCTTCGGGTGGAACTCAATGTTTGTTCTAGAGGAAGGCAACGTCTTTGATGGTCAGCCAAAGAAAGCAAGCTATGATGTACATAATCTATATGCTCAATGGGTGCCGTCTAATATTGATGGACTGTCGGTGACCTTTGGTATTGATAACGTATTTGACGAGTTGTACAGCTCTCATGCGTCTCGTTCGGGTACGGCACGTGGCTTCACGCTTGATGACTACGAGCCGGGTCGCAACTTCAAACTTTCTGCTGCTTATCAATTCTAATAGAGCTCCCGAGAGGGGGCGCTTCAAAACACGAGTAAATTCATGATTAAAGAAAGCACCCGAATAGATAGCGAACACGCTGACAAATACTTAGTGACGCTTTGTCGGCATTTTGGACGAAAGGTTCCTTCTACTTGGAATGAACACAGCGGTTTGGTGACATTCCCGACGGGAAAAGCGGAGTTTGCTCTTTGCGAGTCTAGCTTGACCATTATTTGTGAGGCGGATTCCGAAGAGAAACTGAGCACAGTGAAGGCGATAATCTCATCGCATGTAGACATGTTCTCTCGTCGAGAAACATTAGCACTTAACTGGGTTCGCTAGAGCTATTGATGAATGTGCAGAAAATGAGAGCGCATTAAAAGCAAAAAGCCCGCGATCTTATCATTCGCGGGCTTTTATTGTTCGAATGCTATTGCTTTTTAGGCTCTAGATTCTAGGCTTTTTTTTTCCTGTTGCATTTTTGCTAGGAAGTAGATATTAACGCAAGCAATAAAGCCGTTAGTTAATACTACAGGCCAAGAATCAATCATTAGTCCGTAAGCAGTAAATAGCGCACAACCAATAAAGTTAAGGATACGAAGCTTAACAATATCTTTCATAGTTAGCGAAATTGCGACCATGATTGAAGCTGCATAACCTAAAATCTCAACCATATTCATGTCCATTTTTTGACCCTCTTAAAATCTGCCGAATTTTGTCGGTACCAATTCTTCTCATCTTGAGATTAATGAGGAAGCTCCATGCCTCGAATGGTCTTTTTTTGTTGTATGGACGCACTATATCAATGGAAAAACCGTGATAAAAGCCTCAAATCAAGGTTAAGAGAAGGTTAGCGATTACGCAAACGTTTAGGACGGGAATTACTGATAATTTTACTTATTGTGTTGATTGATAATAACGATGGTATTAATAGCTCTCACATCATTGAAAGTGGGGGAATATTTACATATGATTGAAAATGATAATTATTTTCAAGTGTGATGTTTATGTATTTTCTTATTAGCTTGCTCGTATTTTTTTTACTGTATATCAGGACAAAGCCGAATTCGTGGTGCTCGGGAATTCATATTGTGAGCCACATTTTCATGGTTATATTTTGTCCAACGATTTATGTCATTCAATATTTAATCGTCACGTTTTTCTCGTCACCAATATTGATTAAGTTGTCATCACGTTCAGGTGTATACAACATTCTTATTGCTTTTCTTCCATTATTGATCGCAACCGGCAGTCTGGCGTTTAGCTGAATGATTTCATCTCTCTTCTTTTCTTAAAACAACTACACTTAATCAGAATAAGGTATCAATTTCATATAATTATTCGATATCTACGCGTCAGCACATGTGTCACATTTCTGTGACTACGAGTAAGTTTTACTTATGTTGCTTGGTAGTAGGGTATTTATCGATTGTTTAATGATTCAATACTTAGTTTAATCGTATAAAGGTGTGCAGTATGCCGCACTAAATTAATAAGAAATTATCTAAAAAGGTTAATGGGAAACGTAAGCCATTAGCGGAGGTCAGATGAGTACGCACACGGTACCGCAGAGCGCGATTGTAAATGCTGTCAAAGGTGAAGTTTTGGTTTTGGGCCTGGATGGAAACGTTAAGGTCATAAAAGCGGGGGATGAGTTAAGACCTGGCGAGATTATTATCACAGAAAATAATGCTTCTCTCGACGTACAGATACATAATGAGCTGTATCTGGTTGATGCTAATTGTGTCGCGTGCCTTCCAGAACCTTCTTTTGAACAACCAGAAACCTTGCTGCAATCTCCAGTTAATGGCCAGGTTACTTTCGATCCAACAGCTATCGAAGGTGCTAACTTTGACGCTAATGATGTCGCGGCTATCCAACAGGCCATTTTAGATGGTGCTGACCCGACTGCTATTTTGGAAGCAACGGCTGCTGGTGCTGGCGCTGAAGGCTCAGCCAATGCTGGCTATGTGACCGTTGAATATAATAATCCGGAAGTACTTGCCTCCACCTTTTTTGAGACGTCAGCGACTCGTAGCGGTGTAGAAGAACGCGATGAAGCTGATGATTTGGATGTCACTATTTTTGCCGATGGCGGACAATCATTGCAATCTAGCGTAACAGAAGGCTCAATTTCTCTATCAAGCTATCCGCAAACCATTTCTTCTAGTGTGCTGGTTGAAGCAGGGGATCTCGCACTTGATACCGCTTCATTTGTACCTGAAACGTCCTCATTAGAGTCTTTGTTAACCGAGTTAAATAGTGATATTACCTCTGCTGGTCAGCCAGTGGCGTTCGTTTATGACGAAGCGCAAAATGCCATTATCGGCACTCAAGAAGGTAACGAAGTGCTTCGTATAGAGATCGAAGCGACATCTTTAGGCCGTAATTTAGAGTTAGAGGTCGTTACCACGATTAGCCAGGGCATTGACCATGTCGCTTCTGTTGCTGATGGTCAAGTTTCCATCTCCGGTGATCAAATCAATATTGCTTTTGACATTACAGGCGCAGATATTGGTGGTAACAGTATTCAAGCACCTATCGATTTCACGACAACCGTTATTGATGGCGATGATCCGGCGCCGCAAAACGTTACTTTCGAAAACGTTGAATCTTCTTCTACTCCGATTACTGGCACCTTTGTTGATATTGGTAGTGATCAATTGGCAACGGTCACATTTAATCAAGAAGGACTTAGTCAATTTGATGGCCTATTGAGTGATAATCAGGCAACAGAGGCGGTACTCTCTGAAGACGGCAGCACTATCACCTTGTCCATTGCTGGCTCGAATGAAACCGTCTTAACCATCAGTCTGAATACTGATGGTACCTACCAATTTGAGCAATTTAAGCCGTTAGAACAAACAAACGGTGAAGATACGATTGAGCTCTCTTTGCCAACCACAATCGTTGATTTCGACCAAGATACGGCAAGTAACACCTTTACGATGACCATCCTTGATGGCGATAATCCAGTGATTGAAACCGTGACGGGATTGTCTTTAGACGAAGCGGGTGTTGACCAAGGTTCACAGGAAGGCGCGGTAGTAACAAGTGGCTCTGGGTCGATTACGACAGCGGTCGGTAGTGACATCATT
Source organism: Vibrio sp. 11-4(1) (assembly GCF_013048625.1). NCBI lineage: Bacteria > Pseudomonadati > Pseudomonadota > Gammaproteobacteria > Vibrionales > Vibrionaceae > Vibrio > Vibrio sp. 11-4(1). The sequence continues at coordinate 208,253 of NZ_VHSY01000001.1, read as the reverse complement.
GATCACTATGAGTTGGAACCTACAGAGTTTAATGTTGGTGGAGAACTCCAATCTCAAGGGCAGGTTGTTCAACTGGAACTAGCGTCTGAGAGTAACGGCGTGCGCACTTACGAAGGCTTCATCGAGTTGGATGGCGTGCGTATTACCGTATTTGATGTGGCGATCGATGCCCCTGCATTGGGCGAATATCAATTCAACTTGTATGAACAACTCGACCATACGGGTGCTAATGATGATGCGCTCACTTTCTCACTGCCAGTTTACGCGGTAGATGCGGATGGCGATCGCTCCTCGATTACCCAAGGTTCGAACACACCAGAAGCGGCGCAAATTGTCATTCAAGTTCAAGATGACGTTCCTACGATTGATGGCGTTGATGCGCTAGCCGTCGATGAAGACGATTTATCAAGCATCGGCTCCGATCAAAGCGATTCTGTGCTCGCGCAAGGCAGTTTCACGACGACTCAGGGCTCAGACCGTGTTGTAAGTTATCAATTAGAGAGCGGCACTGATCCACTCAATGGGTTGGAATCACAGGGTCGATCTATCTCTCTGACGGAAACTGTCAACTCAGATGGCAGCTTTACCTATTCTGCAACGGCAGAAGGGGACGCTATCTTCACCTTACAAGTGAACCCTGATGGTTCTTATTCATTTAGTCTTGAAGGCCCAATCGATCATGCTGTGGGTAGCGATAGCTTAACTCTAGACTTCACTATTGTCGCAACGGACTTTGACGGTGACACCAGTTCACTTGTTCTACCGGTAACCATTGCTGATGATGTGCCAACCATTAACGACGTTGTTGCTCTTACCGTCGATGAAGATGACTTAAGTTCGGTAGGCTCCGACCAATCACAGCCAACGTTGGTTGAAGATCAGTTCACGACGACTCAGGGTTCTGATGGCGTCGTACAGTATCAGTTGGATGCAAATGCAGATCCTTTAAATGGCCTACAATCTCAAGGGCAAACCGTCTCCATCGCCGAAACGCAAAATGCAGACGGCAGCTACACCTACAGCGCAACGGCAAATGGCAGTGCAGTTTTCACATTAATTTTGAATACCGACGGCTCGTACAGTTTTGAGTTGCAAGGTCCAATCGACCATGCGGCAAATAGCGACAGTTTAACTCTTGATTTTAGCGTTATTGCGACAGACTTCGATGGTGATACAAGCCAAATCGTGTTGCCAGTTACCATCGTGGATGATAAGCCAACCATTACCGATGTCGATGCGATTACCGTTGATGAAGATGACTTAGCAACAATTGGCTCAGACCAGACTGATCCGATTTCAATTGATGGCAACTTCACCACCACACAAGGCTCGGACCGAGTGGTGAGCTATCAGCTCGATGCTTCTGCAACACCAGTTGACGGCCTTACATCACAAGGCGTTGCAGTCACGCTAACTGAAACCGCAAACGGCGATGGCAGTTTTACCTACCAAGCAACAGCAGGTACTGAGTCGGTCTTTACACTGACAGTGAACACTGATGGTAGCTATAACTTTACGCTTGAAGGCCCAATCGATCATGCTGTCGATAGCGATGAGTTAACGCTCAACTTTCCAATCATCGCGACCGACTTTGATGGCGACACCACAAATGCCACGATCCCTGTGACGATCGTGGACGATAAGCCAGTGATTACTGACGTCGACGCCATTACGGTTGATGAAGATGACCTAGCTTCAATTGGCTCAGACCAAAGCAATCCAATTTCTATTGATGGTAACTTTACTACCACACAAGGCTCTGACCGAGTAGTGAGCTACCAACTCGATGCTTCATCAACACCGGTTGACGGTTTAACATCTCAAGGTGTGGCGGTAACGCTAACAGAAACCGCAAATGGTGATGGTAGTTTCACTTATGAAGCGACAGCGGGTTCTGAAGCGATCTTTACGCTGACTGTGAATACTGATGGTACTTACAACTTCACGCTTGAAAGGCCAATTGATCATGCGGTTGATAGTGATGAGTTGACACTGAACTTCCCAATTATAGCCACCGACTTTGATGGCGACACAGTAACTGAAATCATTCCAGTCACGATTGTTGATGATGTACCGACTATTACAGCGGTTGATGCGTTGAGTGTCGATGAAGATGACCTTAGCGGTGTGGGTTCCGACCCAGGCGGCGATCTGTTTGTTGAAGGCGCGTTTACAACTACTCAAGGCTCTGACCGAGTGGTGAGCTATCAACTGGATTCAACCGCTGATCCTGTTGCGGGGCTGACATCTCAAGGTGAGGCGATTACCTTGGTGGAAACCGCTAATGGTGACGGCAGCTTTACCTATGTGGCGACCGCTGACGGCAATCCTGTTTTCACGTTAAACGTCGCAATAGATGGTACGTACGATTTTACGCTTCAAGGACCAATCGACCATGCGGCCAACAGCGACAGCCTAACCATTGATTTCCCGATTATTGCCACCGATTTTGATGGTGATACGGCTACGGCAACTATTCCAGTCACGATCACGGATGATGCACCAATCATCGATAATGTCGTGCCTCTGGCTGTAGACGAAGATGATCTATCAGGTATTGGCTCAGACCAAAGTGACGCTGTTTATGTAGAAGGTGCGTTCACGACCACTCAAGGCTCAGACCGTGTGGTGAGCTACCAACTTGATTCAACGGCTGATCCTGTTTTGGGGTTAACTTCGCAAGGCGAGCCAGTTACTCTGGTAGAGACTGCGAATGCCGATGGCAGCTTTACTTACGTTGCTACCGCGGATGGTAACCCTGTCTTCACCATGAATGTGAATGCAGACGGTACATACAACTTCCGTCTGGAAGGGCCGGTCGACCATGCGTTAAACAGCGATGAGTTAGTACTGAACTTCCCAATCATTGCAACAGACTTTGATGGCGATACGACGACTGCGACCATTCCAGTCACGATTACTGATGACATTCCAACCATTGATAACGTTGTCCCACTGACAGTAGACGAAGATGATCTCGCCTCAATTGGCTCAGACCAAAACGATGATGCGTTTATGTCGGGTTCTTTCAGCACAACTGAAGGTTCGGACAGTGTTGTTAAATACCAGCTTGATGCAACCGCGGATCCAGTAGCAGGGTTGACCTCTCATGGTGAATCTGTCGTGCTTGCTGAGACGGCAAACGGTGATGGTAGCTTTACTTACACTGCCACAGCAGATGGCAATGCCGTATTTGAATTAGTGCTGAAGCCAGATGGCAGCTACACCTTTACTCTGCAAGGTCCACTAGACCATGCGATGAACAGCGACAGCCTACAAATCGATTTCCCGATTATCGCAACAGACTTTGATGGCGACACTTCAACTAAAATACTGCCTGTCACTATTGTTGATGATCAGCCAAGTATCACTAATGTTGATGCGATCAGCGTGGATGAAGATGACTTGGCGACGATTGGCTCTGATCAAAACGAGTCCGTGTCGATTGATGGTCACTTTGTCACGACGGGCTCTGATCATGTTGTGCGTTATCAGTTAGACGCGTCCTCTAACCCTGTTGATGGCTTAACCTCACACGGGGTAGTGGTGACAATGACGGAAAGCGCGAATGCGGATGGCAGTTTCACCTATACCGCTACCGCAGGATCAGAAGCCGTATTTACCTTGACGGTGAACAGCGACGGCAGTTACAACTTCACGCTTGAAGGTGCAATTGACCATGCAACAGGTAGTGATGATCTGACGCTGAACTTCCCAATCATCGCGACGGATTTTGATGGTGATACCACCACAGAAACGATCCCAGTCACCATCGTCGATGATAAGCCAACTATTACCGATGTCGATGCGATTACCGTTGATGAAGATGATTTAGCCACGATTGGCTCAGACCAAACTGACCCGATTTCAATCGATGGCAACTTCACCACCACGCAAGGCTCTGACCGAGTGGTGAGCTATCAGCTTGATGCTTCTGCAACACCGGTGGCTGGACTCACATCACAAGGCGTGGCAGTTACATTGGCTGAAACCGCAAATGGCGATGGCAGCTTTACTTACGAGGCGACAGCGGGCTCTGAAGCGGTCTTTACGTTGACAGTGAATACTGATGGCTCTTATAACTTCACGCTTGAAGGTCCTATCGACCATGCTGTTGATAGCGATGAGTTAACGCTGAACTTCCCAATCATCGCAACAGACTTTGATGGCGATACCTCTGCTGAGACAATTCCTGTCAAGATCGTTGATGACAAACCGACACTTGGTGGCATCGAAGCAACAAGTGTACAAACGGTTGACGAGGACGATATCCCAACAGTCGGATCTGATGGTACACAGTCGAATAGCATTGCCGGTAACTTCATCGTGACTGATGGTTCTGATGGCATTGTCGAGTACGGCGTTTCTGACCTAACGACGCCAGTACAAGGCCTGACCTCTGGTGGTCAATCTCTGGTTTTGGTTGAAGTATCAAACGCAGGTGGCGTTTCAGTTTACGAAGCTCGTATTGATGGCACGACGACACCAGTATTCCGTGTGACCCTCGATGCCTCTGATGACAGCTACACGTTCGATTTGCTTGCTCCTCTCGATCATCCAAATGCTGATGGCCAAAATGAACTGGTCATTAATTTACCGATAAACGCGACGGACTTTGATGGAGACGTGTCGAACAACATCACCTTACCAATTACGGTTGTGGATGATGTTCCGACCATTGATGGTTTACTAGCAGGCAGCGAACAAACCGTTGATGAAGATGATCTACCAGCAGGTACGGATGCTGCAAGTGCAGAAGATACTGTTATTTCAGGTACTTTTGATATCACCGAGGGTGCTGACCAAGTTGCTTCTATTCAGCTGAGTGACCTGACCACGCCTGTTGCGTCACTGACTTCAGATGGTGACGCTATCACCTTAGTTCTGTCTTCTAGCGCAAACGGCGTGAACGTATACCAAGGTGTCGCTGGCAATCCTGCTGAAGTGGTGTTCGAACTGACGTTGGATGCAACGAACAACACCTACGAGTTCGATTTACAGAAGCCGCTTGATCATCCAGATGGTAATCAGCAAAACGAGATTGTTATTAACCTCCCTGTGACGACGATAGACAATGATGGTGATACTTCACCAGCCTTCACATTGCCAATTACCGTTGTGGACGATGTTCCAGTTGTTACCAATATTGAAAGTCTGCGTGTCGACGAAGATGACTTACCTCTTGGTTCTGATGGAACGAAAGAGCCATTAACGGTATCAGGTGAGTTCGAAGTTACTAGCGCAGATGGTATTGATGCGTTCGAATTGGATCTGAGCTCAAATCCTATTCCGAATCTGAAATCGGGTGGAGAAGAGGTAACACTTTCTCAAGACGTTGGCGCTTCAACTGCTGACGCGCTTGTTTACGTGGGACAAACTCCGGGTGGAGTGACGGTCTTCACGTTGACACTTCATCAAGATGGTAAATACGACTTTGAGTTATCTGGTCAGTTAGATCACGCGGTTAACTCTGATGAGATTTTGTTGAATCTACCTGTGAAGATTACAGATGGCGACAACGATACCATCACTGCGACCTTGCCAGTGACGATCGTAGATGACAAGCCAACCATTGATGCTATCAGCTCTGGTAGTACCTTGTCTGTGGATGAGGATGATATTCCAAGCCAAGGTTCGGACGACACGCCAGAATCCAATATCATTGGTGGCAACTTTGACGTTACTGATGGTGCCGATTCTATCGTTAGCTTCCAGTTGGATAGTTTAACATCGCCTGTTTCTGGCCTTACCTCAGGTGGTCAACCGCTTGAGTTGGTTGAGTTTTCAAATTCAAACGGTGTGATTGAGTACCGCGCTTATGTACAAGGTACGACGGAAACCGTCTTTAAACTGACGCTAAATGGTTCAGCAGACAGTTATGAATTTGAACTGTTGGGTGCACTTGATCATCCTGCGGGCAACGATGAAAACTCGTTAGTCATCAACTTCCCAGTCAACGCGACCGATTTTGACGGCGATGTGTCCAATAACATCACCTTGCCGATCACAGTGGTGGACGATGTTCCAACGATTGTGAAAGTGACAGACTCTAGCCAACAAACCGTTGATGAAGATGATCTTGCTGGTGGCTCTGACACGACAAGTAGTGATTCAACGGTATTAACTGGTGGATTTGAAGTCGTTGATGGCGCGGATGAGATTGTCAGCTACCAAATTTCTGATCTCAATGCAGTTGTGTCTGGTTTAACTTCGAATGGCAGCAGCATCGAGTTGAATGTGGTGAGCTCGGTTGGTGGTGTAACCAGTTACGAAGCGGTGATTACTGGCACATCAACTAAGATCTTCACGCTGTCTCTTGATGCGAATAACGACAGTTACCAATTTGAACTGTTGGGACCAATCGACCATGACGCTGTTCAAGGTGAAAACAACCTTGTCATTGATATCCCAATTACAGTTACAGATTTTGATGGTGACACGTCATCATCACTGAATCTTCCAATTACCGTGGTTGATGACATTCCCGAAATTAAATCAGCAGATGCTTTGGCTGTTGACGAGGATGACCTCGCTAATGGTTCTCAGGCAACCAACAAAGACAGCCTAGAAGCAACGGGCAATTTCGATACGGTGGAAGGGGCAGATACCGTTGTCTCTTACCAACTGGACCTGACATCTAACCCGATCTCAGGAGTCACTTCAGGTGGCCTTGCGGTGACGTTAGTTCAAACCGCGGTAAGCAACAATAACTTTACTTATCAAGGTCAAACACCTGATGGTAACTCAGTGTTCACGCTAGTTTTGAACGCTGACGGCTCTTACAAGTTTACGCTTGAGGGTGCTCTAGACCACTCAACCCAAGGCGAAGATACACTCATACTTGATCTCCCAGTCTTCGCGACCGATGTCGATGGCGATACGGCCGGTATTAACTTACCAGTGACGATTACCGATGATGTTCCAACCTTGTACGATGCATCTATTTCACGTGTTGAGGGACAAGGCAGCCGCACGGTTCACTTATTCCAAGACCCTGTAGAAGGTGATGACGATCTTGGTGCTGACGGCGCACAAGTGACTTCATTTTCGGCTGATGATTCAGGCATTTACTTTAAGCAAAACGGTGTTGATTCTGATTCTGTCGATTTGAACGGCAGCGACCAAGTCGTATTTGTTCACAAGGTTCTTGACGGAGTGGATACTGAAATCGGTCGTTTGGTTGTTCGAACTGATGGCAGTGTGTCATTCCGTCCGAATGACGATCTTGACCATACAGAAACCGACTCGATTGATTTCACCATCAACGTTGTTGCAACCGATGGTGATGGCGATATCGCAGATGCCGATGTGGATATCTCGATAAGAGACCGCAATGCGCAAATTGACACGTCTACCGTTACTGCGTTCGAGGACCAAGGGCGTGATGGTGTCGTTGTGGGCGTTGACTCTGCAAATACTCAGGATAACTTGTCGACGCTGGATGTGACGCCGGCGAAAGTCGATTTGGTTATCGATTTGCATGATATCGATCGTAACGAAAGCTTAGGTGATATCACTATTCGAGATGCAAGCACGCACAACGGTACTTTCTATTACCGAGATGGGAGCGGTAACTTCATTGAACTGACACCAGTAGGCGATACGGTTGTTCTCGATGCGTCGAATGTCGAGCAATCATTTAGTGGCGAGCTGGTCTCGTTAGATAACTTGTACTTCGTACCAGATCGTCATACCTCGACCGATGCTTCTGGTATCGATCCTCGTATCCGTGTGGAAATTCTTAACAATGGTACGCCAGATCATACGATTAATGGTCGTTTAGACATTGAAGTCGCTGCCGTTGCAGATATTGCAACGTGGACGGCAAACAGTGAATTTAACTACTCGGTTGATGAAGATGGAAATAATGTCGCACTTAATATCACGGCGGAAACTCAGGATATTAGCAATCCTGAAGATATAGTCTACGAGCTCGTCTTTACACAAGGGGAAGGTAACGCAGAGTTAGTGTATTCGGATGGTAGCGCGATTCCAAAAACTGGTGGTGTTTATCTCGTAGATGCCAGCCGAATTGGTGACGTTCAAATTGATCCAATCGATAATTTCTCGGGCGAAATCAAGATTGATGTAACCGCGATTACGACAGAAAACAATAATCCGTTATCAGGGAAGGAAACGGCACGTTCAGAGACAGAAACTATCATCATTGATGTTAACCCAATCGCGGACCCAGGTAGTTTTACAGTCAACCGAATCAATGTCTTTGAGGATAACGCTCGAACTCAAGACACCGTCAATCCTGTCACGGATCATGATCCACTTCAGTTAAGTGAAGTGATTACCATGAAGCCGTCTGCGGATTTAGATGGTTCTGAAGCACTATTTGTGCGTATTTCTGACTTCTCAATTGATGGCGTTACGTTAGTGTGGCTTGATTCAGCAAACCCAAGTCAAATCGTGGAAGTGACCGATTCAAGCGGCAATGTACTCTATTACGAAGTGCCAGAATCTGAGTTAGCCAACGTCGAAGTGCTTCCTCCGTTGCACAGCAATGATGACTTTACTTTCAACGTTGAAGGTATCGTCAAAGACACGGCATCGTTATCTAATGGGGTTGCCGAAGATATGTTGTCACTAGGCAGCAAAACAGTGATCGTCGGTGTGAAAGGCGTAGCTGACATACCATTTATTGAGCTGAATGATAAATCAGGGATCTGGCATGAGTTTAATGACGGTAATGTAAGAGGTATTGAGACTAATATCGATGAGAATGGTCAAGTAGAGTTGGGCTTTAGTGTCATCTCTGGCGAGTTACCAGATAACCCGAATGACCACTCAGAGTCGGTTACGGTTCTGCTGTCCAATATTCCTGCAGGTGTTGAGGTATTTGATAGCGATGGTGCATCCGTCGATCTGACTTTTGTCGGCTATGACGCGCAAAATCAGCCAATCTATGAAGCCAACATCACCACGGCGAATATTAATTCTGGAATTGTTATTAAACCGGAAGCGTCATCGACGGAGAACATTCATATTACAGCGACGACGATCGTCACTGAGAATGATGGTCACAGTCGAACCTCATCGGGTGAGATCCGAATTATTGTCGCTCCTGTCATTGATGCGCAAGATAACTACACGATTCAATCAGAAGGTGATGAAGATACACGCTTTAATATTGATTGGAAGCCAACGTTGGCTCAAAGCCCTGATACAGACGAGTTCTTTAGTGATGTAACGATCTCTGGGTTTCCTCCAGGCAGCACGGTTTATGTCGATGGCGTAGCACAAACATTGGTTTCTGGAACATTAACACTTTCGCCACTAGCGAACGAGTCGGAGCAAGACTTTTCTGCTCGAATCTCTCAAAGCGGGTATGTCCAGGTGCAATTAGAGCAAGACTCTAGTACTGACTTTGATTTGAATACTACGGTGACGGTGAAAGAGATTGACCACGAATATGTCGATGCTTCTAATCCAGGGCAGGGAATTGCAGAAAAAACCATCAATGGCATGGTGCATGTCCAAGTCAATCCAATCGTTGAGCCAGAAAATACAACAGGATCGCTAGACGCCCAGACACGTTTGCTTGTTACTGAAAGCACTGGCGTTGTCACTGACATCGTGAAGTCAGACGGTCAAGGGAACATTGATTTTACGATCAATACTTCAACGGGTGGGGAGTCTGGTGCGAATATCATCAAATACCAAGAGTTTGACGCCTCTTCAGATGAAGTGGTGACTCAGCTTGTTGTTCAGTTCCACAATGTCGACCCTGAGATTCTCAATCAATTGGTCATTGTTGGTGCATTGAACGAAGGCGGCGGTCGATGGACAGTCATTGACGAAGAAAACTTCTCAATTAAAGCGCCTTCGGGTCTTGATTTAACGCCAAACGACGACAGCGATGATGGTGACAACGGCGGTCTATCTCAAATTGGGTTAACCATCTATGCCGAGGTCAACGATTTAGGTGAAGATGCCGTTGAAAAAGACGCAACAGTAGTAAGAGAAACTGACGTGACACTTGAGTTTCCGACGGTTCTCACGCCGAAAACGAGTGTTGCCGCTGAAATTCAGGTGGCTGATGACGTCCAAATTGAAGAATCGGAAGACAATGCGATCGACCTTGGTACTCAATTGACGTCGAAAGTCGATGCGATTAATGCGGATGGTGTGGAAGATGTTTTGACTGTTGTTATTGATCCATCTGCACCCGGTATTCCTCCAGGCTTGGTGATAACAGGTACTGATATCGATTTTGTCAATGGTAAATACGTTTTCCAAGCAGATATTGATGCTAGTGGCAATATCACAGGTTTGGACGGTTTAACGATGCACTTGGCAGAAGATTACGCTGGTGATTTCGAATTGCCTGTGAGGTTTGTCACCAAAGACACAGAGTCTGGCGACGAAAAAGAAAACAACGTGCGAATTCCAGTTCAGGTTTTACCGATTGCAGATGTTCCGAGTTCGGCGGGTGATCAGCCATTAGATGGTGATGTTACACCAAATGTGACAGTGGATATCATAGGTACTCTCGGTTTAGACGCTAACAAACAACCAGTTAATGACCTAAATAACGATGTACCAACGGCGGATGGTGTGGGTTATGAAGATGGTTTAATCCAACTTAATCTAAATGTCGATTTTGCTGACCGTTATAACAATATCCAAGGTGGTCAGGAAACGCTAACGAATATCAAGTTAGAGCTCGATGACACAACACTGGGGGAGTTTGTTGACGCAAATGGCAATAGCTTAGGGACAAGTATTGAGTTTAATGAAGCTGAGATTTTAGCGGGTGCGCTTGATAATGTTCTGTTTAAGCCGAAAGAAAATTATCCCGTAGGTGGGGGACAAAACACCGTCAAGATTAATATCGAAGGAGAGATCACGGACGAGGCTGTATTTGATCAGTCTATCCTAAATAACCCTGGCGATAATATCGATATAAGAACTTTTACTGATGACGTGACATTCGAAGTTACGCCAGTGGTGGACGATATTACGATTACAGGTGCCGATCCTACGAAGCCAATTACCGTGGTTGATGACGAAGATACTTTAATTTCGTTGAATCAATCGGGCTCAGGGGTTTCGATCAGCTTAAACGATAATGATGGCTCTGAAAGTTTCGTTTCACTCAAGTTAACAGGGATCCCTGATGACTTTGTCGTTCAATCCAATTCCTCTGATTATGTTGTTAAGAACAACGGCGGAGGAGAATGGAGTATTCAGCTAAAAGACCTTACTCAGACATCCGTTGATTTGAGTGACATCCAAATCAAACCGCCGAAAAACTTCAGTGGCGAGGCAGAGATTGGCATTACCGTGTTCATCCAAGAAGAATTGTTACAAGTACCAACTGAGCGAACTAATAACTTTACGCTGGTTGTGAATCCTATTGGCGATGATGTCGATGTGAATCCTGATACTTCAGTTGCGGGGAATGAGGGAGAAGATATTGTTATCAACGTTAATGCGTTGGTGGTTGATAACAAAGAGTCCATCGGAGATGGCGCAACCTACCAGGAAAATGATCCAGAGACGCTGAGAGTTGAGATTTCAAATGTCCCTGATGGGGCGAGTGTTTCATTACCTGATGGAACGGTGTTTACTGACCAAGGAAGTGGCGTCTTCGTATTAGAAATCGATGCTCAAGATTTGGATCAAGTGGTCTTTAATTCTGGTGATCGAAACGATAACTCATGGGGTGGGTCACTGCATTTCAAAGTGCAAGCGGTTGATACCGGGCTCGATGGTCGCCAAAATTTAGGTTCAGCCGAGGAGTTTGACGTAGCTGTTGATGTTGAAGCGGTGAATGATCGACCGGACTTCGTGAATGTCATTGACGTTGAAACACCAGAAGACAACGCTATCCTGCTGGATACATTTGGTATTTCGGATGTGGATGCGGTACTTGATGATCCTACCGCAGAGTATGTCTTGAATATTGCTGTCGATAGCGGTTACTTGGCGCTCAATCCATCGATTATTGCCAATTACGGATTGACGGTTTCAGGAGACGGCACGGGTTCAATTGAACTGAAAGGAACCGTATCTGACCTTAACGCCGCTATCGCTGATGGTTTAGTGGAGTTTAACCCAGCGCTTAACTTCTTTGGTAACGTCAATGTCGACATCTCTGTCGATGACCAAGGCAACGAAGGGATTGTGATTAGCGGTGTTGACGAAACACTCAATTCAAATAGCAGCCAATTTGTAATTGAAGTCACAGAGGTGAACGATGCGCCAACAACATCTGAAGTGACGTTGACAAGTATTGATGAAGACAGCGGCGCTGTTATTATTACCGCAGCAGGCTTGCTGGTTAATGCGGTTGATATTGAGTCGGACAATTTAACCGTTAGCAATGTTACGCTTGTCGACTCTGCAGCAGGGACGCTTACTCAACTGAGCTCAACGGAGTGGAGCTTTGAACCTGCTCCTGATTTTTACGGGGATGTAAGCTTTAATTACGATATTACGGATGATGGCATGACCAATGGCGTCTCGGATCCGAAGACCGTCAGTGGCTCAGCCGTGATGACAGTGCAGGCGATTAACGATGCTCCGGAGATTGATGGTTCAATGGCCACAAATACGATTATGGAGTCATCGGATCAAAAAATCTCAGGTATCGAAATTACCGATGTTGATTTTGCAGGTATTCATGAGAATGAAATCATGACGGTGTCACTCAGCATCGATGAGGGTGATATAAGTGTCCTTGTCCCGGCTGGGAGTGGCATTACTCAAGGCGTTGGTTTAGCAGGTGAAACTGTACTGATGGGGACCTTGTCTCAGCTTAATAGTCTTTTCGCTTCGACGGATCCGGATGCCGGTGTATTTATTGATGCCAGTGACGTGAACAGCAATTCTATTGCGCTTACCGTTACCGCTGATGACAACGGTATCTTCTATGACAACTTAACGGGTACCTCACTACAAACATCAGAAACGTTTGATATTAATGTAACGCCGGTCGCTGACGTACCAAACCTAGCCATTGATCAGAACTTTAGTTACATTCAAAGAATTAGTGCGAGTCAAAGTGCAAGCCGTCAAGGCATCGCGCTGGTGGGTATTATGGCGGCGTTGACAGATGTCGATGAAGTACTGGCCTTAGAGCTCACTGGCGTGCCAAGAGGAGCCACTATCACGAGTGAAGCTACAACATCGAATATCAGCTTTGATGGTACAACATGGACTGTTCCAGAAGATGAAATTGATACGCTACACATCAATAATGCGATCCCGGGAGATTACGATATTACATTGACTGCGGTTTCTACTGCATCAAATGGTGATCAAGCGTATTCAACGCCATTAGATATTAATCTAAACGTTACGCTAAATAATCAAGATATTGATCAGTCCGCTGAAAGTGAAGACAGCTATCTTATTGGTAGTGATGCAGGCATTACTTTAGCAGCAGGTACGGGAGATGATTATATCCTAGGAGGAGATGGAGACGACGTGCTTATCGGTGGACTAGGCTCTGATATTCTGACTGGTGGTGCGGGTAGCGATATCTTTAAATGGACAGAAGACACGGTGGATAATGGTGCGATTGACACCATCACTGACTTTAGCGTTAATGAGGACACCATTGACCTCAAAGACGTGATCGCTGATTTGAATGATCCAACGGCAGGTATTGATGATTTACTTGCGCACATTCAAGCCGATTACGACGCATCAACAGAAAATGTTTCTCTGAACATTACGACGGATGCAAATGTCCAGCAAACCATTGTTGTGGAAAACTTAGGTACATCGATAGACTTCAACGGTCTTAGCTCCAATGAGATTGTAGAGTCATTGCTGAATCACGGTGTTATTGATAACGGATAAATTTGGATTCAACATAAAACGGGCGGCTTTAACAAGGCGTCCGTTTTTATTGGGAGTTATTGGTTTTTATCGAGACTTATTGAATCGAAATAGCACAACATTAGGTAGCAAAAGAGGGCTTGTTACGGATTTGTAGTGACAGGTCGGAACTAAGAAGTTTTAGACGTGAATATCGAGTAAGCTGCCAATGACTTCATTGTTTTTCTCAATGACGGACGCACCCACTCGGTTGTAACCTGCAGCTTGCGTAAGGTTGATGAGTGATTCAACTTTTTGAGAAGGGAGGCTAGGAGTTGAAGCGGTTATTGCGATATCTGCCACTTTAGCCAAATCGATGTTGTGAGAAGCGATCTCTTCTTTCACTTTACCTAAATTATCATTAATGCCATGCGCGGCTTTTTCAGCCATCTGCTGTGACATCTGAAGAATTTGGTGCCCAGATTGAATTCCTGATACAGGCATATCACCACTCCCAATACTATGCTAATGAGAGCATAGGTGGAGTTTATAAAACGTTCAAGTGTTTTATATCAATGATTTGATTAAGCAAACAGTTTAGAAAGCATTTCTCTTTCTTCAACAGAAAGTACTGGGTTTTGTGTTTTGTTTAACTTTACGCTTATCTCACCCTGTAATGATTTCAACTGACTCGCCGTTAAATCACTGAGCTTTTGTTTAAGTTCATTAAATTGTTGTGCGTTCATCTCAATACCCTCGTTGTAATTCGGTTTATCCTTCATTTCCCGAAATTCTTCGTCCTTTGGATACAACATATTTATTCAACCTAGATAGATTAGAATTTGATCGATTGCTTTTTGTCCGAACATTGTCAAGGTGTGTTAAGTGATACGTCAGATTTTTCCTATGAAGGTACATAATTACCCACTTTGGGGTAGATAGAAAAGTAGAAAGAAAAAAGGAAGCGACAATTCGCTTCCCTTTTATATGCGTGTGTTACTAGTTCACCCTCACTGCAAACTTACTGGCAAGTGAATGTAGCTCTGGGAGCATGCGATAGATAAGGTGAAGTTGCTGCAGTACCATGCGAGCGGAACTATCATCTTCATCTCGCCACTCATTCAAGCGTTGCTCAAGTCCTGCGTCGTCAATATTAGATAAATCGCACTCTTCGCAATGCTGGTGAAGCTGTTTATGGAGGACGTCTAAATGCTGATGAATACAGCGGTGTGCATCTAAAACGAGCTTATGAATTGACTCATCTTCAATGCGAGTTCGGTGCGCACCAAGAGCAGAAATATAGTTCAGCATTGCGTGATTTAACGTTAAGAAGCGGAAGCTCTCATCAACGGCAGCACGATATTTACCAGGTTCCGCAAGCATTGTACTGATGGCAGAAGAAAGTGAGGCATCACTGTTATGGGCCTGACGACGAGCAATGCGATAGCTCAAGTTGTCCTTTTTACCAATTCGATACTGACCAATGATCTGATCGAGATACTGTTTGTTAGCCTCTATCGCATCCGACATGACTTTGTGCAGCCTTCTCGATTGCCAATCTGGCAAAATAACCAGTACGGCTCCTACAGCAAGCACACACCCGATGAGGGTATCGGCCAGTCGAGGAAGCACAACCGCGTAACCTTCACCTAACTGGTTGAATAAGAAGAGGACCAGTAGCGTTATAAAGCCGGTTGCGTATCCGTAATTGTTCATCCGAAAGGCGAAAAACATCACGCCAGAAATAACGATGAATACTAACTGGCTTTCTTGAGAAGGGAAGAAAGTCAGTAATGGTACGCCAATTAACAAACCGGCTAATGTGCCTACGACTCGCGCTGTCAGTTTTTGACGTGTTGCGCTGTAGTTCGGCTGACACACGAAGAGAGTGGTTAAGAGTATCCAGTAACCTCGGTCGATGCTGAACACTTGAATGATTCCATAACCAATCGTCAAGGCAATCGACATACGCAATGCGTGTCGAAACAGCATCGAATCTTTGTGTAAATTCGCGGATATACGCTGCCACATGGCTTTTAATGTGTGCGGGTTAGTATCGGCGAGCGTATCTTCCTCTAGGCCCTCAACATCTGGGTTGTTAATGTTATTCAGTTGCTTTTCTACCGTCGCTAAGTTATTGAATAAATATGTTAACTGCATTAGCAGACGTTTCCAGTGTCCTTGCTTTTGTTCTTCTAAGTAAGCAAGTGAATTTTGCACTTCAGCTAAGGCCAAGATGGACTGATCGGTATGTGAGTATTCATTCCCTAGCTGAATCGCTAATGCAATATCACGACACGCTTGAGCTTGAGATTCCAAAAGATATTTAAAACGAAACAGCACATCAGAACGTTCAAATTCAGTTGCTAAATCTTGATAGCGGTAATGGCTAGAGCTGACTCGTTCGTGGATGTCTTGAGCGATGAAGTAGATATTTAAGAATCGGTCACTAGGACCATCAATGTGGCCGCGTTTCGAGCGGTTTAGTAATGTGGCTTTGCAAGCGTTTAGCGCCATCACCGTCGCTGCGTTGCACTTGGCGGCTTCAATCCGAAGTGGCTGTGGCGTTAGGTTGGTGACAGGGTGAAAAAGCTTGGCTTTCGCATCGAGATAATTTGCCATTTGGAAGAACACATTGGCTAAGCTTTGTTGTACAGGCTGAAGAGGCCAAAATATCTGCCAAATCATCGACATGAAGTAATACCAAGCCGCACCAGTTAAAAGCAGCAGTGGCTGAAACCAAATGTTAGTACTCTCATGTGCGCCAAGCATGGTGTAAATGGCGATCAGCAAAGAGCCAAAAGCAATGCTCGCATATTTAGGACCTATCGCCCCAAGAATGATAAAACCAAAGGTTGAGATAAATAACCCTAATGCAAATGCCCAAGGGGTGTCGAACAAGATTTCAATTGAGAAAGCGGCGAGCGCAAAACAGAGAAAGGTCAGAATCAGCGCTTTGATGCGCCCAGTGAAGCTGTCATCACTCTCTGCCAAAGCAGCAGCAATAACGCCCAATATTAGCGGCGTGATCAGCGTGTTTTGCTCGAAGTACCAAGTCGGGATAACCACACCCAGTAAGGTGATTAGGATAAGAACGCTGTAATTTATGGTCTTGTTTGCCCAATAGAGCCGAAATTTAGAAGTTGCTTGCACAATGCGCCTTATGTTTCCGATGAAGAACGGGGGAATACTACCAAACCCACTATAGCGCGTTTATGATTTACTTTAAGAAAAATTCGTTGTTGCTGATAAAATCAACAGGGATGTCATTGACTTATACTAAAGCAGCCACGCAATGTGTCTATAATTGTAAAGTCAGCTTCAAATAGAATGAGCTTTAGGTTACTAAATCGACAGTAATGTGAATTTTATTAAAGAATAAAAGAAGATGCTTACTTAGGTGCTCGCCATTGCTACAATTTGGCGCCTTAAAATGATATAAATCGACAACTTCTAAATTAAAAGGCGCACGTTTCATGCAGCTCACTGCCACTAGCAAAGCACAGTTTTTTATTCAAAATGAGTACCATCACGTCGAAATAAAAGAGAACAGTGTTTTATTAAGCTCAATAGGCAGTGAAGAACATATTCCTTTTACGATCTGGAATGGCAAAGTTAGCGTAAAGCGTGGGTTGTTATGGAGCTCTTTGCAGTTTTTTGCTCATGAGCACGAAGGCAAACAACAAAGTTGGCTAGTACAAGGGCTACCGTGGCCACAATGCCGTAAGTTTGCTCTTGAAGCTGTTCGTCAGTATCAAGAATGGCACAATACTCAGTGCCGAAAACTGGCTGAGTATCTACCTAAGTGGGAAGAAGAGCTCTACAAACTTAAGCATCTTCCTGCCTATCTATCGCACTCTCAAGTGGTCTCCTGGGTGGAAAGTCTTAACCAAGAGTTAAGCGAAATGAAAACCACTCTAGAAGAAGCCAAAATGCGGATGCCGAATCGCATGGCGGAAATCGAACCTTGGCTTATTGATACGTCTGCGACGCTTGGTGAGCGTAATCGTGATTGGCTTGAGGAAGAACGTCCGAATTGGGAAGTGCTGTTTAATCGCATAGAATCTTCGCCTTTAAACTTATCCCAGCAATATGCGGTGTTGCTTAACGATGATCACAACTTAGTCCTTGCTGGCGCAGGCTCTGGCAAAACCAGTGTTTTAACGGCTCGAGTTGCATACTTGTTGCAAAGCCACCAGGCTCAAGCAGAAGAGTTGCTTATGCTGGCTTTCGGTCGTGATGCCGCGACTGAAATGAAAGAGCGTTTAGTGGATAAAGTAGGCATGGCCGCAGACGGTGTGCGTGTGAATACGTTCCATCAACTAGGCTTATATATACTCAATCAAGTTGAGCAACAGCCTGTTGAGATCAGTCCGTTGGCGTTAGATGACAACCAGCGAACAGCATGGTGTGTAGATTGGCTGAAAAAGCATTGGATGACGCCTACTAACTTTAAACGTTGGCAAAAACATTTAGACAAATGGCCGATTGCCTATTTAAAAGGGGACGATGAGTTAGGAAGTCACTCAGAAAACCCAAAACTGATCGCGTGGCTAGACTCTCAGTTGTCTCACTTAGCTGCGGTAGGGCTAACCAAAAAGCAAGTGCAAGAAAAGTTGGTAAATCACCAAGACTATACTCGTTTAAACAGCGAACTCGCCTTGTGTTGGCCATGTTTTACTGCGTGGCAGAAAATGCTTAAAGAAAGCAATCAAGTGGATTTCCCTACCATGATCAGTCGTGCGACAGATTATGTAAATAAAGGGAAATTTGTATCCCCATGGCGCTTCATTATGGTCGATGAGTACCAAGATATCTCTCCAGACCGTTTAGCTCTGATTGAAGCACTGTGCGAATCTACACAGAAACAAGCGGGTGCGACGTTGTTTGCGGTTGGTGATGACTGGCAGGCCATCTATCAGTTTGCTGGTGCGGACGTCGATCTTATCACTGGGTTTAAAGAGCGCTTTGCTCACTCTACCGTTCATCATCTAGATACGACTTATCGTTTCAACAATCAGATTGGTGATGTGGCAAACACTTTTGTTCAGCAAAACCCATCGCAATTGCCGAAAACACTAAATAGCCACAAGCAACGTAAGCAGAAGAGTGTGCATACCGCACCGAGCAACCAAGTTGAAAAGATCTTGGATCAATTGAATCAACAAGCCAAGCAAACCAAGTCAGTCTTATTGTTAGGACGTAATCATTATCATAAGCCCGACTTGTATGACGATTGGTTGCGACGTTTTCCTAATCTCGATATTCGTTTTATGACTTGCCATGCGAGTAAAGGGCGAGAGGCTGATTTTGTCATTATTCTTTCTGTGGATGAGGGGCAATTCCCTGCGAAGAAGAAGCAAATTCACATTGATGGCGCATTGACCGAGTCTAAAGACAAATTCCCTCACGCAGAAGAGCGCAGGCTGTTTTACGTGGCGATTACGCGTGCGAAAGAGAAAGTTTGGATTACGCACACTGGCGCTGGGTCCGCATTTGTTCAAGAGCTCGTCAATGGTGATTATCCGATCATCACTTCGCGTTGAAGGTTGAGTTCTGAATTTTAGAAATAATAAAGGCGATACTCAGTATCGCCTTTACGTTATTCGGTTGGCATCAAAGCTTACATGCGTTCAGCAAGATACGCTTCGTAATCCGGTACTTCAATATCCACTTCTTGCTCAAGAAGAGGGGAGTTAAACAAGAACTTAGCGGTGGCTCGGTTCGTTGCCACAGGAATATTCCAAACGCTAGCAATACGAAGAAGCGCTTTAACGTCTGGGTCGTGAGGTACGGCGTTTAGCGGATCCCAGAAGAAAACGAGAACGTCGATCTTACCTTCTGAAATGAGCGCGCCAAGTTGTTGGTCACCGCCCATTGGGCCACTGATCATGCTCTTAATCGCCAGTCCAGTTTCTTTGCTCAACATGTGTCCGGTTGTGCCTGTCGCGTAAAGAAAGTGACTCTGCAGTTTTTCTTTGTTTTCTTTTACCCAGCGAAGTAGCTCAGGTTTGCAGTTGTCATGGGCAACCAAAGCCACATGTTTGTGGGTTGGCATGGTACGAATGGTTTTTTGCATCAAGATGTTTCCGTTTGTATGATTTTAAAATTGTTGTTATTCAATAGAACACGTTTTTTGTCTTTCAATCAACAGCCTTAACACGGAATGTCGGCCTATATTCTGACGGAGATAACGATTCTTCGATCGTATCGTCATGAAGTGTCTTCGGAGTCAGTGGTTTGATGGTTGGTGAGGCATGTTTGTCATACTCTTTGCCCCTTAAGTAATGTGCTGCTTGCATGACGGAAAGCCTGCCTTGCTGCACCATTTTATCTGTTGGTGCGAAGAGCACTTTGTTACGCAATAGTCCTCGGTAAACACCATGACTTAAGTACACAGAAACCAAACCGATCTCCTCAGCTTTGCCTGCGCTACGCAGTTCACTGATAGCGGCTTCAATCGCAACCGCGCTGCCAACGATATAATCTATATTTCCCATATCAATCACACGTTGAACCAGGTTACGCTGTAACTCTTTGTCGTTGTCTGCCCAAAACGAGTCAACGATGTTGATATCACTTCCTTGGATCGCTTCATAAAATCCGGCAGTCACGGGCTTCGTACCTCCACGAGTACGCGGCCCCAAAAGTAAGGCAATGTTTGTTTTTCCTGATCCCTTTGGATGACGAGCAGCCAGATATTTTCCCGCTTCGTATCCCATCCAGTGCCAGTCAACACCGACCGTACCTTTTAACAGCTCACTTTGCTCTTCATCCAGATCGAGTTGGTTCACAGTAGCAAAGACAGGAATGTTTCCGACCCAATTCTTAAGCGAATGTTCATAGGCCTGTGGGTCCACTGTCCCAAGGACAATCGCATCTGCTCCCCATTGGCTGCACAGTGCGAGTTGTTGCTCTTGACGCGTTTTGTTTGGGTAGCCACCCGCTTCAAGGACTCTCAGCTCGACGCCTTCTTTTTTCGCTTCGGACACCATTCCATAGTTTACTGATAACCAGTATGAATCCTTTAGGTGAGGGTAAATGGCACATACTTTTTCTGCTGCAACCACTGGTAAAGAAGCGACAAGGGCTAATGTGACTGCAGAATGTTTGAAAATTGTGCGAAATGCGTGTTGATTTTTAACCATGAAATGAAGTTCGTTGGCATAGATTAAGTAAACACTGCAAAATATAACGTAATATGTCGCTGAACACGAACATTAAGGTCATGAAAATATGTTGCTAGCAACCGCAAGCATCGGTCGTAAACTCTTGTTGTCTTTCATTGCGATGGCAATGCTGGTTATGTTATCGGCACTTATTGGTGTGTCTGGATTTTCTTTAGTTGCCAAGACGGAAAGAAATGTCGTGGATTCTGCAATTCCCGCCATGATTGAAGCGAGGCAAGTCTCTGAGTTGAGTACTCGCATCATTTCGTCTGTACAACTGTTATCAAACGCAAGAAACGAGCAGGAAAGAAAAGAGTCTGGGCGTGTGCTTTTCGAACAGCTCGAATCATTGCTTACTCATATCAAAGAGCTGGGGAGTGAGTCGTTTGATTCTCAATTGCTAGAAGATCTCGAGAATAACGTCCAGAACGTTATCGACAACTTGGCAGAACTTGGTGTTTCGGTTGAAAGAAAGCTGTGGCTGGCAAAAGAGATTGATACTCGTGTCGAAGAGATGCGCTTACTGAGTGAAGAGTTGGAACAGCTAACTCGGACGCAAGTTCAGAACACGAGCACCATTGCCGTTGCTAACGTCACACATATCTATGACTTATTAGAATCGAATAAAAAATCGCAAGTTTATCAGGCACTAGATGCGCTGGTGGAAGTGGATCTAGATCTGACAGAGCGATTGCATGAGCTGCACTTATTGGCTTTTAAAATGCTGAATCAAATTGAAGAAGCTCGCACATTAACCAATATTGAGCGAATCCAGCAGGTGCAAAGTGATTTTGAAAGTAATCTCAAAATCATGAAGCGCCGTGTGCTTGCCGTAGAAGATCCCACTCGCTCCAAACAAATGAGCCAACTACTAACAGAGCTCGGTAAGCGTCAGGTCGTGTTCACTATTTTGATGCAGCAGTATGAGAATAACGAACAATCTCAACAACTGATGCAAAAGACACTGGAATTGTTTTCGGAGCTGAATGGTACCGTAAACAAGTTGGTTGATGATTCAAACAAAACGACAACCGTCGCTGTGGATGAATTGACGAGCACGCTGAAATTCGCTCAGTGGTCTCTAACGGTGATTTCAATTGTTGGTTTGATTGTGTTGGTGCTGATTTTATGGCGTGTTGTATACCTTTCTGTGGTTAAGCGATTGGCAGAGTACTCTGCCGCGCTGCTTTCTGTGGCGCAGGGTAACTTAGCCGTCGAGCTGGAGGTAAAAGGCAAAGATGAGCTAGCGCATATGGGGCAAGCTATCATCACGGCTCGAAATACAGCGCAAGCGCTAAAAGTGGTCGCAGAGGGAGAAGCTCAAGCCAAGCGAGAGCTCGAAGAGCACAAAGAGCATTTGGAAGAGCTCGTTGAGCAACGCACTTCACAGTTAAAACAAGCGAACCGCCGTTTGAATGAAGAGGTTTTGAATCACGCGAAAGCTCGTAAGCAAGCAGAGCAAGCGAGTCGAGCTAAATCAGCATTCTTGGCGACCATGAGCCATGAGATCAGAACGCCGATGAATGGAGTACTCGGAACGGCACGTTTGTTGATTGATTCAGGCCTCAACCCTATTCAAAAGCGTTATGCGGAAATCATCAACCGCAGTGGTAAAACGTTGCTCGCGATTCTGAATGATGTGCTGGACTACTCCAAGATTGAAGCAGGGCATTTAGAGATTCGCCACATGGGCTTCGATTTACACCAAATGGTTGAAGACACTTTCCAGTTGATGAACAGTCGAGCTCAAGAGAAGAAGCTGTTGTTTTCCTATCATATTGAAAGTGATGTAAGTCGCTATTGGAAAGGGGATGTCACCAGAATCAGTCAGGTGCTGAACAACCTTGTCGGAAACGCGATTAAATTTACTGACGAAGGTGAAATTGATATCTACGTTAGCCTCAACCCAGAGGATGAGTCGCAAGTCCTATTTGAAGTATCAGACACCGGGATAGGTATTGCCAAAAAAGATCAGAAAACGTTGTTTGATGCCTTCACGCAAGCCGAAGGTGGGATGAGTCAAACTGGAGGAACGGGTCTTGGCCTTGCCATCAGTAAACGAATCATTGAAGCGATGGGCGGTATTTTAGAAGTCGATTCTGAAGAAGGACATGGCAGTCGATTCTGGTTCTCCATTCCATTAGAGGAAAGTGAACCTGTTGAAACCGGTGCAGTGGCAACCGCGCGCTGCAAAGTGAAAGCGAAAGTCTTGTTGGTAGAAGACAATGAAGTAAACCGAGTGGTTGCGGAAGGCTTTTTAGAAAGCATGGGCCACCAGGTCGTGATGGCAGAAAACGGCTCACAGGCAGAGCAACTGATCAGCACGCAGGATTTTGATATCGCTTTAGTCGATATCAACTTGCCAGACTGTGATGGAACCGAGTTAATCCAACGTTTAAAACAAATTGAATGTAACAAACCAGCTAATAAAGCCCTTGCTGCTACGCCTATGATTGCAGTGTCTGCGCACGTTTTTGCCGAAGAAGTTGAGCGCTATTTAGCTGCAGGTTTTGACGGGTATTTACCTAAACCATTGGCAAAAGAAGCCCTAGCGGCATTGATTCAGGATGCGCTGGATGGAAAACCGTTGTTGTTGCCACAAAATGCCGACTGTACCCCGTTTGATCAAACTTCACCTCAAGAACAAGCGATACAATCAAAGGTTGTTCAAGTCCCTAAAGCAGAGGAATCAGATGTGGTCATCATTAACCCGAGCGTGATTGAGTCCGATATGAAAATCTTGGGCAGAGAGAAGATGTTGCACATCATTAATCTGTTTAGAACGACCAGTGCCGATGTACTAAGCAAGCTGCAAGCGTCTGCTGGTGGTAATGACAGTAAAGAAGTGAAGAACCTTGCTCACAAACTAAAAGGCAGCGCAGGGAGTTTAGGGCTTACGGCATTAATGAACTCTTGCCAAGAAATTGAAGCTGCGCCTCAACCTTTAGATACCTACATGGCGACTAAAGATCAATTGGTGTCTCAAGTGTCTGAATCAATTCAAGCTCTTGATGAGTTGATGGCGAAGTAAATCAATTGCATCCCAAAAACAAAAACCTCCGGCAAGCCGGAGGTTTTTTCTATTCGGTCATGTCATCTTCCCACTCGAATCGAGTGTCTAGGGCATAAGGGTCGTCATCAAAAGGATGCTCCACTTTGCCACGCAAGTATTCGAGTTGATGCTCAAGCATGTTGACCGTTTCGTAGTCTCCCTCAGAACAAGCAACGTAAATCTGTTGTTCAAGAGCGGCAATGTTATCTCGGATACCCATGAGAACCCCCTTAAATCATCATCGATTCTCAAAACGATTATAGTCAAGTAATCCAAATTCGATCGGTTGTTTTGTACGGTACCAATTGTGCAGACGATCGCTAAACGGCCAGAATTTTTCTGAGCTTCTGCGAATCGCAAAATTATCCAACAACTTAACGTAATCGGATTCATTTTGGATGGCACTAAATTGATCGACAAATTCTTTTACTTGATTTTCGTTGATCGAGAAAAATGCCGCTGGGTAGCTTCCAACAACGCCACGTACGATGGTCATATCATCGTTAGCAAAGTCCCGGTTGCTTTCTTCATCAAACAAGCTAGAGATATTCGTGTGTGCATTATTGTGAAGTAAGGTGAACAACTCATCTTTTCCAGATTGGCTTCTCACCATAAGCATGGTGATTTGCGGAACGGTTTTTAGGCCTTCTCCACGAACTTGGCCAATACGTTGGAGCTGTTTTTCACTTTGAACAGAAAGCTCAGTATCTTTAAGCTCGTAGCGCGGAAGAAGAACATCTGAGACTCGTTCTCTAAGCAATTCGACTAACTCTGTTTTTGGATCGTCAGTTTTGAACTCGACGCTGGTTGGTTGGTTAAATGGCTTCACGTTGCGTTGTAAAAAGTCACTTAACTGTGGACTTTGATCTTTATACCAGCTTGATTGCAGTTCATGACGCATGTCGGTTGGCAGCAACGAGATAAAGTTACTTTCGCCTTCCAGACGCAAGAAGTCCATGAACATTCGTGTCATGAGTTGGTGGCCGAAGTTGCCGTACACATCAAACCCAGCAACGAGCAAATAGTGGATGCGTTCTAGTAACGCGTAGTCAAGAATCCATACCGTTTTCGGCTGCTCGCCAACTAACCCTTGTACGACTGACGCGCTGTCAAAGTGGCGGAAAATCGTTAATGCCGCATTGTGGTTGGTGCCATTACCGTCCCAAATTACGTCGGTGGATAGGTTTTCGCCTTCCTTAAACCAGTTATTGGTAAATTCAGACTTGGCTTCTAGGTAGCGAGCTTGCTGACGCGCGTATTTAACCCAGTTGGTAACAGGCAGAGTGTTGCTTTCCTGCTCTGCTGGCAGTCTTAGGTTATCAGCCTGAGAGCGGTAAAACTCATTTACTTCAGGGATATCTGCTTTATCTGGATCTAGAAAGAATATCCAAAAGCGATCATTGATAACGTTCAGTGCAAGTTGGCCACGACAAACAGGCCCTTTAATGTAAGCCATGATCGTGTTTTGCGCGTTGTCCAACATAAACTTGAAGCGTGATTTAACCGGAAGGTCGATAAATGATGTCATCGGGTTTGCAGCAACTTCAGGTTCATAACTCGGTAGTTGATTAACTGTGTAATCAGCATCGATAAACCATGTGTTCCAGTTTTCAATACGTTGCTTGTTTAACGCGAACGGCATGTGCGTTTTATCTACAATCGTCCCTTGTTCTGGAATAATTCGATAAAACACGCGCTCAACCCCGGGATCATCGTACGGGCGACGTGTTGAAATACGTTTTACTGGTTGCCCCGGTGGAGTAGAAGAACGAACTAACGTAAAGAATCGAGGATCTTCAGTGAGTTCTGAAAAGTAGAGGTGAGACAAAAACAAATGCTCGTAAATATAGCGAGCCATCAGTTGATTTTTTAGATCAGCGCGATTGAGCAAAGTCTCATACTTGTCAATTTGAGCTTGCTCTTGTTCACTAATTGGTTGGTGAACGTTCATTATCGCGCCGTTTTCCAGCCAAGTCATCAGTGTGTGATATTCACTGTTTGATAGGTTTGGCATACCAAAAGGCATTCCCCAGGTTGGGTTATCTTTTTCGTACTGTTCGTACTCTTCAATTGTTGGACAGGTTTGTTCTCGGTCTATCGAAAAATCAAAACCTTCTAACTGGACTTGATCAGGCAGCGGGTGGCGTTCTTTTTGTTGTAGCAAACGTGCAATGAGGCCTGCATCAATGTTGGCCGCCATGCTCTGATCACGTTCGTTAAGTACCGGATGAAAACCCGCATCGCGCCACTCTTGGGTTGTTTCTGCATCTTCGAATAAGCGTGTTGGCGCGGCGGCAGTAAGTCTTGTTCCTTCATATACCAGTGCTTTGCTCGCGCCACGGTCAATACCCTCAACGGAAGAAAGCTTAAGCTGGCATGGTGCATCGTAGCACGCATGACAGACGACACAGCGGTTATCCATAATGGGTTTGACTTCGCTTTGGAAGAAGTTTGCTTGAGGTGTAGCCACGTCCGCCGTACGTTCACGAACGAGCTGTGGACCAAACAGTTGGTCATAGTTAAGGCCCGCATAGGTTGCACAGCCAGCAAACAATGTAGCAATGCAAAGTATAAAAATTAAGCGCAAATTCATTGAGTTATTTTACGTGATTAGAATTTGCATTAATTAAAGCAAAATAAGCGGTCAATTACCAAAAGTTGGAGCAATTCGCCGCGATTTCTTTACTTTTTCGCATGCTTAAATACATAACCTTGTCGATGAACGGTCTGAATTCGATCCGCGTTAATCCCTTCGCTAACCAGTCGTTTTCTTATTCTACTAATGTGCATATCGAGTGCGCGGTCATGCTCTGAGAACGTGCGCTTCAGTACCGTTTCATAAAGGAAAGGTTTGCTAAGCACTTGATCTTGATAATGAGTCAGAGTACGGAGCAGCTCAAATTGAACGCTTGTAAGCTGAACTAACTTTTTGTCTGACGGACGATTTATCATCACAGTATGGCTGTGCTTATCCAGTACGAGCTCATATTCATTATTGAGACCGTTATCGGAAGCTGCCGTCTTAGGAGCAGACGAAAGGGTATACTCAAACATATTGGCATTTTAATTATTAATGATAGTAAAAACTATTATCATTAATGCTAACGTGAAATCAATGCTGTATTTTATTTGTAATGCAATATGTCGGAGTCATATCAAAATTCTGATATGGAAGAAATAACTCTACGACGGAAAGAGCACCAATTTAAATCGCCAAATCAATAAGTACTACCACAATTTCTAAAGCAAATAATCAGCTATTTTGGGGAATAGAGCAGCTTTTAATGTATCTAAAGTTCTTATTTCTAAGATTCGCTTATCCACTATTTCTAGACTATACATTCTGTTGCAGGAAGCTCTTTTCTAATACACACAGAGGTTTATATGACAGCGAAATATGGCGTAAAACGTCGATTAGCGATTCTTGCCGCCGCCTTAATTGGCGCGACAAGTAGCAGTATCGCGGCAGAGAAACCTAACATTCTCGTCATTTGGGGTGATGATATTGGCCAATCCAATCTCAGTGCTTACACCTTCGGTTTGATGGGATACAAAACACCAAACATAGACAGCATCGCGAAAGAGGGAATGATGTTCACGGATTATTACGGTGAACAATCTTGTACTGCGGGCCGTTCTACTTTTATCACCGGCCAGACCGTCCTTAGAACGGGTTTAAGTAAAGTAGGGCTTCCTGGCGCAGATCTTGGCTTGAAGGAAGAAGATGCCACCATTGCAGAAATGTTGAAGCCGATGGGCTATATGACGGGTCAATTTGGTAAAAATCATTTAGGCGACAAAGACGAACACCTGCCTACTAACCACGGCTTCGATGAATTTTTTGGCAACCTTTATCACTTGAACGCCGAGGAAGAACCAGAAAACGTCGATTACCCTAAAGATCCAGAATTTCGTAAAAAATTTGGTCCACGAGGCGTTATTCGCTCGTACGCTGACGGCAAAATCGAGGACACCGGGCCTCTGACTCGCAAGCGTATGGAAACCGTGGATGAAGAGACGTTGGATGCGGCACTCGATTTTATGGATCGTGCCGTCAAAGCTGAAAAACCTTTCTTCGTCTGGTGGAACGCAACGCGTATGCATTTCCGCACCCACGTGAAAGAAGAGAATTCGGGAAAAACAGGTATCAGTGAGTATGCAGATGGCATGGTCGAGCATGATAATCATGTCGGCCAACTACTGAAAAAAGTGGACGATTTGGGCATAAAAGACAACACGATAGTCTTTTATTCAACCGATAATGGTCCACACATGAACTCGTGGCCAGATGCTGGCACAACGCCATTCCGTGGAGAGAAAAATACTAACTGGGAAGGTGCGTACCGAGTTCCTGCAATGGTACGTTGGCCGGGTAAAATTAAAGCTGGCTCTGTCTCGAATGATATCATGCATCACATGGACTGGATGCCAACGTTCGTTGCTGCCGCGGGTGATGACAGTATCAAAGAGAAATTACTCAAAGGCTATAGTACGAATGGTAAGAAATTCAAAGTGCATCTCGATGGTTACAACTTCCTGCCATATTTAACTGGCAAAGAAGAGAAAGCACCGCGTGAAGAGATTTTTTACTTCTCGGATGATGGAGACTTAACCGCGCTTCGTTATAACAAATGGAAACTGGTTTTCATGGAGCAACGAGCAAAAGGTACGCTGCGCATTTGGGCGGAACCATTCACCACACTTCGTGTTCCTAAGATCTTCAACTTACGTATGGACCCTTACGAAGTGGCTGATATCACTTCCAACACCTACTATGATTGGATGTTAGACCGTGCTTACATGCTGGTTCCTGCACAAGCTTACGTAGGCAGATTCCTCGAAACGTTTAAAGAGTTTCCACCAAGGCAAAAAGCGGCAAGCTTCTCGCTCGATCAAGTGATGGAGAAATTAAAAGAGAACCCAAATAAGTAGGCTAGTGCTACGTAAGCAATACGATACAACCATATAGAAAAGAGGCTCATATGAGCCTCTTTTTCCGTCTAATAAAAGCTTTAAGAGCAACGAATGGCAAAGAAAATGCGAATCAACAAGGCCTACAAGGAAACTGGCTCGTAGTGCGCAGCCGTTAAGTTCGCTTTAATTTTTTCACGTAGCGCAATATGAGCAGGGTTGTTGATCTCTCGCTTGTGGTAAACAAACTTGTAAGGGATAGCGCATATAGAAATAGGGCATTGCAGAACTTGAAGCTTAAGGGCTTTACTCCATTTGTTTGCAAAAGATTGAGACACTAAGCCTAAACAATCGCGTTGCGCGACGTACAACGCCATACCAGCAAGCGAAGATGTGATCAAATCGACTTTTCTCTCTTGAATAGTTTCTTGGGATAGCTGTTCAAAACCGCTCATGTTGTTCCATTTCCCTGAAAACAAACAGTGAGTTTCCTCATAAAACTGTTCTTTTGAGAGCGAGCCTTGCACGCGGGGATGATTCTCACGACAGATAATCACCGCCTCTTCTTCGTAGGCATCTTCAATAATAAATGCGGCATCTTTTGTGATAACAGTATCAATGACAAGATCGACTTTTTGTTGTCTTAGAAGCTCAAATAATAAGAACTTTTCGGGTGGCGATTCATAAAAAATAGTGTTCTTTATCGGGTCCATAATGTGCAATAAAATTTCGGAACAACACACTTCAAAATGATTCTTATCGGATATCGCATTGTCAATGATATTAACCGCTTGCTGGAATTGCGGTAGCAGTTGATAGGCGGTGGATGTTAGTGCAATACCTCGCCCTTTTTTGACAAATAATTGCTTATCGACCACTTGTTCTAAACGCTTTATTGCAGCGCTCACAGCAGGTTGCGTAAGCCCCAATTGTTCCGCGGCTTTTGTATAAGATTGGAACTCCGCGACAACAAGAAAAGTTTGGATCAAATTCAAGTCCATAACGTTACTCATAAATTTAATTTATAGGTTAACTAATTCTGACTGCATTTATCGCCTGAAATTAGTGCTTTATCTTATATCAGCAATGGTATTGAAAAGCGAATACCATTTTTACGCACTAGCGAACTCTTGGAGATAATATGAAAAATGCGACCAAAACGAGCAGTAAAAAACTCGTACTTAACGCATGTACGTTAGCATTAGGCGCTGCATCTGCAGTTGCACACGCAGCGGACAAACCCAACATTCTTGTCATCTTTGGTGATGATGTTGGTTACTGGAACCTTAGTACCTACAACCAAGGCATGATGGCGTACAACACGCCGAACATCGATAGCATTGCTAAAGAAGGTGCGAAGTTCACTAACTTCTACGCACAGCAAAGTTCGACAGCAGGCCGTTCTGCATTCATTACAGGTCAAATGCCAAAACGTACTGGTCTATCAAAAGTGGGCTTACCAGGCGCTCCGCAAGGTATCTCGGAAAAAGATCCAACGATTGCAACTGTGCTCAAGCAAATGGGTTACGCAACCGGACAATTTGGTAAGAACCATTTAGGTGACCGAGACGAACACCTTCCTACCAACCACGGTTTTGATGAGTTTTTCGGCAACCTATATCACTTGAACGCGGAAGAAGAGCCAGAGAACGTGGATTATCCTAAAGATCCAGAGTTCAAGAAGAAATTTGGCCCTCGTGGCGTAATCCACTCTTACGCTGACGGCAAAATTGAAGATACCGGTCCACTTACGCGTAAGCGTATGGAAAATGTTGACGGTGAATTCCTTGATGCCGCGGAAACCTTCATAGAAAAACAAGTAAAAGCGGATAAGCCGTTCTTTACTTGGTTTAACACCACTCGCATGCACAACTTCACGCATGTTCCTGAAGAATACCAAGGTAAAACAGGCGCTGGTTTCTACGCGGATGGTGTTAAGCAGCACGATGATCAAATTGGTCAACTACTTAACAAGATCAAAGAGTTGGGTGTGGATGACAATACAATCATTGTTTACACCACTGACAACGGCCCTATGGTTGATTTGTGGCCTGATGCAGGGATGACACCATTCCGCTCTGAGAAAAACACTGGCTGGGAAGGCAGTTTCCGTGTGCCGATGTTGATTAAATGGCCTGGAAACATCGAAGCAGGTAAAACGTTCAACGGCATGATGTCATTAGAGGATTTCTTCCCGACATTGGTTGCTGCAGCGGGTGACACCAAAGTTAAAGATGAATTACTAAAAGGTAAGAAAGTTGGTGATATGGACTATAAAGTTCACCTAGATGGTTATAACCAACTGCCATATCTAACGGGTAAATCAGACAAATCTGCTCGTAATGAGTTCGTTTACTGGAGCGATGACGGTGATCTTGTGGCATTACGCCAAGGAAAGTACAAGTTCCACTTTATGATTCAAGAGAATGAAACGGGCATGGATGTATGGCGCAAGCCGTTTACTAAACTTCGTGTTCCATTGATCTTCGACTTGAGTATCGACCCATTCGAACGTGGTGACCAAGGTATGGGTTACTCTCGTTGGATGTACGAGCGTTCATTCTTAATGATGCCAGCGATGGATACAGTGAAAGAAGTGATGGGTACATTCAAAGAATTCCCACCTCGTATGGAAGCAGGTTCGTTCGTACCTAAGTCTTCTAAGTAATTAATATTATATAGCGCTTTTCGGAGCGCTATATACCCAAATAGCTTCAATTCCTGCTGAAATGTGATTACGAGGTTATTTGGGTATATTAAATAGTGAGAAACGTATGAGTAAGATTTCCCCTCGCCATTCTACTACTATGCCTATTGTTCCTCTTAAAACGGCGTCTAAAGCACCGATTCCGGGTGCGTACGATCGTCGATTCCATGTGATGGCAAAGCCAGGCGGAGCAAAATGCAATATCGATTGTCAGTACTGCTTTTATCTGCATAAAGAAAATCTACTGCACCAAGAAAAGCAGCCAAAAATGGACGACGCAACATTGGAAGCGTTCGTGAAAAGCTACATCGAAAGTCAGGATGGCGAAGAAATTGTATTCTCATGGCAGGGTGGGGAGCCAACGCTGCTTGGGCTGGACTATTTCCGTAATGTCGTAGCTCTGCAAAAGAAACATCAGCCGAAAGGCGTTCGCATTGAAAACGACCTTCAGACCAACGGCATTTTGCTAAACGATGAGTGGTGTGCGTTTTTAAAAGAACACAACTTCCTAGTTGGCTTGTCGATTGATGGGCCACGAGAGCTGCACGACAAATATCGCAAAACCCGCAGCGGTAAGCCGACGTTTGATCTGGTGATGAAAGCGGTAGATAAGCTCCAAGCGCATGGCGTGAAATTCAACGCGTTGGTGACGGTGAATCGTCACAATGCGAAATACCCGCTCGAAGTGTATCGATTTTTAACCCAAGAATTGGGTGTGACATACATTCAGTTTGCACCGGTGGTTGAAGCGAACGACTTCCAAACAACCGCACCGCAGTTTTGGAACGGACAGATGATCCCAACCAAAGGCAGTGATCTGGCGAAACCGGGTCATCTAATGTCTGTTGTGACGGATTGGTCGGTCGATCCTGAAGACTGGGGACGCTTTTTAATGGCGACCTTTGAAGAGTGGGTGAACAACGATCTTGGCCGTGTACTGGTTAACCTGTTTGAAACCGCGGTAGCGCAAGTAATGGGGAAACCGTCTCAGCTTTGTGTGACAGCTGAGTTTTGTGGCAAAGGCTTGGCGATTGAGCACAATGGCGACGTGTTCAGTTGCGACCACTATGTATACCCAGAATACAAACTCGCCAACATTCATGAACACTCATTGAATGACATGGCCTTCTCTACACGACAATACACCTTTGGCATGGCAAAACGCGAATCTTTGCCGACGTATTGTAAGCAGTGTCCCTACTTGCCTTATTGCTGGGGCGAGTGTCCGAAAAACCGTCTGATCAAAACGCCGAATGGCGAGGCTGGACTAAACTATCTGTGTTCGGGAATCAAAATGTTCTTTGATTACGCGTTACCGATGTTGGTTGGTCTTGCACAGCTTCTCCAATCTGAAGAACTGCAAAGATAACATAGTGAATATAACCTTAAGTTATTTCATTTGTTCTTATACTTAACTATTGAAAAGACGGCTTAAACCACTGAAAAGGTACCCTATGAACCACGCACAACAAGCGATAAAAGAACTCATCGAACAAACAGAAAAAAGCGTCATTGGACAAAGCCACGTGGTTCGAGCTTTAGTCATCGGGTTATTAACGAACGGGCACATTCTTCTAGAGGGTTTGCCGGGAACGGCAAAAACACGTTCTGTAAAATCGTTGGCCAACTTGTTAAACACCAGTTTTGGTCGAATCCAGTTTACGCCAGACCTTTTGCCATCGGACGTGACGGGAACCGAGGTTTATCAAGAGTTGGATGGCAAGCCGCAACTCCATTTTCAACCAGGGCCAATTTTTAACAGCATAGTGCTTGCCGATGAGGTCAACCGCGCGCCAGCCAAAGTACAAGCAGCACTACTTGAAGCCATGGCCGAAGGCACAATCACGGTAGGTGATAAAACTCACGTATTACCAGACTTGTTTATGGTGCTTGCAACGCAAAACCCAGTAGAACAAGAGGGCACGTATCCGCTGCCAGAAGCGCAAATGGACCGTTTTATCATGAAGGTTACCGTCGATTACCCAGAAGACGACGCTGAACGTGACATCATTCGTTTGGTGCGCAGTGAAGAATTAGGTGCGGAAACCAGCAGCGAAATTATTACGCCAAAACACATCGAGCCAGACGTGGTGCTAGAAGCGCGCCGTCAGTTACCAAACATCGTGGTATCAGACCTAGTGGAAAACTACATTGTCGCGTTAGTGATGGCGACTCGTAAGCCAGAGCGTTATGCCGATTCAAACTTAGCAAAATGGATTGAGATTGGCTCTAGTCCTCGTGCCTCCATCGCACTAGACAAATGCGCTCGTGCGTATGCGTGGATGCAAGGACGTGACCATGTCACTCCTGACGATGTGCGAGCCATGGTTCCGTCTGTACTGGGCCACCGTTTTTCTTTGACCTACGATGCACTAGCAGACGGAGTCGATCACCAACGCGTCGTGCAAGAGCTGCTAGATTGTGTAGAAATTGGGTAAGCGGGAGGCATTATGGCTAAGCCAACTCTTGCGCCAAAATCACAGGGGATGGATCCCCGTTTGTACTGCGATTACGCTCGTTTAGTACGTCTGCAAGCACAAGCAGAATCATTCAGTTTACTTCCTCATCTAAAAGCGGGCAGCGTACTCTCAGGCCGCCACAATTCGCTGTTTCGCGGTCGTGGATTGAACTTCGAAGAGCTGCGCCATTATCAACTGGGTGACGACATTCGTAACCTGGATTGGAAAGTCACGATGCGCACAGGCAAGCCGCACGTGCGCAGCTACACCGAAGAAAAAGATCGCAACGTGATCGTGTGTGTCGACCAGCGCAGCGCAATGTTTTTTGCTTCGACGCAAGTAATGAAATCGGTTGTCGCGGCAGAAATCGCGGCCATGTGCGGGTGGCGCGTGTTAAAAGATGGCGACCGAGTTGGTTTTGTCATCGCATCCCAACAGGCGCTGTTTCACAGCAAGGCGCAGCGTTCGCAAAACGATCTTCTGGCTCAACTTAAGCGTCTCGCTAAAGCCAAT
This sequence comes from Vibrio sp. 11-4(1), assembly GCF_013048625.1. Classification (NCBI taxonomy): domain Bacteria; kingdom Pseudomonadati; phylum Pseudomonadota; class Gammaproteobacteria; order Vibrionales; family Vibrionaceae; genus Vibrio; species Vibrio sp. 11-4(1). Next base: position 173,663 of record NZ_VHSY01000001.1, on the reverse strand, counting down.
CAATCGCTCAATGTGGACTCCCGCAATTCCGAAAAAGTGACGTTCAGTCAATGGATTGAGCTCATTAAACGCATGAAGCTCAAACAATCCACATTGATTTTTATCAGCGACTGGAGCGACTGCGAGGAGCACCACCTTGATCACCTTAAACAGCTACAACAGCACAACGATGTTCTCGCAGTGATGGTCAGTGACCCATTAGAACAAGCGCTACCAGACGATTTGGCAAAATCGAAATGGGTGGTTGGTGATGGGCAGTATCAACTCAATTTAGACAGCAAAGCAAAGGTAGAAGCCGCGAGCGCAAAGCTTGAGGCTCGAACTAGCTTACAGCGTCAATCACTCTCTCAACTTATGGCGATGAAACACCTTCCGCACATCGAACTCGATACGGCAGGCGAGCACATTAAACAATTTCAAAAACTGGTAGGGGGGCGTTAAATGAGAGGTCTTCCTACGCCTCCGAGTACCTACATACTCAGAGAGCTACATGATGTGGCCGTGCCACCAAGCGTGAGTTGGTATCCGCAAACTATTGGCTGGAAAATTTTAGCGGCGGTTGCGCTCATTGCACTGGTGTATGTCGCGTATCGTTTGGCTCAACAGTGGTGGTGTAACCGCTACCGACAAGAAGCTCTGTTGACGATTTCGCAAATCAAACCGAGCGACAAAGGCATGCCTAAAGCATTGTTCTCTGTGCTTAAAATTGTGTTGATTCATGTTGATAGCCGTAACGCGAAATTGTTTGATACCGCCTTTTTGCGCAAGCTCGATGCGCTATATCCGCAAACCGGGGATTCTCAAGCAAACTCGCAAGTGGTCTTTAACGATGAGCTTTCAAAGCGCTGGCTACAAAGTATTGTTGACCCAAGCGTTACGCTAACCAACGAAGAGCGAGTAACGCTTATTGCTCGTGCGAAAAACTGGGTGAGTGAACACCGCTGTGATGCTCAAAAAAGCGCGGCAAAGAAATCTCCATTATTGAAACGCAAAGCAAATCAGGGAGGTCAACATGAATGATCTTCTTGTATCGCTAACTGGTTTGTCTGGTTTTGAATTTGCTCACCCAATGTGGTTTCTGATTTTGCCGCTGCCATTGGTGGTGTACTACTTGGTGCCTGCATATCGCACTAAGCAAATGGCGATCAAAGTGCCGTTTTTTAGTCAGTTGGTGGAAGCGATTGGCGAGACGCCATCAGAAGGTGCAAGCCAGTTAACCCCAAGCTGGTGGCAACGAGCAACGTTAATTCTCTCATGGCTTTTGGTGGTGTGTGCGATGGCCAAACCCACCGTGTTAGGCGAGCCTCAAGTTCGCGAGAGTTTAGGGCGCGATGTGATGGTGGTGGTGGATCTTTCGGGTTCCATGGCTGAGCCTGATTTCACGTCTCGTACAGGTGAAAAAATTTCTCGCCTTGATGCGGCGAAAGAAGTGCTGACGGAGTTTGTTCAGTCTCGTAAAGGTGACCGATTAGGCTTGGTTCTTTTTGGTGATGCCGCTTTTGTACAAACGCCATTTACCGCAGACCAAAAAGTGTGGCTCGAACTTCTTAACCAAACCGATGTGGCGATGGCAGGGCAGAGTACCCATCTTGGTGATGCAATTGGCTTAGCGATTAAAGTTTTTGAGCAAAGCGATAAGTCGCGTGGTGCTTTAGAACAAGATCAAAACCGTGAAAAAGTCGCGATTGTATTAACCGATGGTAACGACACGGGCAGCTTTGTCGAACCGATTGATGCGGCGAAAGTTGCGAAAGCCAAAGGCGTGCGAGTGCACGTGATTGCGATGGGTGATCCGGAAACGATAGGTGAAACCGCGTTGGATATGGACACGATTCATCGCATTGCGAAAGAATCCGGCGGTGAAGCGTTTGAAGCACTCAACCGTGATGAACTGTCGGCTGCCTACGACGAGATTGGCAAACTGGAACCTCAACTTTACGAAAGCACCACATACCGGCCGAAACAAAGTCTTCACCATTACTTGATGGCGTTAGTGGTCATCATGCATTCACTCGCGTTCAGCGTCGCGACACTCAAAAGAAGGGCTGCAACACGATCATCATTAGGAGAGAGCGATGTTTGATTCTCTTAGTTGGACGCAATTCTTTACGCAGTTTCATTTTATCCGACCGCTGTGGTTACTGGCTTTGATCCCTATGTTTTGCTTGGTGTGGTTGCGCTGGCGAGAAGAAAGCAAACCAAGCTGGAAGGATATTCTGCCCGAACATTTACGCAATGCTTTGACGATAGGCGAGCGAGGTTGGCGTAAGCAACTGCCGCTTAAGCTCTTGATGCTGATTGTGCTAATCGCCATTGTGATTTGTGCAGGCCCAACGTGGCAACGTGAATCTTCTCCCTTTGGTGAAGATAAAGCCTCTCTGCTTGTGGTGCTTGATAATAGCGACTCGATGCTGCAAAAAGATCTCCCACCAAGCCGCCTTGAGCGTTCCAAACAGAAAATACGCGATTTGTTAGTTGCGCGAAAAGGCGGAAAAACGGGTTTAGTCGTGTTTGCGGGCAGTGCTCATGTGGCGATGCCTGTGACTCAAGACAGCAAAGTATTTGACCCATTCTTGGCGGCCATTACGCCAGAAATCATGCCCGTGCAAGGTAAGCTTGCTGAAAAAGCCTTGCCGTTAATTGATCAACAATTGCAAGGTCAACCAGGCTCCACCGTTTTGTTGGTGAGCGACGGCGTGAACCCGGCCACAATTAAGCAATACCAAGCGTATTTTGCAGGCAAACCTTATCAACTGTTAATTCTTGCTGCGGGGAATGCAGACATCGTGAGTAACAACCCGATGGATTTGGATTCTCTGCAAAAACTGGCCAGCCAGACCAACGGTCGATTGGTGGAAGTGACGGTCGATAACAGTGATATCGAACAACTGAATCGATACGTTGAGCGCAATATGCAGCTTAATGGCGAATCTTCAATGCCTTGGAAAGACATGGGTTATCAACTGCTGTTCCCAATCGCGTTGATCATGATGCTGTGGTTTAGAAAAGGGTGGTTAGTGCAGTGGTGCGTGATTGCAATGGTGAGCGGTACACTGTTGATGCCGACCAGTGCAATGGCAGAGAACATTTCTGTGAAAGCCGAACAGCCACAAGTTGTGCAAAAAGTGACGACCTTCGACAAGGTGGCGCAATGGTGGTGGGATTTGTGGCTGACGCCAGACCAACAAGGACAGCGTTTGTTCAACCAACAAGCGTATTTAGACGCTGCAAAACACTTTGTCGATCCATTACGCAAAGGCACGGCGTACTACTACGCTAGCGAGTTTGAGCTCGCGCACAGTGCGTTTTTGGAAATGCAAAACGACCCGTCCGAAGAGGTTAGAGATTACGGTCTTTACAATGCGGCGAGCGCATTGGCGCGCCAGCGTGAATATTTGGCTGCACGTGACTTGTTAAAATCCCTAGCCAGCAAGACAACGTTGAGCGAGTCGTTAAGACCTGATGTTGAGCACAACTTGAAAGTGATTGCTGGCATCGTCGATGAGATAAATCAGATGAGTGAAAGTCAAGCCGGAACAGAGCAAGAGGCGTCAACCGAGCTAGGCGACAACCCTCAAACCGCAGAAGGAGCGGATGAACAAACGTCAGCAGAGTTGATGATTAAAGAGACGTTAAGCGCAGACGACATCTTAGGTAGCCAAGAATTAGCCGACAAGTGGCTAAAGCGAGTCGAAGCGGATCCGAAGTATTTCTTACGCGCTAAATTTCAAATTCAATTACGCTCGCCAACAACGGGTAGCTCAACTACGACAACGGAAAACAATACAGAGGAGGCGGCCCAATGATGATGAATGTCCATCGCGTTACCTCTTTTGCACTTCCTGCAAGGATAGTGGCATGGTTAGTGGTTTGTTTGAGTCTGTTCGTAAGTCGTCACGTTTTTGCTCAGGATATTTACGATGTTCAACGCAATCATGGTGTTGAGTTGCAAGCGTGGGTTGGTCAACAACCAACGGCTGGGGAAAAGCGTAAAACGCCAAGTTTTAGTGTCAACGAGCAAGTCATTTTAACCATCGAAGTGGCAACGCCGCGCTGGTTTACGGGTGGAACGCGAATTGGCAGTATTGAAATGCCCAATGTTATCGCCAAACAGCGTAATCAGTTAGCCACTAACTTCACGGAGCACAAGGGCGGCCAAACTTGGTCGCGTCAACGCTGGGAAGTGACTTTGTATCCACAAGCATCTGGTGATTTTGTGATTCCACCTGTCGCTGTGGGCGTTCAGGTGTCGGCGCCGGACGGCGAGAAGGTGTCAGGCACACTTTACACGCAGCCGATTAAGTTCAAAACTGTCTTGCCATCGGGATTGTTGAGCGGTGACACGCCTTGGTTTTCTGCAACGTACGTAGACGTAAAACAAGAGTGGGAAACCTCCACTGAGTCACTCAAAGTTGGGGATGCAATCACGCGTAAAATCACCGTTTCAGCTCAAGATTCGCTATCTGTGTTGCTACCAGACTTGTTGAAAGGAGAATCAACAACCCGTTACCAAGCGTATCCTCAACCGCACCGTCTTACAGATACGCAAACACGTGGTGATTACCAGTCAACACGCACAGAAGAGAGCGTGTACGTGATTCAACAAGGTGGTGAACTAACCCTGCCAGATTATGAGTTCCGTTGGTGGAACAGTAAGACTCAACAAGTGGAAACGGTGGTGTTAGAGGGCAAAACATTTGCTGCGAAGCACACGTTGAAATCCTTCATCAATACGTACTTTGCATGGATTGTATCCACGCTTGTATTGCTGGGTTTTGTGACTGTTTCATTGGTAGCCATTAAACGTTACTACCGCAACAAACCGACACCAGCATGGTTGACGTTCCACCGTTTGTTAAAGGCTAAACGTTGGTCTGAAGCAAGGACCGTATTGTACAAACAATTGCGTTTAAATACGGCAGAGCTGGAAATGACCAAAGCCGATACGAGTGAATCGTGGCAAAAAAGTGCGTCGCGAATGCAAAATGGTGAAAATAGCGCTCATTTAATGAAGTCGATGTGGCGCAAGATCCAGACCAAACAACAACGCTTTAAATTCCGTATACCGCGAGCGTTACCAGATCTGGACAAAGTCATTGGAAGAGATGGCAATGAATAAAACGGGGCGCTAATATAGCGCCTCGTTTTTATTAGAGAATAGAGTTCAAATGAGCCAAGAGTTTATGCGCCGCGCATTGGAAGTGTCCAAGAATGCGCTTCCTGAATGTCAACCCAACCCGCCGGTTGGCTGCGTGTTAGTGAAAGATAATCAAATCGTTTCAGAAGGTCATACTCAAGCTATTGGTGGCAACCACGCGGAAGTAGAAGCGCTGAATGCATATCAAGGCTCGTTAGAATCGGTGACGGCATACGTTACGCTCGAACCGTGTTCGTTTGTAGGTCGCACGCCTGCTTGCGCGGTGACATTAGTAAAATCCGGTATTGGCAAAGTCGTCGTAGCCATGTTGGATCCAGATCCGCGCAACAGTGGTCGAGGTATCGAGATTCTAAAACAAGCCGGTATTGAGGTAGAAATTGGTTTATGCGGCGAGGAAGTCAGCGAGTTTCTTACCCCATATTTAGGCAAATCTTAATGTAAGTTTTGGCTTGCACGTTAGCTACTCACTTATGCGGTGAGTGGAGTACGTCAAAATTGAGTTAAAACTCATTAAAACAGGTCGTACCGCCCATTTCTTGTACTTGGTTGCGTTAACTATCATGCTGTTAGATTAAAATAGAAAAAGTGATTTTCGAAAAATTTAATAGCATGAAACCGACCGATCTTAATCTCATCCCCATCTTTATTGCCATTTATGAAGAGGGGAACTTATCTAAAGCGGCAGCACGTCTCAGTATCACGCAGCCCGCAGTCAGCAAAGCATTGGCACGCCTTCGTGATATTTATGACGAACCTTTATTTCATCGCTGTACCAAGGGGGTAGAACCTACCTCTTTTGCTATGGATATTTACCCTGCGCTGCTTACTTCGGTGCAAAACTTTACTTCAACTCTGGCGGCTTCTAGCGAATTTGACCCTAAAGTATCGAATCGAGTGTTTTCCATTGCTTGTGTGTCTGTTGCAAGTTTTGAGTTGCTCCCTCAAGTCATGAAACAGATCCGTGAGTTAGCACCACATATTGCTTTAGAGGTTCATCCACTCTTTACGGAAGATTTTGAAAGCGATCTACGTTTGCAACGTTACGACTTGATCATTGATATCGCGCCAAGAGCACGAACGGTTTTAAAAGTTGAAACTGTGCTTACTGAGCGCTTGGTGGTGGTGTGTAGCGAGGAGCACCCACGCTTAAAGGGCGAGATTACGGCTGAACAATTTTTTGAAGAAGAACATGTGGTGGTTTCGCAGTGGCAGAGTCGTAAAAGCTTGTTAAACGCCGATGATATTGTCGACTTGGACAAAAGAAAGATAAAGTATCGAGCTTCTGGCGTGTTGGAAATGCTACCTGTTATCTGCGGTAGTGAATATATTGGTTTAATGCCCGAGTCGATGATCAACTTGTTCAACAACACCTATCATGTTAAATCTTTATCTATGCCATTTGATGAACAAACCTATGAGCTCTGCACAATATGGCATCCTAGTCGGACAAACGACAGTGCCCATCAATGGTTGCGATCACAGATTAAACGAGCAGGGAAAACCATCAACCAATAGGAAGTGCAATGAAGAAGACAATACGTGCCATCCTTAACGGCAAAAAAGCTGGGAACCCAGAGTTAAGAGATGCAATCATGAAAATGAGAGACAAGGGCGTCGATGTGCAAGTGCGAGTGACTTGGGAATCTCAAGACATGCCGCGCTTGGTGAAAGAAGCGGTTGATGAAGGGATTGAACGTATTGTTGTCGCTGGTGGCGATGGGACCGTCAATGAGGCGGCTTCTGCGATTATCCAAATTGAAGAAGAAAAACGCCCTGAGTTAGCCATTATCCCTCTTGGTACCGCAAATGATTTTGCCACCGCGATTCAAGTGCCAGCTTCTATCAAGGCGTCTTTATCTCTCGCCGTAGAAGGGCAGTCTGCTTTGGTTGATTGTGTCAAGGCTAACGATCGCTACTTTATTAACGTGGCAACAGCAGGGTTTGGCGCAGAAGTTACGGCAGAAACGCCTGTTGAACTTAAAAACTTTCTTGGTGGCGGCGCTTATACACTAACTGGTGTTGTAAAAGCGCTCGGCTTTAAACCTTATGACGGAACAATAACAATTGAAGGCGGGGCTTATCAGGGAGAAATGTTGCTTGGCGCTTTTTGCAATGGTCGCTTAGCTGGAGGTGGGCAAGAGTTAGCATCGAAGGCGATGATTAATGATGGCTTGATGGATCTAACATTGGTGCGTCCATTCTTACCTCATGAACTGCCGAAAGTTATCGAAGAGATCAATAATCCTAGCGAGAAAGGTGAGTTTGTAAAACACACAAGAGCAAGCTGGTTGGAGATAGACTTTCCAAATCCACTTCCGCTCAATTTAGATGGCGAACCATATCATTCGAGAACAATACGGTTTGATGTTCAGCCTAAGAGTATACGATTAGTCTTGCCGCAAGATTGTCCTTGCTTGACCAGCTAAAGGAGTAGTTTCAAGGCCCATAAACAACACAGCCTCCAATATGTGGCTGTGTTGTTTGTGTTGAGGTGTCAGGCGAATTAAAGCTTTTGAATGGTTTCTACGTCAATCTGCGTGGTTGTCCACTTTGAGTCAACTTCGCCTCGAATCGTCACTTTATCGTTTGGACCAACGTCTAGCCCCATCCAATCTTCATTGTCGATTTCCACTTCGATTTCACCAGTCTCATCTTTGAACAAGTAAGTCTCGTTACCAAGAGATTGAACAATGTGCCCGGTTAACATGACGGCGCTGTCGTCGGTTGCGTTGTGCGCCTCTTTCACCGAATTAATTACGCTTATTTCTGGACCATTAAACGCGGCGAAAGCTGAGCTTGAAAGTAGGGCAAACATGGATGCTAAAATCATTTTTTTCATTATCGTCTCCTTAAATTAGAAGTAGTAAGTTGTGCCTATGTTAAAGGATGCCGTGTTTGCGTAGCTGTCTAGTTGATATTTTGCGTTTGCACCAATGGTGAACTGCGGGAAAATTCGGTATTCCGCACCCACTGAGAATATTGCGCCTAGCTCGTTGTTTTTCTCCGTGCTATGGAAAAGCGTGTTGTTCATTTCCACATCGTCATTCGCAACAAGCTCATATTGTTGATGTTTCGAAACTTTGGCGTCGTATTGCGTGTACGTTAGACCCGCTTTGAATTTTGTTGTCCATTTATCATTTAATGCATAGTTAAACACAGGTGCCAGCGACACTTGCTTGGCTTTGATTGACGCATCCCAATCCATTTCATGATGGTAATCTTTGCCATCAATTTGTTTGATACCAAGGTTCTTTGAACGATTATCATCAAGGTCAAATTGGCTGTAGCCCAACTCTAGCGCCCAGTTGTCATTGAACGCGTAACCGACAAAACCTGAGAAAATACCGTCTTCAAGCTCAGGGTTGAGTGTTACGTTGTCAGTTGAAAAGTGAGGTTCCAAATCATGGTCAGTGGTGCCTAGTCCATATTCCAGACCTACATAAGGAGCCGCAGATACCGAAACTGAGCAGGTAACAAGTAACGCAAGAAGTGTTTTGTTCATTTTATTTTGCCTCTTCAAATCAACTTAGTGAGTAGAAGCGCATTTTGTGTGAAGAAGCGTGAAGCGATCGTGAAGAAACGAAAAATATGTTTAGAAAAAAGAGCAAGGGGCGGTTTGAGTGAACAAACACCAAGCTCTTTATATAGAGTAAGTTAAGTTGCTGCGACGTAACACACCGCAAACGGGACATTAAGGCGAGTAAACTCTTTGATCCAACGCCATTGGTTATCCTGGATTTTATCGCCAGGGCCTTTCACTTCAATCCATTCGAACTCATTTTCTTTAAAAGCAATGAGATCCGGCATCCCATTACGGTAAAGCTTAAGGTCGCTCAATTGTATTTTGAACAGCGCCATCAGCATATTGGTTGGGATAGTGTTGAGCGCTGTTTCGAGTAGCTCTTTACTTATTAAATTCCAATGTACAAATGGATTACTAATGCCAAACTTCTCATCGTATTTTGTCAATAACGTCTGGGTGTTGCCCGCTTCTAGTTCGGCAAAAGCGGTGTATATCAAAGCTTGGCGCTTGGTAACAAAATCCGAGTGATATAAATCTAAAGGACGGTGTTGATAAGCGTTAATGAATGCCCCTTCAATAGGAGCAAAAATCGCATCCCAAAAAGTGAGGCCAAGTAATGCATTAAGCAGTGCATTTTCGGCGTAAAACACATTCCAGCCTAAGGACTCAAAATACGCTTTACTGGCAAGTTCGACTCGTTGTTGAGATAAATCCAGTTCAATATGGTATTCGGAGCAGAGTGGCTTCGCTACTCTTGGTACTTTCGCGCCTTGTTTTCGCTTCAACCGTTGCTCAAGTTTTTGTGCGACTTCGAGCTCAGACACATCAATTGGCGACTGCAGTATCTCTGTGACAATGTCACTAAATAAATCATCTTGGTTTAGTTTATCATAGATACGTGCACGTCGTTCTCGGCTCGGAGTGAGCTGAGTTTGGCTAAATAGAGATAGGGCGGTCTCTAGCTCATCAATCCGTTCGTAATCACGTGCTATGTCATTCAACATGTGTTCACGTTTACGATCCACGTAATGGTGATTAACGGGCTGAGGCATTGCCTCAATTAATAAGTCGAGATTGGCTTTGTCTTTTCGATCAAATTGCCAGTACAGGTTGCTCAGTTGGCTCAGTTCAATTAAGCGGTCTATTTGCTCACGTGAATCAAAGAAACGGCGCACTTTACTCAATTGGTATTGCTCGAACTGATGTAGACCTAAGTCATCAAGCACGAACTGATTTAAGTCTTGATGGGTGTTGGCAAAAAATAGGGTGAGTAAAACGTCGATCATGTGGGCGGAATTGAGTTTGATGATCGTAAACTCAAGCTGCTCAAAACGATCAAATTCCGTGTTGCTTAAACGCTCTACAAGGGCATCTTTCTTTAATGACTTCGGTAGCTCTGGGTAAAGTGCAGAGATCTCCGGTTTCGTCAGTAAGTTAGACGCTAACTCTTGATGAGAGAGTGTTGGGGAAAGGGCCACAAACTCATGTTGACTCAATTCTGCCAGTGCTTCATTGATAGAAGGTATTTCTTGATAACTCAGCTTATCACTTCGAAACCAACACCCTTTTCGGCTGTATAAACGCACCAATAGGCATTGGGCGTGTTTGCTCAAGGAATCAAACGAGCAAAGCCAAGCGTGTTCTTCCTCGGTCAGTAAATCGCTGTACCAGGTTACTGTGTGGTGAGTCAGCTTAAAGAAGTTTTCTAGATAGTAGTCTGGTGTAAGTTCGATAGGGCTTTCCATAAACGACCGATAACAAAAAAGGCTTAACCCATAGGTTAAGCCTTTTCGCTATCAAATCAATTCGCAATTATGCGTTTTTTAGCTGCGCTACTTTCGCTTCAGACAGTGGCTTAGTGATGAACGCAAGTACGATACATACTGCCATCATTGCTGAAGAAATAGTGTAAGCCAAGGTGTAGCCTTCGCCGTTCGTCATAGAGAAGCCAACAACTGCTGCGCCGATTGCACCACCGATACCCCATGCCGTGTAAAGCACACCGTAGTTAGTACCGTAGTTTTTCAAACCGTAGAACTCGGCCGTTAGCGTAGGGAATACCGCTAGAAGTGTACCGTAACCGACCGCTGCGATCGCAGTACCAATGATCAGAGTGAACTCAGAGTTGAACGTTGCGAACAGCACCATGTTTACGCCTTGTAGGACGAACGCAAGTAGAAGCGTACGAACACCGCCGATTTTATCTGCAAGCATACCCGCAGCAACACGACCGCCAGAGTTGAATACAGCAAGAATGGACGCTAGGTAAACCGCGTTTGGTAAGTTTGCTTGAACGCTTGCGATGGTCGTGATGTTACCGATGATCATTAGACCAACAGAAGCTGCGAATGCGTACATGATCCATAGAGAGTAGAACTGTGGCGTCTTCAGCATTGCTTTCCAAGTTAGATCATCTGACTTTTTAACCGCTTTAGGTGCTTGACCTTCTTTTACTTTCGGCTCTGCAGGCGTGTAGTCTGCTGGTGGGTTATTGATGGTTGCTGCAAGAGGAACTGCAATTGCCAGGATACCAACACCAAGAACCATAAAGCTCGTTTGAATGCCCATGCTGTCGATCAATGATGATGTTACTGGTGCTAGGTAGATAGCCGCTAGACCGAAACCAGCCGCAATAATGCCGTTAACCATGCCTTTCTTCGAAGCGTGGAACCATTTCATTGCAGAAGGTGATAGGCATGCGTAGCCAAAACCGATACCTGCACCTGTGATCACACCGAAGGTAATGTTCAGCATGAGTGGAGTGTCAACAAAGCCAGACGCGATCATGCCTAGACCTGTAAGAACAGTACCTAGGATAAGGATCATACGTGGACCCATGCGGTCTTGAAGAATACCTGCAACAAGAAGACAGATAGAGAAAGTGATGGTTGCAGTTGCATAAGGTGCAGAAGCTTCTGCAGCACTCCAGCCTGATTCAGTTACCAGTGCCTTGTTGAATACACTCCAAGCATACAGGATGCCAAGACAAAGGTTGATACAGAACCCTGCTAACAGGATGCGCATAGCTTTATCAATCTTGCTCATTTTCATTCTCAGTTTTTCCTCTTGTTGGCAATGCCGCAAAGAGGGTTGGTTTAAAGATGTTTTTTCTCAAAATTAGTTTGCGTTTTTCAACGATTAACGCAATGAGCGCGGATTATAACCAATAAATATGTGATTGGAATCTCTTTTTACCGTTACTGATAAAATAATTTGAAACATTAAAAGCGGATGTGAATTCATGGTTTTGTATGTGGTTGGAGTGTTATCAAAAAGTGATGATTTTTGTTGTAAGGAACGAGGAACTAGTCAAAACAGAGAATTCAGTGCGCAGTTGGGTGCACAGCTCACATTTCATATAAAAAATTTCAAAATGTTACCGTGTTAACTCTCTGTAACAAAAATGACTGAAATATCGTCTTATCGCCGTAAGTATTGGATGTAAAGGGTTTCTTAAATTTAAATTGTTAACCTTTTGTAATAACTAGAGCTGATTAGGTTTTTTGTGCATTAAGTGAACAAAAAAGTCACTTGTAATTGCAGATTATAGGAGCAGAATATAGCGAAAAATGAGATTTCATTTATGAAGGGATGCTTTTTTAGACTTGTTGTGAGGTGACTTATGAAACTGTTCCTATTACTCATGGCTTCGGTATCTGCTGGTGTCGCATCTGCAGACCACATCCATTCATTTATGTTGGGTCTATCTATTGCTTCTCTAGCGGTAGGGAGCTGTTATTTCTTTGCATTCCGTAGCTCGCGCTTTCCACAGCTTGCTTTATTCTTACTAATTTGCGGCATGCTTTCTAAGTTGACGATAACGGTTGTTGGTGTGATGTGGGGAATGTCGGCTGAATTAATTACGTCTCCAATCGTATTCGCACTTTCGTATTTATTCTTCTCTCTCGCCGTGACCTACTTATGGTTTAGTTATCGAGAGAGTATTACTAAGATCCCTGATCGATTTAAGTCAGCGTAAATCGTCAAATAAGAACACATAATGAAAAAACGCCAGCACTTTTGCTGGCGTTTTTGTTTAAAGCTAAGTCAGTTAGCTTGTTGTGTTTGGCTCGGTAGGGTTTGTCCAGTATTGACTGATACTGTTAGTGGCGGCTCTGGAACTTCTAAGAAGCAGGCGATTACTCTATAGAGTTCTCCTTCCGCAACGGTAACCTTTCCATCCGATTCAATCGCTAATCGACACGCTTTTACGAACAAGCGACGACTTTTCGGTTTGAGCTGCAGTAGGAGCTCTAAAGCGGCGCGATTTAGGCCCCAGTTCTTATTTGCGGGTTGTAACTCTGCATCATTAAAGCCCAAACAGGTTAGGGCGCTGCTAAATGCACGTTGAGCGTCTTCCGGTTGAGAGTGACTAACCCAAGCCAATTCGCGCAGTAGCCAAAACACACTCTCTTTTAATTGCTTTAAAGATTGGATCTGTTTTGTACATCCATACGATTCGAGTAGTTGCTTCTCCAATAAGTTGATGACACACCATTCTGCGAGTGAGTAGTGGTCATCAGTTTGAGAGAGTTCACGTAGCACCTGGCACAGTCTGTTTTTCTGACCCTCACTTAGCGATTTCAAGGCAGGAATGGAGAGTTCGAGTAATGGAAAGCGTAGATGAAGAGGCAAATCATAATCCAGCCATGGTAATAATTGTGCTTGAGACACATTTGGGATATGACTTTTTATCATCTCTCGCTGGAGTTCACTGCCATCAAATATCAAGGCAAAAGCAATAAAGCGCGCACTGTATGGTTCACGAGCGATGTCGACAAGTTCGGAAGGAAGTTGGTTAAGTAGTTGTTGACCTACTTCGCTGAGTTCTGCGGTGGTTGGTTTCTCAGGTTGTGTCGACGTCCCTGATGAGAATCCACTAACGTTATCATTCTCAAAGCTTGTCGTTGGACGATGCGAACTTTGAGAAAAACTTCCATCCCAACCAGGTTCAATTCGGCGAATCCGTTCTTCTAGTGGAGGGTGAGTAGCAAATAGGCCAGAAAAGCCGGAGAGTTTGCTTTGACCAAACATCATATGGCTCATCTCATCGCTTGCTTTTGTATTCAATGAAGAACCCGCCATATGGCTACCAATTTTCTTGAGTGCACCAGCAATGCCTTGATCGTTTCGAGTAAATTGAACGGCACTGGCATCAGCGAGAAATTCACGTTGACGAGAGATTGCAGCTTTGATCATCGAGCCAAACAAGGTGCCAATCCAGCCCAGAACCAAACAGATAATCGCAATCAGCATGATAACCGCAAAGCCTTTATCGGAATCGGAAGAACTTCTTGATACGCGGCTCGTATGATGAGTGTTATCTAAGACCAAGTGTCCAAAATGTGCAATGCAAGTGATGCCAAACAGTACGCCGATAAGACGTGTATTTAAACGCATATCTCCGTTTAAGATATGGCTGAATTCATGAGCAATGACACCTTGTAGTTCATCTCGCGTGAAGCTATCCAGTGCGCCTTGTGTGACGCCGATGACGGCATCATCAATGCTCATGCCTGCTGCGAAAGCATTGATACCGCGCTCTTCCTGCATCACATAGACGGGAGGAACCGGAATACCAGATGCAATTGCCATCTCTTCCACAACGTTGAGCAGTTGTCTATGTTTTGCATCTAAGGTGTTTGAGGAAATCAGCTTGCCGCCTATGCTCTCAGCAACACCTCGGCCTCCATTGGAGGTGAGGGCGGATAAGCGAACCGTTGAACTTATCGCAACAACCAGCAATACACCGGCAAAGCACAACAAGACGTAGGTAAGTGCGGTTTCTTGATCAAAGTGTTCGCCTGTTACTCCGTAATAGATACCAATCGATAATACGCTTACCAAACCAGTGATGGTGACAACTGCTAAGGAAAACAGGAACACCAAAAGCCCAGTGCGTTGACGTGCGGTATCTTGATGGTCAAAGAAATCCATTAGAACTCAACCTTCGGGGCCGCTTGTATTTCAGCACTGTCAGAAAACTCTAACAGTTTGCCATCTTGGAATCCGAATGCGTTGGAAAACAACACTGGCGGGAACGTTTGTTTGTATGTGTTGTAGCTGGTTACCGCATCATTAAATGCTTGGCGAGCAAACGCAACTTTGTTCTCAGTGCTGGTTAATTCTTCTTGAAGCTGACTCATGGTTTCATTCGCTTTAAGCTCAGGGTAGGCTTCCACTACAACATTAAGTTTGCCCAACGCACTTTGCAGCATGCCTTCTGCTTGGTTTAGTTGGCTAATTGCCGCATCACTACCAGGCGCGTCACTGGCTGCTTTCAGGCCAGCAATTGCTTGATTACGAGCTTGGATGACACGTTCAAATGTTTCTTTTTCGTGTTCCATATAGCCTTTTGCAGTATTAACTAAGTTCGGAATCAAATCGTATCGACGTTTTAATTGAACCTCTATTTGAGCGAAGCTGTTTTTGAAACGGTTTTGTAGAGTAACGAGCTTGTTGTAGATACTGACGGCGTACACCACAACGAGCAGGACAATAACGATAAAGACAATAAATGCAGTCATAACAAATCCCATTTTCTTAATGTATTCAGTTCTTATATAAACTGTTGAGATATTAAGCAAATGCTTCTGAAGAAGCGATGTAATAACCGAGAAATATGTCACGAGTTGAGTAACAATTAAAATGCATTTACAAAGCAATACAGAATGAATAATGGCACTGGAGAGATGAAAGAAAAAGGCCCAGCTAGAAGCCGGGCCTTGTCGATAAGCGATATTGGCGATGCCGTTAGGCACTCATTGGAACAAGCACCATAGTACCAATTATAACTGTGATAAGACCGGCAAGAACCGGAACAGATGTTCGTTTTACAACCTCAAACGGGCTGATGTTCGCCATACCGGATGTCGCAACGATTACGCCAGACACTGGTGAGATAGTACGACCTAGGTTTGATGCTTGAAGCATCGGGATAATTAGGAACGCTGGGTTTAGTCCCATTTTCGCAGCCAAAGATGGTGCCAACTCCACAAATGCATAGAAAGGTGCGTTACCAGACCCCGTTGCAATAGCTGCTGCAACTGTCAATGCTGTAAGGATAAGCATTAAAGCAACACCGCCTGCACCTGCATTGTCTGCAAGGTGAAGTAGGTTATCGATAGCGCCGATAGACATTAGACCTTGCGCAAAAACCCCCGCTGCAACCAAAAGCATCACAACGCCTTTGAACGCGTCAGCCATGCCAGCGTAACAAGAATCTAAATCTTCCAGTGATTTCTTACCATCAAACTTATTTACAACGTAATGGATCAGAGCGCCAAGGAAAATCGAACCGACCACAATAGTGTAAATGTCTAGGCTAAGTCCTGGAATGGTACGACCGTTGAATAGGAACACGCCGATGATAGGTAGAAATGGCAGTGCCGCATAAAACGCTGGTGCATCGGCTTTGATCTCTGATACGTCAATTTTTTCCATTGGCGTATTTTCTTTCTTATCTAAGTATTTGTTCCAGAAGAAAGCCGCGGCAGCCATCACGATGATTGCGCAAATAGAAACAGGCAACACTGTTTGTACCGCAAATACATCAAGCGCCAAGCCAGATTTTTCGGCGGCGATCACCACATCACCAGAGGTTGGAGAAAGAATGATTGCCGCAGGAGAGGCACAAACTGCAACCGCTGCTGGACGAGAGATCCCCATCGCGACCATCATTGGGAATAATGTCGCCATTAATAGTACGCCAAGGCCGGTTGCAGAACTTACTGCAAGAGACATCAAACACGCCACAATGTAAGCCGCTACCAAAAGGACATAAGGAGACTTGATAACAGAAAGCGGTTTAGAGAACTGTTTCACTACAACGTTATTCGCGCCGATGTGAGTCATATAGGAAGCGAAGCCACATAGCAACATGATTTGCATACCAAGGCCGCCGCCGCGGTATTGTAGCATGTATTTCACGTATTCTAGCGCGTCTGTCACCATGTTACCGGTTGAGGTGATTTTTGAGGGCAGCACGTCATGCCCCAATACGCCAGTCATAAGAAGTAAAGCAATACCAGCCGTCAGTAACACGCCCGCTGCTTTATAGCCTTTGACGATAAAGTAACCCACAGCAATGGTGACAACTAAGCCAATTAAGAGCTCTAACATAGGGATCTCCGAATGTTATGAAAAAAAGAAAGAAACTGTTTCAGTTTATGACAAGGAATTTACAGAATTCTTAACTGTGGCACGAGACAAATATGGGGCTTGCATGATCTGAGACAAATAATAATTTAATAATTAATTTCGTTAGATTGTATTGTTGGAATTTGGTTTTCTAAGTGTTATGTGCTGGTTTGAAGCTGTTTGCAGGAAGGAAAATATGACCAGAAATTTGAATAAATAGTGAGGGAATTGATTCAAAATGAGAAAAAGAAACAACTCAGTGAGTTGGAAGAGGGTAATAATCCTTGCAACAAAAAAGCTTCGCCGAAGCGAAGCTAAATCGTAAGGATGGGTTAAGTTAAGCGTATCGGCGCACCATGAGGTTCCAACTGCGTTGTTGCCGCTCGAACTTCGCTTTGATTTGCTGATACTTTATCTTGGTCACAGAGCACTCGTATTTTTTTACTACACTGGCTGTTTTTGCACCGAGTACTTCCTTTCGCATCTCATAATATTCCTGCATGTGATGAACTAGCGCATCAAACTCGTGTTGTAACTGATCGAGAATCGTCTGCGTATTCGGTTTTGCTCCCAGTTTTTCTTTTGCTTTCTTCAAGAGTTGAGTTGCGCGAGCTTTTTCAATTCTAAATGTAGGCGTTGTGCGCAACTTAGATGTGAGTCCAAGCCAAGAACAAGACTTAATCAACCACTTGGTCGGGTCGTAATGCCACCAATACACACCATTACGATAGTCATTCTCGAAGATATGATGGAAATTGTGGTAGCCCTCACCAAATGTGAAAAAGGCTAACACGCCGTTGTCGCGAGCGGTGTTTTTGTCCGTGAAAGTCTGTTTTCCCCAAACATGCGCAAGTGAGTTAATGAAAAAGGTCGTGTGGTGGCTCATAAAGAGTCGAGCGGCACCAACTACTAATAACATACCCCAAATATCGCCGTAGATAATACCAAGAGCGACCGGAAAGCCAATATTGGTGAGTAGAGCAAGTGGAACATAGTACTTATGTTGCCACATGACGATTTTGTCACGCTTTAAATCGCGGCAGTTGGTGTATTCGTTTTCCTGCGATTTGTTGTAGTCGCGTAACATCCAACCAATATGAGAATACCAAAAGCCACGTTTCGCTGAGTAAGGATCTTTGTCGTTATTGTCGACATGCTTGTGGTGTACACGATGATCAGAAGACCAGTGTAATGCACTATTTTGCAAAGAAAATGCTCCTCCAATCGCAAAAATAGCACGTAAAATTGGATGAGCTTCGTATGTTTTGTGGCTCCAGAGTCGGTGATAGCCTGCTGTAATAGAAAGATTCGTAAAACTGAATGCCATCACTCCCCAAACTAGATGCTCCCAACCCAGTCCAAAATGATATGCATACCAAGGCATTACAATAAAAGTCAGAACAAAACTGGAAGAAAATATCAATGTATTCAACCAGATAATGGGTGGTTTGTTTTGAGTCACAGGTGTATTCCTAACTTTGAGCTAACAACTGTTCGCCAGAATATCAGCGTACACGTGTAAGTCAAATTAAAGTTAGACAAATGTGACTGTTCCTTTGGATGTACATTAAGGAACTTGATGGGATATTTTGCTTTTAATTGAATAATGAGTAGTATTAAAAAATGAGCTCTGGCTTAAGGTGTATAAAATCTGCCAAGAAACAAGTGTTATAAAGGTGGAATATGCCGAGACTCTATAAAGAAGCAAAAAATGTAAGAAAATAGGAATACGTAATGGATTTACGATTAGCGGAATATAAGGACTACGAGCGCATTGCGCATCTTCATGCGGATAGTTGGAAGCGTCATTACCGTGGCATTCTTAGTGATAACTATCTTGATAAAGAGGCGATTGACGACAAACTACTGATCTGGCAAACCCGTCTGACCAACCCACCATTCAACCAGCACATTGTCTTGGCGGAAGAGGGTGGTTTGTTGCTCGGCTTCGTTTGTGTGTTTGGCAACCATGACTTCGAGCGTGGAACCTTTATTGACGCACTGCATGTTGATGACAGCTACCGTGGTCGTGGTATTGGCAAGCAGCTATTACTTGCTGTCGCAGAATGGCAGCAACAGTACTTTAAAGACACTGGTCTTTATCTAGAAGTCGTATCGCAAAACATTTCTGCAATTGAATTCTACCGCCATATTGGAGGTCAAGAATGTCAAGAGCGAACTTGGCGTGCGCCAGGTGGTACAGAAGTATTGGAGAAGGTATTCCGTTGGAAGAATGCTCAGTCATTAGTCAGTGGGATAGAAGAAAACGTTATTTACTCCTAGTCTGACGTTTTAGCTTAACAATAAGAGCAGCATCAACGCTGCTCTTTTTTGTGCCTGTACCTAAAGTATTGTGTTTCAGTGGGCGACTCAAAAGCAAAGCCCCATGGCTTTTAGCTCTGACTCGCATTGCTGAGCATTTTCAAATTGAATGGCAGCCATGCCTACCGCTCGGGCCCCTTCGACGTTGTATGGCATATCATCAAGAAATACCGTTTCCTTAGCCTGAAGCTGATATGTTGAAAGTAGGG
The DNA here is from genome assembly GCF_013048625.1 of Vibrio sp. 11-4(1). NCBI lineage: Bacteria > Pseudomonadati > Pseudomonadota > Gammaproteobacteria > Vibrionales > Vibrionaceae > Vibrio > Vibrio sp. 11-4(1). The sequence goes on along the minus strand of NZ_VHSY01000001.1, from coordinate 154,312 downwards.
CTTGGTAGATCTCAGCTTGTGGCTTTAGTAACTGCACTTCAGAAGAGATGATTGCACCGTCAAACAGCGGCCAGAATTCATAGGTAGCACGAAGATGCTCGACAATTTCGTTGACGTTGTCTGTGAGCGCATAAACGCGATATCCTGCACTTTTTATTTTTTTTAGCAGTTCGACACTGCCGTAAAGTAATATTTGTGTATGTTTGACGTAGTAAAAAAAGCGGTCCATTTCTTCCGCTGTCACTTTGTGCTCACGTTGATAGCACAGTTTGGCTTCCTTTTCGGAAATGATTCCTTTGTTTAAGTCTTTCCAGATTTGTGATGAAAACAGCAACTGAGCCATTTTTTCCGCTTCTACTGAGTGACCAAATGTTAAGCGAACAATCTCTACCGGAGACCAGCGTACTAATACATTTCCCACATCAAAAATTACGTTTTTTATTTGTAAAGGTTCCATAACACACCCCAAGCCAATTGTTCATCACCGCGTTACATCCACTGTGAGCGCTGTCGTTAAATCTTTGGAAGTTCGAGCCAAAGGCGCTGTTTAAATGTCTCGAACGTATATGAGATTAACATCCCTTAGGATACAGCGCGATTATCGCAAAATTACACTAAACTATATGCAACTTCATTTATTTGGTTGTAAATCAAGTGTCGCTATCTTAAAAGATTGAAATTAAAGACAAGCGTCGCGAAATATTTGCGCCATTTCGCGCTGCTTATAAGCGTTAAGTAATATATAATTACTTAATAATAAAACGATAAGAATGAATGCAAATCACACTATTGGGACGTCAGGCGGAGTAGGCAAAATAGATAATATGGACTCGATACGTAAGGTTTATCAATATGCAGAACCCAACCTGACTCTCGTTGGTTGGATGGGGTTTCTTGGCTTTCCGCTGTACTACTTTGTTTGGGATTTTGTTTTCCCACAGGCTTATGAAAACTTGCCGCTCAGATTGTTTTGTTCACTATTGTTCTTTGGCATCATTTTTAGAAATCGCCTGTCGTCAACGTGGCGAAAATATATCCATATTTACTACCAAGTGACGATAACGATCTGCTTACCGTTTTTCTTTTTCTATATGTTACTGATGAATGACTGGTCCAATGTTTGGGTCATGTCCTTTATGTCCGCGATTTTCTTGCACATTCTATTGGTTCATGTCACAAGAGTTATGTTCGCTCAAACTTTTGCCGGAATAGGTTTAGCGACGTTCTTTGCTTGGGTGGCGAAAGGGTTTCATCTCGATTTAACAATGGACTGGACGCATGTGCCAATCTTTCTCTTTATTTATGTATTTGGCAATTTATTCTACTTTCGGAACCAAGTAGAGCACGAAGCGAAAGTGTCGTTGGCCAAGTCATTCGGGGCCGGAATTGCGCATGAAATGCGTAACCCTTTAAGTGGCCTTTGCACGTCAATCGATGTTATCCAATCAGTCTTACCCAATAAAAAAGAAGCCGAGAAAGACCAATATCTGATGAGCGGAGAGGATGTCACCCTGCTGCGCGAAGTTAGTGAGGATGCGATGAACATCATCCAGTCGGGCAACGAGACGATAGATTTACTTCTGACATCGATAGACGAAAACCGTGTCTCGCGATCCAGTTTTCAAAAGCATTCTGCTCACTCTGTGGTTGAAAAAGCGATTGAAAGCTTTAGTTATAAGCGTGCGACGGATCGCTTTGCTATATCCCTAGATGCGAGAAGTGAGTTTGATTTTCTTGGTAGCGATACCTTACTTAAATACGTTATGTATAACCTTTTCAAGAACGCCTTCCATCACCGCACATCTGAAGACTTCCACATACATGTGTCCATGACGAGTACGGAGCTCTCAAACCAAATCGTTGTAACCGATAATGGTGCCGGTATTGCTCCTGATGTCCTACGTAATATATTTCAGGACTTTTACACAACAGGTAAGTCAGGCAGCTATGGTTTGGGTTTGCCATTTTGTAAAAAAGTGATGCGTTCTTTTGGAGGTAACATTGAATGCCAGTCTCAGCTAGGTGAGTGGTCTCAGTTCACGTTAACTTTCCCGCCGATCACATCTGATATCGTGACTGAAATTAAAAACGATTTGACCAAACTCAAAACCATCCTAACGGTGACTAATCAAGATATTCTTGTGTCGAAAGTGACGGACATTAGCCGTTTTATGGGTTTTGAATCAACGATCTTAGATGTTAATCAAGTGCTCAAAAAGAAAGAGTATGAGTTCGAATTCGACCTGATTTTTATCGATCTTGAGAGCTTGGATGCAAGAGCAAACCAATTAGATAGATTAGAATCTCTTCTGTCTTTCACGGAAGCTCGTATCGTTTATCTTTTTGAGCATCACCCGACACAGAGAGCACGCAAAGCGGCATATGAGCCTATTTGGGTCGAGACTCAAGCCTGGTTATTGAATACTAAGCCAACCATTGACCGTCTCTTGTATGATTCAAGCTATGTGTCGACACCAACGGCCTCAGTGGCTTTGGATACGTCAAATAAACGGACAATTATGGTCGTGGATGATAACGAATCTTTGCGAAAATTTACCGCGATGTTACTCGAAAAGCAGGGCTTTGAAGTGATTCAGAAAGAAGACGGGCAGCAAGCACTGGATACATTAGAGCAAGAGAACGTTGACCTCATTCTTATGGATATCGAGATGCCCATCATGGATGGTGTAGAAGCTTCAAGGCGAATTCGAAGCTCGGATAAAAACTATGCGTCGGTACCTATTATTGCGCATACTGGGGATAGCTCACCTGTTACGCTGGACAAAATAGGCTCTTCTGGCATGTCTGACTTTATCGTAAAACCAGCGGATAAAAATCGCTTATTCGACAAAATCGCAAACTGGATTTAATCACTCGCAACTGTGTTATCTTGAGACGAGTTGCTCATAATGCGAATCCGAATAAAGAGCTCAGCAAAACTGCTGAGCTCTTTATTTTTACCTACACTCTAGCTTATACAAAATCTAGATCAGGATGAACAAACGCTTGTTGGCAGGCGGAAAGAACGTGATCGACTTCGGCGGCAGTCATGTCCGCATTGACAGAAAAACGAATGATGTTCTTGTTTCTTCCTGTTGCAGGGCGACAGAAAACTGCACCAAAGACATTCCTTTCTTCTAGAAAGTCGCGAACTCGCTCAGTGTTTCTTTCGTTGCCACATTCTAGCGCGATAATTTGCGACTCACTGCGAATAGTAAACCCAATACGTTTTAAACCAATGGCTAGAGACCTCGCTCTTTTAAACAAAATTTCCCGTTTGTCATCGGCTTTTTTTATGACGTCCAGTGTTTTTTCTAACCGAATGATCTCTTGCGGTAACACGGTAGAACTGAAAATGGCAGGATACGCGACAAATGGAAGCGTCTTCGCCAGCTTTTCTGCCCCTAAAATTGCGCCAGCACGATAAGCAAATGTCTTTGCAAGACTTACGGTTACAAAATCCACCATATGAGTCAAATCCAGCTCTTGCAGTAGCCCAGCGCCTTGCGGACCGTGCGTACCTAACGAGTGCGATTCATCCACAACTAAGCCGCAGTCAAACTCCTGTGCTATTTCGTAGATATCACGTAGAGGAGCAATGGTTCCGATAGTACTGTAAACCGAATCCACAACAATAATCCCCGAACCATGGCGTGAAATCTGTTTTCGCAAGTGGTTGGTGTTGTTATGCATGAACGGATGAATTTGTGCTCCTGCGATACGTGCACCTTCCCATAAAGACATATGCGCAAAGAAGTCGATATACACAGGTATGTTCGGTGCACAAATAGTTTGTAATAAACCGACATTCGCAGCCCATCCCGATTGAGAAAGCAGACAGCTAGGCATGCCGACAAAACTGGCTAGTTGAGTTTCAAATGCAGGTTTCGACTCATCATCTTGCAAGAAAATCGCGGACATCACGACGTTGTCATCGTGTTGAGAAATCGCATCACGATGCGCGTTTTGAATCTCCTTGTTATGAGACAGTGCAAGGTAATCATTGCTTTGCATAACAATAGCATTACATGGTGGACGTTTACCAAGAACAAGGTGTTTTTTGTTCTCGTTCGGTTCAATTAGATCTTGAATATGAAAATCTAGGCGTTCCTCAATAAAGGAAGGAAGTGGTTTGCTTTGTATAGTTTCACTCATAATAAATCTCTTCTTCATATGGAAAAACGCCAGCGCTGACACTTATTCATATTGCGGATTTTGGGGAGAGTGTCACTAACCAGGTTGCATAAGTTTGCAGACCCTTGCAAACTCGACATTTGAGGGTTGGATGGTGGCTGTAACTCTATAGGGGCCCGGGGTCTAAACTAGTTTGTGCTTAAAGTTTATACGGCGATTTTGCGGTGTTTTTTTCGTGCTTCATATCTGGATTTTGTATGAGGAATATAAAGTTTGAAAAGTGAAAAAATGGGCGCATTAGATAACAAAAAAGGCGCGAAAATCGCGCCTTAAAATATGATTGGAAAAAGATAATATCAGTTTATCGCTTATTACGTAGATAGCGCTTGCGGCGCTCTTCTTTACGCTTCGCTTTTTCTTCTTCTTTACGAGCGGTTTCAATCTCGACTTCAATCAGCTCTTGAGTGATCATTTCTGGGCGCTCTAGTGTAATTTGGCCTAGTGTCCCTTGGCGAAGTTCGTGCAACAAAATCTCTGATACTTTGTGCAAGTCCACACGTCCACCTGCGCGTAGTGCACCACGGCGACGACCAATTTCTTCCATGATCTCGATATCTGATTCAGGAAGCTCTTCGATTTGGTAACGCTCTTTAAGCTTGTCTGCATAGTGGGCTGCTAGGTACTCAATGGTGTAAAACGCAACCTCGTCGTATTCCATTGCAGTATCTTTTACAGCGCCAGTAGCAGCTAAACGGAAGCCACTGTGTGGGTTTTCCACTTTTGGCCACAGAATCCCTGGTGTATCGGATAAAACGATGCCATTTTGCAGGTTGATGCGCTGTTGACGACGTGTTACCGCTGGCTGGTTACCTGTCACCGCGATCGTTCGACCAGCTAGAGTATTGATGATTGTCGATTTCCCAACGTTTGGGATGCCCATGATCATGGTACGAATGTTTTTACCGATCTCTTCACGGTGTGGGGCAAGTTTACGGCAAAGCTCCATGATTCGATGCACTTCTTGCGGTTCTGACGTCGTGATCGCCATTGCTTTTACGTGTTGCTCTTGCTCCAAGTGCTCAATCCATAATTGAGTTAACTCAGGATCGGCCAAATCACGCTTATTCAAGACTTTAACGACCGGCTTGTCACCACGGATTTGAGAAATCAAAGGGTTTTCACTACTGAAAGGAATACGAGCATCCAGTACTTCGATGATCACATCCACTTGTGGGATTGCTTCTTCGATCTCTTTACGTGCTTTGTGCATGTGGCCAGGAAACCACTGGATTGAGTTATTAACCATTTGAATTTAATACCTTAATTTTCTTACTGCTCCAACGGGCGTACGAGTAGTAATTTGAGCTTCGAGCAGCATAGTTTTAGACAGAGTGTGTTAAAACCGTACTTACTTTTGTGGCTCTGTACCGCAAAGTTGAGCGTTTCTTTCGTGTTAATGAGCTAGTTTATCACGGAATGAAGGCGAAGCATTCAAGATGTAGACAAAAAGCCACGGTTTACAAACGAGCAAGCAAACATTTGTTGAGTATGCTCGCCAACGGACTTACAACAAGTATTCACTTTGGTGAGATATTAAGCGCAAATATTGTGTAGTCAAAGGTGGATTGTTTTGTCGGTTTTTTCTGACTTATTTCAAATTTTTATCTTTATATCAGCAATTTATATTTCATTTCGCTATTAGTCGAAATTTGACTTTTAGCCGACACAAATTAATCTGACTGCCCAGTCCGAGTAAGGCTTTATGCTCAGTACGATAAGTCGTATTACAGCGTTGTCCGTTGCCACATTTTTGCCAGTAGTTTCTTTTTTAACTCATTGATAGTGACAGTTATTGAGAACAGACAAGCAGACTGAGTTTTACATTGAGGCTGAGTAATGCTGGTCGATTTTGATCAGCGAGTGGCAGGATTAATTTAACCAATCGAGCAGGAGATCGAAAATATAGACTATTGGATAGAGATAAATGAATACACAGCTTAATGTGATGGTGATTGATGGTCATCCTCTACAAACCAAGATACTTACCCAAATATTGGGTCATAGTGGCGCTTCAGTCAGTACATTCAATTGTGTGGACACTGCTAGTCAATGTGCACAAGAGCAATATTTTGATGTGATCTTTTGCGATCTCCAGATGCCGGGAAAAGGCGGTATCGACATCTTGGAAGTATTCGACCAAATTCAGTATCACGGGCAAGTCGTGCTAGTCAGTTTGTTGGAGCAGAGCATCATCTCGGCAGTACGAGAAATGTGCGAAGGGTTTAGTTTTGAGATATTAGGAGAACTGCCTAAGCCGTACGACGAAATGCAAGTGGTTAAACTCCTCAACCAAATAAAAGATGAAAGAACGCGAAAAACAGCGTTTGCTCAACCTATCGTACTGCAAGACCAAGAGTTTTTATTTGCTTTGGGTGAAGGGCGAGTGAAGAATTATTACCAACCTTTGGTAGACGCACACAGTGGTGAGCTTTTAGGTTATGAAGCGTTAGCGCGTTGGGTGCATCCTATTTATGGCGTGTTGTTACCAAACCACTTTCTTCCGATCGTAAAACGATGCCATTTGTCTTCTGAACTTTTTCAATCAGTGCTGATTAATACAATCTATGACATCAACAATAGGGGATTAACCCAAAAGGTCTCGATTAATGTCGACCACGAAAACTTGAACGACCCTGACTTCTCGCATCGTTTTATTCAACAATGCTCGGAAAGTGGTGTCGACCCGTCACAAATCACCATTGAGATTACAGAGCGGGAAGCTTTCCAAGCTAGCACGTCTATCTACAAAAACCTCATCAAACTCAGAATGAAAGGTGTCACGGTATCAATTGATGATTTTGGTACGGGCTCATCTACATTTGAAAAGTTGGCAAAGTTACCTTTTAACGAGATCAAACTTGACCGCGTTTTTGTATACGGAGCGAGTGAAGACCTGAAAAAGAAAAGCATTGTCATCGCTATTTGTGCTTTAGCGAAAAGCCTCAATATTCGTATTGTTGCATAAGGTATCGAAGACGAAGTAACCTATAAAACCATGCGCGAATGTGGAATAGACATCTGCCAAGGCTTTTACATTTATAAGCCCATGCCGTTAGAGGTAATCACTATTTTGAAGTAAAGATATGAAAAAATTGAACTGTTTGATCTTTGATGATCAGATGCTTATCTGTGTGGCTATCAGTGATAAAACCGAGAGTACCAACAAACGTCGATTTCTAGACAAGTTTAATGTGAATAATGTTATTGAACTTGCAAAAGTAGTAGGAACATAAAGTGTTATGAATGTAAGAAGTTTTGGTTCTTCTTTTGCGGTTGCGATGTTGTTATTTATTGTATCGGTGACCATGATTGGTGCTGTTCTCATCTCTTATGAGGAGAAGCAATTTAATACGTACGCTAACAATTTAGCAAAAACAAAGCAGAAGGTTATTCTGCTAGGCTTGTTGACCGAAGCTCAATTAGCGCAGTATGAAAACTTCAGCATCGAACAAATAGAAGTACTGACTGACTTCAGTTTTCAAGATGCAATTTATGCTTTAAGGCCGTATAAAAACCTAGATTATGTAGAAACTGTTGCTCGTAAAGCCCTACACCAAGCAGAAGCTCATTTGTCCAATGTCTACGATAGAGAAGACGCCATATTGTACTTTCGGTCTTACACTAGTGACAAACTCATCTTAGAACGACCAATCCCAGATCTAGAGGGCTCTAAAGAGACGTTTGATATAGAATGGTGCAGAGTGAATTACGCTTGTATTCTTGCCGCGTGGAAAGAGCAGCTCTCCGACCGAGTTCTTATCTCTAAGCCCTTCAAAACCACGTATTCAGATGAGATGGCATTAAGTATCATGAGTCCCGTCTACTATAGAGGGAAGCTTGTCGGCGAATTTTCGGAACAACTGTATTTATCATCGCTTTATAATGAAGGCAAAGCCGTTGACGTAGAGGTTAGTAACGGAAATAAGCAGATAATTATTTACTTTCCGAGCTACCCCTTGGCTCATTTTGCTTACACTCAATCCTATGTTGCCGACAATAATAATCTTGTTATTTACCAATATCCGTTTAGTAAAATAGTGGTGGACTACAGCTTTATTCTTGTCATCTATTCTGTCGTAGCGTTCGCTTATTATCGAAAAGCCAATGAATCTAAACAGAGCAAAATTCAATTAGAAAATGCTCTGAGTGATGTAACGCAAGATGACTTGACCGGATTATTAAATCGGCGAGTATTTAAAGAAGAGCGGTTTAAACATCGAATGGAGGTTGAACCATACTCTATCATTGCGATTGACGGAAATCGTATCAAGAAGATTAATGATCGTTACGGACACCATGTTGGCGATGAAGTCATTGTTATTATTGCAGACTCAATGAGAAAGGTTTTTCGGAACAGTGACTACTTAGTCAGGACTGGTGGTGATGAGTTTATTGTCATTTTGCCCGGATGCAGCATGAGCAAAGCTTCCATGTTAGCGAAAAAGCTCCGTAGCGTTGTTAAACACAATCGTTTAAATACATTAGATATAGAGATCAGCGTTAGTACAGGTGTTGCTGTGCGCGGAGAGGATGAAACGCTGCAAGAGGTGATCGTGAGAGCAGATGAAGAGTTATATGAAATGAAAAAACAGCGTGTTTGAGGACAACAATACATAACCATGACATAACTGTTTGATAAATTTGACCAAGCAGTACCCTTGGTCTTTTATATTAGTCGAGCAATGCATAATGCTCCTTTGATTGCTGATTATCATAAGACCCAACTGGTACTGTATCGTGAACAAAGACCTTGATCTAAACCTATTAAAAATACTGGTTCTGTTAGAAAAGCATCGTCAGCTTAAACCCGTAGCGAAAGCCTTGGGCAAGAGTGAGGCGTCGATCAGTAAATATCTTGCTCGCTTACGCATCCAACTTGGTGATGAACTATTCATTCGTCACCCACATCATTTAGAACCCACCAACTTTCTGATGCGTCAGCTACCCAAAATTGCAGATGCATTAGATAACTTAGAAACATGCTTAGTTCGATCAGAATTCAAACCAGAAAAATACAGTAAGGATATAACGGTCTGTTTACCCCAAACGGCTCAGTACTCATTTGGACACTTGTTGGCGATGGATTTAATGACGCTGTTTCCTAAAGCTCATATTACTGTCGCAACCATTACTGAATATACGGTGGACGAAATCCTTTTAGGCAAAGTGGATGCCCAGCTTCATTACTTCAATGATGAATTGCCAAAATCTATCCATCAGAAATTTATTGGCTACGCGCCTGCTGTGGTTGTTGTTCCGGAAGAGCTTGGGATCACCACTCTTGAAGAGGCTGCCAAACTACCATTTATTATGCTTGAAATTATCGGTTGGAAAGAGAAAGAGCAGCTTGCAAAACGAGCAATGGAGAATCACGGTATGGTGATCAATCGAATTGCAGCGCTAGATAACGTGAGCAGTGTGCTAAAGCTGCTCAAACAAAAAAAGGCGGCGACGGTTTTTCTGGAGTATCAGGCGCCAATCGAAGGATACCGTTTTATTCGTATTCCTGAATCTTATTACCCCAACGGCTGGCCAAAGGTTGTACTTCAGATGAAGCAAAGCCATCGTCACGATGCAATGCACCAGATATTAACCGATGCCATTGCAAAATATATGAAGAACTAACGATCGCATTGAATGTTTTCAGCGCTTGGGATCGTATGCAGTAATTCAATCAATGAATTTGCATGGTATTTTTTCAAAATACGAGTTTTGTAAGTGCTGATGGTTTTAGCGCTGAGCGATAGTTGTTCTGAGACACGTTTATTTGAATAGCCCTGAGCTAAGTAGTGGAACACCATGGCTTCGCGATTGGATAGCGTGACATCACCAGTAGAAGGAGCGTGAGTAGACTTAAACATAGAGTACCCACGTGAGACGCTCACAATCGCGTCAGCAATCGCTTCTTTTGTCTCGTTTTTATTCAAGAAACCATGAGCTCCCATCTCGTAAGCCGCTTTAGAAAGGCTGGAATAGTCGCGTGAAGAAATGAAAAGTAATTTACCTTGATAGCCCGTTGCTAAAATATTCTTCGCCAAACGCATACCATCTCGATCACCAAGGACAACGTCTAGAATAATAAAATCAATTTTTGTATTTCGAACTAAGTCCATTACTTCTGCGCTGTCTTTTGACTGAATGACTTCGGCTGTGTTGATTACGCTCTCAACAAGAGAAGTCAGTGCTTCGCTGTAAAGTGGTTGGTCATCAATGATAAGAACATTATTCAAATGGAGCCTCACTACTATCCGAACTGTCATACCGCCCAACGCAATATGATTGTATTAAGAGGGATTGTAGGAAAAACCTTGCTGATGGAAAGGAAAATGACATTTTCTATAATTGAAATTCACTGAGCACAATTGAATAAGATACTGTCGAATACGCCAATACACGAGGGATTTCATATGTGTGGGAATAGTGATAGGCCAACGAAAAACATCAATATTAACCCTAAACTTTTTATCGAAATGGCCGCTAAAAGTGGGAAGGTAAGCTCGCACTAAGTTAACTCATGTTATCCTGTTCAAAAATGAGACATTTTTTCACAGTTTGATATGGAAATGTGCGTTGGCCGTCCTTTTGGTGGTTTACAAACTTTGTTGTAACGACTAAAAAGGATGCTTGGATTTTTAGCCTGAGAATGGCTTCTCATGGCGTTTGCATCAAACTTTTTCTGATGCGTATTTTGGTTGGATAATTGGCTTTATGAGTAACGTAACCAGCACCATTTTGACAGAAAGTGGTACCAATGAGCTTGAAATCATCGAGTTTCATTTAGAAAAAACATTGCCGGATGGCAGCACAAAAACTTGTTATTACGGCATCAACGTTGCGAAAGTACGAGAAGTGATTCGCGTACCAGAGACAACCGATTATCCAAACGCACAACCTCACATGATCGGGGTGTTTTCGTCCAGAGATGTATTGACGCCTTTAGTAGATTTAGCTGGTTGGTTAGGTGTACCAACACGCCAGGACCTAGAGCGTAAGTTTGTTATCGTTACTGATTTCAACAAAATGACCAATGGCTTTCTGATTGATAGTATTTCACGTATTCATCGTATCTCTTGGAATGATGTGGAATCACCAAGTCAGTTTTTGGAAGCGGGCGAACAAGATTGTGTAGTGGCCGTTGTTCGCAAAGAAGGCAACCTGATCATGATTCTCGACTTTGAAAAAATCATCGCGGATATTAACCCAGAGCTGAGTATGGAAAAATACGATGTGAAAGGGGATAAGTCGGTAGATCTAAACCAGAGAATGGTGGGTAAGCGTAATGCTAAAACGATCATGGTGGTGGATGACTCAGCATTTATTCGCTCTTTGATTCAAGATACATTAGCTTCTTCAGGTTACAATGTGATCACTTGTAAAGACGGTGGTGAGGCTCATGAGAAATTAATGAGCTTAATCGAGGTCGCGAAAGAAGAAAACTTGCCAGTTAAAGAGCTGTTAGATGCGGTGGTTACAGACGTAGAAATGCCTCGAATGGATGGTATGCACTTAGTGAAGAGACTACGCGATACTGAAGCGTTTCATGAAATGCCGATCATTATGTTCTCATCATTGATGAGTGAGGATAACCGAGCGAAAGCACTGTCTCTTGGCGCAAATGATACGATTACCAAGCCAGAGATTGGCCGTATGGTGAATATGATGGATAAATACGTATTTAACTTTGCGTAAACAAACCCGATAAGATTAAAAATAAGGCTGCCGATGGGCAGCCTTATCTTATTGTGGGCATGGAAGAATTTTTAAGGTGTAACTTTCGTTTGGAGCCTGCGGTGGTCCATATAAAATCCCGCATTGTGTCAGGCTTGCTCTTTTTTCGTCTACTGCTGCAATGACCATTTCTCGTGTTGTTGAACCCGCTGGGTGATGAAATGTTTTCCAATCTGAGCCTTCTTCGTTCAGCCCTTGCACAAGCAATTTCATCGACTCGCTATCAGAATCAGGATACCCATATAAGAAAACACAGCGTTTTGAACCACCAATATTACAACCGTCAAATGGTAAATCGGCCATTAAAGCACTGTCTACGAAGTTTGAAACGTAAGATTTGCTCTCCAACCCTGCAATCGCCATTTTCCCATAACCGACACCGAGCGCTGATGCAATCGCGCCCTTCATGCCTTCTAAACGCGCTTCACGCGCATCACTTTGAAGGTTTAAAAAGCGTGGTGCGGCAGTGACAGCAAGAATGCCAAGCACGACAATAACTACGACTAACTCTATTAGAGTAAATCCAGTTTGTTTTCTCATATTATTTTCACAGCAAGTTAAAGGTAGAAAAAGTAACACTGACCGTACACTTGTTGTTGTGTAAATAAGTACGGTAATGACAAAATGATCAATAGTATAAAGCGATGAGTCATAAAGTGCTATACCGACGTAGTGAGAATCGATTACGCCTATATAGAGCGGGAGGAGGGTTCAAAGATCTAATGCGGCCGTTTTTGAGCAGTCATTAATTCCGTGGAAGAAATGCTGCATGAACAGTCGAGCATGAATTCGCCTAGATATAAGCATACGCGTACATCGGCTGAATGAAAGACGAAAAGAAGTGACGGCAAACCGCACAAATGGATTGTCTTTTTGTTCACTTTGATGAATGCTACGCGAGATTAATATCACAACACACTCGACGCATTCATTGTGCGAATGTGCTTTGCTTTCGTGTTTGGCTTTCAAATATAAGAATAATCTAAATGGAATTCGATTCGATAAACTTGCTTGCGATAGGGCTAATATTTCTTGGCTCTTATGTACAAACCGCAATAGGCTTTGGCTTGGCAATTGTTGCCGCACCTTTACTGATTCTTTGGGCGCCGGAGTATGTGCCTGCACCAATCTGTTTAGTCGCGTTATTTATTTCGTTGATGAATGCGATGAAGCACCGCAGTAGTGTTGAAATCGGCGGTTTAAAAATGGCATTGATTGGGCGTGTGCCCGGATCGGTCGCTGGCGGCTTGCTACTGTTTTTTGTCTCGACTCAAGCTCTTACACTTTGGATTGGTTTTTTGGTGTTATTCGCGGTTGTGGTGAGTGTTTTACCGTTTCGGGTTGAACCCACACCAGCGCGTATGACATTAGCAGGATTCTTTTCTGGATTGTTTGGTACCAGTTCGGCGATTGGAGGCCCACCGATGGCGCTGTTGTTGCAACATCAAGAAGCGAATCAGTTACGTGGTAACCTATCGGCATTTTTTGTTTTCAGTTCCATCATTTCGCTCGTTGTTCAAATTCCTGCTGGTTTCTTCACATTACACCATTTGGTGATTACTATTCCGCTATTACCTGCGGCAGCGCTTGGGTATTGGCTCGCGATGAAAACCACCCAATCGTTACCAAAAGAAAAAATTCGGTTTGGAGCACTTATGTTGTGTTTTGTGAGTGGGTTTACAGCAGTAGTACAAGCGTTGAACCAGTAATGCCCTCAGCATCTTAAACTCACAGGGATATCGATCTCCTTTTATTATGCATAGCGCCATTTGTTTGCGCTGACTTATTCGTTTAGATGAGCGATAGTTTTATGAATAACACTCGTTATGGCACTTTTATGGCAGCATTCTCCTTTGTAATTTGGGGGCTGCTACCCATTTATTATCGTTATTTACCGAATGCTTCAATGGATGAGTTGCTGGCATGGCGAATCATCGGCTCAGTTCCTGTAGGTTTTTTAATTGTGCTTGGTATAACCCGTCGAGGACCGAATTGGAAAGAAATCTGGTGTGACAAAAAATCTTTGTGGTATACGTTTGTCGCGAGCAGTTTGATGTGTATTTCATGGAGTGCGTTCACTTGGGCCTTGACTCACCATCGAGTCATTGATGCAAGCTTAGGCTTTTTTATTGGACCGTTAGTGTCAGTGGCACTAGGCGTGTTTATTCTTGGAGATAAGCTTTCAAAAGGTAAACTCATCGCAATTGTGCTAGCAACAATTGGCGTGATGTATCAAGTGATTCATTATGGCCAGTTGCCTGTTATCGCACTAACGATGGGGTTGTTCTTTGCTTTGTATGGGTTGTTCTTTGCTTTGTATGGGTTGTACAAGAAGAAGATAAAATATGACTGGAGCACCACCTTGTTTGTTGAGGCCCTGCTATTGACTCCTGTTGCCGTGGCGTATTTGTTTTACAAACAATGGACAGTGGGTGAGCTGGCTTCAGGCGTAGATATCACAACATTGCTTTTGTACTTTGGCAGCGCACCGATCACGCTTTTACCACTGATTTTTTATTCTATAGCGATACGTATAACAAACTTATCGACAGTTGGTTTAATGCAATACATTGAACCAAGCTTGCAGTTTGTTTTGGCTGTCATGTTTTTCGGTGAACTGTTTGACGAAGTTAAAGCAGTGACCTTTGCCTTTATTTGGGTGGGGCTGTTATTTACAATCTTTGAAAGTATTGTCAAAGGGCATAAGCGTAAAAAGCTGGCCAATCATCCTTTATAGTGCACCATTCTTGAATATTCACGATTTCACTCTCACGCCCTCTATTCGAGGGCGTTTTTAGTTCCATAAGGTATTCTCTTACTCGTTTTCTTATATTCGAGTCAAAGCATAATTTGAGGTTAACTGACGCATTATCATTAGGATACCGCTATATTTATAGCCAAGTAACACGCTATATAATGAAAACCGGATTAAAAAGGACGACATATGATCACAGCTCTATACGCTAGCATTCTTGCAATACTGATTATTTGGTTGGCCGTTCAAGTGATTAAGCAGCGTCGCTTAAATCAGATTGCTTATGCTGACGGAGGAGTGGAGGCTCTCCAAATCGCTCGTAGTGCACAGAGTAACGCGACAGAATATATCCCCATTACTCTGATTCTAATGGCACTATTAGAATCCAATAGTGCTTACCCAACCTGGATACATCTCACAGGCATTATTTTCGTGATCGGTCGAATTATCCATGCTCGAGGTATATTGAAAGAGGACTTAAAAAGGCGTGTTAGGGGCATGCAGGTGACATTCCTAGTGATACTTTCGCTGGTTGTGTTGAATATGATTTATCTTCCGTACGATAAGTTATGGTAAGTCTTCGTAGCTATATCCCGCCGCCATGGGTACTCGTTCTGATTGGGTTAGTACTGAATATTGGCGCGATCGTTCTTACTAGCTTGGTCCTTGATAGGCTTGGCAAACAGTATTCGCAACTCGCAGAGCAAAAGGCGGAAAACTTGTATTCCATCCAACTCGCGTGGAATAGCGTTGAAACTCTAGAAAGAAAAAGAGAGGCGTTGCTGCTTCACTTGCACATAGGTCAGAGCGCAGCGATACCTTCGGAGATAGAACAGATATTGGAAGGGCACTTATCCTCTTGGACTCATCACGAATCGGATGAAATACAAATAGATAAACTCCCTCAGCTAATGTCAAAGATAAACCACGCACAAGCTTCGTATAGAGATCGCATTGATGACTATTACATTGAGAATGTAGAGCTCAATGAGGTAATGGCAAAGCAAGATGAAAAGATCGCTTGGTACAAGAATATCGGGCTCTTCTTGCAAGTATTCGGACTCGCATTAATCCTCGCACGTGATTTGGCTAGGACGCCATAGAACAAAAGTTAATGGTAGGGTCTATTGCGAAATGCCAATTATAATTTGCAAATTGCAATTCATTGCGTGAGCAAACAGTGGCTATTGGTGAAGTTTTAATGAAAGTGGTTAAATAACAACCTGTTTTGTGCGCTACAAAGTTGGCACGTCTCATGCTTTAGTATGAGTGACCCTTTCTAAGCCGAGGGTCACCTAGCCAACTGACGTTGTTAGTGAACTACTTTGTTCACAAATATATACAGCCAATCACGAATCCTTGTGGTTGGCTTTTTTTTTATTTAAATGGCACAGTTTAGAACTGTGCTTTAATCCAGATCATGCGATGGTCGGAAGACACATCTTTGCCATCACCATACTTACCAATACGCGCATCGTTAAATAGCTTACGACCTTCTTCATAAGAAGCTGACCAGTATACGCCAGAGTCCACCACATTTAGGTTTGCAGAAGGCAAGGAATAATCTACACCTAAGCCAAACGTCGAAGTGATGCGATTCGGATATGGGTGAGCTGAGCTGCGGTCAACAGCGTGTTCGGCTGCACCAAAGCTTGTCGGGTAAAGATCGCCATTCATCACGGTTTGGTTAACCAATGGATCATTATGCAGTTCTTGCATTACAGAGCTAATACCGTCACCGGCCACGGGATCAAGGTTTTGATCGCCCATCATTACGAATTTAGCCCCGCTCGCTAAGCCGCCTTTCTTACCTGCATCGTCGTAGAAATAGTCTTTACCTTGAATGTAGTGATGCCAGAACTCTACTTCGGCTGCGTTTTGCGCTTTGTTTTTACCTGGATCGAATACTGGTGGAGTAGGGTGCGACATCAGTAGATGCACAACTTCCTCGCCATTGCGAGTCGGAATGATAATTGGTGCATCTACGTGGTTTTTAGAAGATAGGCGTACTTGATCCCATTCTTCTGCAGAGTACCACTCATCACCACACTTCATGCCATCTGGAATCTTTTGTGAGCCGTCACAGATAGTAATGGTTGGAATCTTCGCACCTTCCATATCTTTCCATTTAAACGCTTGGAACGTGCGCGTATTTGCCGTATCAATCTTGTATTTAGACATTAGGGCAAAGGCGTATTGACCGTGGTACATGCCAAAGCCCCATGCATCGCCCGGCATTTGACTTGCTGTTCCATTGTTGTCGAGGTCAAACTCGCTTAGCAAACCTGTGTTGGTAGAGTAAGACTCCGCGTAAGGATATTCGATAGGTTCAAGATTCGCTTCACCGCCTGCACCATTGATGCTTTGCGCGACAGACAGGTAGTTCTTCTGGAAGCCTTCAAGGGCAGCTTTGTTTTCGCCTGTTCCGTCGTTGTTGTATTCCGCCATCATAAGAACGTCAGGGCGATTCTTCTGAATAATCGCAGCAACGTTTCGAATTTGAATGACTTTTTCCGCAGTGGTTTTGTCTTCAGCGGCGATAGAACCGTCTAAATAGGCAGTAACCAATACAGTTTGCTGCGCTGGTTCAATTTGCATTTCACTCACTAAAGCTTCAAAAGTTGCACGGTCAAAAGAGAGGTTGTAAGTCGCTACTTTTACTTCTTTAGGCTGAACATTGACGTATTCAGTGTCGTCATTACATCCAGATAATAGAGCGGCGCCAACAAGGAGAGCGATAGAGGTTTTGATTGTTTTCATGGGTACGTCATACCTTATAATTGATTCGGCTGAATATTAAAGTCATCAGTAATTGTTTTAAGCGATATCAATCACACAAACGTTTTCATATTTACATGTTCAATTAGTTTTTGTGTGATTTGTGCAATAAACGCAACACTTTCAACACCAAAAGGTTATATGCAAATTGTTAAAAAACGGTGTCGCTTTTAATAGATGAAATGGCACTAAAACATAAGCTGTATGATTGTGTGTGCTAAAATCAATGAGCGGGATGATTACGATAAGTTTGACTTCACTTTCGGGTGAGAAACAAACAAATAAGAACTGGTCAGTTTGGCTTTGCTATTGATGCAAAATAGGGGGCTAACCGATGGGTTCAGTATCAAGCTATCAGAGCAGGCTATTTGTCACGGCAATGCTTGCTTCACCACTTCTTTTTTCAACACCTTTATCCGCCGCTCAGTCCGAACGGTTAGAGCAAAACCATGGTCTTGTTGTTGCTTTAGAAAAACGCAACCTTGCAGCCACACAAAATATAGATCGTGTGTTAGGTTTACAAAATGGAAATCGTGTACAAAAGTTGAAAACCAACCAAGGTAAAAACGGCGGTACGCATAGTCGTTATCAGCAGATGTTTAAAGGCGTCCCGATTTGGGGCAAGCAAATTGTCGTACATCGTGATAAACAGGGCCAAATCAAGCATATCAACGGCACTCTTGTAAAGGATATTGCCCGAGATATCAATGATATGGTGCCTAGATTGTCGCTTTCTCAAGTAATGTCTTCAACGCAAAAGCCGTACCGTGAAAACGGATACCAAATAGAGAATCAGCGCCAAGGTTTGCGTATTTATGTCGATAAAAGTGACGTGGCGCACTTAGCTTATATTGTCCAGTTTTTTGCTGATAATGAGCATGGTGGTAAGCCTACGCGTCCCACCTTTCTTGTTGATGCTAAAACAGGAAACATTTTGCTGCAATATGGAGGGTTAGCGCACGTAGAAGCGAATGGTCCGGGAGGAAACCAAAAAATTGGTCGTTATCATTATGGTGTGGACTTTGAGTCTCTATTAGTCCAGCAATCTGGTGATACGTGTTTGATGGATATTCCTGGCGTGGTCAAAACCATCAACTTGAATGGTAGGACGTCTGCTAATACACATACGTTCGTTTGTCCAACCAATAGTGTTAAAGAAATTAATGGAGCGTACAGCCCGTTAAATGATGCGCATTACTTTGGCAAAGTGGTGTACGACATGTACAAAGATTGGCTGAATACTGCTCCCTTAACGTTTCAGCTTCAAATGCGAGTGCATTACCGCAAACGCTATGAAAACGCCTTTTGGAATGGCTCGAGTATGACTTTTGGCGACGGTGCGAGTTATTTCTATCCTTTAGTGAGTTTAGATGTCTCAGCGCACGAAGTTAGCCATGGATTTACAGAACAAAACTCTGATCTGATTTATTCAGAGCAATCTGGCGGAATCAATGAGGCTTTCTCAGATATGGCAGGTGAGGCGGCTGAATTCTATTCACGTGGTTCTAACGACTGGAAAGTTGGGTACGATATTAGAAAGGCTGCCAATGCGGCGCTGCGCTACATGGATAATCCGCCCCTTGATGGTCGTTCAATTGATCACGCGTCTCAGTATGTGAGTGGCATGGATGTGCATTATTCAAGTGGTGTGTTTAACAAAGCGTTTTATCTATTGGCGGTTGAGTACAATTGGGGAACGCGACAAGCGTTCGAGGTTTTTGCGTACGCTAACCAGAACTACTGGACGCCAAGCGAAACGTTTGACTCTGCAGCTGCGGGTGTATTGGCGGCCGCCCAAAGCTTAAACGTGGCGGCGAATGATGTAGCCGACGCTTTTGCTCAGGTCGGTGTTTCAGTTGATGGCGGAGTCGTCGAGCCACCGTCTAGCACGTGTGAAGCTATCGCCCTAAACAATGGTGTTTCCAGCAACATAGACTCTTCATCTACTGGTGAGTGGCATTGTTTTACGATTGATGTGCCTACCAACAGTTCAGATTTTACTGTTACCACATCGGGAGCAAACGGCGATGCGGATCTTTACGTTAAGCTGGGAAGTGAACCAAGTTTAACCAGCTACGATTGTCGCTCATACAGTAGCAACAGTAATGAAGCATGTAGTATTACTTCTCCGAATGAAGGAACGTGGCACATTGGCGTGTACGCTTACAGCAGTTACAGTAACTTGAATGTGGAAGCAAGTTATGTAGGACAAGAAGCGCCACCAACATCTGATGAAGTTACTACACAATCAATCAACAATGGTAAAACGTGGACGGCGATTATTACTGGTTCTGGCTTGATGAATGGCGTGTGGAATGTTATTTCAAATACGCCGTGTGATAACGATAACGAGTGCAGTTTATCCGGTATCGGAAAGAAAACCAGTGAGGTTAGCTTTACGTTGACGGATGGTACCGTATTCATCATCGCTAAGCCCTAGCGATTTTTATGTAAAGAGGCCCTGAAATATCAGGGCCTTATTTTTTTACGTTCAATTTTCTGTATATAATAGCGAGTCACAAAGAAGTGAGGACGACCTCACCGCTCTATCTTTTCTCGGGGACGACCCCATCTCGTTGGGAAATATGACATGGCTTGGGGAATTCTCTTCATTGCTGGCTTATGCGAAGTGGCATGGGCTGTCGGACTAAAATACTCACAAGGTTTTACCAAATTGGCGGCATCTGGCTTTACCGTTACGTTTATGGTGTTGAGCTTTTGGTTACTTGGAATTGCATTAAGGACGCTACCACTCGGTATCGCTTACGGCGTTTGGGTAGGTATAGGAGCGATTGGAACGGCAATCGTCAGTATCTACATATTTGACGAGCCCGCGACGCTGATAAAATTGCTGAGTTTACTGCTTATTGTTGCCGGTATCGCTGGATTAAAATTATCCGCTTAACGTCAGGTTAAACATAAAAAGAAAGCCAGAGTCGACTCTGGCTTTTTACGTTTTAGTGTTGTCTCGCTTTGGGGCTGAAGGGTTAAGCGCTGCGCTTAACGAATGGCAATCGCAAATGGTGGCCAAATACGTTAATGAGTGCGCCCGCTACAATTAGTGCACCACCGATGTACGTCCAGATGAGCGGGATTTCGCCGAAGAAAATGATGCCTAACAACACAGAAAATACGATCTGAATATACGAGTAAGCAGACGCTTTGCCCGCTTGCTGAGTTTGCATTGCTTTGGTTAATCCCAATTGCCCAACTTGGGTAAATACACCAACCAAAACCAACATGAAAGTCAGATACAGGTCGGGCATAACAAAATCATCGCCAATCAGTAAGAGTGAAGCGGGTAGAGCAACCAGAGGGAAATAGAAAATGATCACTGAACTATCTTCAGTTTGGCTAAGTTTTCTAACAATGACATAAGCAATTGAGCTACCAAATGCGCCCAAGATTGCAATCATTACGCTAAACATAGGTAAAGTGCGCTCTGCTTCTTGTCCTGTTTCTGGACTTACCATTATATAGATGCCGAGTAAGCACAAGGCAATGCAAAGGAACGTCGATGGTTGAATGCGTTCCTTCAAGAAAAAGACGGCTAGGAGCGCAGTAAATACTGGGTGAATGTATTGGAAGATGGTCGCTTCTGCCAAAGGTAAGGTAGTCACCGAATAATATACGCACATCAATGCCATGGTGCCCACTGCGCCACGCGCAAACAGTAATGGCTTATTATTGCCCCATACAGAAATTCGTTTTCGCTTAACATCTAAATAGCTGATAACAAGTGAGACGAGTGCCCTCGCTGCAACAATCTCAAATACAGGGATACCATGAAGACTGACATGCTTTACTGTGGCAGACATTAGCGCGAAACCGAATGCGGAGAGCACCATAAAGCGCACACCAATGGGAACCAGAGTGTTGAATGAATTAGACATTTTACTGCTCATTTGTTGCGACAGATCGCACTTTAGCATACTCAGCTCACAAAATGATCCGTGATATTTAAACACATCTGCCGAGAGTGAGAATAAGCAGTAGACTATGGGTTCTCAAGCAACCCTATCTTTCATTCGCGCATGGAGCGCATCTAGGAAATATCTAGATATTTAAGGAGCATACATGATCCCAGTACAAGCTACGCATACTTCTGGCGTTGTCATTTCTAAAATTGATGGCGTCGATAAAATACTGTTGCTCAAACGTGTTAATGGTGGTTATTGGTGCCATGTTGCTGGTGGTGTAGAGGCCGGTGAAACCGGATGGCAAACTATTCTCAGAGAACTGAAAGAAGAGACGCAAATTGACGATGTTGAGTTACATACTGCAGACTTTCTAGAACAGTTCTACGAAGCAAAAAATAACCGCATCATGGTTATTCCATGCTTCGTATTATTTTGTCCACCTAACCAATCGGTTGTACTTAACGAAGAACACACAGAGTATTGTTGGTGTACGCTTGAAGAAGCAAAGCGACTAGCCCCGTTTGCAAATCAACACCACCTTTACGAACATGTGTGGAGGCATTACGTGGATGTGGAATCGTTGACGCCATTTACGTTGATTGAACAAACAGACTAGACGAGAACGCCATCCTTTTAAGCACGTTTGACATAACGAATATGGAAGTTTGTTCTCAACGCAATGAGGCGGTAGGATTTGTGAGTAGTGTTTACTGAAAAAGGGATAATGTGGATGGATGAGGTCATGTGCCAAAAGGCGTATCAAGGAAATAGCATGCAGGCCAGTTTTTCTGTTTCAGAAAGGGTCTCAATTGAGCCTCTCACCACCAAACACGCGACTGTTTTACTGGAAGTGGTGAACACGTATCGAAACAGCCTCTCTGGCTATTTGCCTTGGACGGACTTTGTGACCAACCGCAGAGAAGCGGTGAAATACATCTCTCAGCGCGTGAACAGCAAAGCGTTAGATGCCCACTGGTGCGCTATTTATTTTGATGGGCAGTTTACGGGTGTTATTGGCATTAAAGGTGTGGATTCGCACACACGCGTCACTGAGATTGGCTATTGGCTTGCCAACAATGGGCGAGGACACCGAGTGATCGACCAAGTACTCGCGGTGTTGATTCCTTTTTTGAAGCAGAAAGGGCACGCGCAATTCATCCAATTCCACTGTATGGAAGACAACATTGCCAGCATCAATATTGCTGAGCGTGCTGGTGCTACATTAAAAGAATACATTGATCACGAGTTCGAGACGCTTGACCGCTCTCAACGGCTCGGCATTTATGAGTTGCGTCTGACTTAGCTCCAAACCCACTGATATTTTAATCAGAGTTCGAACTCTAATTTCGCGAACGCTACAATAGTAACATTGTTGCGCTCGTGTTAATTTGGAGCGTCATTGGTTGAAACTAGGTTAGGAGAAGCATCATGAACGCAATCGCAGAGGTTGAAGTGGACAACCTGTTACAACAAAGCCTTGATCGCTTAAAAGCGGCGTATGCCGCCGAACCTTATCCTAGTTTGGATGAGCGTAAGCAGCGCCTTGTCTTGCTAAAACAAGCTCTGATAGCGAATAAACAAGCATTGGTGGAAGCGCTGAGTGACGATTTTGGTTATCGTTCCGAATTTGATACCGCCATGACCGACGTTTTGCCGACGGTCTCGCACATCAATTACACCATCAAGCAGCTAAAAAAGTGGTGCAAACCAAGTAAGCGTGAATCCGGTCTGTTGCTTGCTCCGTCGAAAGTGACTGTTCAGTATCAGCCACTCGGCGTGGTCGGGATCATTTCGCCGTGGAATTTTCCTGTCATTTTGAGCCTTGCGCCTTTAGTTACTGCTTTGGCCGCAGGTAACCGTGTGATGATGAAGCTCAGCGAATTTACGCCCAAAACCAATAAAGTCATCGTCAATATTTGTCGCGAGTTGTCTGAATATGTCGAAGTATTTGAAGGTGAAGCGGACGTTGCACGATCATTCAGCCAACTGCCATTCGATCATCTTTTGTTTACTGGCTCGACAAATGTTGGTCGCGCTGTGGCAAAAGCAGCGGCTGAAAACCTGACTCCAGTGACGTTAGAACTGGGTGGAAAATCTCCGGTGATCATTGCAGAAGATGCAGACATGAAGAAAACCGTTGATGCGATTTTGTTTGGTAAATGCATCAATGCCGGTCAGATTTGTGTCGCGCCAGATTACGCGTTTGTACCACAAGAACGCGTCGAAGAGTTCATTGCGCTGTTCTTAAAACGTTTTGAAAAACTCTATTTGAAATCCAACAAGAATCAAAAGCTGACCCATATTATTAATCAACGACAGTATGATCGTTTGACTGCGCTACTTGAGGACGCCAAAGCTCAGGGCGCAAGCATCCATACTGTTGAAGCGTCACCTCAACAGGAAAGGCTTTTGTATCCTCATTTGATCACAGACGTGTCGACAGATATGCGCATCATGCAAGAGGAAATATTTGGGCCATTTCTACCCATCAAGCCTTACAAAGCGATAGACGAAGCGATTGACTACATTAATCAGCACCAGCGACCTCTTGCGCTGTATGTTATGTCGGACAACAAATCGACCATCAGACATATTGTACGCAACACACACAGTGGCGGCGTCGGCATTAACGACACGGTATTACACGTTGGCGCTGAGGATGCGCCTTTCGGTGGCGTTGGTGAATCAGGCATTGGTCATTATCACGGAGTGGAAGGATTCAGAACCTTTAGCCACGCGAAAACCGTACTCCACACGCCGAAATGGCTACCAAGGACGGGGGCATTAATGCGTCGCAGAGCTATGGCGATAAAAGCGATTCAAAAGATTTTTGTTCGATAGTGGTTGGATTGAAAAAAAAACGCCCAAACGGGCGGTTTTTTTGGTTTCTATGCGTTCTAAATTGCGGATTACTAAAAGCCGAGAAGCTTCCGACATGCACCGCCAATAGAAAAAGAAAGGCTCTTTTTGAAAGAGCCTTTTTCACGAAATGTCGACAGATTTTTGGAAGTTTAATGCAGAACTTCACTGCTGAATCTTAAGTATTTGCAGTCGTTCATTAGCTCTTTAAATGCCTTTCTATCTAGCTTAATCAGAGTTTCATGATCGCCGGCTTCAAGATAGACATGTTCCAAGTTTGCTAATCTTTCATCACAAACGGTCGACATGTGGTAAGGACTACCAATCGGTGGAATTGCGCCGTGCTCACAATCAGTGAAGAGTCGGTAAACCATACGCTCTTTCACCAAGTGGAAAGTAGCGTTAAATTCATCGTTTAATCTCGACAAACTGATTTTGTTGTTGGCAGGTAAGACCGCCATCATATGATGCCCTTCATGATCCTCAAGAATGACGCCTTTTGCGATATTCATTAAAGGCACACCTGCGGCAACACCACTTTGTAGCGAGCTATGACTGTGACTGTGATTCACGGTTTGAAAGTGAATGTTATGCTCAGTCAAATATTCATCTAATCGGGTTGCAATCGTCATATAGCCTCCACGTGTATGAGACCCATAAAGAGTATAGGTGAGGCAAGCGACAATCGCGTATTTTACTCTGGTTTCGCTGACGCTCTTTCCGCTCCTGTTCTACGCTTATTGCAAGCCAGCGAGAAAGCGTGGTTAACAATAATAAACAGGGGGCAACATGAACAAGCCAATCATCGCCGATAATAAGCCGATTAAAGTGAATCTAACCGAAGGGCAAGAATATTACTTTTGCCGATGTGGACGTTCTAAAAATCAACCTTATTGCGATGGGTCGCATTCGGGAACAGGCTTAAAGCCAATGAGCTTTACTGCGGAAAAAGATGAAGAAGCGTATCTCTGCCAGTGCAAGCATACCTCTAATGCCCCATTTTGTGATGGAACACATAAGCGTTTTTCTTCTGAGCAAGTCGGCAAAGAAGGCCCTGAGAAAAAACGAGAGAAAAGTGACAAACCGACTGCGTCCGCTACTCAAGAAGAACCAACCCTAGAGTTTATCCACCAATTAGCGAGAGAAGGGCTCTCTAAACTCGGTCATCATGGTCCGATGGCTGCAATGGGGGTTCCTAGGCATTTGCTACCACATTGGGATGCTATACAAATCATGGTGGCGCAAATGGCGACACAACCGTTGTTAGAAGACGTTCCCGTGTCTACCGAGTTGATTGTGGGGCCAAACGCGCGTAAGCCGCTCAAGCTCGCTATTCCTTTGTTGGTGTCGGACATGAGTTTTGGCGCACTTTCGGAAGAGGCGAAAATTGCGCTAGCAAAAGGTGCTGAGTTGGCAGGGACTGGGATTTGCTCCGGTGAAGGGGGGATGTTACCTGAAGAACAAGCTGCAAATTCGCGGTATTTCTATGAGCTTGCCAGTGCTCAGTTTGGCTACGATGAATCTAAGCTTCTTAATGTTCAGGCTTTTCATTTTAAAGGTGGGCAGGGCGCCAAAACAGGCACGGGTGGTCATCTTCCAGCAAATAAAAATGTGGGTAAGATCTCTCAGGTGAGAGGTATCCCCGAAGGCCAACCAGCAATCTCACCGCCAACATTTAAAGACCTTCATACTACTCACGATTTCAGAAAGTTTGCTGACAGAGTCCGTGGCATCACTGGCGGCATTCCAATTGGCTTTAAACTCAGTGCAAACCATATTGAGCAAGACATACAATTTGCGCTCGATGCGGGTGCCGATTACATCATCTTAGATGGTCGCGGTGGTGGCACGGGCGCGGCGCCAACTATGTTCCGTGATCATATTAGCGTGCCAACCATTCCTGCGCTAGCTCGTGCGCGTAAGTACTTAGATGAAAAAGGCGCAAGTGACCGCGTCACATTAATCATCACTGGTGGGTTGCGAGTTCCTATGGATTTTGTCAAAGCGTTGGCACTTGGGGCAGACGGAGTGGCGATAGCCAACAGTGCGATGCAATCGATCGGTTGCGTCGCGGCCCGGATTTGTAACACCAATAATTGCCCTGCGGGGATCGCAACGCAAAATGCCGATTTGAGGCAGCGTCTCGATATCGAAAAATCATCTCAGCAACTGAAAAATTTCTTCGAATCCTCGGTCGAGCTCATGCAAGTTATGGCAAGGGCATGTGGTCACCACGCTCTGAATGAATTTAGTCGCCATGATTTAGCGACCTGGGATCACAACATGGCGAGGCTGTCTGGAATCAAGTATTCAGGTATGGACTTAAACTGATCTCTATCCATATTTTCTGCATATAGGTACATGTTTGATAACAATTATTTATTAGCCGAGATATGGAAATTTTGACTTGGCGTTAACTAAAAATTCAGTGTATGAACTACGCTGTTTGAGGTGGATATTAGATTTGTTGAATAACAAAGAGTGGTTACCACAACCACGATACGAAGGAGCATTATATGAGCAACACAAACGGCGGTTCGGTAGGTAAATGTCCAGTTATGCATGGTGGGCAAACATCTACAGATAAGTCGGTGATGGATTGGTGGCCGAATGCCTTAAACTTAGACATCCTGCATCAACACGACTCCAAAACCAACCCATTTGGCCAGGACTTTAATTACAAAGAAGAACTGAAAAAGCTAGATGTCGAAGCACTTAAAAAAGACTTAAAAGACTTAATGACTGATAGCCAAGACTGGTGGCCTGCCGACTGGGGACATTACGGCGGTTTAATGATCCGAATGGCATGGCACGCCGCGGGTAGTTATCGTATCGCGGATGGACGTGGCGGCGCTGCGACAGGCAACCAGCGTTTTGCTCCTCTTAACTCTTGGCCAGATAACGCAAACCTCGATAAGGCTCGCCGCCTTTTATGGCCCATCAAGAAAAAATATGGCAACAAATTAAGTTGGGCCGATCTGATTGTCCTTGCCGGTAACATGGCGTATGAATCCATGGGCTTTAAGACCTTTGGTTTTGGCTTTGGGCGAGAAGACATTTGGCATCCCGAAAAAGACACCTACTGGGGTTCCGAGCAAGAATGGTTAGCCACAAGTGACGCTGATAACAGCCGCTATTCTGGTGAGCGAGATTTAGAAAATCCACTTGCCGCAGTAATGATGGGGCTTATCTACGTGAACCCAGAAGGGGTGGACGGGAACCCAGATCCTCTCAAAACAGCACATGACATGCGTGTGACCTTTGCGCGAATGGCAATGAACGATGAAGAAACTGTCGCGCTCACAGCGGGTGGTCACACGGTCGGTAAGTGTCATGGTAATGGTGATGCCGCAAACCTTGGTCCAGAGCCCGAAGCCGCAGACGTTCATGAACAAGGTCTTGGCTGGATTAACCACAAAATACGTGGTATTGGACGTGACACGGTAACGAGCGGTATTGAAGGTGCTTGGACGACACACCCTACACAATGGGACTACGGATACTTCCACCTACTATTTAAGTACGATTGGGAACTGAAGAAGAGCCCAGCAGGTGCGTGGCAGTGGGAGCCAATCGACATTGAAGAAGAAGACAAGCCTGTCGATGTTGAAGACGGTTCTAAGCGCTACAATCCAATCATGACTGACGCCGATATGGCGCTCAAAATGGACCCTGAATATCGCAAGATTGCAGAAAAGTTCCAAAATGACCCAGCGTACTTTGATGACGTTTTTGCTCGTGCCTGGTTTAAGTTGACACACCGCGATCTAGGACCAAAATCATGTTATTTCGGACCTGATGTGCCAAGCGAAGATCTTATTTGGCAAGACCCAACCCCTGCAGGTAAGACAGACTACGATGTCGATTTAGTGAAAACAAAAATCGAAGCAAGTGGCCTATCCATTAGTGAGCTAGTAAGTACGGCGTGGGATAGTGCGCGTACTTACCGTGGCTCTGATCGCCGAGGCGGCGCAAATGGTGCGAGAATTCGTTTGGCTCCGCAAAAAGATTGGCAAGGAAACGAGCCAGAGCGTCTAAGTCGTGTTCTTGCTGTGCTAGAAAAAATAGCAGCAGAAGAGGGCTGTAGTGTTGCTGACGCTATCGTGCTTGCTGGTAATGTAGGTATTGAACTGGCTGCGCGTGCCGCAGGTCATGATGTTTCCGTACCATTC
Source organism: Vibrio sp. 11-4(1) (assembly GCF_013048625.1). Classification (NCBI taxonomy): domain Bacteria; kingdom Pseudomonadati; phylum Pseudomonadota; class Gammaproteobacteria; order Vibrionales; family Vibrionaceae; genus Vibrio; species Vibrio sp. 11-4(1). The sequence goes on along the minus strand of NZ_VHSY01000001.1, from coordinate 125,906 downwards.
GCGCCAGGCCGAGGTGATGCCACTCAAGAGATGACGGATGTTGAATCGTTCGAAGTTCTTGAGCCTGTTGCTGACGGTTTCCGAAATTGGTTGAAGAAAGACTACGCGGTTAAGCCGGAAGAGCTTTTATTAGATCGTGCTCAGCTTATGGGGCTAACGGCGCCAGAAATGACGGTACTTATCGGTGGTATGCGCGTTTTAGGCAGTAACTACGGCGGTGGAAAAGAGGGCGTATTTACTGACCGAGTCGGCACTTTGTCGAATGATTTCTTCGTGAACCTTACTGACATGTCATATATGTGGCAACCGGTAAGTGCTAATCAGTACGAAATCCGTGATCGTAAAACAGACCAAGTGAAATGGACGGCGACTCGAGTGGATCTTGTCTTTGGCTCAAACTCGATTCTACGTTCGTACGCGGAAGTGTATGCGCAAGATGATAATCAGGAAAAATTCATCCACGATTTCATCGCTGCATGGACGAAAGTCATGAACGCCGACCGTTTTGACTTGTAGTAAGTGAAACGATGCAAATCGGTAGATGCGTAAACAAAGTTGATGAATAAGTAAGAGAGGCGGGCGCAAAGCTCGCCTTTTTCTTTACCTGTCTTTTTACTTTGATTGTTACTTTGATTGAAAGTTGAGCTCATTTGAACCATAATAACTAGACCATATGAACCATAGGAGCTTGATATGGCAACTGCAGCATTAAAAAGCTTTAAGCCGAAACAATCTCATAAAGCCAATTTCTGGCTTATGCTAGGTATTGAAGATGCTGAAACGGGTCGTATTGATGCGGTTCACAAAGGCTTTGAGCCCAAGGTATACCGGAACATTGTTGATCGAGTAAAGCTTTCTCAAAGTGAATTCCAACATGTGACACTGATTCCTGTTAGTACAATTAAGCGTCGTCTTAAAAATGATGAGCGTTTTAATACTCAAGAGAGTGATGCAATCTATCGATTAGCGATGTTATTGAAACTCGCGACAGAGTTGTTTGACGACGAAGAGCGCGCGTTAAAATGGATGAGAGAGAATGTGTACGGCTTAGGTGGAAAAAGGCCGCTAGACATGGTCTCGACCACAGTGGATTTTGAAATCGTAAAAGATTTGATCGGCCGTTTAGAGCACGGGGTGTTCTCGTAATATGAAGCTCTATCGTCTCACACAAAAGAAATTTGCTGACACGCCATTCAGCCCCGTTGGCGCAAAGTTGTTTGGAGGGCGATGGAACTCAAAAGGAACCGAAGCCCTCTACTTCTCTGAATCGGAATCCCTTTGCTCGTTGGAAGTGTTTGTTCACGTAAATAACGATCCAGCTATCACCAAACTGTACGATTTATATCGTATTGAGATGCCCGAATATCTCATCGCCACCTTAGATGAAGAAGATCTCCCTGTGACGTGGCGAGCAATACCGGCGAGCGAGTCTACACAGTACATAGGTGACCAGTTTCTCAATGATCCTCATCCTGAGTTTGCCGCGCTGCAAGTGCCTTCAACGATTTCACCTCGTGATAAAAACTACGTGGTGAACCCAAATCATCCCAAAATGAAAGAGATCATCAAGAAAGCCGAAAAGCTCGATTTCGCGTTTGACCCACGCATTTTCAAATAAACGCGCTGGCTTTCCTCGCTTTAAAATATTCAGCGCTTACCTGAGATAAGCGCTGAAGCATAAAAGTTTATTCTCTTGGTTATTGTCGGTCGTAAGTGAACTGTTGCGCTTCATTCGCACTGCTGTGGTAATGCCCAAGCACCAACTCAGCACCTTTGTAAGATAAATGGCTGTCATCGGTATACATGGCGTTGTTCGCACCAACTTTCATTCGACATACGCCATTTCTGCAAATGGCATCGGTCAAGTCGACAAACTCAACGTGCTCAAATTGATCAAAGTAGTTCACTAACTTCGCCACGTTTTGAGGGTGATGTCGCTTGGGAGAGAAATCGCATGCGGACTCTTCCGTCTCGCCAAACAAACGCGCTTTCCAAAGGCATTCACCCACCGCAAACGGTGCAGAAGGGGTTGGGCCGAAAACGACCACTTCTTTCCCTTCCAGTTCATTTAACAAACCAGTCAATGATGCCTCATAATCTGCTTGTGAAAGCTCTTTATTGAAGTTGGAAGAGATAACGACGCGACGAATAGAAGGGGTACGCAAAATGGTATCGACTGCCTGTTTGAAGAACTGTCGGCAAGAAATTGAGCCAGCAGCTTCGAGGATGTCGACATAACCGACTGCACAGGAATCTTGAGTAAGTTGCACCACGCCAGTTGGTGTTACTTCGGACAGACGCTTTACGTAAACCATGCTGTGGCTATTACCTAACACAGCGATGGTGGGCTGCGGCGCAGACGAGCACACATCGTTAACGTCGGTGTTGCCGTTGCAATCTAAACCGTAACCGTTGTTAACGCGCATGGCCTCGAAAAATGCACTTCTTTCTGGAAAACCACCGTTTTGATGACCAATAACGCCGAACGTCAGCAAGGGCAGCGTCAGCAACACAACAACCGCAGACACAGTGCGCATGCTCATGGCTTTTCGGCTGCGGAACGGCTTTTCCACAAAGCGCCAAGTGAAGTAAGACAGTACAAAAAGAGCGGCAATGTAAAGCGAGATATTGACGTCTTGAGTTGCGTCCAGCATGTAGCGGTAAAACACAAATAGCGGAATATGCCACAAGTACAAGCTGTAGCTGATTAAGCCGACGAACACGACCCATTTTAGGCTCAGTAATCTACCGCAGACATTGTCTTTAGAGGCAAACAAAATCACCAACGCGCTACCGATGACCGGCACCAGCAGCGTAATGCCCGCGCCATCTTGCGATTTTTCAAACAAAAGCGCGGAAGCCAATATCAAAACGATGCCAATGGTTGCCAGCGTATCGTTGGATTGAACTTGAGCTTTTCTCATTACTAAGGCGAGTAATGAACCGGTTGCCAGCTCCCAAGCACGAGAGAAGATCATGTAGAAGGCGAAATCAGGATCGTTGCTCGCATAGACAATAGTCATCAAACTCAGCGCAAATACCGCGATGAAAAAAGTCAGGTAAAACGCGTTTTTGCCACGAGCGAGTAGCATGAGTAGCAAAGGAATGACAATGTAGTATTGTTCTTCAACGCCCAAGCTCCAAGTGTGAAACAGCGGATTGGCTTGATCTTCTAAACCGAAGTAATTGTGGCCTTTTAAATACAGAAGAATGTTGGATGAAGAAAGAATAGAAGACACTGCGAACTGACCAACGTCTTTGTGTGCTTGTGGCAAAAATAGCCACCAAGACATCAAATAGCTTACGGCAATCACCACCAGTAGCAGGGGAAGTATGCGGCGAATGCGTCGCTCATAAAAATCACCGAGGTTGAACTTCTGGTTTTCCAAATCGTTAATCACGATGGTGGTGATCAAATAGCCACTGATAACAAAAAATACGTCGACGCCAATAAAGCCACCAGCGAACTGCTCAACTCCTGCATGAAACAAAATCACTAACGTGACAGCAATCGCCCTTAATCCGTCTACTTCCGCTCTATAAGTCATATCGTGTCCCTCCAACATTCCGTTTAACGAAGTAGAGCAAAATATGAACCAGAAATAATATTGTTTTAAATCAGATTCTTAAGGTGATTGTCAAAATTAAAAGGCTGGGGGAAATAACGAATTCCCAAATTGAATTTCAATATGGAAATCCCAGAAAGAGTGATGTTAAGAAGCGCTAAATCAAAGAACGTAAAGCGCGAGGCTCTTAGACTTCATTGAAAATGATAACGCTAAAGAAACAATGACAGAGAATACGATTCAGGAAAAAATTGCCAGCTTTACTTGTATCGAAGAAGCGTTGGATTACTTCGAAATCGAGTTTGATAGCCGATTTATCGAAAACAATCGAACCGAGTTGGTTAAGAGGTTTAACGGCTACTTAATCCTCACTAAACCGGATGATTGGTTTTCAGGCCGCCGCGCACTGAAAAATGCCTACTGTAAAGTACAACGCAGTTTACTAAGTAAAACGACGCGCTCTGCGTGCCGAGGTTGTACATCTTGTCAAAGACGTTAACCCTTGGTGGCTTGCCTAAAAAGAACCCTGCATCTTGGCCTCACAGGGGGAAGAGCAAGGTTCTTTTGGGTTAGCTATTGGTTTGTCGCGAGTTGCGAATCAGCTTTACGTAGATGAATTAACCCGCGTGATACGCAGGGTAGTCCACTAAACCTTTTTCACCGCCGCCGAACAATGTGGCAGGGTCATGTTCTGCCAGTGGATAGCCATGCTTGATGCGGCTTGGTAAGTCTGGGTTTGCAACAAACGGACGACCAAAACCGATCATGTCGGCTAAACCACTTTCAATCGCGTGTTGCGCCTTTTCTGCGTTGTAACGACCGGCATAGATCAGTGTGCCTTTATACGCCTCACGAACTGCGGTTTTAAAGTCATGCGGAGTGTCAGGCGCGTCATCCCAATCCACTTCTGCAATGTGAATGTAAACCACATTGAGTTTATCAAGCAGCGCAGCAGCAGCGGTGTAGGTGTCGACAGGTGTGCTATCAACGGTGCCGTTTAACGAAGTGAATGGTGCAAGGCGAACACCAACACGCTCTGCGCCAATGGCTTGCGTCATCGCTTCGACCACTTCACCAAGAAAACGCAGACGGTTTTCAGTTGAGCCGCCGTATTCATCAGTGCGGTTGTTCGCTTCAGAATCGATAAACTGGTTAACCAAGTAGCCATTTGCTGCGTGAAGTTCGACACCATCAAACCCAGCTTTTATCGCGTTTAATGCGGCTTGGCGGTATTCTTCAATAACATTCTTGATGTCTTGCTTGGTCATTTCACGCGGCTCAACCACGTCGACAAAGCCAGGTTCGTCAGTGCCATTGTCGATAAATACTTTCACGTTTTCTGCTTTGAGCGCAGAAGAAGAAATAGGTTGCTCGCCGCCGATGTTGTCAGGGTGAGTCACACGACCAACGTGCCATAATTGCGCGAAGATAACGCCGCCTTTCTCGTGCACTGCATCAGTTACTTTTTTCCAGCCAGCAATTTGTTCTGGGCTATAAATACCCGGTGTCCACGCGTAGCCTTGACCCATTGGTGAAATTTGCGTGCCTTCAGCAACAATTAATCCCGCTTCGGCGCGTTGAGCGTAGTAGGTCGCCATCATGTCGTTAGCGACATTACCCGGTTGAGAGGCTCGAGAGCGCGTCATCGGAGGCATAACGATGCGGTTTTTTAATGAGAGAGAGCCAAGTTGAATCGGTTGAAATAATGCGTCTATCATAGGAAACCTCGTTATTGTTTAGTTTGAATCAGTTCGATTGGGTAGCCGTCGGGATCTTTAATGAAGGCGATGTGCGTTTCTCCTCCTTTCATTGGACCGGGTTCGCGAGTGACGTTGCCACCAAGCGCTTTGATTTGTTCGCAAGCTGCGTAAATGTCTTCACACCCAAGCGCCATGTGTCCGAATGCGTTACCTAAGTCGTAACTGCCGGCATCCCAGTTATAAGTTAGCTCGATGGTCGCGCCATCTGGTTGATCAGGGCTACCAACAAACACCAGTGAGTAACGGTATTCTTGGTTTTCAAAACGATCCAAAACGCTCATTCCCAGAACGTTTGTATAAAATTCGATAGATTTGTCTAGGTCAACAACACGGATCATCGTGTGGAGAAACTTCATAAGTCGCCTTTCATAACGTTGCGTAATCACGATGCAAACCTTATCGCCACTCTAAATAAACTGGAAATTATCGTTAATTATGAAAATGATTATTTAACTTTATGGATAATGAGGTTGTTGGCCCTACAACGTGCAAACAAAGATTACTCGCCGTTTCTTTTTAATAATTGGCATATGCTAATTACTCCTTTTTACAAGCCGAGTACTTAACATGTCCGCAAATAGTCACTTTCATTCCACTCACGAAGCTCATTATCAATGTGCGGTTTGTTCTTCCATCGATGCGAATCCGAACTCTTTGGCTGTGAACTACCAGTGTCTAGCCGATGGTTCTGTTGTCGGAGAGTTTCACGTTTTACCTCGTCATCAAGGTTACACAGACCTGTTGCATGGTGGCATTGCGAGTTCGCTGCTCGATGGTGCAATGACACACTGTTTGTTATTTAGAAACATTCAAGCCCTTACAGCGCAGTTGGATGTGCGCTACCATGCACCTATTGAGCTAGATGAGCACGTCACGATTACTGCACACTGTGAAGGTGAACGCCGCGGTATATATCAATTGGTGGCTCAATTGCTGGTCAATAATGAAGTTAGAGTGACGGCAAAAGGGAAGTTTATTCGTCCTAAAGAGGCGTAAATAAAAACTCGTTCTACGGAGAGATAATGAAGAAATTTGATGAGTTGTACGCAATTGCGACGAGAAAATCTCAATATGACCAAACCAACACTTGGTTTAAAGGCGTAGAGACTTATCTGGAGGCCATTGGCAAAGAAGTCGATGAAGTCCGTGAAGAGATTCGTGAGGACCGCCTTTGTCATTTGGAAGACGAGTTAGGCGATGTGTTGTGGAACTATCTTAACGTATTAAAAGCGTTGGAAAGAGAAAAGGGTATAGATCCTGAGAAAGTACTCGAAAGAGCCTGCAACAAATACGATCAGCGTGTATCTGCGATTGAATCGGGACGCAGTTGGGATGAGGTTAAACAGCAGCAGAAACAAGCCTTGAACGCGGAACATGAAGCCGCGCAGTTAGAGGCCATGAAGAGCCAATAACTGCGCGTGATATTATTTAAGACGCGGCGGAATGGGGAAGCCTGATCAATCCTTCGTGCTATTGACCAACAGCAGGTCACAAGGCGGTTGATCAAGTAACGTGTCTACAGTGCTGCCAGACCAAAATTGGGATGACATGCTTCGCTTACACGCGCCCATAATCAGAATTGCCGCTTGTGATTGCTTAACTGCTTTTGGTAACGCCGTTTCAGGGTTTCCTTCTGGCAGCAGTAGTGGTACTCGAGTTAACTTTTGCGCAGTAATAAAGTCCGTAATGCCTGCTTTTTGGTTGCTCAAAATCTCTGCACGATAGCGAGACAGATAAGGTGCAACGTAGCGGCAGTAAACTAACGTCATTTTTCCGCTCAAGGTTTTTTCTAGCTTTGAGCCTCGCGATACGATGGCTTTATCTACGACCGACTTTGCATCTCCGCGATGAAGCGGATCTATCGCGCAAAGCATGTTGGCGTGAGAAGGCCATGAACGCTCACTTAATAGCAATAAATCACAATCGTTTTTTGCTAGCTCGGTGAGTAAGGTTTGAATGTCGTGCTTGTTAAAATGCCCCACGAGCAGTAAATCTGTGTGGTCGACAAGCCGTTTCGCGACTTGAGCAATCCAATGACTCCCTTTGAAATGCTCGTAAGAGAGTGTTGGCGTTTCAACTTCCTCTTCTTCACAAAGTTCGATAACGAAGTCTTTAAATTTTGATGTCCAAGCTTCAAACTCAGCTTGTCTCTTTTCTATATGGTCAGAGTTGAAACTAAGGAAATGCGCGAACGCGTGATCTTCACTTCGGCGGTGATCTTCCACCAATACCACGATGGGTTGAGCCAGCGCTGTCGCAAACTGAATCACTTTACGAAGCACCTTACGACTTGGTAAGGCGGCTTGCTGAGTCAGAAAAAATACTGGTGCCATTGATTACTCCATTATCAAACGAGGCAAATGCGCCTAATGCACACTAAAAGTTTATACCATCCCCTTATGCAAAGACGTTCTGTTTCTGCGAGCAAAATATAAATTCCGCAATTGTGCGCGCCATTGCCTAGAATTTTAACATCAGGATCTCATGCCTTTAGGTAATAGACATCGTGTTGACACTAACGTGATGCCCAAGGAAATCGGTGACAATGATGATAGATTCCAGCCAATTACAAATTAATCGCAAAGTGCCTCATTTGCTTGCCGAGATCATTAAAGCGATAGAGTCGACCGAAGACCTCAGTTTTTTGAAAGACTATCAGGAAGCGCAAATCGCGAACATTTTGGAGTCGGTCAACATTGCTTATCGTAAACGCGTGATAGAAGCGGTGCCGCCAGAGAAGTACTGGACGGTATTAAATTTGCTGCGATACGACACCGCCAAGCACATTCATCAATCACTCAACAAAGAGCTGCAACATGAACGCTTAGCGTACATCACGGATTCGGAACTGATCATCTTTGCAGACTTTCTGCCGACCGAGTTTGTGGATGAGTACCTTATCGACCAAAGCGAAGAGTCGGTCGCGCACATTCAACAAGCGCTGTCGTATGAAGATAACAAAGTGGGAAGATATGCCGAGCCGAATTTTTTGGTCGCAAATCCTAAAAACAGCGTAGGAGGCATCAAAACCGAGTTGTTAAAACGTGGACAAAGCCCGGTGCGATTGATCATTGTGCGCGATGTCGGAGGCGTTATTGGGACGATAGAACCTCAAACCCTGTTGCTGCATGAGAACCATACCAAACTCACAGACTTGACCGTGGTCACGCCAATTCTGGAAGATATCCAAACGATTCAAAGCGTCAGTAAACAGGTCTCGATTGATGGTGGCGCGCATTGGTTTCCTATCATGGCTGGTGGCAAAATTATGGGCGTTTTGTCGATGGCGACCATCGCGATTACTTTGCGTGAACTCAGCTTACAAGCTGTAGTGGCAGAAAACGTACGAAGCGAAGAGGATTTGTTTACACCATTAACTGTGGCGACAAGGCTAAGAGTACTTTGGTTGGTGATTAACTTGCTGACCGCTTTTGTTGCCTCTGCAATCATTGGTATTTTTGATAATGTGGTCGAGCAAGTCGTTGCGCTTGCGATCTTAATGCCCGTGGTGGCGAGTATGGGCGGCATCGCAGGTAGCCAAACCTTAGCGGTGGCCATTCGGGGTATCGCACTCAACCATTTGCACCAAAGTAACTTGAAGCTATTGGTGAATAAGGAATTAAAAATCGCCACCATTAATGGCTTGATCATGGGATTAGTCATCGCGGGTGTCGTCTACATGGTGTTTGACTCTTGGCCATTGGCGCTTATTATCTGCTGCGCAATTTTTCTCAATAGTCTGGCGGCTGCGGCATCGGGTACGCTGATACCATTCACGTTGAAGAAGTTTAACATTGACCCCGCCGTAGCTGGCTCGGTAGTATTAACAACCGTTACCGATGTCGTCGGTTTCTTTGCGTTCTTGGGCTTAGGTGCCATCTTCTTGATATAGAAAGCCAATTGACGCGTTAACCTGATGATCCAATCTCTCCATTTTCCAACCCAATTTTTGGGCAAGTTTGTTTCGCTCAAAATTCCTCCGCTTTTCATAAACACTGAACACGCAGTTTAAGCTTTCATTTCATCAATATTTTTCACTGCTCATTTCTATCCCAAAACTTTCCACTGCCGATCTCGCTTAACGCTGGCGTGCCAAATTACAATTTCTAACGCCAGATCATGCCAATTATCTTGGCTGTACACGCATTACTTCACTCAAACAAAAAATAAGGAAAAGATTTTGAACAAACTCATCGTATTCACTGGTGGTCCCGGTGCAGGAAAAACCTCGGTAATCGAACAACTAAAAACACAAGGCTTTATCTGCTCGCCAGAAACAGGTCGTCACGTAATACAAAGGCAGGTTACTAATCACGGTTCAGCATTACCTTGGAATGACAAACAAGCCTTTCGAGACGAAATGATGAAGGCAGAAGTGAGCAATTACCGAGCTTTCAATGTCCGCCAAGGGGACGTGTTTTTTGATCGCAGTATTGTGGACGTATATGGCTACAGCAAGTTGGAACAATTGCCAATCTCGCATGAGCTCATCACGCATTGCCAGACGCTTCGTTATCATTCTCAAGTGTTCATTTTTCCACCGTGGTCGTCGATATTCAGCAACGATGAAGAGCGAAAGCAAGATTTTTCTGAAGCGGTCGCCACGCATAAACAGATGGTCAACGCTTATCACAAGTTTGGTTATCAATTGATCGAAGTGCCCAAAATGTCAGTCGAAGACAGAGTGGCGTTTATTCTCGACTCAGTCATCGAATAAGGCAGACAGATGAATAATGCAAACAAATGCGTAAGGCGATTGTGACCACGACGACAATATGCGTAAAGGGAGTTATTTATACTGGATAAAATTCAATAACTTAATTGAGCATTATGTCTTTTAAATATCTTACCTTATTGCTCGCAACGACGAGCATGAACAGCTTTGCTGATGTGGAGCTGCCTTCGGGGGATGATTGGTTAAACCATGTGACGAATGGCCTAGCCCCATATTGGATGATGGAAAGCGCGCATGGGCAACCTGCGGGGAATTTTCCGACATTTCGTTGTGATAACGGTGTCATTCTCGACCCACAAAAGCCGTGTGAAGAATTAAACAAAGGGTGGATTAGCCCGCACTTCGATCGCGAATACACACGCATGAAATCGCGCCAAACTTACGCTTATGGCGTGCTTTTTCATCTTACGGGTGACAAACAAGCATTAGAGCTGGCAAAGAAAGGGGCTTATTACCTGATTGATCATCTACAAGATGAGAAAAACGGCGGCTTCGTGAGCTTTACGCGTAGTGGAAAACCGGGGATGGAGTGGCAACAGCGAACTTCTCAAGACCATGCTTACGCCTTGGTGGGCTTGGCGATGTACTACTACTTGACGCAAGATCCAAAGGTTGAACAAGCACTTATCGACCAGCAAGCGTTTATATTTAAACAATACCGACGAAGCGATGATCGCGGTCTGGCGTGGGTTTTGAAAGATGGTGATGGAGAAAGTGAGAAGCAGCAAGAGTTAGTCGCTCAACTTGACCAAATCAATGGCTACCTGTTGTTAACGGCGCCACTTTTACCAGAACCAGCGCAAGCCAAGTGGAAACAAGATCTGGAGTGGCTGACGCAAGTGATGCTGGATAACTACCACTCCGACAAAGAGCAGCGCTTTTATGGCGCGATACACCACAAAGCGGTAATGATGCCAGATGCGAAGCACAATGATTTTGGACACACCATCAAAGCGTATTGGATGACGTATCTCACTGGTCAGTTGTTGGAGAATTCCAATTGGACAGAGTTTGGTTTCAAAGGAATGAAACATACGCTTAAACAAGCGCAATACCAGCAAAACTTTGAGCAAGTCAAAGCGTTCTTCTCGCCAGAATGGCAGAGTAAATGGACGCAAGAGAGCATTCCTGCTTGGCAATCAAGACCGCACAAACACTATAGCTCGTCTTGGGAATGGGCAGAACTCGATCAAGCGGCGATGACGGTTTCTCTTGTCGATGGTTCGATGAAAGAAACGCTTCAATACACGTTACCCACCTTTATGGACGCGTGGGTGGATCATCAGTACGGAGGTGTTGGTCTGAATCCTAAATCAACCAAAACGTTCCATTGGGGAAATGGTTACCACCAGTTTGAACATGCGTTGGTCGGATATTTGTACTCGCAACAAATGGCAAAACAGCCCGCCAAGCTTTACTACGCGCGACCAGCCGATAGTAAAATGCCACTTAATCCATATTACTTTAACGCGGATATAAAAGCGCTTTCATCGCAAAGTGATGGAGTCACTACCGCAACGTTCACCAATATTCGACCATAACTTGGTCGATGGTGGTGTGGTGGTTAAAGTCTGCGTGCAAACTAACAAAACCCAATGGTAAACTGCGGGTCTGTTTTACATAGTATTTAAAGGTAATTTGATGAACCCGATTCTTGCGATGTTGAAAGAAAACAATATTAGCGACGAGCAAATCAACGAGCTATTTCAGGCGTTAACTCAAAACCCTCTGGCTGCAATGGCAACTATCAGCCAACTAGGTCTGCCACAAGATCAGCTTCAAGCGTTAATGGCGCAGGTAATGCAAAACCCTGTACTGATTAAAGAAGCAGTGGAAGAGCTGCGCCTAGACTTCTCCAAAGTAGTAGAAGCCAAAGCGAAGCTACAGCAGTAATCGAGTTTTCGATAAAAACAAAAGCCGCCAGAGCCAAATGGTTCTGGCGGCTTTTTTACATCAGATGAAAGGTACGCGACTCCAACGGGAAAGCGAATAGGTTGAGCTTAACTTGGTGCTTGCATAAAAAATTAAGTGCGATTCTAGTCACGTCGCATGAACTCACGGGTGCTATTGGAAATAAATGAATTGTTTCTAATACATAGAACGTATTAACATGGTTGCACTAGGCCCATATGAGTAAATTCATTGAATATACAATTTGAGAGAGGGTTTAGTTTTAAAAAATAATAGTTAGTTGGAATCTAGGTTAAATGAAAATAAATATATTTAAAAAGCTACAAGTTGTATTTCTTGTGGTGTCAGCATCTTTAATGGTGGGGTGTTCGTCTATAGATGCGCATGCTGGTGGCGGATACGGAAAGCCGTTTTCAGGCACAGCGTTATCAGTCGCACGACAACCTTGCTATTTAAGATCTGATATTACTTCCATCGCGTTATACCCACTTTCATTGATTGACATCCCTTTGTCGTTAGCAACGGACGTTGTGTTTCTTCCTGTTGATTTAGTCATGGTAGCTACACCCACAACGAGTTATGGCGGTGTTGTTTCTCTAGGTTGTCCAAGCGGCAGCATGATCTAACACGCTTATTTTATTCAAATAAATGGAAGGAAATGAAAGTGGAATCGAAAAATAATTACTCAACAGAAAACAACGCTCCCTCGGTGCTCTTTGTAACGTCGCTTTTGTGTTTAGCATCAGTTTGTTTGGCCATACTGCTATTTATTATTGAGTACATTTCTGGAATGGAAATGAACGGTGTCGGCTTTCTTGGGACGTTAATACCAGCGATGAGTGTAGGATATTATTTTGGCTATAAAACAGGGAATATAATGTCTTCGACAACGAGATGGTATTCAGTGCTGCTTTGGAATTTATCGAGCTTAGTGGTGTTTTCTCTCATCTTAATGTTTTTGGGCATCTCTATATTTGAACTGATAGCGGAACTAGGCTGGTTCAGTATTATTATCGTTGTATTAACGTTAATAACCGTTTGTCTCGGGTACTTTATTTTCAAGAGTGGTGAAAAAATGGCGATTAAGGTTTTGCTAAAAGCGCAAAAGAGTGCGTAACTCACAAATAACGAACGCTTAAAGATAGATACGTAAAAAAGACGCCAGCCATATCGTGCTGGCGTTATTGTTTTCTCTTTCTTTTTGCCTCTTTGGTCTCAAGCAAAATCGAATGTTTTAGACGAAACGGTCTTTCCACGAAAACTCAACATGTTTATGTCTGCCGAAACGTGTGTATAATTCGCCGGAAATTACGATTTACAGATAACGAAAGGTAAGTATGGCAGTCCTCGAAATTCTCTCCATTCCAGACCCAAGACTTAAAGTAAAAGCAGAAAAAGTCACTGATGTATCGACAGTACAAACGTTGATCGACGATATGCTAGAAACACTTTACGCAACGGGCAATGGCATCGGTTTAGCTTCAACCCAAGTTGGTAGAAAAGAGGCGGTTGTTGTCATCGATATCTCTGACGAACGCAATGATCCTTTAATCTTAGTCAACCCAGAAGTTGTGAGCGGAGAAAACAAAGCGCTTGGTCAAGAAGGGTGCCTATCTGTTCCCGAATACTACGCCGATGTAGAGCGTTACACATCAGTTGTTGTGTCTGCACTAGACCGTGATGGTAACCCGATGACAATCGAGAGCGATGAGTTCTTGGCGATTGTGATGCAGCACGAAATCGACCACTTATCTGGTAACTTGTTCATTGATTATCTTTCACCGTTAAAGCAAAAAATGGCGATGAAAAAAGTGAAGAAGTACGTAAAGGCGCAAGCTAAGTAATATGAGAGGAAGTAACTCACAACCGCGAGTTGCTTCCTTTTAAATCAAGAATAAGTAGAGTGTTTTATCTCGCTTTGTGGGGGACATAACGCTTTACGACCTTCATAAGCCTCTGAAATGAAGAACAGTCCATATGTGACTCATGAGGGCAGGAAGCAACATGGTTTAGGCTGTCTCGAACCGCTTTCAAACGTTTTATTTGCTCATCAATTTCAAGCGCCTTTTTCGCCAGTAAGTCACGATCAATGTATGGTTTTGAACCTTCTGAGTGATTCAACATTTCTGCCATTTCGTTAAGTGATATTCCAGCGATACGCCCTAAACTAATTAAGTTGAGTTTATTGAGTACCTCTGGCAAATATTGACGTCTCAATCCATTCCTTCCTATCGAGCGAATTAACCCCAATTGTTCGTAGTATCTGAGCGTTGAGGTCGGCAATCCTGATTTTTTAACCACTTCTGCAATATCCATATTATTCCTCATTGACTTCAAGTTGGCTTTAAGTTGTAGCATGCAACTAAGACCTTAACAAATCAAAAACTTGAGGAGCGAAAAATGCTGTTTTTAATAGGATTACAAGCGGCGCTAATAGGGATTGGTGCGACTTTGGTAATGGATTTATGGGCTTGGCTACAAAGGAGAGTGTTTGGTATTCCCTCACTAAACTATGCATTGGTTGCGCGCTGGGTTTTATATATGCCCAAAGGAAAGCTTATGCATGCGCCAATTATGGCAACAGACCCGATGTCGGGAGAAAAAGCACTCGGTTGGCTTTTGCACTATGCCATTGGCGTCGCTTTCGCTTTGGCTCACATTGCTGCTTTTGGGCATCATTGGTTGGTAGAGCCTAGTCTAGTGCCCGGCTTAGTCACTGGTGTGGTAACGTTGGTCTTCCCATTTTTTGTCATTCAACCTTGTTTAGGATTTGGTTTTGCTGCCAGTAAAACTCCAACACCTTGGAAAGCCCGGTTTCTTAGCACATTGGCGCATTTAGCTTATGGCTTGGGTTTATTCATAGCCGGGTTTGCAATCAAAGTGGCGAGCCAGTATTTTGCATAGGGAATATGAGCATCATGAAAACGAGTAGTTTTTGTTTTTATTTATGATGCTCAACTCTTGGTCGTTTTTGGCGCGTTGCTCATAGTGGGCCGATATGTTTGAGGTCTGTCGTATTTATCCAAGACGTAAAGTCGGCGAACATTTAACATTGCCTTAACGCCAGAATGGCAAGCGGTTTACCAAGAAAAATTAAAATTATCTGGTTTGACATAAAGAATATTAAGGGTTTCAGATGGCTTCAAAAGTGGCAGGGATATCAATACTGAGCTTATTGGCAGCGCCAGTTGCGATGGGAGAAACAGCCAGTGCTTATGATTTATGTTTGCTAGACAAAATTAAGCAAAGCAAAGGTGAGGAAACCATAAAGAGCATTCGCGCGCAGTGTGAGCTCGATGCAGTAACAAGTACAGTGCCCGCTGATCCAGAAATTGAAGAACCTGAGGAGCTTCAGGAAAGCTTGGTCGACAAGCGTTTGGAATCAGAACGAGAAAACGCCTTTGAACCATTTAGTTTGGTGGCGCATCGTGTTAACTACATCTTGCCGTTCACTTACAGTGATCGCGTAAATAAGCGTGCTTATGCGGACACTAAGTACGGGGATGAGTTGCGTAAGGAAGAAGCGGAGTTCCAAATTAGTTTTAAAGTGCCAATGAACTACGACGATTTGTTGTTTGATGGGGATGGTTTGTTCTTTGGTATGACGCTAAAGTCATTTTGGCAGGTGTACACAGGAGCAGCATCGCGTCCATTTCGTGAAACCAATTATCGTCCTGAGCTTTTTTATTATACCCCGACAGACTGGAAGCCACTTGATGGTTCGACTTGGTTAGGTTTTGGTATTGAACATGAGTCGAATGGGCAGAGACAAGAGTTATCGCGCAGTTGGAATCGTGTTTACGCCAACTTAACCTTTGCGAAAGACAATTTTGCGGTTTCTCTTCAACCGTGGTGGCGTATACCTGAGGATGAAAAAACATCTCCGAATGATCCTAAAGGTGATGATAACCCGGATATCGAAGATTACATGGGGCACTTTGAGCTATCGAGTGCGTACAAATGGAATGGTTATGAGTTTACCTTCTTAGGCCGCCAGAACTTCCAAACGCATAAAGGCTTTGCCGAATTAGGGGTGTCATTTCCGATCTGGGGCAAACTTCAGGGATACGCACAGTACTCGACGGGGTATGGTAAGAGCTTGATTGACTATGATCATAATCAGCAGCGTATTGGTGTTGGTATTGCGATCAACGGTGTTCTGTAGTTTTTCGGTAGCCCAATAGAAATAAACGCTGGCAATTGAGATTTCAGTATTTAGAATGCGTGGCTGAAATTGATTTCCAACCTAGAGTGATTTTATGCTTCGTGATTACACCTTCGATTGTCTTGTAACCATGCCTCGTCATGAACTGGAAGAGTTTAGTGCTCGCATGATCAGTAAAATGGTGCCTGAAGACGTGATGAATGAGCTATTTACTTTCGATCAAGAAGAAGTGGATAGCGAAGACCGTATGTTGTCTGCACGTCTTGATGCCATGTTACGCATGACAGCAATCGCACTGAGTGAAATTCAACAAGCGTTTGATGACTCAGACAATGCGAAGCAAAATAGCGAGCGAATGACGCGACTGGTTCTTTGGCATTTCTATGCGATTTCATTCCATTTGGAAGAGGCGATCACGTTAGAAACACACTGTGCACTAGTGGAAAAGCTACTCGAAAATACACCTTCGGATGTTTTTGATTGGGTAAAAACATTGACGGAACTTCTGCACACTTACGCTGAAATCAACGCGAAAGAAAACCCTCAAGACTAAGGTTTTTGTCGTTAATCCTTCAGTAAACAAGGCGAGCCATCCGGTTCGCCTTGTTTTATTTTTGCATCTGTAAAATCCGCAGTTTTGTACTTTTGACGTACACCACAAGCCTCGCTTTAGGTTCGCTTCTCACTAGCGAATAGGGCGATTCCTTCTTACACTAAAATCAAAGTGTTTGTTTTCGAACACTTTAATGCGTCATTAAGGTGTGTCTTCCAATCCACTTAAATACGGATAATTTATGTCGGAGAACGTTCTGGTTTTTAAATTTGAGCCTATTTTGAAGCGTATATGCCTTCTATCTCGGCTACACTTTCGTTGCGGGCGTAAATAATGGACCCGTTAACGCAAGGTTTACTTGGCGCTGCTTTGCCACAGTCTGCAAGTAACAAGCGGCACATTGTGGCTGCTGGCGTGTTAGGCGTGGTTTCAGGGATGGCACCGGATTTGGATGTACTTATCCGTTCATCAACTGACCCATTGCTGTTTTTGGAATATCACCGACACTTTACCCATTCATTGTTGTTTATCCCTTTTGGCAGCTTTCTCTGTGCTTTAGTGTTGTATCCGTTGTTAGCAAAAAAGCGAGGACTAAGCTTCCGGCAGAGTTGGTTTTATTGTGCCCTTGGTTATAGCACCCATGCGCTGTTAGATGCTTGCACCAGCTATGGGACTCAGCTTTTTTGGCCGATAAGCAACACACGCTATGCCTGGAATACGATCTCTGTTATCGATCCCGCTTTCTCACTTCCGATTTTGATCCTGCTTTTCTTTGCCGCACTGAAGCGAAATCGAAGCTACGCGCGTGTCGCATTTCTATGGTCTCTGGCTTATCTGACTCTTGGGGTTATTCAACGAGATAGAGCAGAAGGGGCCGGATGGAAAATTGTCCAAGAGCGACAGCACAGCGCTGTGCAGCTAAAAGCAAAACCAACCTTCGGCAATCTTTTGGTCTGGAAAGTGATTTATGAAACGGAAGATAACTACTATGTGGATGCGGTAAGAGTGGGGCGCTCAATAAAAATCTATCCTGGCGAATCCACACCAAAGCTCAATGTGAAAACACAATTTCCATGGCTCGACCCGCAATCGCAGCAAGCGAAAGATATTGAACGTTTCCGTTGGTTTTCAAATGGTTTTGTAGTGCAAGACCCGGATGACGAAATGCGAATTGTTGATGTGCGTTACTCCATCGTGCCAAACCAAATTAATGCGCTGTGGGGCATCAATCTATCACCCAACGCTAGCCCGAATGTGCACGTCGAATACACTGCTCATCGAGGTAGTACAACGGAAGACCGCCAAACTTTTCTCAATATGCTTACGGATTTTGAGTGATGGTTTTTACTTTGGGTACCGATACGGTGCCGTAATAACTATTACGCAGACTGAAAGTCCTTCACTAGGGTCGGCTTGCTAGCGAAGAAAATTTTGCCAAACAGAGACTTATACTTCCATCCAAGAGACAACAGTCGTTTTGCTAAGCTTTTGTTTTCAATGATAGCGACTTCAACGCCTTGGTAATGGTATGGATTGCTTTTAATGTAGTCGATAAATGCAGTAAGCACGCCTTGCCCGCGAACGGAGGGCGCAAAGTTGACTGCAACAATGGAAAAGCGCTGACTGCCAACAGGGCAACGGACAAAGCAGTGTCCAAGCGGATGAGTGATGGTCTCGGAAAACTCAGGAAACGCGCGAGACTCTAGTTCTTGAGAAAGCGA
Source organism: Vibrio sp. 11-4(1) (assembly GCF_013048625.1). Lineage (NCBI taxonomy): Bacteria > Pseudomonadati > Pseudomonadota > Gammaproteobacteria > Vibrionales > Vibrionaceae > Vibrio > Vibrio sp. 11-4(1). Next base: position 107,495 of record NZ_VHSY01000001.1, on the reverse strand, counting down.
ATCGTATTGCTGACATAAATGATAAAAAAGTTGTTTCGCTTCACTGTTCATCTCGGTGTTGCTTACTTATAACTTGGTTTAAAGGCTTTGATTTCAAAAACATTGTAACCATAGGCAGCAAGATAAAATGCGGTGAACTTTTACAGTGGTGATTTCCTATTTTTGAAAGCTAATTTGTTACAAATGAAGTTGATTGGTTTTATATGGTACGTGGGGATGAGTGTTTCTAGTTGAAGGGAGAGTACGCTGGTTACTGGATTCTTACCTGAGTTCCTGTATTAAAAGGAGAACCACTTGGTTTAATGCCGCTCGTTTAACTACGAGTGGCATCTTTTTATATTTCGTCATCTTGTACAGCGACGAAGGTGCGTGATATAGGATCTTCTATCCTAGCTCTTTATGGTCAAAATTGTCTCTTTAACCATTCAGCACGTTGCTATTAGATTCCTAGTCTCGCCAAGGCTCGCTTGAATGACACAAAAACATCGTTAAGCTGTTGGCATTAAGTCACTTGGTCCGTTTTTGCTTGTTCTTGAGGGCTTAACTAGGCATTACTCTAAGTGCTTAAATTGCAATGCCACAAGTCGCTGATACAACTCACAGCTTTGCATTAATGATTGGTGGTTACCAACATCGACTAACTCGCCATTGTCGAGCACCGCAATTTTATCCGCATGCTGGATAGTTGAAAGACGATGAGCAATGATCAGCGTTGTGCGTCCTTTCATCAGTGCTTCAAGTGCTTGCTGAACGTGATGTTCACTTTCGCTATCAAGGGCGCTGGTAGCTTCGTCTAGCAGTAAGATTTTTGGATCTTTTAGAATTGCACGAGCAATCGCAATACGCTGCTTTTGTCCGCCCGATAGCCTAACGCCGCGCTCGCCTAAAAAGCTGTGATAGCCTTCGGGAAGCTTCTCAATAAACTCATGGGCATGGGCTTTTTTCGCAGCCTCGACGACTTGTTCATCCGTGGCTTCTGGATTACCGTAGCGAATATTATGGAAAACATCATGGCTAAACAGCGCTGGCTGTTGTGGTACGAGTGCCATTTGGCGTCGAAGCTCGTTTGGATCGAACTGTCGAATATCTTCACCACCAAACAACACTTGCCCTTTTTGCGGATCATAAAAGCGTTGCAGCAGTTCGAATAGTGTTGTTTTACCTGCACCAGAAGGGCCGACCAACGCCAACACTTTTCCTTGTTCAGCGGTTAGATTTAACTCTTTGATAGCTGGTTGATTTGGGCGAGAAGGGTAGTTGAAACTCACCGATTTAAAGTTAACCTCAGCAGGCATGTCGGGACGGATAGGCAAATGGTTGCTTGGCGCTTTGATATCGCTGTCTACTTGAAGGATCTCAATCAGCCGTTCGGTAGCGCCTGCGGCTCTTTGCAGTTCACCCATCACTTCAGAAATGGTTGCAGTTGATGAGGCAACCATAATGGCATAAAACACAAACGCTGCTAGGTCTCCCGCAGACATCTTTCCGTGAATCACATCGCTGCCGCCAACCCAAAGCATGCCTGCAATCGCGCTGAACACAATCACAATAACGCCAGAGATTAGGATCGCGCGCTGTTTTACTCTCTGTCTGCCCACTTCATACGCTTTTTCCACCTCGACAGCGAAAGCCGCTCGTTCGTATGGTTCTGAGCTAAAACTTTGCACGGTTTTAATATGTTCTATCGCTTCACCTGCGTAGCTGCCGACATCGGCCATTGAGTCCTGACTTTGGCGAGAGAGCGCACGCACGCGTCGTCCATAAAACAAAATTGGAACCAGAACCAAAGGCACAGAAGCAAGTACGATCAACGTGAGCTTAACGTTGGTAGCGAATAACATAATGATGGCACCAAAGCACATCAAAGCGCTACGCATCGCCATCGAGAACGATGAACCAATAATGCTTTGCAGCAACGTGGTATCGGTAGTCAGGCGCGACATAATATCGCCGCTACTGTTGGTCTCAAAATAGCTCGGATGCAGCGTAATCACATGGTTAAACACCGCAAGGCGAATATCCGCACTGACGCGCTCACCTACGGAAGAGACAAGGTAGAAGCGAAAGAACGTCCCAATGGCAATACACAGTGTGACACCGACAATAAACTGAATCGCATTGGTAAGCTCTTGCAATGATTGTTGAGTAAAGCCTTGATCGATAAGAATACGTACTCCATAGCCAACGGATAACGTCAAACTTGCCGTTGCGACAAGGGCAACCAAAGCCGCCGCAACCCGCCATTTATAAGGTGCAATAAAGGTGTTGAGTTTAAGAAGAATACTGAGTTTTTTGTTATTTTTTCTGCTCATGAGTGACTCACAAAGCGTTTTAGGTAACTGGCATAGTAAGCCAGTTTTGTAGGGGAGACCAGCGAACTGCCGCTTTCGGAGTAGGAAGTTCACTGGGATGCACAATATCTTATGTATATCGAAACTTGCTTAAATGTCTAAGAGTCAAAAATGAACTTTGAGTGAGGAGGGAGTTAAGCACGGCTTTTGGCGAGTAGCAGGTCGACCTTTCCTTTTGCTGTTTTACTAACCGTTTGCATCAACTGAAAACTTGGCTTAACGATACCTGAGTTTTCTAATCCTTCGACCATTAAGAGCCAAAGCTTGGCCGTCATTTGCGCATCGGCTAGTGCGCGGTGAAAAACACCGTCGTTGTCGATATTTTTATAGCGAACAAGTTCTCCTAGTTTGTGCGATGGGGCATCTTGAATGAGCCGTCTTGCCACCAGTAAGGAGCAAGCAAACTCACCTGAATAAGCACAGTTGATTCGCTCAAGTTCTGCATCTAAAAATCGTTTATCGAATGAAGCGTTATGAGCGATAAGGTTCTCGCCAGCAATGAACTCACTAAATGACGCCATTACCTCTTCGCAGCTTGGTGCCGTTCGCAACATGTTATTGGTAATGCCGGTGTAGTTCTCAATGAAAGAACTCACTCTGAAACCGGGATTCATGAGTCGCTGAAAACTATCGACAACCTCGCCATCGACTAACTTTACTGCACCAATTTCTATTGCGCGATCACCTAAAGTAGGAGAGAGACCTGTGGTTTCAAAGTCGAGTACGACCACAGAGTTTGCTTGAGGCATAAAATTTTCCAGCTGAGTAATATTGCGCAAGAGTATTATCGAAAGCGACAGAAAAAGAAAGGCGAACGCAATGGTGAATATCTGTTTATCTTTACTCCACAAAGTCAGTGTTCGTCGTCCACTGTTTATGGACAGGTACGTTCTGGCTTACCCATCGTGGCTTGCGCGGTAGCCTTATATCTCAAATGTTTTTCGACCTTTTGATTCATTTCAATTAAGCATTAAATTTCGATATAAAATACTGATTATAAATTGATTTTATAAATCAACTTCGGCATCATTCACTGCTTGATTTTGAGGATGAACATCTTCACGGCGAAAAATTATAACAACTATAATACGAGGCTAGGGTACCAATGAAAAATCACTATTTAGATATACCTGAAGAAAGAAAATTGCGTATTTTTCGTGAAGAAGATGAAAATTTTTACAGCTTCTGGGAAAGAATGCTTGATGAAAATCAATCTTTTTATCAGCAACCTCTTAAAAGAATGAAAGGCGATGCTTGGGATTCGCTTGATGCATTCTTCACTGCTTCAAAATACGGACAACATCAGGCCTCGCCAGCTTATATAAAAAGAGCGCTTGAGTTACTGAATAACGTATACTTACTGGCCAATCATTCAGACCAAGTTGTTGAATTCTCCGTTGGGCACCGACACTTTTCGGAAGTAGGTAACCGTTCTGTTGCAGGAGGAACAATGGATGGATGGTTGGATGAAATCTGTTTAGCGATGGCCGCGAGAGATTGGCGCTGCGTAGAGCTGATGACCATCATGGATGAGTCGTTAGTGCGTTTAAAAGATCCTTTCGATGTTGCGCTGGTCGAGTTCGTTAGCGGTGTATTTAGCAATTCATCAGCGTTACCAGAGTTATTGCAAACTGTGATGGAGAAATCCTCCCCGCAATATTTAGAATCAACCAGGGTGCCATATGTACACTCTTTGTTTATTCCATTTGTGAATGTGTTTGTTGCCATTATAGATGGCGATGAGGCACATTATCAAGAAGCACTGAGAGATGCGTTAGAGGCGCATTACCAGTTCTACATGAATGAAGATGTTCGTTATTCGCCAAAAGGGAATGTTTCTCTAAAACTGACTGGTCTTGCTGCATTGGCATACGATAAGTATGGCTGGACAATTCCAGAAGCCGCATATTTGCCGAAGTGGCTCGTTTACGGTGAACATGATCTTTGTCCTAAATAAATCATTCGGAGTCTGCGCCCAAGCCCATTCGGATGTTCTGCACGGAAGCATACACAGAAAACATGCCGCGAAAAGGTTGTTTTTTAATCGACCACTCGGTAGTAAGGCATAAACTTATCAATATGCGAGCTTACTAACACGCCATACGTGACACTTCATGTATTCTTAGCCGAAGCGAAGAAGAGGATTTATCAATGTCAAAAAGCTCCAAGCTTCACAATGAAGACAAACTGGTCAAGAAGGCACTAGAGATTGGTGGGAAGATGGCGAAACTACAAGGTTTTGACCTTCCACAGTCACCACAACCTCTGAGAGTAAAAGCGATTTACCTATTCTTGGTCGATGCAAAACAGATAACGCCACTACCGGAAAGTAAGCTAGACGGCGCAAGCATCAAACACCGACTGGCAGTATGGATACACAGTGCATTGCCAGACAACGACCCTCTAAAGTAGAAAACTCAAGAAGTCACATAGGTTATTACTTAACACAGGCCATTAATTAACAAGGCGAGCCAAGTGGTTCGCCTTGTTTGATCTTGGCGAGTGCACCGAGGTCTTTTTGCGTGGCGGTATCATTGATTTACAAAACAGAATCAAAAGGACTAAAGATAAATCCCGAGAAGCGCTACAATGCAGGCGTTGCGAGAGTGCAACCAAGATTACTCATTTACAGAAGCCTTGAAGTAACCATACATGTCTAAAGATTTCGAATTCACTACAGAATACATACTCGACAAACCTTTCTTTGCTGAGTGTTATGACCAAACTAGCCAGCCAACGAAGTTCCCACAAGCGTACCTAAAAGGGATGCTGTTTCTTATCTTTGGTGTGGTTTTATTGGAGTTTGAACTGCTACCTAACGGTTATGTCGGTTGGTTCTTTATCGTATTGAGTGTGATTGAAGCGTGCAGCGTTTACTTCAAAAGAACTTGGTGGCTGTGGCGTCAAACCATCAGCTCAAGTCGCGGCAGTAAAGTGGCTTTTGAAGTGAATGCAGATGGCGTGCGCTACAAAAGTGGTAAAGTTGACCGCAGCCTCGCTTGGAATGATATCGACCAACTGGAACAAACTGATTTGGGCTTTATCCTTCACCTTGGTAAACAACGCCAATACATCAGCAAATCTTGCTTAAACGAAGAAGTGATCGCGTTTATGGTAGAGCAGCACGCGGCATCAAAAGCGAGCTAACAAATTCACATCAAGCTGGAGTGAGCGATCTAAAAAGTAGGTGATATATGATCGAACATCATAACAAGTGCTTGGTTGATTCTGAATCAACTGGGTTTGATGTACAAAACTAATAGGGTTTAGAGATTTCTCTTTCGGACAAACTGCTTCGGTGTCATGCGCGCAATCTGCTTACACTCTCTAGTCATGTGTGCTTGATCGGAAAAACCTTGCTCCAGCGCCAACTCCGATAAAGTAAGATCGGGTTGCGCTCGGAGTTGCTCTAAAGTGTGCTTCACTCGTTTAATGCGTTGGTAATGTTTAGGAGTAATCCCCAACCATTTCTGAAAATTGCGCTCTCTCTGGCGCTGACTGATGGTCCCTGTAGGTTGGTCAATAATGTGGCCGACGTACTGCGGTTCATATTCCTCAATCAGTGTTTGAACCCAGCGATATAACGTAGAAATCCTTGCAGATGACGAACGCGCTGTTTGCAGAGACTCAAATGTTGCTAGCGCAGAAGAAGCCAAAGGGTGGTCGTCTTGAATCCGCAATAGCTGTTCTAGACGTTTACCAAATAGTTGATAACCAACAGCAGGATGAAAGCGTACGCCAGTCATCACCGCGCCTGGCGGTAGGCAGACTTGATGTGCCAGAATGCTCACAGGTAGTAGGACAACCCCTGGCGTTTGCCACTCACCATCCATTTGTACTTCATTCTGTAAAATGAATACCACACCTGTACCAGCATCACTGAGTAATTGTTTACGTACGGTTTGCGTCGTATCAGGTTTGACGGATGCTGACCAAATGGCTTGAACATAGCCAGCTAAAGCCTTTTGAGGTTTTAAAATATCAAATTCTAAGTTCAAATGAATCATCCTATTTAACCTCAACTTAAATGAGAAAGTGATACACATGTACTTTTCATCATATTAAGTTGAGGAATAAGCAGTGACTTATAAGTAAAAACTGTCAGATAGAATTATCTAGGTTTATAGTCTCCAACCTTTGGCTTAAATGCCTTAATTATTCGGTTCCAACTATTGATCGCGTTGATCGCAATTGTTAGGTTGACCATAGCTTCTTCTCCGAAGGTATTCAAGGTCAGCTGATAGGTATCATCATCTACTGGTAGGCCAGCAGTTAGTAATTCAGCCCAGCCTAGCGCAACGTGTTCTGCATCGCTGTAGAATGGCATATCTTTCCACGCACTAAGCCCCCATATGCGCTCTGGCTTTTCACCTAACTTAAGCGCATCTTTACTATGCATGTCGATACAAAATGCACATTGGTTGATTTGCGATATGCGTAACTTTACCAGTTCCCATATGATCATGTTCATGGTTTCTGATTGGCTAAATTGTTCATGGAAGTAAGCTTCCTGAGCGTATAGGATTTCTATTGCCTTTGGCGCTACTTCAATATAGTTGAGTCGTTTTTTCATGGTCATTCTCCTCTGTTTTTCACATAATAAAAAACGCTCTTAGCAAAAGATTGAAGATTTTCGACATGCACTCAATAAAGTTAGATAAAGGAGTGAACGAAGAAAGCGAAAAAGGATGTCTATTTGATGCTATGCGTAAACATTCGTATTGTGTGCCTTACACTTTTGCAAGGCGTTATGTGCTTTCTAGAAAAGCCTCAAAATAGCGTACAATTAGCGTTTTGACACAGCGGAAATCATCATGTCGGTGGCTATTCAGGTGTTGGTGCGGCAGCCAAATCTCTTGCTGTGAGCTGAGTCCTAACAGCCGCTACTGGAGGACTCGGAATTCAGTCTATAAAGCATACAAGGAGGCTAAGGTTTCCAGTGGAGCTTAATCTGCTATTCAAGGTGTCAAACTAGAAAAACAATTAGTGTCTGAATCTCAGTTAACAGAGCTTACTGAGGGTGGATGCACAGTGATTAGTCAACCTGTTAAGCAAGCAAATCGTATTGCTGCACAACATAGCAAAGGTATTGCTAGGGCTGGAGTTACGATAGCTTTTGACTCAAAGGTTGAAATAGATCAACTTTTCTTCAAATGACATGTTTTGTATTTTATGTATAAATATTAATGTGTTAGTGTTAGTGTTAGTGTTAGTGTTAGTGTTAGTGTTAGTGTTAGTGTTAGTGTTAGTGTTAGTGTTAGTGTTAGTGTTAGTGTTAGATGATGAGGAATGTAGCGCGGTTGCTTTACATATCGAATACAAAAGGATTAACTTGCGAGAATCACTAAAAGGTTTAATTGAAAATACACTTATATACCGATATACGTTACCTAATAAAAAGTTAGATATCGATGGTATGGCGCTGAGTAATATTGAAGATGATTGCTTTAGCTGCGAATGTGAAACCGCATTAGCTGAAATAATTTATAACAGTGTAATTGAATATTCATTTAATCAATTTGATCTAACAGGCAAAGATTATCAAACTATGTATTCTAGAGCATTGCGCTCCAAAATACGTTTCAATCCTGAAGCATCAGACAAGACAAAAATTTCTTATGGTTTTTTTGGTGAAGTCTTACTCTATTGCTTTCTAGCACATTACTACTATGCCGACCCTATTATCGCTAGAGGATATTTCTACAGCCCTGTTGATAAAAAAGAAACTGCTGGATATGACTCTTACCATTTAGTTGATAGTGGTAATAGTATTCACCTTTTTTTTGGTGAAGTTAAATTCAGAGATTCTCTTTCTAGCTGTGTACATAGCGCTATAAAGGGGCTGGATAAAGTAATTTCTGATGATTATTTGTCATCTAATGTTATTAATCTAGAAGATCGTTTAGATCAGTTTAACCTTAAAGGTTCTAAACTTGAGGAAGTCATATTAGCTTGGCAAGATGACCCTGAAATTAATATTCTTAAAGAGCTTGCAAAATATAATATTTCATTGACATATCCAATATTGCTCGTGTATCCAGATAAAAAACCAAATTATGATGATGAAATTAAAAGAGCGGTAAAGTTTATCAACGACAGGTATTCTGCTCAAAAATTCAAGTTATCAATAAATTATGAATTATTTTTTATTTTGCTCCCATTAAGTGAAGTGAAAAAAGTAAAGCAGGATGTAATTTCATGGATAGAATCAAAGAAACCGCTAATTTAATTAAATCGCTCAATCATGTTCGCAGCGGTGACTTACCTGATTATGAGTTTATAAAGCTGGTATGTACTTACTTTGACTCAATCAAATCAGATGAGCTACAGTCAGCAGATTTTCAGTTTCTAAAATTTATTTCTAATGCTTCAGGCATTCCTCACTACTATGATCTACTTGTCGATAAATTTGCAAAAGAAGAAAAGCTTGAAGAAGTCGATTTAAAAACAATGGCATCAATGCTTTATGAAACATCACTTCATATTGATGATAAAACAAAAATTCACAAGTTTCAAAAGCAGATATTGGAACGTTTTCAAAAGTTTGAGCAAAACAGGTATTTCCTTTCGGCAACAACATCCTTTGGTAAAACGTTTTTAATTTACGAAATAATCAAAAAATTAGAGTACCAAAATGTTGCATTAATTTTCCCTACAATAGCTCTTCTATCAGAAAATTATGAGAGGCTATTCACCAATGATAGTTATCGTTTTTTTTATGATGAGTTTAACATCCACACGTTAAGTGATGTTGATGATCTTGATAATGATAGTAAAAATATCTTTATCTATACTCCTGAACGATACTTATCCTTTGTTGATAAATACCCCGACATAAAGATAGATTTTGTTTTTGTTGATGAGATATACAAAATTGATAATGAATATCTAATTGATACATCAAATAAGGAAAATGAGAGAGATACTGCTTACCGGGTTGCGTTACAAAATATTTTGTCAAAAACATCTGATATTTTACTTGTTGGGCCGTATATAGAGTTCCCTGATAAAAATAATAATACGGTTAATCAATCTTTTAATACTTTTCTTAATAGTAATGCTTTTAAGATAATTGACTACAACAATTATGAAATAGTGAATAAAAGCATTGATGTTCTTCATGGTCGAAACAATGAAATTGATAGTCAGTTATCAATCAATCTCTATGGATGGAGTAAAAACATTGGCTTAAAAATTAGCAAGGTTTACCAAGATATTCTTAGCATTAATGAGAATGCCATTGTTTATACCAGAGGTGCAGGTACTGCTGAAGGTTACGTTAAGAAATCTATCCTTGCACATGTTAATAATGATAATAGCAAATCAGATTTACTCGTAAACTTTATTAATCATTTAAAAACGGCATTTTCATTTAATGATTCATGGGTAATTATTGAAGCATTGGAAAACCGAGTTGGCATTCATCATGGCTTAGTTCCTAAATATATCCAAAAAGAAATAATTAATTTTTTTAATAAAGGTGATTTAGATTTATTAGTTTCTACAACAACAATTACTGAAGGTGTAAATACTTCAGCTAAAAACTTAATTGTGACTAACTCCCGTAAGGGGAACAAGCCACTTAAAACATTTGATGCTAAGAATATTGCCGGTAGAGCTGGTCGTTTTTTACATCATTTTAGTGGGAGAGTGATTGTTTTAGATAAAGAATTTAAGGATATTATAGACGGGAATGATGATGAGATTAAACATAAGAATTATGACGCTGAGGTTGAAAAAGACGAAATAGATTATTTTATTACTGATGAAGCGTTCCTAAGTAGAGAAGATATTGAGCGGAAACGAAATATTTTAATGGAGCAACATAAAAGAGCTATTCCAGATGAAATTATGGCTATGTACAAGGTTATTCCCCACAGCCATAAAATAGCGGTTTATGACAATATTATTAGTTCATCGGCGATGCATCACCAGAGAATACGTAAACTTATCAAGGCAATAAACAGTCAAATGTTTCTAGATTTTGAAGGCTTTCAGGTTGTACTTAATTTATTCAGACCTGTTGTGACAAGCGAGAAATTACAGCGATTGATTGATTATAAAGCTACAGTAACCAAAGGTAAAAATGCTGGTAGTCAGTATTCAGTTATAGTGTTTATGCTTAGTTCTTATCTAAAAAGTGGGTTTCATGGCTCTGTTCAATATATTGTGGAAAACAAGACTAAGCAGACTAAAAAAGGTGATCGCCCTTATACTATAGATGAAGCTATTAGAGAATCATCTGATTTCATTTTTAGTACTCTGAAATACCAGCTAGTTAAGTATCTTGGTGTATTCAACCTTATGTATAAATATGCCATTTCATCAAGTAATAATGTTGATATGGAAGAAGTGTCGGGGATAGATCGTCTATTACTCAAGCTTGAATACAATGCAACAACTGAAAAAGGACGACTAGCGAGTGATTATGGAGTTCCTTCTAAGTTACTGGACTATTACGAAGACGGTGAGAATGAGACTGATCTTAAAAATTTTGATCAATTTGAATTGAAAAAATTTAATCAAATCGAAGCAATATTTAACAAGTAGTTTACCGTTTAGTGAAATAGTCGTTTGCTGTCAAATTCAATTGGATGAACTGCTCAGGACTGAAGTCGGAGCGGTTCAGATTGATATTTCGGTGGGTAAATCGTTAGCGGAAGAATGGTAACGTTTCATCTGACATGTGGTAAGGGGTCGTAGGAATATACACCAACGATTAAAAGCCCCTGAATGGGCATATCCCATAGAAATATTTACCCGAAATTCACCTGACAGAGCAGGCGACGTAACGCATTTTTGTCCAAAGATGAGTTTTAATTATGACGCATTAGAGTTTGCTCTGTTTCATCGATGTCTTTCATTTTCAATTCGAGCTAAGAGAAAAAGCGAACCATCCGGTTCGCTTTTCTTTTGTAAAGTTTAAGTCACAAACTTAATTTCAGTCACAGACTTAATTAATCTAGTCACAAACTTTATTGTGATGTGACACTACCAAAAATTAATCTTCGTAGTTATCGATGCTTGGGCACGAGCAGATTAGGTTACGGTCGCCGTATACGTTATCTACGCGGTTTACTGTTGGCCAGTACTTCCAAGACTTGGTCGCTTTAGAAGGGAAGCAGCCAAGCTCTCGAGAGTAAGGACGGTCCCACTCTTCAGCAGAAAGGTCAACTTGCGTGTGTGGCGCATTAACGAGAGGGTTGTTCTCTAGTGGCCATTCACCGTTTTTCACTTTTTCCATTTCTTCGCGGATAGCGATCATCGCATCACAGAAGCGGTCTAGCTCTTCTAGATCCTCCGATTCCGTTGGCTCAACCATTAGCGTGCCCGCCACAGGGAACGACATAGTTGGTGCGTGGAAACCGTAGTCCATTAGACGCTTCGCAATGTCTTCTTCGCTTATGCCTGTTTCTTCTTTCAGTGGACGAATGTCGATAATACATTCGTGCGCTACACGACCATTTTTGCCACGGTAAAGAACAGGGTAGTGTTGGCGAAGTGTTTCCATCACGTAGTTTGCGTTCAGAATTGCTACTTTTGTTGCATCTGTTAGGCCTGCTTCGCCCATCATTGCGATGTAAGCCCAAGAGATAGGTAGGATAGAAGCGCTACCCATATCTGCTGCTGATACTGCAAAATCTTCGCCTTCTACGCCGTCTTCAATATGGCCAGGTAGGAAAGGCGCTAGGTGAGATTTCACACCGATAGGACCCATACCCGGACCGCCACCACCATGTGGGATACAGAAGGTTTTGTGTAGGTTTAGGTGAGAAACATCTGAACCAATAAAGCCTGGTGATGTTAGACCAACCTGCGCGTTCATATTAGCGCCGTCTAGGTAAACCTGACCGCCAGCGGCATGAACCATTTCACACACTTCTTTCACTTTCTCTTCGTAAACGCCGTGCGTAGAAGGGTAAGTGATCATAATGCTTGATAGGTTGTCTTTGTGCTTCTCGATTTTCGCTGCTAGGTCGTCGATGTCGATGTTGCCTTCTTCATCACACTTAACCACGACAACTTTCATTGACACCATAGATGCTGTCGCAGGGTTAGTACCGTGCGCAGAGCTCGGGATCAAACATACATTGCGATGACCTTCGCCACGGCTTTCGTGGTAGCGTTGAATCGCGATAAGACCTGCGTACTCACCCGATGCGCCAGAGTTTGGCTGAAGTGAGAATGCGTCGTAGCCTGTGATCTCACAAAGCTTTTCTTTAAGATCTTTTGCGAGTGCTGCGTAACCAGTTGCTTGTTCTGCTGGCGCGAATGGGTGGATAGAACCAAACTCAGGCCAAGTGATTGGGATCATCTCTGCTGCTGCGTTCAGCTTCATCGTACAGCTGCCTAGTGGGATCATGCCGTGCGTTAGCGAGAAGTCTTTGTTCTCTAGCTGTTTCAGGTAACGCATCATTTGCGTTTCGCTATGGTGCGTATTGAATACAGGGTGAGTCAGGTATTCTGTTGTGCGGCGTAGCGCTTCTGGAATTGCCGCAAACTCGTTGCCTGCGATTTCCGTCGATAGTGCTGCTACGTCTTCTTTTACACCAAAGACTGCAAATAGTGCTTCTACATCAGCGACCGTGGTTGTTTCGTCACAGCTAATACCTAGCTTGCCAGGTAGTAGACGTAGGTTGATGTCTGCTGAAAGTGCTTTTACGTAAAGCTCTTCTGTTTTTGAACCTGTGTTGATGGTGATGGTATCGAAGAAGCTGTTATGAGCAAGTTCAAAGCCGCCTTTGGTTAGGCCTGCGGCGATAATCGCAGTCATATGGTGTGTACGGCGAGCAATAGTGCGTAGACCTTCTGCGCCGTGGTAAACCGCGTAAAAAGACGCCATGTTCGCTAGCAATGCTTGAGCGGTACAGATGTTCGATGTCGCTTTTTCGCGGCGGATATGCTGCTCACGAGTTTGCATTGCCATGCGCAGTGCTTGGTTACCGTTAGTATCGATAGAAACACCGATCACACGTCCTGGCATGGTACGCTTGTGTTTGTCACGCGTTGCCATGAATGCCGCATGTGGACCGCCGTAACCCATAGGAACGCCAAAACGTTGTGCAGAACCGATTGCTACGTCTGCGCCCATTTCACCAGCAGGTTTCAATAGGGTAGAAGCAAGCAGGTCAGTCGCAACAGTGACAAGCGTTTTGTTTGCTTGCGCTTTTGCGATGATGTCCGTTAGGTCACGAACTTCACCTGTTGTGCTTGGGTATTGAACTAGTGCGCCGAACACGTCTTGCTCTGGTAGGGATTCTAGCGAACCAACCAGAACTTCAAAGCCGATGAATTTTGCACGAGTTTTTACTACTTCTAGCGTTTGTGGGTGAACATCGTCAGCCACAAAGAATACGTTGCTCTTGCTCTTACCTGCGCGCTTACACAGAGTCATTGCTTCTGCTGCCGCTGTTGCTTCGTCTAGCAATGAGGCGTTCGCGATTTCCATACCAGTTAGGTCGATGATCATTTGTTGGAAGTTTAAAAGGGCTTCCAAGCGACCTTGAGAAATTTCAGGTTGGTAAGGTGTGTAAGCGGTATACCAGCCAGGGTTTTCTAGCACGTTACGTAGAATGACGTTTGGAGTAAACGTGTTGTAGTAGCCCTGGCCAATGAATGTACGTTTAATTTGGTTTTGTTTAGCAAACTGCTTCATCGTCACTAGCATGTCTGCTTCGCTTTTCGCTTCTGCCAACGTCATTGGTTGCTCTAGGCGAATTTGTGCAGGCACGGTTTCTTCGATGAGGGCGTCAAGGCTTACCGCGTTGATGGCATCCAACATTTTTTGTTGGTCTGATTTGCTTGGTCCGTTGTGGCGTCCAACGAACTCATTTTGTGTGCTGAGGCTTTGAAGTAATTCAGTCATTGTCCTTTACCTACTCCTTGGCTCGGGTAACGGAAATGGTCGTTAGTGACACATTTAATTATACGCCCGAACCTAGAAAAAAAGCTGCTCTCTAAACAGGCTAGGGAACAGCTTTCGTCACATCCTAATTACTCTTCTTCGATAGAGTTTAGGTATTCTTCCGCGTCTTTTAAGTCATCCAACTCAGATGGGTTTGAAAGCTTCACTTTCACAATCCAACCACCTTCGTACGGTTCTTCGTTGATTAGCTCTGGGCTGTCTTCTAGTTCTTCGTTGATTTCTACGATTTCACCGGTAACAGGAGAGTAGATATCTGACGCTGCTTTTACAGACTCAACCAAAGAGAAGCTTTCACCTGCTTCTACTTCGTCTTCTACGTCTGGTAGGTCAACGAATACTACGTCACCCAACATTTCTTGCGCATGCTCAGAAATACCAAGTGTTACTGTGCCGTCACCGTTGTCACGTACCCACTCGTGGCTATCTGTAAACTTCAGTGTTTTGTCCATTGCTTAATCTCCAAATAACTTGTCAGGAATTATTGTGATTTTTAAAAAATCGTTTATTGGTAAAGAGGGAAGCGACTGCAAAGCTCTTTGACTTCTTTGCGAACGCGTTTTTCAACGTCTGCGTCACCTTCTGGGTTGTTCACCAAACCATCCAGTACGTCACCAATCCAATTACCGATGAGTTTGAATTCTTCAGCGCCAAAGCCGCGGCTTGTACCCGCAGGCGTTCCTAAACGGATGCCCGATGTAATCATAGGCTTCTCTGTATCGAATGGGATGCCATTTTTGTTACATGTGATCCCAGCACGTTCTAGAGCTTCTTCTGCTTTGTTGCCTTTCAAGCCCTTAGGGCGAAGGTCAACCAGCATTAGGTGCGTGTCTGTGCCACCAGTTACGATGTCGCAACCGCGAGTTTGCAATACTTCCGCTAGTACTTTTGCGTTATTGATCACCGAATCAATATAAGTTTTAAATTCAGGGCCAAGCGCTTCTCCAAATGCAACCGCTTTTGCTGCGATAACGTGCATCAGTGGGCCGCCTTGTAGGCCAGGGAATACGGCCGAGTTGATTTTCTTAATGATGTCTTCGTGGTTAGTCAGGATCATACCGCCGCGAGGGCCACGCAATGTTTTGTGTGTTGTGGTTGTCACAACATGCGCATGTGGCAATGGGCTAGGGTGTGCACCTGTTGCGATAAGGCCAGCAATGTGCGCCATATCGACCATAAGAATTGCGCCAACTTCGTCAGCGATTTCACGGAACTTAGCAAAATCGATAACGCGTGGAATAGCACTGCCACCCGCGATGATCATCTTTGGTTTGTGCTCTACTGCAAGTGCACGAACGTCGTCGTAGTTGATTTCTAGTGTTTCGCGATCAACGCCGTATTGAACTGCGTTAAACCATTTACCAGAAAGTGCTGGGCGTGCACCGTGTGTTAGGTGGCCACCAGCGTCCAAAGACATGCCAAGAATGGTGTCACCTGGTTGAAGAAGAGCCAGTTTCACCGCACCATTTGCTTGAGCGCCTGAGTGAGGTTGAACGTTTGCGTATTCGCAATTAAAAAGTTTTTTCGCGCGTTCGATAGCAATGGCTTCCACTGTATCTACGTGCTCACAACCACCGTAGTAACGACGACCTGGATAACCTTCAGCGTATTTGTTTGTTAGGCATGTGCCTTGAGCTTGCATTACCGCTTTAGAAACAATGTTCTCAGAAGCGATAAGTTCGATTTGTTCGTTTTGGCGAGCGGATTCCGCCTGAATTCCAGCAAAGACAGCATCATCTGTCGCAGAGAGGTTGGTAGAGAAAAAGTTTTCCAAGCTGTGGTTAGGGTAACTCTTATTCATGGTAGTTGACCTTCCAAATCTTAAAATGAACCCGCAATAGATGAATTATGATTTGCGGTTGTGGTTCATTTGTCCTCAAAACAGCTGAACTGCATAGCAGAACAGAGTGAACATCCGGCCCTAAATGTGGGCAAAAACTCCGTCGGATTGCGTGTTTCCTTTACCAATCTCTTACGGAAATATGCATCTCTACATCTAACAAGTTGGTAACATAGCGCCTGCGGCGGGAACAATCAACCAAAAATTTCCTATAGGAAACAAGATTTCAAAAATTGTTAACAAGAGCACGGTTTAATTCACTTGGTGGACTTTTATCCACTATGTGCTTCATGCACAATGCTAGTAGGATAAAATTAAGGATATCTATAGAGGGATTTATGGCAGAAAGTATTTACGATGAATACCCATCGATGACGTTAGCGAAAGAGCAAAATGAGCAAAATATCGAGCCATTAAAGCTGGGTCAGCGTATCAAGGATATCCGCTCAAAACTTGGTATTACACTAGAAGAAGCCAGTCAGCGAACAGGGCTTGCTCGTTCTACACTGAGTAAAATAGAAAATGAGCAGATTTCTCCGACATTTCAAGCAATGCAAAAATTGGCGCTTGGCTTACAAATTGATATGCCGCAACTCTTTGAGCCACCTAGAAAAAAGGTTGCGACAGGGCGTAGAGATGTTACCAAGAAGAATGAAGGCAAACCACACCCAACGCAAACCTATGAACATGAACTGCTCGCTACTCAACTTTCCAATAAGAAAATGATGCCGTTTAAGAGCCAAATTCGTGCTCGCAGTTTTGATGAATATAAAGACTGGGTTCGTCATGATGGTGAAGAATTTCTGCTTATCTTATCTGGTGAGGTCATGTTCTATTCTGAGTTCTACGAACCTGTCGTTCTAAGCGAGGGCGACAGCGTCTATTACGATGCGAACATGGGACATATGTTGACCAGTGTTAGCGAGGAAGATGCGCACATTTTGTGGGTGACAGCCAAATAGTAATAAATTATTGTAAATTTCCTATAGTGAAAGCAAACGATTGCTGTCGGTGGTCGTTATGATGAAAAGGCGCTTTTTTGATGAGAATACACTCATTAAAGCGCTTTTTTTGTACGATTTGTTGTGATTAAAATGTTAAGAGTCACACTTTTGCAAGTCGATCTACGTCTTGTTCGTGCAAAATAGAATGAGCCGTGTTTATTATTGGAAACACATCGAATGCCGATAGCATTCTCGGGTCTATCTAAATGGAGACGAAAATGACTCAAGAACTACTGAAAACACCACTACACGCACTTCACGTTGAAGTTGGTGCCAAAATGGTCCCGTTCGCGGGTTACGATATGCCTGTTCAGTATCCTCTAGGCGTAAAAAAGGAACACTTACACACTCGTGATGCCGCAGGTCTGTTTGATGTTTCTCATATGGGACAACTTCGCCTACTTGGTGACGGTGCAGCTGCGTTCCTAGAAACATTAGTGCCAGTAGATATTGTGGATCTTGAGTCTGGTAAACAGCGTTATGCGTTCTTCACTAATGAAGAGGGCGGCATCATGGATGACTTGATGGTAGCTAATCTAGGCGATCATCTTTTTGTGGTTGTGAACGCGGCATGCAAAGAACAAGACATTGCACACCTACAAGCGCATTTGCCATCTGGTGTTGAGCTAGACATTATCGAAGACCGTGCTCTGCTTGCGATCCAAGGCCCTAAAGCGGCAGCTGTATTGGCGCGCTTTGCCCCAGAAGTTTCTGACATGCTGTTCATGGATATTCGTAAAGTCGATATTTTAGGCGCCGAATGCATTGTTTCTCGTAGTGGCTACACTGGCGAAGATGGTTACGAGATCTCGGTTCCTGCTGACAAGGCAGAAGAACTCGCACGTAAACTGACCGCGGAAGAGGAAGTTGAATGGATTGGCCTTGGTGCTCGTGATTCACTTCGTCTTGAGTGTGGTCTTTGCCTATACGGTCATGACCTAGACACAACAACTACGCCTGTAGAAGCAAGCTTGTTATGGGGCATCCAAAAGGTTCGTCGTATCGGCGGTGAACGTGAAGGTGGTTTCCCAGGTGCGGATATTATTCTTAAGCAGATCGAGACCAAAGATGTGGCGCGCAAGCGTGTCGGTTTGGTTGGCCAAACTAAAGCACCAGTCCGTGAAGGCGCGGAATTGTTTGATGCTGATGGCGTTAAAATTGGCGTTGTCACCAGCGGCACTGCGGGTCCAAATGCAGGTAAGCCTGTCTCAATGGGTTATGTGCGTGCTGATCTTGCTGCGATTGGTACCGAATTGTTCGCTGAAGTACGCGGAAAAATGCTACCAATGACGGTTGAGAAAATGCCGTTTGTACCGCAACGTTACTACCGCGGTTAGGTTACTCATTATTGTCATTCTTCGCGTATTCGCGTATTCGCGAGGCAAGAAACAAGCAAAAATGCCGAGCTTTCTAGCTCGGCATTTTTATGTATATCGGCTTTATATATACGCTTGGAAGTTATCGTAGTTTCTGCAGCCTTATCCGACCGCTTTGTCTATTGTACAACACATGTCGATAACGATATCTTCAAGTTTTTCCGGATGAATCATGTCTTCTTTTGCAATCCCAAACTGAGACGCCATGATCGTATTGAACAGCTCCCAATGTTTGATCAGCATTTTTTCGCGATTATCAGCGATGTCAGGCCATGTCTCTTGCATCATCGGAGTAAGACTGATTGCACCATGTGCAAAAATCAACATCTGCCACTTTGATTCCCACTGATCAAATTGGGCGTTAGGGTTTTCACTGTTGTACTGCTCAAAAATTCCGGTAAATATCGCAGCAAACTCATCTTTTGACTTTAAGAAATACTGCAGCAGGGCACCATCATCGCCTTGGCGAATAGCATCAGCAATCATCTGTACTGGGTGAGGATTAACGAGCGCAAATGCCAGCATGCGAACCATAAACAGATAAATTTTTCTATTCGAAGGTGTGTTCTCAGGCATCTCATTGATTAACTCAGCCATATAGCACTGCATGAATTCATCCATCGCGTCGCTAACCGCTTGCCAAATCTTCTCTTTGCTGCCGAAGTGGTGACGGATCAAACTATGTGAAACACCAGCCTTTTCACTGATATTGCGCAGTGAGACACGCTCGTAACCAAGTTCACAAAACATATCTGCTGCCACCTTAAGGATCAGACACTTAGTTTGTTCTGCGGCTTCAGCACTTCTACGCCCCTGCTTTCTTTCATTCATAGTTCGAATTTTCCCGAATATTAATCAACGCGCTTACTTTTACCAGAAACCGGACGCTTTGACTAATTAATTTGCTTTCCACCTGGAAAGTATGTTGATCAATTTCAAATTCTGCATATACTGCACGACTGTGTAATATATAAAACCTACGGAGAAAGCGGGTGCGAAAACAATATTTAAAGCGCACTTTAGTTGGTGCTGTGGTGACATTAAGTCTCTCTGGCATGCTAACTGGGTGTAACAAAGCCATTTCCGAGCCGTCTGAACCTTTAATCAAACCTGTAAAATTACTGGCGGTGAAAGATCTAGAAGTTGAAGACTCGCATGCCTTTTTAGCGCGTATTGATGCGACACATCGCGCACAGCTTTCTTTTCAGGTGGGTGGTGAGGTCGATGAATTACTTGTTCGCATGGGCCAAGAGGTAAAAAAAGGTGAAGTGCTTGCAACGTTAGACCCTAAAGATCTTCAGCTTGCGTTAGACGCCTCTCAAGCACAGTTCGCGTTAGCAAAAACGCAATGGGAGCGCGCGAAAAACCTTTATGGAAAAAAGCTGATTAGTACAGATGAGTACGACCAGAAAGAAACTCAATATAAAGCGGCATTGGCAAACTACGAACAAGCCAAAACAGATTTGAGTTATACCAAGATTCACGCGCCTTTTGATGGCATCGTGTCATACACCTATGTCAACCCGTTTCAAGTGGTCGCAGAGAAGCAAGAGATCCTGAATCTTATCGATAACACGACCTTAGATGTGTCGTTCACACTGCCAGTCAGTTATGCGGAATCCGTATCACTTGAGTCACTGCAAAACTCCGATATGTGGGTGACGATGGATAGCGAGCCAGGAAAACGTATCCCTGGAAAATTTAAAGAAATTTCGACTCAGCCAAATGTCGATACCAACAGTTATGAGGCGATCGTAACCATTACTCGACCAGAAGATCGCAATTTGCTAACAGGTATGACAGGGCAGGTACACATAGCTAAACAACATCTATCGGACGCGATGACGTTGCCTCAATCCGCTTGGGTAAACAAAAAAGAGACGCAAGGCGAAGTGTGGGTAATGGACAGAAACACACAGCAAGTTAATAAAGTCACAGTGTCTCTTGATGCCGCTGGAGGTGTGAAAGCAGGGCTTGATAACAATGATTACGTTGTTGTTGCTGGCGTTGAGCGACTGGTCGAAGGACAAGTCGTGAAAGCTTGGGTTCGTGAGGGAGGCATTTAATGAAACGATCTCTATTTACGATCTCTGCAATTGCGCTTGCAGTTTTAACGGGTTGCAAAAATGAAAACCAAGCTGTCGTCGAGCAGCCGCTTTTTGTATCGACTATCTCTGTGGATGCGCCGGTACAAAGCCAATATCGAGCTTTTAAAGGAATAGTTGTACCAGCAGAGCAAACACCTATGGCATTTCGTCGCGCGGGAGAAATTCAACACGTGTTGGTGAAAGCGGGCGACGTTGTTAAGCAAGGCCAAATGATCGCAAAGCTGGATGACAGCAAAGAAAAGCAAGCCGTAAATGACGCAGAAGCGCAATATACACTGGCGATTCGTCAGCTCAAACGCGGCGAAGACCTACACGCTCGTCAGATGATCTCAAAAGCCGAGCTTGATGAGCTAACGGCTAATAAAGAGTTGGCAGAGGCTAATTTCTATAACGCCACCAATCAATTGAACTACACCCGTTTATTCGCCCCGTTTGCCGGTAAAGTGTCTGACGTTTTCAAAGAGCGTTTTGAACGTGTGGCAGTTGGGGAGCCGGTTTTGAACCTATACCAAAACGATTTGGTGTACGTGCGTATTGAGCTTTCCGACAATGTTCTCGCTATGGTGGACCCAAATTCAGACAACATGAGCTACAAACCTAGAGCAACTTTCTCCGGCATTAATGACACATTTGCTTTGGACTATTTAGAGCACACAAGTGAGCCTAATTCCGAAACTCAAACTTACGAAATGTATTTGACGATGCCACAGCCAAAAGCAGAGATTCTACCGGGAACCAGCGTCAGTGTTCTGGTCGA
Organism: Vibrio sp. 11-4(1); assembly: GCF_013048625.1. Taxonomy (NCBI): domain Bacteria; kingdom Pseudomonadati; phylum Pseudomonadota; class Gammaproteobacteria; order Vibrionales; family Vibrionaceae; genus Vibrio; species Vibrio sp. 11-4(1). The sequence continues at coordinate 86,136 of NZ_VHSY01000001.1, read as the reverse complement.
TATGGTGAAAGCGGGGATTACCTCCATCGATGGTTACAGTATTCCAGTAACGGCGCTTCAAGCGGGCAGCGAAGAGAATGAGTTCTTTGTATGGAAAAAGGAGGGTGACGTTGTCACTCAGATGCCTGTGATGATTTCTCAAGTAAATGGCAACGGAGCCATTGTGTCGTCGGGAGTTAAGGAAGGCGACGTTCTGATTAATTCAAACCTACGTAAATTACGTGAAGGGAAACATGTGGATGTTGTGGAGAAGAAACAATAATGAACATTGCTGAGTACTCAATAAAAAATAAAGTCATCAGCTGGTTGTTCATTATTATCCTTGCTGTTGGTGGTCTAACGTCGTTTTTGGAGCTTGGGCGACTAGAAGACCCGGCATTTACGATTAAAGATGCCATGATCATTTCAACATACCCTGGCGCGACGTCGAAAGAGGTTGAAGAAGAGCTGACGTATCCTTTAGAAAAAGAGATTCGAAAGCTTCCTTATATAGACAAAATTACCTCTACGTCTTCTGATGGTATGTCTCAAATCACGGTCAGTATGGAAATGGACTATGGTCCTGATGAACTGCCGCAAATTTGGGATGAAATGCGCCGTAAAATTAATGACTTGCGACCAACTTTGCCTCAGGGCGTACAATCTTTGCAGATCATTGATGATTTCGGTGACGTTTATGGCGTGATGCTGATGCTCACTGGCGATGACTACGATTATGTCGAGCTAAAACGCTATGCTGATTACCTGACTCGTGAAATCGAGCTGGTTGATGGCGTAGGAAAGGTGGATATCACGGGCGATCAGCAAGAAATGCTATTCGTTGAGATCTCACTTGATCGCCTTGCCGCGCTGAACTTAGACATGAATGTGGTTGCGAGCTTGTTGAACCAACAAAATAATGTGGTTTCAGCAGGGGAAGTGATGGTCAATGGCGAAAGCCTTGTCATTCGTCCAAGTGGTACCTTAAACACCGTAGAAGCGCTAGAAAACTTGATCATTCATGGTCGTGACACTGGGAACCTAATTCGTCTAAAAGACGTAGCAACGATTTCTCGTGGTATCCAAGAGAAGCCAAGCAACGTCGTACTCTTTAACGGTCAAAAAGCGATTAATATCGGTATCTCGTTTGCGTCAGGTGTGAACGTGGTTGAGGTTGGCGAACGTTTGGATGCGGAGCTTGCGAGCCTTGAGTCTATCAAGCCTGCTGGCATCGATATGAACTACTTTTACAACCAAGCCAATGAAGTGGATGAGTCCGTTAAAGCGTTTGTGATTAGCCTAGCAGAGGCTGTGGCGATCGTTATCATCGTTCTGCTGTTTACGATGGGCTTACGCAGTGGTGTCATCATTGGCGTCGTGCTGTTATTAACGGTGTTCGGTACCTTCATCTTGATGAACTACAACAATATCGAGCTACACCGTATTTCTCTTGGCGCGTTAATTATTGCTCTGGGCATGCTGGTTGATAACGCGATTGTTGTCGTGGAAGGCATATTGGTTGGCCTAAAGAAAGGGCGTACCAAAGTTCAAGCGGCCGTCGATATTGTAAAGCAAACACAATGGCCTTTGCTTGGCGCAACCATCATTGCGATTACGGCTTTTGCACCTATCGGTTTGTCGCAAGATGCAACGGGTGAGTTCATGGGCTCTCTATTCTGGGTGCTGTGTTTCTCACTATTTTTGAGCTGGATTACCGCTATTACGCTGACGCCATTCCTCGCAGATCTATTGTTGAAAGAAGAGGACAAGGGCCAAGATACTAACGAAGAAGATCCCTACAAAGGTTGGCTGTTTGTTGTATTTGGCGCATCGCTGAAATTCGCACTGCGATTCCGTTGGCTAACGGTTGCTGGCATGGTCGCGCTATTAGTGGGTGCTGTCGTGGCATTTGGTATTGTAAAACAGCAGTTCTTCCCACCATCGAACACGCCGATGTTTTACGTTGATATGTGGATGCCAGAAGGTACGGACATCCGCGAAACGATCAAAAAAGCTGAAGAGGTCGAAAGCTACATTCGTCAGCAAGATGATATTGACTTTGTTTCTGCTTCAATTGGGCAGGGTTTGCAGCGTTTCGCTCTGACTTACCAGCCAGAGAAAAGCTACGAAGCGTACGCCCAGTTCCAAGTTCGCGCCACTGATCGTGAGAGCATGTTCGGTTTGTTGCACAAGTTAGATGTTAACCTTGCGAAGACGTTTGATGCACCGACATTTCAATTTAAATTGATGGAATTTGGCCCTTCACCTGCGTCTAAGATCGAAGCGCGTATTGCTGGTCCCGATCCACAAGTTTTACGTGATTTAGCGGTGCAAGTTGAAGACATCCTTCATACCGACCCTGGTGCCCGAAACATTCGTCACGATTGGCGAGAGCGTACTAAGGAGCTTGTGCCTGTTTTCAATGAGTCTAAAGCTCGCCGCTTAGGCATTTCGAAAGAAGATCTTTCAAGCACACTACAAATGGCGTTTGGTGGTAGCACGTTGGGTTACTTACGCGATGGTACACACACTTTGCCAATTATGACGCGCCTTCCTGAAGAAGAGCGCGTGGACTTTGAATCACTACAAAACGTGACCATTTGGAGCCCATCACTGCAAACGTATATTCCGGTCGACCAAGTGATTGATGGCGTTAAATTGGACTGGAGCGAGCCGCTAATTCAGCGTCGTGACCGCAAGCGCACGTTAACTGTACTCGCTGACCACGATGTGTTGAGCAACGACACGGCGGCAAGCTTGTTTGCACGTGTGCAGCCTAAAGTGATGGCACTGCATATTCCAGAAGGTTACGAAATCACATGGGGTGGTGAGTATGAATCATCGACAGATGCGCAAGAAGGTCTATTTGGTTCGTTGCCGATGGGTTACTTGTTAATGTTCATCATTACTATTTTGCTGTTTAACTCGATTAAAAAGCCGTTGGTCATTTGGTTCACCGTGCCGTTGGCGATCATTGGTGTTGCCTTTGGTTTGCTCACCACGAATATGCCGTTCAGCTTTACAGCATTCCTTGGTTTGCTGAGCCTAAGTGGGATGATTTTGAAAAACGGTATTGTGTTGCTTGATCAAATTAACCTTGAGTTGGAGTCAGGGAAAGAGCCTTACCTCGCGATTGTCGATAGTGCGATCAGTCGTGTTCGTCCGGTAAGTATGGCTGCTCTGACGACCATCTTGGGGATGATTCCACTCGTCTTCGATGCCTTCTTTGGATCGATGGCAATAACGATTATGGCAGGTCTTGGTTTTGCTACAGTACTGACACTGATTGTAGTGCCAGTGATGTTTGCGATTCTGTTTAGGGTAAAACCGACCACTGCATAGGGACTCCTGGCTATTTGCCAGCTTCCTGCCTAGCCCTGAAGGTTTTCTTCAGGGCTTTTTTGATCTTACTAATGTACACCAACCCATTCATTTACTTGATTCTAATGATTTTCTTACGAATGCAATGCAAATCATGCGTATACTGATGGAACGATACATCAAAGAGCGAGATAACATGAACAAGCGCGTATTACACGGACTCTTCTTCGTCGGTTCTTTCACCTTGGTCGGCTGTACTACGACAGACAGTATGACTACAGAAGAGGCTAAGCAAGCCGTTCCTAAAATCAACAGCGTTAGCACTGAAGTCATCTCCAACTGGATTGATAACAAGGTTTTAGCGCCTGAAGGGCTTTCACTCGAACAAGACAATCTACGTTATATATCGGGTAGCGCCGACTTAAACAGCGATGGCAATGCAGAACACATTGTATTGCTACAAGACCGTTATTTCTGTGGCAGCGGTGGTTGTGCAGCTTATATGTTTGATAATGAGGGGAACGTTATCAATCGAATGTCTGTCACTCGCACGCCTATTGTACTTGCCGATAGTTACAGCAATGGCTGGCAAGATTTCATCGTTTGGAGTAATGGCTCATATCGACTCATGAGTTACAACGGTGACTCTTACCCGAGTAACCCCTCTTTGGAGCCAAAGGTGGATCGTGACTCAAACCAGCAGGCGGCAATTGCGAATGTAATGGCGACAGAGCTTTATCAGCAAGATGGCTATGACATTATGCCCGCTGATTCGAAAGCTTTGTGGACGCCAGCCAATGTATACCACTTCACCTTTAAACATTACGGTGATCCGCATAGTACTTATAAAGCGACGGTGGATATGAACAGTGGGGAAGTAGACATTGTTGCCGTTCCGGCTGAGGAATAAAAAACACCTCCCTTAACCGTAATTAAAGGGAGGTGCTGAATGCCAAATTCGAGGGTGGCATTGTTAAGCGGAGTAATTCTGTTTATGCCGCGACTTCTTGTTTGGCTTCTGCTTTGCTTTTTAAGAAAGCGTAAGTAAAGCCAGTTACTGCTGTACCAGCTGCGATAGCCACTAAGTACATTAACACTGGTGAAATGGCGTTAGGGATTAACAGTACGAACAGACCGCCGTGTGGTGCCATTAATTTTGCACCGAACAGCATAGATAGGGCACCAGTAAGCGCGCCACCTGCCATACAAGATGGAATCACACGCATTGGATCTTTGGCGGCAAATGGAATTGCGCCTTCAGAGATGAAACACAGGCCCAATACAAAAGATGCTTTACCTGCCTCACGTTCATTTTGCTCAAATTTGTTCTTCGCAATGAAGGTCGCTAAACCCATACCTAGCGCAGGAACCATACCTGCTGCCATGATTGCTGCCATTGGCGCGTAAGTTTGCGAAGCCAATAGACCGACGCCAAATGCGTAAGCGGCTTTGTTTACTGGGCCACCTAGGTCGAAACACATCATCGCACCAAGAATAATACCTAGCAGAACTGCACTGTCAGATCCCATGTTGTTTAGGAAGTCAGTCAGGCCGTTCATGATGCCTGAAACTGGGCCACCTACGATGTAGATCATCACAAGGCCAGTGAACAGTGTTGCCACAAATGGAATGATCAGAATTGGTTTAAGCGCTTCCATCGATTGTGGGAGTTTTACTTTGTCCGCAAGGAGCTTCGCCGCGTAACCGGCAATGAAGCCAGCTGCGATACCTCCTAGGAAACCAGCACCCGTTGAACTTGCTAGCATACCGCCAACAAGACCAGGAGCCAGACCCGGACGGTCAGCAATCGAGAACGCGATGTAACCCGCAAGCACAGGAATCATCAATGCGAATGCAGAGCCACCACCAATGTTCATCAAGGCTGCTGCTAGCGTGCCTTCTTCTTTAAATGCTTCAATACCGAACACGAAAGATAGAGCGATGATCAAACCACCAGCGACAACCACAGGCAGCATGTGCGATACCCCTGTCATCAAGTGTTTGTAAGCGCCTTTCTTCTCATCCGCTGCCGAAGCAGAATTTGCAGAACCTGAGTGTTGGTAAATCGTGGTTTGCTCGAATGCTTTATCCATCTCTTCGGCTGTTTTCTTCAGAGCTGGGCCTGTTTTCGTGCGGTACATCTTTTTGCCGTTGAAGCGATCAAGTGGCACTTCGATATCTGCAGCAATGATCACTAGATCAGCGTCTGCGATGTCTTGATCTGTCAGTTGGTTTTTCGTACCAACTGAACCACGAGTTTCCACCTTGATTTGATGGCCACGGCGTTTGCCTTCTTCTTCTAGCGCTTCTGCTGCCATAAAGGTATGCGCAACGCCAGTAGGACAAGCGGTGATTGCGACAATTTTCTTCGCTGCTGATGTTGCTTCAGCAGTGCTAGGGGCTGCAAGTGTGGTTGCTTTTTCAAGTAAAGTGGCGTTTTCAACCGCTTGCTGGAGAAACGTAGTTGCGTCTTTTGCTACTTCGCTGATTTCCGCTTGGTAAACCTTTTTCCCTACGAAACGAGAAGTATCCACGCTAGTATTTGCCGCAATGATAATGACTTCTGCTTTTTCAACGTCAGCTTCCGTCAGCAGTGTAGGTTCAACCACACTTGATTGACATTCGATTTTTGCATTCCAGGTTAATTTTGCGGCTGCTTGTTCTAGTAACCCTGCCGCAAGGATGCTATTTGCAACACCGCTCGGACAGGCAGTAATAATGGCAATATTCATACGATAACCTTCTGTTCCTTAGTTTTGTTCTAAGTTTGTAATAGGGTAAAGCTCGCTAACTTCAGTTTGCTGCTTGATGTTCTCCAGTTCTTCCTGACTGGTTAGCCCTACGCCGACTTGACTAACTGCCAAGGCAGAAAGTGCTGTAGCGAAGCGCAATAAATCGTTTTTCGGCATCAGTTGCATGTGGCCCCAACACAAGCCAGCAACTAGCGTATCGCCTGCGCCAACGGTGCTTACCACATTCATTCGAGGGGGTTGTGCACGAAGCCATTTGCCTTGGTTTAGCCACATCACACCGTCAGCGCCCATCGACACAACAATGTTCTCGATGCCTTTGTCACTCAGTGTTTGCGCGGCGGCTTGGCATTGTTCTGGTGTTTCTAGGTGTTCGCCAACAAAATCACCAAGTTCTTCATCATTAGGCTTAATCAACCATGGGTGAGCCTCAATACCTGATTTCAATGCGGTTTTACTGCTGTCGAACAACACCTTTTTGCCTTGTTGATGTAGTGCTTTTATCCACGCAGCACATTGTTCGGCGGTTACGCCTCCAGGTAAGCTACCTGCAAGCACAAAGTAATCGTGAGTCTTTGCGAGACGGAATAGCGTCTCCTCAAAGCGAGCAATTTCGTCAGCCGTTACTTGAACACCAGGGAAGTTAATGTCACTAACGTTGCCATTAGCCTCAACGAGCTTGACGTTGATACGAGTGGCACCTTGTACTTCTACAAACTCATTCTTGACGCCGATGTCATTGAAAAGCTGATGAAATAGCTCTGGGTTATCTTTACCGAGAAAGCCGGTAACCGTGACATCTGCGCCTAAATCGCTCAAAACTTTTGCTACGTTGACACCTTTACCTGCAGCATGGAGATTGCTTTGCTGCACTAGGCTCACGGAACCAACGTTTAGCTCATTTACTGAACCTGTTAAATCCAATGCCGGGTTGAGCGTAATAGTGACAACTTTACTTGTTTTGTTCGTCATATCGGCTCCTTAACCTTCACCAAGGCCAGAAGCGATAGCATTCCCGATAGACTCCAAGGCTTGCGGTGCATCAGGGCCTTCCGCAGTAAATTGAAGTTGATGACCGTGCTTAACGCCAAGCGCAATGACTTTCATTAGGCTCTTCGCGTTTACTGTTTTGCCATCACCGTCTAGGTTGGCAACGCGAATGGTGGATTCAAATTTTTTCGCTTCCGCCACTAACATTGCACCCGGACGAGCATGTAAACCATGAGAGTTTTTGATTTTAAATACAGCGGTATTGCCTTCTTCTGAAGATGCGGCTGTGACTTCTTCACCTTTAAACAAAGCAAGAATCTGTTCTACTGATGCATCTAAAAGCTTGCCGTGCTCATTGTTAAACACAATATGAGAAAGCGTTTTTAGGATAGGCTGGTGAGCATTGTTACATGCCGCAAACGCGACAAGTGCACGCACTTTTTGACCTTCATATTCGCAGTCGTTTGCCGTCGAGACAAATGACACGCCTGTGCGAGTTACATGTTTGTCACTGCCAATTAACCAAAGGCCATTACCTAAGTGAGTTGGTGTTTTGGTAACGAGATCTGCGACGAACTCGTTATCAGCACAGCCCGTGTTTTTCAAAAGACCACCAGCAACAGCACTCATTTGTAGCATATCGCTCGCAGGGAACATAAGTTGAATTAAAGAAGCGTCAAAGTCTGCTTCAAGCTGAACATCACCGTGGAGCAGGGCAATAATCTCGTCTTCATTTTTTGCATTACGTAGGCGTTCTTCTACGCCGTCAGCGCCTAGCACTTTCGTTAGCTGTTTAAGAATGCCAAGGTGCTCATCAGATTTAGCTGCAATGCCGATAGCGACGAATACCGTGTTACCATCACCCCAGTCGACACCTTGTGGAAAGTGGTGCACAGCAACACCCGTTGTTTTCACCATTGAGCGAGTGTCAGTCGTGCCGTGCGGGATGGCAATACCGTTCCCCAAAAACGTAGAGTTTTGGTTTTCACGGTTTAGCATGCCTTCCACATAACCTTGTTCAACAAAGCCTTTGTCTGTCAGGCTTTGCGCAATATTCTTGATTGCTGCAAACTTATCTGTCGCTGATTGCGAGAGGGTAATGTCGTTCTTATTTAGCTTAAGCATGGTGCTTCTCCAGCCTTAAGGTATCAATTTAAAAATGTATTCTGTGTGAGAAGTTGAACGCTGCTTCTGCTGAGCGCTTATCACTCCTCAAACCATTCTATTTTTCAAGCTAAATCGATTCAGCTTATTGGTAAATTTTTTAAAAGACTCAGAAAAACTATTTTAAAAACTGACGTTAACAAATGAGTCTTTGGCGCTGTCCTATAGCCTAGCCTACAAATTGGTTTGTTGTGTATTCAGGTGATTTACGTCAATTTTTAAGTTTTGCTGAATCCTTTCAGCTTTTATACTGAATCGGTTCAGCTTATAATTCAACTTATCGAAAGATCGCTGATGTATTAATATGATCGCGCGCACAGAATAAGGTTTAGAATATGACACTGGATGAAATAGCCAAATTAGCAGGCGTTTCTAAGACAACTGCAAGCTATGTGATTAACGGAAAAGCGCAGAAATACCGCATCAGCGAGAAGACTCAGAAGAAAGTGATGGCCGTTGTAGAAGAATACAATTATAAGCCAGATCATGCGGCGTCTTCTTTGCGAGCAGGTAATTCACGCTCATTTGGGCTTATCATCCCAGACTTAGAAAACACCAGTTATGCGCGTCTTGCAAAACTGATTGAACAAAACTCGCGTAAAGCAGGGTACCAAATTTTAATTGGCTGCTCTGATGATGATCCTGATACAGAGCAAAAGGTGGCGGAAGCGTTAGTCAGTCGTCGCATTGATGCGTTGTTTTTGGCAAGTGGTATGCCCACTGCAAACGAGTATTATCTTAAGTTGCAAAATTCTGGTACGCCAGTTATCGCGCTAGACCGCCCAATGGATGATGAGCACTTTTGTTGTGTCATCAGCGAAGATTTTGACGCCGCACTTGAACTCACTCAGTCAGTACTGTCCGAGGATATAAAGTCCATTGGCTTAATCGGCGCATTGCAAGATCTTCAAGTTTCAAAAGAGCGTGAGCTCGGTTTTCGATCCGCTTCTCAACAAGGTGGCAAAACGGCAACAGTGGGTTATGGGCAGCACTTCTCCCGAGAAGAAGGTAAGAAAGTCTTAGAGAGATGGCTAGCAGAGAACGAGCTGCCAGATGCCATTGTCACAACGTCATACACACTGTTAGAAGGTGTGTTGGATGTGATGCTCGAAAAGCCAGAACTCATGAGCAAAGTTCGCCTAGCGACGTTTGGTGATAATCGACTGCTGGACTTCTTGCCAGTGAAAATCAACTCTTTACCTCAACAATTTGAGTTGATCGCGGACAGCGCAATGGAGTTAGCGCTCAACGCTTCCGCCAAACGTTATAAACCGGGTGTTGAGTTGATTCCACGTAAAATTGTTAAACGTCACTAAACAGGTTACTCAAAGCTTTACTTCAGCCGTCAGCGCCACAAATGCGTGGTCGCTGGCGTTTTTATCTCTGTCATAAATCGGGTTGATCAGATGTTGGTTAGACACCTGATAATCAACAACCTCGGCAACCGATATATCTGATAAGGTGTCAAACTCTTGAGAGAGCAAGATATAGTCGAGCACATTCCCAGTGGAAAAATGATAATGCGTAGCGGGGCGTTCATCCTTCAGAGCGTCACTTTGTAATGACCATCCATCTTTGAGTTGCAACTCAGTGACGCTGTCACCAGTATTGGCTACCAATGCGCTATTAACACTGGTTGGAGTGATAGGTTGATTCATATCACCCATTAACACCGTTGGCATTGGCTCCTTTCTATACCTTTTTTGCATCGCGTCTCTTAACATCGCAGCTTCCCAACCTCTTTGCTGGGTGGATAACCAGCGCCCAATAATCGTGCTAGACGTTTCTGGTTGTTCTGAGTCGGCTGGGCGTTGAGATTTTAAGTGCGTTACGTAAACGGCGATATGGCCGAGTACAGGATGTATCACTTGCGCATAGATAGGTTTGCGACTGAACTCTGGAGCAACATTCACTCCAAAAGGCTCAAGCGTTGCTAAGTCAAATTCTACCGCTTGTACTTTTTCGATTGGAAATCGAGATGCGATTGCCACAACAGGGCTTGAGTAAATGTACTCATCCTCTACATGTGGGGTGTCAACGGTCGCAAAGTAGGGGTAGCCGAAGGTTGAAAAGAATGCGCGAGTTTGCTCAATACTGAACACCTCTTGTAAGCCAATCACGTCAGCTTCGAGTTTTTCAATTTGGCGTTGCGTCCAAGCAAGTTTGTCTTGCCATTGCTCTAACGAGTAGATGTTTTCGAAATCATAGTAGGCATCAGGAGGTGCGACAAAATTAAACAAGTTAGCCGTGACAAAGGTAATTCTGCTTGGTTGAGACAAAGTATTCGCTCTTTTCAACAATAACTTGAAGAGTATATACCTTCAGACTGCGTAATTGCAGCTTCGTTTGAGCCAAGCCTCGATATACAAGCTAACGAGCAGCAAGTTAAATGGGTTAAGAGGTGCTCAAATGCCAAGGCTAATCGGTGATTGAGCATCGGCAGAGGTTTCTATTTTTAAGCATTGCGTTTAAACTTCAGGGCATCAAATAGTAAGAGTAAGTAACATGACCCAAGATTACGACCACGAAGAGTATTTAGAAGGCGAAGAGATTGAGATCGAAGCGATTGGCATCGACGTTGATGCGCATCCGATCGAACTGTACAAGCTTTTTAAAATCGCGAACTTGGTCAGCGGTGGCGGCGAAGCAAAGCATATCATCGAAGAAGGTTACGTCGCGGTGAATGGTGAGCTAGAAACACGTAAGCGCCGCAAGATGTATGATGGCGACTTTTTTGAGTTTAACCAGGAATATTATGTTGTGGTTTGCGATGCGCCAGTAACCGAACCTGAAACGGCAGAGCAAAAAGCGGAAAAGAAAGCGAAGAAAGAAGCGCAATCTGCACGTAAAGAAAAATCTCGCCAAAGCAAGTCAGCTAAAGGCTCTGGACCTAAGTCAACAGGCCGAAAAGCAGCACATAAAGAGCGCAAAGTACAACAAAACGCGCTGTCGCAATCGGCGAAGAAAGGTAAGAAAGCTGAAAAGCCGCAAGCGACTCGTGATCCGAAGAGCGGACGTAACTCTATTGACTTTTTCTAAGCAGATGAATACCTAGCTAGGCAGATCATCGCCAAGCAAAACCAAAAAGCGCCGAGTATATATCGGCGCTTTTTTGGTTTTACTGTATCGTAAGGGGGCAGTGTCAATGCACTGTCGTCTCAATGTTTAGGCTATCGGTCCAGTGATGAATGGCGCAAGGCTTACCTAAGTAAAAGCCTTGGTAATAATCCAAATCAAGTTGATACATCGCTTGCAGCTGCACGTCTTCTTCTACCCCTTCTATGATCACTTTTGCTCCCATATGAGCCGCGAGCTCAACGGCGCTATGTATGGAAAAGGTTTCTCCGGCGCAGTAATCAAGTAGATAGGAGCGATCGATTTTTATGATGTCAGGGCAGAGCTGCTGAACACGTGCGATATCAGAATGTTGAGCGCCAAAATCATCGATAGCAAAGATAAAGCCATTCGCTCTCATTAACTGTACGGCTTTGATCAGTAAATCAGTATCACCGCATGACTCTTCGACTACTTCAAACACCACGTCTGATGGGCTCATACCAAGGTCGGAAAGGCGCTTGTAAAGCAGGCCGTTGTCTTTAAAGCCCATGTCTTTGGTTAGGGTGAGTAGGGTTTGAGGCATGACATTGAGAAACAGTTTGATAGGCGTTCCTGCGAAACAGCGTGCAAAATTTCGAATGTGCATTGCTCTGGATAAAAACTCAACACACAATCGAAAGTAGGGATCGAGGCCATTGTTGGCCAGAAATACATCAGGACGAATTAACGAACCATCAATGCCACGAATTCGCAGTAGAGCTTCCATTCCAATAATACGCTGGTGCTTATCAAAAATCGGCTGATAAACACTGTGAAAAGTGAATTGATTGAGAACTACGTAATATTCACCAAGATTATCTTGCTTAATGTATCGCTCGTAGTCCGATTGATTCTTTAACTCCATGAAAAACGCCGAAAATTTAGCATCTTTTCAATGTAACAGGATGCAATTCTGATTTGAAGATTCAAATGTGTCTAATTACATATACGGTTGAGTTAATTTGAAATGGATTCCGATTTTTCTTCAATGTAGCGAAAAATAAGTGACAACCCGAAACAAATCAAAAAGTAAGCAAGGCCGACAATCAGCCAAATTTCAAAGATATATCCTGATGAGTTTGCCATCTCTGTCCCAACGAAAGTCATTTCTTGTATAGAAATTAGCGAAACGATAGAGGTGTCTTTCACCAAAGAGATAGTTTGACCGGCAAGTGCAGGTGTTATTGCTTTAAGCACCTGTGGCGCGATAACGAATCGGTATTTCACCCACCGAGACAAGCCCAATGAATCTGCCGCTTCCCACTGTCCTTGGTCGATACTTTGTAAACCTGCACGCACCACTTCTGCAACGTAGGCAGAAGAGAGTAGGCCGACGCATAACACGCCAGAGGCAAGATTTTCCCAAAGGTTATAAGGCCCAAAAAGAAAGCTCTGTAGCGCATTTGGTTCGCCGTTATAGTTTCGTAGAATATCTTCTAAACCGAGTAACGGGATCAACTGGTTAGAAATGAAAAAGTAGAAAATAAAAACAAAAACCAACGGTGGGATGTTTCTTACCAACTGGATAAATGTGTTTGCAGGTGTGCGCAACCAAACGGAGCGAGAGAAGCGTGCTAAGCCTAGCAACGTGCCAAGCACTAACGCGAAGCTGATGCCCCAAATACTGAGCCTTAACGTCGAAATCAAACCTTGGAAGAAGTAGGGCAAACCACCATCGGCTCTGGGCGTAAAAAGTAGTTCAAACGCCTCTTTCCACTGCCACAAATAATGTACACCAACAGTGGAGCGATGGTACAGCCAAACGCCACCAATACCACAGATAATAAGCAGTACCCAATCTAGCGTGTTTAACCGCGATAGAAAGGAACCTGTGTTGGAATTAGTGGGTACTGTGCGAGTGGTGGTTTGTTCGCCCAAAAATTTGACTCCGATAGATGATGAAAAAGTAAAATGGATGATTGGAAAGTATAGGCTCGCGAAGACCACGAGCCATTTAGATTACTGGCCTCGCGCGACTTGATCTTGCCAGTCTAATGTCGAGAACCAGTATTCATAACGCTGTTTTAACCATCCATCTTGGGTTCTTTCTTCAATCCATTTATTGAAAAAGGCTTTTTTATCTTCTTCCCCCAAACGAACTGCAAAGGCTTCGTTACCTTTTGATAATCGCTCAGAGAATGGAAGGAATAGTTTGTCGCTGTGTTTCACTGTCTCATGCTCTGGTTTTGGGCTAGAAGCAATGACCGCATGGGCGTTACCATTCAGCACCTCTTGGAACGCTTGAGCGTCATCATCAAATTGCAGAATCTTCGCTTTCGGGAAGGTTTCTCTGGCGACTTGAACGGTGAATGCGCCGCGACGGGCCGCTATTTTTACGCGTCGTGAGTCAAAGTCCGAAAACTCGCTAAAACCAGAAGCCAGTTTTTTATTTGCTGCTACTTGAACACCTGAGTGTGAATAGGGTTCAGTAAACAACACGCTTTTGGAACGCTCGGGCGTGACCGACATGCCACCGATAATCACGTCGAACTTTTTCGCCAGTAGTGCGGGAATAATGCCATCCCATGCAGTCGGTACAAATTCCACTTTCAAACCTGAATCTTGTGCTAAGCGTTTGGCCACATCGATTTCAAAACCGATTAACTCACCTTGCTTGTTGCGCATTGCCCAAGGTACAAATGTTGACATACCAACGCGCAAAGTGCCTCGTTCTTTGATTTGATCTACATTGGGAGTGGCAACGTCTTCTTTCGCGATTGTAGGCATAGCGATGGCTAGCCCTAATAATGCAGTAATGGTCGCTTTGAATAACTTCATGTTATCTCCTTATAATTTGCGCCAACTGGCTCCGAGTTTGTGTTCTAGCCATGCAGACAAGCCAGAAAGTGATAGAGTGAGAGCAAGATAAATTGCTGCCACGGTAAACCAAATTTCAAACGGCATCGCCGTCTCAGAGACGATGTTGCGTGCCTGTGTTGTTAAATCAAAAATCGCCATCACACTTACAATGGAAGAGTTTTTGATCAAAGAAACCACTTCATTGGTCAATGGCGGTAATGTGCGCTGTAAAACCTGAGGCAAAATCACGTCTTTGTAAGTGTAAAACGTTGATAAACCGAGTGTTTGTGCTGCTTCGAATTGCCCTTTAGGAATACTGTTTAAACCTGCGCGGAATATTTCTGCAGTGTAAGCGCCTTGGAAAAGGGACAAAGCCAAAACGGCGGTGCTGAATCGGTCCAAACCAATCACGGGGCCAAACACGAAGTAGAGCAAATAGATTTGCACCAACAACGGCGTGTTACGTATTACCTCGACATAAGTGGTCCCAATAACATTGCCGACTTTCGAATCGCTAAGCCTTAGTAACGCGGTGACCAACCCCAACACTAAGGTGAAGAATAGACTAATGGCCGATATGTTAAGTGTGACCAATAGCCCATCGATAAGTTCTGCGGGCCACCATTCGCCATCTTCATAAAAAGCGATGTAATCAGGTACGCGTTCCCATTGCCATTGATAGCCCATAGCATCGGCACCAGAGTCCAACACCCACACAATCGCGATGAAGAGGAGCATCATTTGCAGTAAAGCTTGAAGGACGGGTTTGATTACGCGAACTATCATCAGTAACTTAAAATTTGGTTCAAAAATGCTTGGGTTCGTGGATGCTGTGGCGTCTCAAATAAGGCGATCGGTGAGTTCATTTCCAGGATTTGGCCTTCATCCATAAATACCACGCGGTTCGCTACTTTTTTGGCAAATCCCATTTCGTGCGTGACGCAAATCATCGTCATTCCGCTTTGTGCCAGCTCAACCATGACATCCAACACTTCATTGATCATTTCCGGATCAAGTGCTGAAGTTGGTTCGTCAAAGAGGAGTAAGTCCGGTTCCATACATAAGGAGCGGGCAATCGCGACGCGTTGCTGCTGACCGCCAGAAAGCTGGATAGGATACTTACTCGCTTGCTCTTCAATATTGACTCGCTTGAGGTAATGTCGTGCGCGTTTTTCAGCTTCTTGTTTTGACAATTTGAGTGTGCGAATCGGCGCTAAGGTGAGGTTTTCCAGTACAGTCAAATGAGGAAAAAGGTGGAAGTGCTGGAACACCATGCCGATTTTACCGGGCTTGAGAGATTTTGCGTGAGAAGGTTGGTCAAACACATGAAGTTGGCCTTCTTGAATCGATTCAAGATGGTTGATGCAACGAATGAGCGTTGATTTTCCTGAACCAGAAGGGCCACACACAACGACGATCTCGCCAGAATGCACGGAGAAGTTGATATCTTTTAGAGCGTGGTAATCGCCATACCACTTGTTTACGTTGCTAAATTCAACGACGGGAGTGTTCTCTTTCAAAGGGGCACGCTATAAAGGAAAAATATCCTTCTACAATAGCAAGTTGTGCGCATTATTTCATTAAGAACAAGCTTATATTCAGGTTCTAAGATTAAGAACCTGCTCACTTTAGTGCTTGATAAAGTAATGTTTTAAGAATTAGGCACAGAGGCTATTACTAATAATTCAGTTCAACTGAGATACGGATAACGAACAACGATGGCAACAACGGACATCACCATCAATGTTTGTGCGGAATAGTAGGTCACCATGACGACTTGTCGCGAAAATACGGATCGTCCCCCGAAGCGTTCAAAAGCTAAGACGGTACCAGAAACGATGAAGATAAAGCTTCCGAGCACTGCAAACGAGGACGATTGTGTTTTTCCACTCAAATAATACTCGATAGCAGCCCAACACATGGTCATCAATACCAATATGTAACTGGCAACCGGGAGCTTTTCTTGACCAAGGTCCGGTCGAAACAACCAATAGAAACATACACCGAGTCCAAATAAAGCAATAGGGAGCCAAGGCGTAAAATGCCAAGCGGACATGATGGTAAAACCGTAGCTATAGGAAAGATGGGCAGAGCAGAAGAGCACTAATCCGGTAATAAACTTATCTCTAGGGAGCATTAATAGTAGATCACCAAGCAACGAGAGCGATAAGCCAATCAAAATCCAATGCGTATATGGCATATGATAGGCAGGAGACTGGATTAAAATTCCTAACATACAGAGCACTGGTAATGGTTTGGATACGTAGAAGACCCACTTAGGACCTTTACGGATACTGATGATATGTATGAATGCTAATACGACAACAACTAGCCACATAAAATGGATTCTCGAACAGACAAGCTAATGTAGTGGATAACTACAACAAATAAAAGGTCCATTAAATGAGTAAGTTAGACCTTTGAATTCAATTTTATTTTTGTTTGTGTAAAGCTGGACAGTTGTCTCTTTACTGACCTACACGATCAATGAGTTTGTAGGGATTAATCGTTATTTTGAGGAGTTCCCGAACTTGAACGTGATGAAGCTTACAAAATAGCATAAAAAAACGGTATTGTGACCGTTAAGTCACAATACCGTTAAACCCTAGAAAGGGCAGTGAACTGTTTTTGCTGTTAGGCAACAGCGAGTTCTAAAATTTCACGACTACGTTCAAGAGTAATCGCCTGGTTTTCACCGAGAACGGTCATTCCGTGTTTATTGAGTTGTTCGATGATGGCATCGATCGCTTGTTCACGACTTTCACCATAGTTTTCTAGCTTAGTTGCGACATCAAGTTGATGATAAAACGCTTCGATCGCTTCGATGGTACGTTCAGCAAGATCGTCTCCAGCTTCAAGTCCAAATACGTTGCGACCCATTTGCTCTAGTTTAGGACGTTTAAATTGCATTTGGTTGCGAAGTAGCGATGGTTGGACGATTGCAAGAGAACGTGCATGATCGACGCCCCATAGAGCCGTAAATTCATGGCCGATCATATGTGTCGCCCAGTCTTGTGGAACGCCACTACCAATTAACCCGTTCAATGCTTGGTTAGCAGACCACATTAAGTTTGCGCGCCACATATCGTCGTCTCGCTCGGCAAACTGTTCTCCGAGTGTTTTTAAGGTTTTCAGCAGTGTTTCTGCATAGCCATCTTGAACCATTGCGCCGGTAGGAAGCGTCAAGTATTGCTCACATACGTGCACCCATGCGTCAACAATGCCGTTGATAAGCTGGCGTTCTGGAAGTGTTTTCATTACATCCGGGTCTAACACAGCAAATTTAGGCTGTACTGCTGGAGACATGAACGGAAGTTTGTCTTGAGTTTCTTTTTTAGTGATAACTGCGCCCATGTTTGACTCTGAGCCTGTTGCTGGCAGTGTCAAAATTGCAGCTAGAGGCGTCGCTTCAGTGACTTGGTGTTTACCAATCATGATATCCCAGCCATCACCATCATACTTAGATGCTGCTGCTACGTATTTAGAGCCATCAATGACTGAACCACCGCCAACAGCAAGAATAAAGTCAACACCATGTTCTTTTACCATTGCAACCGCTTTATCGAGCGTTTCTTTGGTTGGGTTTGGTTCAACACCAGAAAACTCTAGCCATTCATGTCCCTCTAGTGCTTCTGAGACTTGGTCGTACACGCCATTTTTTTTAATTGAGCCACCGCCGTATACCACTAAAACTTTTTGGTCGGATGGGATAGCTTGTTTGATTGCAGCGATTTGTTTTTGACCAAAGAAAATCTTGGTTGGGTTTACATAAGAAAAGTTCATTATTAGCCCTCTTGCTTCCAGTAAAGGAGATTGAATACGTGCATATTAGTCCTGATTAATGTTCGTTAACAGGTCGATTTCTGCAAATAATTTGCCTATTTCTACAAAATTAATGCTCTTATACTAGAAAGTTAAAGTTGAGAGGAAGTATAGTGCTCACAATAATAATAGAGACCAAACTCGTTAGTCATTGATGGAGCGCTCTAATGCACACTCTCGCAGATATCATGCAGCAATATGTTGAAAAGCAGGGACTGCATGACTTAGAAGGTATGAAGAAAACCGCAATAGATGGCGTATGGTTTTATCGCAGTAGCAAAGGAAATCATCGCCAGCCGTTTGTCTATCAGTCTGGAATTATTGTTTTAGGGCAAGGACATAAGAACATTCATATCGGTGATACACCTGTCCAATATGGGCCCGATGATTACCTTGTCGTAGGAGTTCCCATGCCCCTGGAGTGCGAAGCGTTTGCGACAAACAATGAGCCTTTACTTGGCATCTCGATAGATATTTCGCCAACGCTTCTTCATAAGCTCGTTAAAAAACTTGAGGCTGAGAAATTCAGTAATAAGTGCCTAGACACTACCCGTTGCGGCCTTAAATCGGTACACATGAGCGAAGGTATGCTGGATGCATGCAAGCGACTAATGAGCGCGTTGTGTAATGAGCTGGATGTTGTCATGCTCGGTGATCTACTTCTTGAGGAAATTGTTTATCGCACTTTGGTAAGCAAAGAAGGGTATGTTTTATTTGACTTAGCACACCAAGAAGGCTCTTACGCGAGGGTCGCTAAAGCACTGAATCGTGTTCATCAAGCGTACCATGAACAGTTGAGCGTACAAACATTGGCAGAAGAAGCCAATATGAGTGTGTCTGCTTTCCATCAAGCTTTTCGCAATGTCACGCTTGAATCTCCGTTGCAATACATTAAGAAAGTTCGACTTAATAAAGCGCGCGAGTTAATCCAGTTGGAGGGGCGACGTGTTAATGATGCCGCGAGACTGGTCGGGTACACGAGCCCATCACAGTTTAGTCGCGAGTACAAGCGACATTTTAATGAAACGCCAAGGTCAACAAAGGCTTAGTGATCTTTATTTCAAAATAACGACTTTTTTTGCCTTTTTTATTAATTTGCGAGTGACATATTTATTTGATTTATAAAATTAGTTACTGGTGCCAAATAATAGGTACGTTGTTGCAAGCATTTAGTGGATTGTTGCGAGGCGGTGTGGAAAACTCGTAAATAGATAGTGTGAAATCACCAACTTGTACTTAAGTTATTTTACGTCGAAATAAAAGTATAAGTGCGCTTTGTTTAGCGCATTTAGTATTGTTTTAACAATAACTTAAGGAAGAGCGATTATGCACCTTAAAAACGGCAACGCAGTGAAAAGCGTGTTCACACTAAGCACTCTCACCGCTTCTTGTCTTATGGCCTTCAATAGCTACGCAGCGGTTGACTGTGCCCCTCTAGAAACTTGGCAATCATCAAAAGTTTATAACGGTGGTGACCAAGTTCAACATGAAGGTAATGCTTACAAAGCACGTTACTGGACGCAAAACAGTAACCCAGCGCAATCTGGTGAGTGGGGCGAGTGGGAAACACTTGGCGCATGTGATGGCACTGGGCCGGTTGATCCACCTCAGAATGAAGTCCCGACTGTTACTCTGACATCGCCTTCTGCGTCGGCTTCTGTGACTGCGGGGGATGTTGTTAACCTAGCTGCAGATGCAGCTGATACCGATGGTACTGTTAGCAAAGTAGAATTCTTTGTTGATGGCGTATTAGTTGGTCAGGCAACGTCTGCGCCTTATGCTGCGTCATGGACAGCGACTGAAGGCCAGCACGAATTCTCTACTAAGGCGTATGATGATGCAGGTGCAGTGAGCACAGCAAGTGCTGTGACGTTAACTGTGGCACCAGCACAACCAGGTAACGAAGCGCCGACAGTGGATGTTGCGCTTTCTGCGACTTCTATTGACTTGGGTGGCTCCGTCACACTGACTGCGAATGCCGCAGATGCGGATGGCACCGTTGCTAAAGTTGATTTCTATGTGGCGGGCGTCCTTGCTGGCACCGCAACAACTGCACCATACACGCTTGATGTAATGCCTTCACAAGCTGGTTCGCTAAGTGTTTATGCGAGAGCAACCGATGATGCCGGAGCAACTGCAGATTCTGCACTTGCGACGTTAACGGTAAACGGTGGCGCGGTGACATCTAACTGTCGCCCTGATGGCTTGTATCAAACAACGGGTGTAGACGTCCCTTACTGTTCTATTTATGACGAAGAAGGTCGCGAGAAAATGGGCGCCGATCACCCACGTCGTGTGATTGGTTACTTTACTAGCTGGCGCGCAGGTGAGGACCCTCAATCTACTTACCTTGTTAAAGATATTCCTTGGGAGCAACTTACTCACATTAACTACGCGTTTGTGAGCATTGGTTCTGATGGTAAAGTAAACGTTGGTGACGTTAATGACCCTAACAACCCTGCTACGGGTAAAACTTGGCCTGGCGTTGAGGTAGATCCTGCTCTTGGCTTTAAAGGTCACTTTGGTGCGCTCGCGACTTACAAGCAAAAACATGATGTTAAAACGTTAATCTCTATCGGTGGTTGGGCTGAAACGGGCGGTCACTTCGATACGAACGGCAATCGTGTGGCTGATGGTGGCTTCTACACCATGACGACGAATGCGGACGGTTCTATTAACCATGCAGGCATCGAGAAGTTCGCAACTTCAGCCGTTGAAATGATGCGTCAGTACAAGTTCGATGGTCTGGATATCGACTATGAATACCCGACATCAATGGCTGGTGCTGGTAACCCTTACGACAAAGACTTCATGGAACCACGTCGTCAGTATCTATGGGCGTCTTACCAAGAGCTGATGAAAGTATTGCGTGAGAAACTTGATGCGGCATCCGCGCAAGATGGCATTCATTATATGCTGACTATCGCAGCACCATCTTCAGGTTACCTACTGCGTGGTATGGAAACCTTCGATGTAACTAAGTACCTAGACTACGTAAACATCATGTCTTACGACTT
This sequence comes from Vibrio sp. 11-4(1), assembly GCF_013048625.1. Classification (NCBI taxonomy): domain Bacteria; kingdom Pseudomonadati; phylum Pseudomonadota; class Gammaproteobacteria; order Vibrionales; family Vibrionaceae; genus Vibrio; species Vibrio sp. 11-4(1). The sequence continues at coordinate 65,198 of NZ_VHSY01000001.1, read as the reverse complement.
GCATGGGGCTTGGAATGATCACGTTGGTCACAACGCAGCATTATTCGATACAGGTAAAGACTCGGAGCTAGCCCAGTGGAACGTATACGGCACTGCTGCATACGGTGGTATCGGTTACTTGAACACAGACTGGGCTTACCACTATTTCCGTGGTTCTATGCCAGCAGGTCGTATCAACATCGGTGTTCCTTACTACACCCGTGGTTGGCAAGGTGTTACTGGTGGTGAAAATGGTCTGTGGGGCCGAGCAGCACTGCCGAACCAAGCTGAGTGTCAACCAGGTACCGGTGAAGGGGAGAAGAACAACTGTGGTCACGGCGCTATTGGTATCGACAACATGTGGCACGATACCGACCCTAAAGGCAACGAAATGGGCGCTGGCTCTAACCCAATGTGGCATGCGAAGAACCTAGAAAATGGTATTTGGGGCTCTTACGCAGCCGCGTACGGTCTTGATCCAGTTAACGATCCTTCGGATAAATTTGTTGGTACATATACTCGTCATTACGATAGCGTTGCTGTAGCGCCTTGGTTGTGGAACGCAGAGAAGAGCGTGTTCCTATCTACGGAAGATAAAGCTTCTATCGAAGTGAAAGCTGATTACGTTATCGATAAAGAAATCGGCGGTATTATGTTCTGGGAACTGGCAGGCGACTACAACTGTTACGTACTGGATGCAAATGGTAATCGTACGGCAGTAGATGCAACTGAACAAGCTTGTGCAGCTGGTAATGGTGAGTACCACATGGGTAACACTATGACCAAAGCTATCTACGACAAGTTTAAGTCTGCAACACCTTACGGTAATAAAGTTGCGACGGGTCCAACACCAACAGAAGCGGTAGACATTACAGTCAGCGTTGGCGGCTTTAAGGTTGGCGACCAAAACTACCCAATTAATCCGAAGATCACGTTTACGAACAACACTGGTCAAGCGATCCCTGGTGGTACTGAATTCCAGTTTGATATCCCAGTATCAGCTCCTGATAATGCGAAAGATCAATCTGGTGGCGGTTTGAAAGTCATTGCTTCTGGACATACTCGTGCAAACAACATCGGTGGCTTAGATGGCGTAATGCACCGCGTATCGTTCTCTCTACCTGCTTGGAAAGATTTACCAGCGGGCGGTACTTACGAGCTTGATATGGTTTACTACCTACCAATCTCTGGTCCGGCTAACTACTCAGTGATTTCTGGTGGTAAAGAGTTTGCGTTCAAGTTTGAACAGCCAGAACTGCCAATTGGTGACCTAAATGCAGGCTCGGGTGATGGTGGTACTACTGAACCAGGTACGTGTGATACGACAGGTTTAGTGACATACCCAGCGCTACCACAAACGGATTGGGCTGGTAACCCAAGCCATGCTAACCAAGGTGATAAGATCATCCACAACGGTGTGGTTTACCAAGCGAACTGGTGGACAGCGGCTGAGCCGGGCACAGATGGTAGCTGGTCAACGGTATGTAACATCTAATCGTTTTTGATTAACTGTTATAGCCTAACGTTAATAGGCATTTAAACAAAAGCGCACGATGATGATCGTGCGCTTTTTTGTTGCGATGGGTTGTCGTTTAATCGAATTGATAACTTTCGGGTATGACGACAATACCTTTGTCTGAGATTTTAAATCGCTTCGCATCTTCTAGTTTGTTGATGCCAATTTGAGTATGTGGCGGAATGCGAACATGTTTATCAACTATGCAGTTGACCAACTGACTTCCTTCACCGACCTCTACGTCATCAAAAATGATGGAATCGACAACCGTTGCACTGTCTTGAATACGTACGTTAGAGGAAATGATGGAATGCTGTACTGAGCCTCCGGAGTTGATGACACCGGTAGCAATGATGGAGTTAATAAAAATACCTTCATTGCCCGTAGCAGAAGAAACGGTACGAGCTGGTGGAAACTGCGGCTCGTAAGTACGAATCGCCCAATTGGATTGATATAGGTTCATTGGTGGTACTGGCTCTAGCAGATCCATATTCGCTTCATAGAAGGAATCAATGGTACCCACGTCGCGCCAGTAGCAATCCTTATCAACGCGCCCTTTACTGCCACAAAATTGATAAGCATAAACGGATTCCGTATCAATCAGCTTAGGTATGATGTCTTTTCCGAAGTCATGGCTTGATGAATCGAGTTTTGAGTCGTCTTCGAGTGCTTCTTTTAAAACATCCATGTCAAAGATATAAATCCCCATGGAAACGAGGCTTCTGGCTTTACTTCCTGGAAGGGTAGGTGGGCATTCTGGTTTTTCTATAAATGAAGTAACTAGCCCGTTTTCTGCGGTGCCCATTACCCCGAATGCTGAAGCATCCTCTACGGGAACATCCATACAGGCAACGGTGAGCTTAGCACCTTTCTCTTTATGCTCTTCAAGCATCGCGGCGTAGTCCATTCGATAGATATGATCGCCGGATAACACAACCACATACTTCGCGTCATTGCGCGATAGTAACCACATGTTGTGATAAATCGCATCAGCGGTTCCTTCATACCATGCACCACCTTTGCGCATTTGAGGTGGAACCGCAGTAATGTACTCGCCAAGCTCTGGATTGAATATTGACCAACCATCTCGCAAGTGTTTTTGAAGTGAATGAGATTTGTATTGGGTCAAAACAAGGATTTTACGTAAACCTGAGTGTAAACAGTTGGTTAGTGTGAAATCTATAATTCTATACTTTCCGCCAAAAGGTACTGCTGGCTTGGTTCTATCATCGGTGAGTGGGCTGAGCCTAGACCCCATCCCCCCAGCTAAAATTACGGCGAGTGCGTCTTCCATATTATTCCCTTTCCCTTTTTTGCATGCATCAAAACGGTGCTAACCAGGAGGAAGTGGTGTACAGCGCAGAGGTTTTGAAAGTGCATGTGCTGATGTGTTTACTACTGCAAACTTTAGTACAAGATTCGAGCCATAGAATATCTCTTTAAAAATCAAAGGGGTTAAAAATTCATCGCAAGGTAATTGCACCATATTAGTGAAGTGCTAAGTAGGCCGTGCATCAAATTGGCGCAAGATTATAGGGAAGGGGAGAAAATAAGTATGGATTTACAATGTAAAGTGAGGATAAAACAGTAAGATAAAGATAATCAAGCACGCCTCTTCGTCTGTTCAAAGTGAGTGGATATAGAAGTAAACCACTCACTCTTTAAACGTGCTTCCTTTATAGTCAACTATACGTTGACGTTACACTAAGAGAGACCGACGATATTTCCTTCATCATCAAGGTCTAAATTCATAAATGCAGGTTTATCAGGCAAACCTGGCATCGTCATCACCGTGCCTGATAACGCATACACAAACCCAGCGCCAGCACACAGACGTAACTCGTGGATAGGGACTGTAAAACCTGTCGGCGCGCCTTTGACAGCGGAATCTGTTGTTATCGATAGTGGGGTTTTCGCTATGCAAACCGCTAAGTTGTTAAAACCTAGATTTTCAAAATGGTTGAGCTGTTCAGTAGCAAGGGAACTCATTTCTATATTGGCGGCACCATAGCCAGCTTCACACACAGCCATAAGTTTTTCGTGTAACGATTGTTCTTTATTGTATAAAGGACGAAACTCTGTAGGCTGGGTACAAGCGTCAATAACATGTTGAGCTAACTGAGTTGTGCCTTGCCCGCCTTGCGCAAAAGCGGTGCTGATAGCGACTTTAACTTCCGGATTAAATTGCTGAACCAGCTCTTTAAGTATTTTAAGCTCTTTCTCACAATCTTGCGGGAACTGGTTAATAGCGACAACAGCTGGAATGCCATATTTATGAACGTTATTAATGTGCCATTTTAAGTTTTCAAATCCCGCTTCCAACGCTGCTTGGTCTGGATTAAAAATGGAATCTGGAATGACCATACCTGGTCGTAAATCGTAGTGTCCAGAATTTGCTTTGAGGCCGCGTAATGTCGCTACTATCACTACACAATCTGGCGCCTTGCTGGCGGCGGCAGCTTTAATGTTACACGCTTTCTCAAATCCCATATCTGAGCCAAACCCCGCCTCTGTTACAGTGTAACCTGATAGTTTTAGCGCGATATCGTCGGCAATAATAGATGAATTTCCATGGGCGATGTTTGCAAACGGGCCTGCGTGAATCAACGTAGGAACACCTTCCAGAGTTTGCATCAGTGTCGGTGCTATGGCCTCTTTTAATGTCACAGCCATTGCTCCTGCAACTTGCAGATCCTCCGTGGTTACCGGGTTTCGGTTCAAATCGTACGCTACGACAATTTTCCCAATACGCTGACGTAAATCTTTCAAATCTTTAGCCAGTGCAATGATAGCCATTAACTCAGACGCGGCAGAAATATCGAACCCTTCGTCGCGTTCGTATCCATTGATGACTTTTCCTGGCTCATTTAACCCAATTTTGACTTTACGTAGTGCACGATCATTATGGTCCATTACTCGTTTCCAAGTAATGCTTGCCGTATCGATTTTAAGTGCCTTTAATCCAGTACGTGCTTCAAAGGCATCATAGCCTTCGCGCTGTTCATGATACAAGCGAGCATCAAGCGCGGCTGAAGCTAGATTATGCGCCGCCGTCACCGCATGGATGTCACCAGTAAGGTGCAAGTTCAGTTCTTCCATTGGAGCAACTTGGGAATAACCACCGCCAGCAGCACCGCCTTTAATACCGAATACAGGCCCCATAGAAGGTTGTCTAATACATGCGATAACGGATTGTCTAAGCTTAGCTAAACCTTGCGCCAGTCCGACTGTTGTAACGGTTTTTCCTTCGCCAAGTGGGGTAGGAGTGATCGCAGTAACAAGCACAAGCTTACCGTTATCATTCTCTTTGAGCCGCTCCAAACATTTTGGATGGACTTTGGCTTTGTGCTTCCCGTGAGTGTCATATTCTTCGGGTAGTAACCCTACTTTTTCCGCAATAACATCAATAGAAGAAAGTGGTGTGTTTCGGCAAATTTCAATATCTGACTGCATGGATAATCCCTAAAGTGACTCGCAGGTAGTGTTGAAAAACAATCTGAGTTGGAGCAAGTATTATTGTTGGGCAAACGTTTGCTCGGTGATGGTACTGTTTCGATTCGGTATGTAAAGAGTTTACTGCTCTATACTGTGCTACATACTAACAAAATCTACTAATTACTGCGCCAGATCAAAACAAAAAGGCCACCAAATGGTGACCTTGATGTATTTTTAGCTTTAAAGCTGTGATCTTAACGATCCCAGTAAGTTTCTTCTAAGCTGTCTTCTCGTTCAGGAAGTGCTCGCGATAGGCGAGGAGAGTGTTGCGTCAACACTTCATAGCTTACTCGGTTTGCATATTTACAGATCTGAGAAAGTGATGAGTAAGTCAAACAGCGTACTTCGTGCTTTTCTGAGTTAGGCACTTCTTTTTGATGGAAAGAGTTTGCAGCCATATCGTGCAGTAAAGCAGAAAGCGCCGCATCACCTGCGCCGTTGGTGTTCTTAATCTCTAGTGGACCACCTAGGTAAGGACCAATGTAAGAGTATACCTTCATTGGCTTCTCACTATCTCCTTTACGCATCGCACGACTAAATTCGTATTGGTTAAAGGCTTCAATTGAGCCTTCAAGAATGTCGTGTGTGGTTTCTCGTTTTACTTTTTCGTCAGTGTAACCTGCCATGTATAGGCCATTTGGCCCAGCAGTACATAGAACAAGATCGACCCACTCAAGTGCTTTATCAGCAGCCGCTAGCGGTTCTGTCTCGCCTGTTAATGCGGCGCCTTCTTCTTCATTCATTGCAACAACAGATATGTTCTCGCGAATGTACTCTTGCCACCACTGCGCGTTACCTTCGATAACGTACTTTGTGCCTAAAGTCAGTACAACAGGGACATCGTGCTTCTTGGCAAAGTCGATCGCTTTTTGGACCGCTTTCGGCATTGGATCCTCTTCTTTACCGCGCATTAGGTAAGAAGAAACAACCAGAGCTGATGCTTTCTCAAAGATCTCTTCAGGAATGCTTTCCGGAAGTAGTTGGTTCATGTGACCTTCATTGATAGCAAATGTGCGTTCGCCATCTTGAGAAATCAGGGTATAACAACGACCAATAGGACCATCTACCGTTTGTAGGTGGTTGAGGTTCATGCGTGAAGACGTGCGGCAAAGGTAGCGGTAAGCAAAAGAACCGACTTGAATGTTCTTGGACATCACACCGAGCAAAACGGATTTGCTATCCGCCAATACTGAGTAATTGTGCAGAGTGTTGCCAATCGTGTCACCTGGGTATTGGTGTGTGATCAGGCCTTGCTCAACCAGTTCTTCGTAAAGTGCATCTGCTTTGCTTTCTTCAAGAACGAGTGAATGTCCTTTACTTAGGTTGTATTTTTCTAAAAACGCATCATCTACACGCGCTTCGATATCTACGATGGTTTGACCGACACCAACAATAGTTGGGCGATATAGCTTAGGCGCTTGTCGGATTTGGTTTACTAATGGATCTCGAGCGTGAGTTGGGAAGTAGTGTTTAGATTTACGCTGACCAGGAAACTTCATGCTTGTTCTTGAGTGAGAAAAAAAAGAGGCGGGATTGTATCACAAAAAAATGAAAATCGTGGCGTTTTATTACAAAGAAGTTTGCCCGCTGAAAAAATCAGCGAGCTGGAGAAATTGCGACCAAGATAGCCTAAATTACTGATGCTTATAGTACTGCAATTGGTCGCTTTTCAGATTGTTGAGCGGTTATTCTCTTTAACAACGAGCTTGGAGCTACCCAAAATTAGCCGCGTTACTTTTTAACTTCAGTTGGCTCAACGTAAGCCTTGGTGCCCCAAAGTGGAACCGTCGATAGGCTGTGCTTAAAGCTACCGTCTGTCTCTTTTGTTGTGTAAGACAGGTAGAGTAAGGTTTGGTTGTCTGCATCATAAATTCGGCGAACCTTCATTGTTTTGAAGAAAATACTTTTTGACTTCTTAAATACAATTTCGCCAGACTTGCTTTTATCTATTTTTGCAATCATTTCCGGTGTGATTTCGCCAGTCTGACGACATGATATTGAGCTGTCACTTGGATCCGCCAAGCTAAAATCGGCTTCGATAGAAGCGATGTGACACGTAACCCCCGTAACTACCTCGTCTTTTAATTCACCTACTTTGATGTCTTTCAAAGTAAACCAACCGAGTCCTACATCAGCAACATCGTTATCTGAACAGCCAACCAGCGTAGTAGCAAGCAATGCACTTAACAGCATCTTTTTCATTATTTTTGTCCTTAACTAGGAAAGATATTGATGAAATCTATCAGAGGTTTGCAACTAAAACAAAATTTAGCCAAGGAAAGGTCTACGTACGCTAGGTTTGTTGTGGGCTTCATGCTAATGTACTGCTCTAAACGAAATGATGAGTTAGAGTGACCATACTTTCTCCCAATATGACTTTATATCGCTTGTCGCTCTGTCTAAGCTTCACTCTATGTGAGAATGAAACACTTTGCACATTTCGTTTTGCAACTAAGGTATCAAAATGAATGAACAACAGTTAGCCAGTATCGAGCGTAAAAATACATGGCTGTATGATCTGGTTGAAGTTGAATTTCCAACACCAGAGAGTCTGAAAGGGCGTGATGTCTATTTCAAAGCACTAGAACAAGCAACCTATCAAGTGGTCGACAAAGACACGCTACTTGAAAGTAATTCTGAATTTAGCTCTGACGATATTTTTCTGGTCGATTTTCACCGACTTACTATCATGTTTTCTGTCCTGCAGTCTCAGCGTTGGGATCAACAGCACGATAAAGATATGATTGTAGAATATCTCACTCAGATAATTCTAACGCCAGATTTTGAATTATATGTTGGTTTTAAAGCTGGAGCTCCAATTGGTGCCGCTGTTATTAGCCACCTTGAAGGAAACACGCTTATCTCTGATGTCGCGGTTTCTGAATCAAAATACAAGAGTTCGTTTGTGGCGGATCTTGCTAAAAGACTAAGTACCGAACACAAGCTTTTAGATTCGGTGATTATTGAAAGCTAATTTGCGCACTCAAATGCATAAAAAGTAAAGCAAGATGACGATAGGTGATCTTGCTTAGAAAAACTGTAATTGCTCCCCTCTATTTCCATGAAATGCCAAGCTCGTCGTTTCAACAATCCCAAACTTAAATAAGATTAAGCCAACATTTTTAAAATCAGCTAGGGCATTAGCCTTTAAGATGTCTGGAGATGGCTATGGCAATTACCAATATTAAGTGCGTGATATTTGATTGTGATGGTACGTTGGTCGATAGTGAACGATTGTGTTGCCAAGCTCTCGTCAATGTATTTAACCTGCATGGCGCAGAATTAACGATGGAAGAGTGCGTTTCTCATTTTAAAGGAGGAAAGCTCGCTGACATCCTTTTAGATACTAAAGAGCTGAAAAATATCAAAGTCCCTATTGATGTCTTAGAGCCGCAATACCGTGAAGAAGTCCAGTCTCTTTTTGTTCGCCACTTACAGCCGATGGATGGCGCAAAGCGATTAATTCAGTTTTTAGATTCGCATAATATCGAATATTGTGTCGCGTCCAATGGGCCGAAAGATAAAATAGAATACGCATTGGAGTTAACAGGATTGCTCGATGCTTTCCAGGGGAAAGTGTTCTCTGCATTCGATGCGAATAGTTGGAAGCCTGAACCTGACTTAATTATGTACAGTGCAATGAGCATGGGCTTTTTACCGAGCGACTGTCTTTATATTGATGACACACCTAAAGGCGTAGAAGCGGGATTAAACGCTGGCATTAAAACCGTACAGCTATTTAATGGTGAGGCAATCAATCGTGTTGATGATGAACGCGTAATTCGCATTCAACATTTAGATGAATTAAAAGAGCAGCTATTTAGCTGCTCTGTTTAATCTCTTAATGGCACACCGTACTTAAGCTATGGATATGTTTAAGTTTGGACTGTAGGTAAGGGGTTTGATGTAGGCATTGGATGGATGAGAAGCTTTTTGTATGAAATCCGCAAGCAGCGCATGTGAATTTCTCTCCATCCGATGAAATGAGATATTCATCCCCCTGGCAGAGAGGGCAACTTAGGTTTTCGATGTCTTTTGTATCTTTGTAATTATTCATATTGTTTTCCAGCAGCAAATTGGAATTGGCAGGATTAAGCATAGCGGAACGCTCTGTTTATGAACATTATTTCATCAGGTACAGCGAGAACTTGAGATTCACTTCAAATATCCACTTGTGTGTAGTAGAAAATATCGACGATAACGGCTGAAAACGGTTTAAAGAAAAAGGCTCCTGAGGAGCCCTTGTTGATCATAAATGCTGCAAAGTTATGCTGTGCGGTAGCGTTGTAATACCTCACCAAGAGACACTGACGCCTGAGTGAGACTAGCTACCCCTACGGTAGATTGCTCTGCAACTTCTCTGATTGTGCTCGACTGGCTGCGAATTTCTGAAAGCTCAGATGCAATATCGTTGGCGACTGCGCTTTGTTCTTCTGCTGAGGTGGAAATTTGGATACTCATGTCCATCAATGAGCGTGCGGATTCAGCAATGGACGTCACATCATGACCAATTTCATCAATAAGCTGGCTACTGGTTTGCGCTTGTTGAACGGTTCGATCAGTGATTGAAGCAATGTTCTGGCTTTCGGCTTGTAGTTTCTCAATCATGGCTTGAATTTCTACTGTTGCCTGTTGAGTTCGGCTTGCCAATGTACGCACTTCATCAGCAACCACAGCAAATCCACGACCTTGCTCCCCGGCGCGTGCCGCTTCAATTGCCGCATTCAGAGCCAATAGGTTGGTTTGTTCTGAAATGGCATTGATCGTTGTGATAACGTCATTAATCTGCGTCGTGTTTTCATTTAAATTGGTTACTGATGTGGAAGCCTGTTCAATATAGCTGGATAACGTCTCAATTTCTCCAATCACATTTTGCACGCGATTTCTGCTTAGCTCGATCTTTTGAGCATCCTGATCGGATTGCATCGTCGCTTGTTGGGAAATGCTGGATACTTCTTTTGCAGAGGCTGTCATTTCTTCCATTGCTGTCGCGACGGAATCGAGTGTTTGATATTGATGAGATATCTGCGTTTCGCTCAACTGCATATCTTTTTCGAATGCAGAAGATGTCTCACTCAATGTAGCCGCATTATTTTTCACACTGTTAACCAGTTCACTTAAGGTGTCCATAGATTTATCTAACGCGCAACCAATGGTGCCAAACTCGTCTCGGCCAGGATGAAAACCAAGGCGAGAGGTTAAATCACCTTCACCAATTTTTTCGGTTGTCGTATATAAAACCCACAGGGCGCCTCCTATAAAGGTCGCAACCCAGTAAGAGAAAAGGGCAAAAGGAACAACCCATAAAAAGCTGAGTAACAGAGAGGTTAAGGCTGACGACTTTGCAGATTCGTATTGCGCGGATACGTTTTGAGTCAACTTAATCACTTCGCCAGAATGCAACTTTGCATAAGCGGTGACAGAGCCATCAACAAAAGAGCTCTCGCTTACGCGACTTGATTTCGATACGCCGTCAATTTGTGGAACATGACCTGGTTGAGCGTCAACAATACCAGAAAGTTTCGCTTCGCTAGCAGAAATCGCTTGTTGTTTAAATTGTTGTATTTCATTGAAGTAGCGGCTTCCAGCCACAGAAGTGAGGGCTACTAAAAACAGCAGGAATATAACCCACATTTTGTCGTTGATAGACATCTTGATAAACAGCCTGTCTATCGTTCTAAACTCAACTTCTCTCATTTAAAGCTCCATTAGAGATAAAAGATATTGACCAAATCTATTGCTATATCGAAACAAAATATGCGAAGTTAATCAGCAAAATATGTAACGAAAACTAAATTTAGTTTAAGAAATGAGATCTAAGGACGCCTATAACGGTATGTTATATCTTTAAATTGACATAAATATTGATAAAAGAGCTAGTTCTCTGAAGTGCTAAGTAGATATGAAATCTGGTTGCAAACGTTTACTTTTGATTCTGCTCATAGGTTTTTAAATCTTTACTTCTCGCTGTCATGAATGTGTCATATAAAGACTATAAAAAGGAGCTGTTGACGTGGAAATGGCAAGGCCAAGCCGTCAGCAAGTACAAGCAAGAGAGCTTAAAATAAAGGAGGTCACAATGAGCGACCAATACCAAAACGATGAGAGCCTAGAGCTGCTAGATGCGCTTGAAATTGGCATTATCTTGTCGGAATACGTTGGCTCAGACAACGAAGCCGAATAGCGGAACACTCTCATCTCGTCGTAATAGACGTTATACTAGGTTCATGTCACACCAAGCCTTAAAGGCCAAAACTGGCGTCGGATGAACTTTCTAGCCCACCTGCATATCGCAGACCACTGTAACAGCCATTTATTGGGAAACTTGCTTGGAGACTTCGTAAAAGGGGATCCAAGCAAGCTGTATGAACGTGATATCTCGAACGGCATCAAATTACATAGATTTGTTGACCGCATTACCGATCACCATCCTATTGTTAACGAATGCAAACCTCACTTCAAAGGTACTGCGCGGCGCTTTGCCCCTATCGCTCTCGATATGTTCTGGGACCATTGTCTTGCAAAACACTGGGACGACTTTTATGCCGTATCTCTCGAACACTTTGTCGACTCGGCATACGAGCGAGTAAACCGTGACGTTGATGAACATTTGCCGCCGCGTTTTTTGGTGCTCCACAGCCGGATGTGGCAAGGTCGATGGCTTCAGTCATACCAAGACCTGGATAGTATCGAATTTGCATTACATCGAATGTCGCAAAGAAGTCCGAGAATGGCTGACCTTACTACAACATTTAAAGTGATTGAGAGTGATTACACAGTATTGGAAGAGAAGTTCTCGACACTCTATCGAGACGTTTTACGTCAGTCGTATGATTTTCAGCAACAGCTTATTGATTCAGCCCAATGAGATAGAAAAGTAGTATGGCTATTGGGGCTCTGGTAAACTCTGCGCTCCAAAAATAATGAGGTTACACATGTCTGTTAATTTTGCTGACTTAGGCATTGAACAAAAGCTAATCGAGACGCTAAGCGATCTAAATATCGTGACGCCAACACCAGTGCAAGAAAAGTCTATTCCACATGTCCTTGAAGGAAAGAACTTACTTGCTGCTGCACAAACTGGTACGGGGAAAACAGCTGCGTTTGGTTTACCTATTATACAAACCGTTCAGCAAAAAAAACTCAACGGCACGCCTCAAGCATTGATTTTGGTTCCAACACGCGAGCTTGCGCAGCAGGTATTTGATAATTTGAATCAGTACTCTGCACAAACAGAACTTCGCATTGTGTGTGTTTATGGTGGTACAAGCATTGGCGTACAAAAGAGGAAGTTAGAAGAGGGCGCTGATATTTTGATTGCAACACCAGGCCGCCTTTTGGATCATCTGTTTAATGGCAACGTAAACATCTCCAAAACCAGTATGCTCGTTCTAGACGAAGCCGACCGTATGTTAGATATGGGATTCTGGCCTGACTTGCAACGCATCTTCCGACGTTTACCCGCCGAAAAACAGATCCTGTTATTCTCTGCGACATTTGAAAAGCGAATAAAAACTATTGCGTACAAACTCATGGAATCGCCGGTTGAAGTTGAAGTGTCACCAGCAAACACGACGGCTGAAACGGTAAAACAGATGGTTTATCCGGTAGACAAAAAGCGTAAACGTGAATTATTGGCGTACTTGATTGGCTCGCGCAATTGGCAGCAAGTGCTTGTATTTACAAAAACTAAGCAAGGTAGCGATGAGCTAGCAAAAGAGCTTAAGTTAGATGGCATAAAAGCGGTTTCAATTAACGGGGATAAGTCACAGGGTGCGCGTCAAAGAGCGTTGGATGAGTTCAAACAAGGTAAGGTGCGTGCGTTGATTGCGACAGATGTAGCAGCACGAGGGCTGGATATTCAAGAGTTAGAGCAAGTGGTTAACTTTGATATGCCATTTAAAGCCGAAGATTATGTCCACCGTATAGGCCGTACTGGCCGTGCAGGAAAGTCAGGTTTAGCTGTCTCTCTAATGAGTCGGGATGAAGAATATTTATTGCATGCTATCGAGAATTTGCTTGATCAACGCCTACCGCAAGAATGGTTGGCAGGCTTCGAGCCAAGCCTTATAGAAGAAGTCGAGCCTGAGAAAAATGGTAGTGGACGCCGTCGAAGCCGTTCATCAGAGAAGCGTAAGCTAAAAGCAAAATTAGCGATTCATAAGAACCGTGGTAAATCACGTAACTCTCGCTAAACCGCACAAACTTTTGTTCTTACATAGTCAGGCTGTTTTTGCCTCTTCATAAACGTCTAACGTTTGCGGGATAGCGAGTAGGTATCCTTGATACATATCGAAACCGAGTTTTTTCATTAAGTTAAGTTGATGCTCGGTTTCAATTCCTTCGATAACGGTTTTAGAACGCAACGTTCTTGCTAGTGATAATGCATCGACTAGAGCTTTCCAGTCACCATTTTCGTATCTCAGCATTAACGAGCGATCCATCTTTATTATGTCTGGACGAACGCCTTTCACTCGTTCAATTGTTGAAGCATTGACGCCATAATCGTCGATCGCCAATTTAAACCCGCCTTGGCTTAATTCACGAGCTGCTTGCGACAAAGAGGACTCGTCTTCTACGTTCAACTCAAGCAACTCCATGACGATTTGTTCATTTACTAAATGAGATTGATAAATGGTTTGTTTTAGCAGCCAATTGTACGTGATGTCTCTGGCTAGTATTTTTGCTGCTTCTGGTAATACATTAAGAAACAGTTGTTTATTGTGAAAGTGAGATTGGGCAAAGTTTTTGATATGAATTAGGCGACTTAAGCGTTCAACATTGAGTAGGTCTTGAGCGGCAATGGTTTTTGATTGGAAAAACTGATCTGGCCTGATCATGGCGCCATTAGCATTGGTAATTCTTACTAGTGCCTCAAGTCCAACGATAGAAATATCTTTTTTATATATAGGTTGAAAGACACTTCGAAGAGTGAGCTTTGCGTATTTCGCAATATATTGCCCGTCGGCTTGTTTGCGGATGCAACTAAGGAGTTGCGAGGTGCTCATCATTGTTACAACAACCTAAATCAATGCTTCTACATCAGCGCTATCGCGCTAATTTTTATTTCATTGGCAGTGAATCTAAGTGGGCTCATGAACTCAAGCAAGAATGATGGTAAAAGATGATTAGATTTGTCGAGTGATATCAAACAAATTGATGAAATGACTGACAATCTTCCTAATGCAATTTGATGTTACCATTGTAGTACTGCATACAGTTGTAAGTATTTTCTGACCAACTGTTGTTTGTTCGAGCGACGTAAAGGATGACCAAACTTAATGTAACAAGGACTAATGCCAAATCGAGTGTCTAACGATTGCGTGAGCTGTGATTCGCTGGTGTACAGCGTGATGCCTTGCTCCGTGTATTCGTTGATCTGATCGGGCAGTTCACCCATCCACCAATGAAGCAACTCTCGGCTCGTTTTACTGCGACTGATCCAATGATCACAAACTAAAAAGAGTAGATCATTCGGTTGCAGCGCATAACCATATTCGCTTTGCCATTCCGTAATTGATGAGAGTAAGTTTTCTCGACAAGATTTTCCCGCACTGACCATATGGTGGCTCAGGACCCAAACCGTGCCTATTTCAGATGAAATACGGTAGTGATGAGGAAGGTCCGGCGTATTTAAAACTTCAATTGGTTTTACCACGCTGTTGTATCCGAAGTGACGGAAAGTGTGTTCCATTCTTCTTGAAAACGCGAGACCAAGATGATGCTCACTCATGCCTTGGTTATGTACCGCAGGGTAATGCTTTTCACACAGCTTAAGACAGTCGTCTTGAAAATCATTAACACTTTGAATCACTAGGTCGAGTAGCAAAGAATATCCCTTAATAATTAACAAAACGAACTGCAAAAGGTTAGCATAGTCTTTTGAGAATAGACTAATTTACTTCGGCAACTTCTTGATCTAAACACCAAATTTCTCACAAATGATCGCGCCTACTCTTTAAGAGAGCAAGACGATAGAAGCACACATAGAACAAAATTCTGAAAAAGGGCAAAGATGATAAAGTTAGAACGTGCACAAAAAGAAACGCTGGCAACCGCCATTCAAGATTATATGCAGGACGAACTAGATGTTGAGATTGGCCAGTTCGATAGTGAATTTCTTATTGATTTCATTACAGAAAAACTAGGGCCAATTTATTACAACAAGGGGGTGGAAGATGCAAAATCACTGGTTGAACGTAGAATGTTAGAAGTGTCCGAAGAGCTGTATGAGATAGAACAAGAAGTTAAGCTGTAAGTTTCAGTTTTATAAACGATTTAAAGTTCCTTCAAAAAATTCGAACAACTTGATAGATACGGTGCCATTGGCTGGATGTAAATGATGGTAAATAATCTGTTTCATATGACGTAAATAGGTTAATGTAGTGTTTCTTGCTCAACATTAACTTAGGAATATATCTAGGAACTTGAGATGGATACACTGGTAAAGAATTACAACCTTACTGCACGCGTGATGCACTGGTTATCTGCGCTGTGCATTATTGGTCTATTTGCAGTGGGTTTGTGGATGGTCGACCTTAGCTATTACAGCGAATGGTATCGAACTGCACCACATTACCATCGCTCTGTCGGTATTTTACTCGCTATTTTAACTTTGGCACGCATTGTATGGAAACATGTTACGGCGTCACCAAAGGTAGAAGGCAAACCTTACGAAGTGCTTGCTGCTAAAGCGGCGCATGGTGTTATGTACCTACTATTGGTCACCATCTTTGTTTCAGGTTACCTCATTTCAACGTCTGATGGACGCGGTATCGAAGTGTTTAATTGGTTTACCGTGCCAGGAGCGGGAGAGTTATTCCCAGGACAATCAGACATAGCGGGTGAAATTCACTTCTACGCAGCTTGGGCCGTCATCCTGATAGCAGGTTTGCACG
Source organism: Vibrio sp. 11-4(1) (assembly GCF_013048625.1). NCBI lineage: Bacteria > Pseudomonadati > Pseudomonadota > Gammaproteobacteria > Vibrionales > Vibrionaceae > Vibrio > Vibrio sp. 11-4(1). The sequence continues at coordinate 49,310 of NZ_VHSY01000001.1, read as the reverse complement.
CTATTGCTGCGCTAAAACACCACTTTATCGATAAAGACAACACATTAAGAAAAATGTTAGGAGCTTCAAAATGAAAAAGTCACTCTTCGCTACAGGATTAGCTATCGCTATGGCACTACCATTTGGTGCGCAAGCTGCAGATTATGTCATCGATACCAAAGGTGCTCACGCTTCAATTAACTTTAAAGTTAGTCACTTGGGTTACAGCTTCATCAAAGGTCGTTTCAATACATTTTCTGGTGACTTTTCTTTTGATGAGAACAACATTGCTGATTCAAAAGTGAATGTTGTTGTTGATACAACTAGCTTAGACTCCAACCACGCTGAACGTGACAAGCACATTCGTAGTGGTGACTTCATTGATGCTGGTAAATACAGCGAAGCGACCTTTAAAAGCACAAAAGTGGTTGATAAAGGCAATGGCAAGCTAGATGTAACTGGTGATCTAACGCTACACGGTGTTACTAAGCCTATTACTATCGAAGCTGAATTTGTTGGCGCAGGTAGTGACCCATGGGGTGGTGAGCGCGCTGGCTTCGTTGGTAACACTCGCCTCGAGCTTGCTGACTTTGATATCCCAGTAATGGGTGCTTCAAGCTATGTTGATATGGAACTTCATATCGAAGGCGTTAAGAAGTAACGAACTTCTTTTAGATACAGTAAAAGCGCTCTTCAACGGAAGAGCGCTTTTTTATTACCTCAATCACAATCGACAACATTGGCAAGCCAGTCAGTGACAGCGATTGAAAGCCAACAGACGTTGCAAGCGTTTAATGAATTACGCTGTTTCTAACTCGTTTTTTTCTACTAGGTTTAAACGCTCACCAAAAATCGGGCGTAGTGCTTTTAATACTTCAGTACGAGTAACAACACCGACCATCTGGCCATTTTCAAGTACAGGAAGTACTTGTGGCTTGCTCACTTTGATGCTTTTTGCGCGTTCTTCTAAAGATAAAGACGTCATGCGAGTGGCGATGCCCATGCTGCTCGTTGGGTACAACTGCTCTTTATCGATACATAGGAACTCGACAACATCAACGAGACGGTCACCAGCATCAATTGCGACCACATCGCGGCTCATGATGTCGACGACTTTTTGGTCTTTCACCGGAATGTAGTCCTCACACCATAGTTCTACCATCACATCGTGAGCAGAGAAGAAGCCAACCAATCGATTTTGTACGTCTACAACAGGTGCGCTAGTTACGTTGTTATCAAGTAGCACATCCAGTGCGATTGCTATCGGGGTTTCTGCACTGATGGTAACTGGTTTTGGGTTCATAATGTCTTTAACAAAAGATGCGTTTTTCATGGTGAAATCCTTAACTGACGAGAGTGTTGTAGTCGTTGTGATAGAAGAGATATTCGCTGCTTTTAGTTCTGGTCGGCGAAAAATACACCAGTTTGCAAGACCAACTAAAACCGCTCCGCCGACGATGTTGCCAAGCGTGACAGGAATTAAGTTAGCGGTAATAAAGTGGCCAATATTTAAGTCTGCGTACTGTGAAGCGGGCACACCGACGGAGGCCCAAAAAGACTCAGGTGCAAAATTCGCGATAACAATGCCAAGTGGAACCATAAACATGTTCGCGACACAGTGTTCAAAGCCACTGCTGACAAACATGGCCACAGGCATGATTGTCATTGCTGCTTTTGTCATTGCATTTGCAGAGCTAAACGTTAACCAAATCGCGAGGCAGACCAATAGGTTACAAAGGATGCCGAGCGCAAACGCCTGAATGAGAGTGTGATGAAGCTTGTGCTGCGCGATGTTAAGCGCATTTAACCCCCATTGACCGCTATCCATTTGATAAAGACCAGCTGCAGTAACTAGCGCAAGTAGGAACATCGCACCAATGAAGTTGCCAACGTAAACCTTGCCCCAAATAGAAAGCATTTTTCCGAACGAGATTTGCTTATTGGCCCATGAGATACTGGAAAGAACTGAGCTGGTAAATAGTTCACCGCCGCAGATCACGATGAGGATCAAGCCCATACTAAATGCTAATCCGCCAGCAAGACGGCTTAAGCCCCAACCAGCGCCAGCGCTGCCAGTAGTCACCGTGATGTAAAACAAGAACGCCAATCCAATGAACGCGCCCGCCATGATGGCAAGACTCAGTGTCATACTGCTGGTTTTGTTTGCTTTACTTAACGCAAATTTTTCCGCTTCAGCCATCATTTCTTTTGGAGAAAAGTACTGGTGATTTTGAGAGCTGGTCACCGCCATATTGACTCCTTAATTTGTAATCGCATAAAAATTCCTTGGTTATTAACTCAAAAATGAAATTGTTGTTTTTATTTAGAAGCCTCAATGACTTCAGTCTCAAAGTCATTGAGGCTTGCGGTGTTCCCGAACCGCACAGTCAGAATAAGGAGAAGGGTTTGGTAGGTAAAATTGATAATATTTAGAAACCTCATCAAATTAATTGATAACTTTATGCGGCTAGGTAAAATGAACTCTATTGCTTATTGGGGCATGTTTTTAACGATTGTGAGGGTATGAAAAATACTCACCAATAATGGAGGACACTTTGCGCTACTCACTTAAGCAATTAGCGGTTTTTGACGCAGTTGCAGATACCGGCAGTGTAAGCCAGGCCGCAGAGAAACTGGCTTTGACACAATCAGCGACAAGTATGTCGCTTGCGCAATTAGAAAAAATGCTTGGCAGGCCTTTATTTGAGAGGCAGGGCAAGCAAATGGCGTTAACCCATTGGGGTATGTGGCTACGACCAAAAGCAAAACGCTTATTACAAGACGCACTGCAGATTGAAATGGGCTTTTATGAGCAACATTTGTTAAGCGGTGAGATTCGCATGGGCGCGAGTCAAACTCCGGCAGAGCATCTGGTTCCAGACCTTATCAGTATCATTGATAATGACTTTCCAGAAATGCGTATTTCCCTTGGTGTTCAGAGTACAAAAGGGGTTATTGATGGCGTATTAGATTATAAATATGATTTAGGGATCATCGAGGGGCGTTGTGACGATAACCGTTTGCACCAAGAAGTCTGGTGCCGAGACCATCTTACTGTTGTCGCTGCTTCTCATCATCCTTTTGCTCGCAATCAATCTGTAAGCCTCGCTCAGTTAGAACAAGCGAAGTGGGTGTTGAGAGAGCATGGCTCTGGCACACGAAAAACATTTGATAGCTCTATTCATCATCTTATTGAAGATTTGGATGTATGGCGAGAGTACGAGCACGTTCCGGTGTTACGCAGCTTAGTTGCTAACGGCCAGTACCTTACTTGTTTACCGTATTTAGATGTAGAGCGATATATAGAAGCGGGTCATCTTGTTGCGTTAAATGTGCCCGAGCTAAAAATGGAAAGGACACTTTCATTTATATGGCGAGCTGATATGGCAGAAAACCCACTAGTCGACTGCATTAAACGAGAAGGTCTGCGAATGATGAAAGGTAAGCCTTCGGTATTATAAGTTACTACTCAATACACGCAATAAACTCTAGAAGCACAGCAATGCCACTCGCTTAATTGGGAGTGGCATATTTCTATGTACAGTATACTGAACTTCGAAGAATAAGCGTGATTCAGGAGCTTTTATGCACTCACTTGGTGAACCATGATTCTGCACGCCGATATTAGCTTCCAGTCTCGTTAAAGCTTGCTGGAGTGACCTATTGGAACTGTCCTACACACATCCTTTTTTACCGAGTATTAGAAATACTCATTCCCTAAATCTGTTGATTTATCGGTTGCGTCAAACTTTTAGTGCAAGTCATGAAATTGTTATAACCTTATTGTGATCATTATCACCGATAAACAAGACTGATGTATCTAACATGTGTCCTTGATTTCAATGTATGAAGGCAGTTATTGAGCCATATGGGTACGATAATAGCCAAGCAGGTACGACTACCATGACGACACTTTTAGCTATCTCTATCACTACTGGAATTTTATCTGGCGTATGGGGTTGGATCGCCATTTCTTTAGGTTTGCTTTCTTGGGCTGGTTTTTTAGGTTGCACGAGCTACTTTGCTGCGCCAACTAGCGGATTGAAAGGACTTGGTATCAGCTTAATCACTAATATGACGGGTGTATTCTGGGCAATGGTAATTATCCACGGTTCAACTTACGTTGGTTTGGAAATTATCGGTTATGTGATTACCGCTATTGTGGCATTTTTCATGTGTATTCAAGCGAAACAGGCTTGGCTCGCGTACATTCCAGGCACTTTTATTGGTTCCTGCGCAACATTTGCCGCTGATGGAAACTGGCAACTTGTCATTCCATCTTTGCTGCTAGGTGGTGTGTTTGGTTATCTAATGAAAGCGACTGGACTTTGGTTGCATACGAAATCAAGCACTACTTCTTCTACGCTTGCTGAGCAAGCACAGTAGTGAACCCCCGATCTTATTTGTATCCACTGTGTATTGAGTTTTATCCCTCTCAATACCTTTAATCAAAATTAATGATGTTTGATACAAGCACACCAATTTGGTGTGCTTTTTTTGTATTACAAGACAAGGTGTGAGTGTGAAATACTCTAACTCATGTATTGCCGTTTGCCATGGTGACAACGCGCTTAAGTGTCCAACGCAGAAGTACAGGAATGCACTCCATACCTCTCTCTTCACAGTGAGATACAATGGCCAAAGCTAAGTCCGGTTTTGCATGCTTTTTCAAAACACGGTTTACGACTTTTTTAGCTGGGATAGGGTGATCATGAGGAACTTTGATGATGTCCTTAAAGAAAAGTTCAAACCCATGATTATATAGAAAATGTTCGATATCTCGATCAGGTAACTCTGTAAGTCTATGCCTTTCCTGATCATGATCGAGTTGCGCTCTCACGGCATGCGCGTACTTTTTACCTGCCGGGTCACCATCGGTAACAACATGCCAGTCGATACCGAACTCTTTTGCTACTTTGATCAGTGACTTCAGTCCTGACTGTGCAAATTCAACGATTTGAACTCCTTCCGCAGCTAAGTCATATCCACATTGACGAGCCAATTCATGAAATAACCAAACTTCAGTTTCGCCTTCTACGAGCAACCAACACCGTGCAAACAACGCCCCTGAGCGATGAAAACGAATGTGAAAACCAATTCGGCGTAACTCATCTCTACCAAACTTGGCAGAGTTTAAACTTTTGGCAATGGTTCGGTCTGACAAGCGAATCAAACGTCGGATTGAATAAAGTGGAACCGAGCCAAGTAACGTACCGCTGTTGGTAGTTAAAATCTTTTGCATTGGCAACAACTGCAATAATGACCACGCTCTAGCGAGATGAGTTGGGTGTAGTCGGCCTTCAGGGTCCTCGATAATCAGTATCGGTCTTGCGCAGCGTCTTAAATCGGTAGGGCCTTTTGCTTGAAGGTAAGCATTGAGAAGCCCCATTAAAAGCAAACGGCTTTGTTTATCATTTGTTTCCTTAAGGAATTGACTTAATCCTTTATCAGAGGAAGGGCTCGTATAAAAAAGACCATCACGAGGTTTTCGTGGGTTACCTTTGCTGACGCTGCGGAACGCAAAATAGTGTTCGACAAGTGTTTGCATTGAATCGAGACTACTGCGAATCTCACCCTTGTTTACGTGCCCAGGCATCGCCAATAGCCGTCGGCAGGTGTTGTTGATTCGTTTTTCAATCCGAGCATTTTTGCTGTCGCCGTTGACGTGGTTTAAATCTGGGAAGCGTCGGGAGTCTCGTAGGCGGATAACAGGGTGAAGAGTCATCAACTCTACAGCGAGTTTCTCAGAGTGGTGCAGTTTCTTCGGCTTGCCGTTATGATCCAAAAATGCGTATTCAGTTTTAATATCATACTCGTCGCGAGACGCACTAATTCGATAGTAAATGACCTGCTCACCATCCTCGTTTGTGCACCATGCAGGTTTTATCCGTCGATAACGCCCGGCTTTTACTTCGTTCTTGTCTTGTGCTTTAAAGCAAACAATGATCTGCAAGTGTTGGGTTTGTGGATGAGAAATTGAGTAATCAACGTGAAAATCTTTTAGTTCGAATTGATATAATGAGCCATTAGCAGGTAGCGCGATAGAAAGGGCATCGAGCAATGATGATTTGCCCCACGTATTCTCACCGATGAGCGTAGTGAGTTCGTCAAAAGAGAGTGAAAGGCGTTTGATGCCTCTAAACCCGGAGATTTCGATGCGTTCTAGTCTCATCTCAATCCTCCTTGCAATTATTTGAATTATAGAGAGTTATTTTGCTACTCCTAAGCATATATTAATTCGAAATATTGGAGTTAAGCTCAGTTCACAAAATTACGAGAGCCCCTTACTGAATAGAGACCGCAACAAGCGACGCTTACTTTCAAAAGTAGTGTAGATAGCATCGTGATCACTTAAACATGAAATCAAAAAATCACAGTTTCATAAAATTCATGATTCTGTCATGATTCACTTCTTATTATTATAAGGAATGAAAAGAGAGAAGATGAAGATGAATAACAATCATAAGCCAGTGAGAATCAAACTGGCACACATCAATGACACACATTCCTACTTTGAGCCAACGTCATTACAGTTAAAGCTTAAGATCAACAAAGAACTCACGTTAGAGCCATACGTGAGTGCAGGCGGGTTCTCTCGCATCGCAACCCGAGTAGAGCAGCTACGAGACGACGCGCAACGTCAAGGGCATGGGATGTTATTTCTCCATGCTGGAGACTGTTTCCAAGGCACACTTTATTTCTCATTATTTAAAGGTAAAGCCAACGCCGATTTGTTGAATGCGTTAAAGATTGATGCGATGGCGTTAGGCAACCATGAATTGGATATGGGTAATGAACCTGTTGCCTTATTCTGTCAACGCACTCAGTTTCCATTGCTTGCTGGTAACTGGGATCTATCAAATGAATCGCTTCAAAAGCCTCACCGAGTCAGCGATAGCAACAATGTGTATAGCTATCAAACGGAGACACAAAGCGCACAATACATCGTCAAAGAGTTTCATGGTGAGCAGGTTGCGATTTTCGGATTATCCATTGATAAAATGAGCGATATCGCGAACCCAGATGCAGATACGCCATTTAAGTCTGCAATTGAAACTGCTAAGGCGACCGTAAAACAAATTCACTACTCTGGTATTAAAAATATCATTCTTCTGAGCCACTTAGGTTATGAAGGCGATTTAGAGTTGGCTGAACAAGTTGAGGGGATTGGTATTATTGTTGGTGGACATAGCCACCGACTGCAAGGCGATTTCTCATCAATAGGTTTAGGGCAAGATGACCCTTATGGTGTCAAAGTAAAAGATACCTACGTTGTGCAAGCGGGCTTTCATGCTTTGACTATGGGGCACTGCGTCATTGAATTTGATGAAAACGGCAAAGCAACCATGCTGAGTGGTCAAAATGAACTGTTACTTGGCCGACGTATTTTTTGGGACTCGACACTAAATCAACAGCTTGACCAAGGCGTATTCGAAACCGCGTGTGACTTTATCCATGGTCAACCTAATGTGGTGGTCTGTAAGAAACACCCAGAGACTCAAGCGATCCTAAGTGATAAATACATCCCTCGGGTAAGGCAGTTACAGTCACAAGTCATTGCCAGTATTGACACCAAAAAGCGTCATGTGCGAATCCCAGATGAGTTTGGTGAGAGCGAGCTGGCTTCTTCTGTTGCTCGTTCATTTTTGTACAGCCTAAATAAACGCGGGCATGAGGTTCAATTTGCGATTCATAATGCGGGTGGCGTGCGAACATCATTGAATCCTGGCAACATCACAGTGGCAGATATTGCCGGACGGTTGTTGCCTTTTGCCGTTCCGATCGGCTTTTACGACGTAAAAGGCAGTGCTATTCGCCGAGCACTTGAAGGCGCCATAAACAATGCACTCAACAATGATGTGGAAGGTACTGGCTCTGGCAGTTATCCATACACTTACAATTTAAACTTTGAGTACCGAGCTGATGCCCCTAAAGGTGAAAGAATTCAGTCATTAGCAATTTTTGATGGTCAACAATGGGTCGACGTTCAAGACGACACCTGGTATCGAGGCACTTCCTCCGCTTATACCATGAAAGGGAAAGAAGGTTACGATGCGCTACTGGAGATGAAAGGCGAGGGGCGTGTAACCAACTTATCCATGGCAGACTGTTTTATTGAACTTCTGACCGATGAGCCAAACTGCTTGAATCAAAATCACAAACTTTATACACAGCAACACAGGTAGTAGATATTGGTATCGATTTTGCTGTCTTTCAATTGCTACATGCGATGATGAGGGTGGCAGTATGTGGAATAAAGATTGGACAGATACGGCAGTGGTGGTTGCTTGGGTCGCAATTTGGTCAACGTTAGTTTACTTTGTACCTTTGAGCGGCTTTTGAATTGCTAATAACACGGAAGTTAGGAAAGGAGCAGTTATGCTCCTTTTTTTGTGTCTATGTTCTCAGAGACATCGCTCCGACTCTTAAATGTATCACCTTGAGTCACTTGCTGATCTTTACATCTAACAAAAGTTCACGAGGTTGAACCAATTCCTTTGTTTTTATATTTCTTTCTGATTTTTAATAAGAATTTTATTTCGATTGGACAAAGCTTTTTTGTTGGAAAGCGTTACATTCGGCGTTATCATTGCGGCGTTTGGGGAGTAGTTAGCGCAAGTTTACTTATCGTCATCTCGTTAAGCATCAGCTTATCCGGTAAGTAAAGGTGTTGCGTGATTCATCCACGCCGACACTTCAACGAGACCAACGCATTCATTGACTGGCAGCACATGATTACTATGTGACTGCTTGTTGTTATTGTCTGCGGAAGGTCACCAAACTCATGCCCTTCCGCCATGGGAGGAAGCATGTCTCTTATCGAAAGTACCACCCAATTGAGCCAATCGGCACCACTTCAAGAGTCATTAGCGATGTATGGCGCTTTTGGTCTTTTTACGCTTGTTCTTGTTGCGCTTGATATCTATCAAACGCGTGGTGGCGTTATAACGATGAAAAAAGCCATCCTTTGGAGTGTTTTCTGGTTCTTACTTGCCTTTGTTTTTGCAGGTTCTATCTATTTATTCTGGGACTTTTACGCACCGCACAGCACTTATACGAACGATAAAGCAACGGTTTCATTCTTAACAGGCTACTTACTAGAGAAGTCGCTAAGCGTGGATAACTTGTTTGTGTTTGCCATCATCTTTGCACAATACAGTGTGCCGGAGCATTTGCGTCCGCGAGCGCTGCTTTGGGGCGTGATTGGTGCGTTAGTTCTACGGGCTATCATGATTGCGGTTGGTGCTCAGTTACTTGCGCAGTACCACTGGGTGTTGTACCTCTTTGCCGCATTCCTTATTTGGACAGGTATTAAGCTTGCTCGCGACAAAGGTGAAGCAGAAGAGGTTAACCCATATCCTGAGCAGTTTATACGCAAAATATTGCCAGTTACGGATGATTACCAAGGAAATCACTTAATCTTAAAGCAAGCTGGTAAGTGGGTGGCAACACCAATGCTGATCGTAGTCGGTGTAATTGCAGTGATGGATGTAATGTTTGCACTGGATTCTATACCTGCCATATTCGCGGTAACACGAGAGCCATTTTTAGTCTTAGCCGCGAACGTGTTTGCACTGTTGGGTTTGCGATCTTTGTACTTTGTTCTGCAAGCGATGTTAGACAAGTTTGTGTACTTAAAACCAGCATTATCGGTGATCATGATGTTTATCGGTGTAAAGATGTTATTGGTGGGAACAGAGTATGAGATTCCGACAACGTGGTCACTCACATTCTTAATCGTTGTGATGACATCAGCGGTTGTGGCATCGCTCCTCAAAAATAAGTCGAACAGTCGCTCTAGCGTTAAAATTACTAATCAAAAAATATAAGTAAAGCGCTAAAAATAAAATAAATAACGAAACTTAATGTTAAAAATATGTTGCAACTTGAGGTGTACTTATGCAGGTAACGTTAAGTTATTCAACATAATTAAACAGTTTCTGACTATTTATGCTGTTATTATTCATTTGTATTTTTGATGTTTGTAATGGACTTGTTTTATTAGATAATCTAATCCGAATGGGTAAAATTTGTCATTTCTTAAACAATAAGAAACTGACTAATATACAACCAACAAAACAGACTACTGCTTTAAAGAGAGGCAATCATGGCACAAGCAATGCAAATGACAAATGTAGCTTTACCAACCTCTATGGATAAGAAAACCTACGCGGTTAACTTCAAAGGACTGATTGCTCACTTACTAGACATTCTATTCGTAGATAATACTGCACCACGCAGTTACTATGCGGAAGATTTGTCAGCTCACATTCAAAAAGATATCGGTATGTACCGTTAATCTTGAAATAATGAATGAAAATACCGGCTTATAAGCCGGTATTTTTTTAGCTGCTCAAACGCGAATAACGGAGCTAGAACTCTATACAGAGTCAATACCGGAGTAGAGGAGCTTATTCCAAATTGGTGTTCATTAGAAATGAAAACGGGGCACTAATAGTGCCCCGTTTTGACTTGTAGAGTAATACGATATTACTTCTTACGGCAGTATTCTGCGATCACGTACATTGACTGACCGCCATTTGCCTTGCCCGAAACTAGTTTCGGATCATCACCAAGGCTGATACCACGGATCACTGTGCCTTGTTTGATTACTTGGTTAGTGCCTTTAACTGGTAGGTCTTTGATTACCGTTACATCGTCACCTTTCTTAAGTTCAGTGCCGTTGCAATCCAACGTTTTGTCATCATCAGACATACCCTTCATCGCCCAGTTCATTTGCTCTTCTTCCATGTACATCATGTCAAGAGCATCTTGAGCCCAGCTTTCAGAGTTTAGGCGAGTGAGTTGGCGCCATGCTGTCACTTGTACTGCAGGAACCTGGCTCCACATGCTTTCGTTTAGACAACGCCAGTGGTTAATGTCTTTTGGCTCATCGATCTCACCCAGACACTTATCACAAACCATGATAGCAGTATCAACGGTCACGTTACCGTGAGGTGGGACAGCGTATGCTGTTAGTTGAGATTCAGAAGAACACAGTTCACATTTTGACTCGCAGCGCGCAAGCAGAGTAGCTTCAATAGACATAAGGACTCACCTTAGTAATGTTATTTTGTGGCGGTATTATCCACTTTATCCTGAGAAATAAAAGGGTGTTAGCGAATTAAAGCCGAGATTTTACAATATTCCAACCTGATTAGGGTGAAGATGTAAAATATTCGCTAAACAAATAATACCTGTATATAAGAAAATGCATTGATTGTTTTGAATGATGAATTGGTTGCTTCATTTCTTGAGGAAGTTAGAGGTTCGTTGGGAGTATTAACTGCGCTCAGAAGTATGGGGAGAGCCCTCTAAATACATAGAGGGCATGTTGCTAGCGTTCAATAATCTGCACAATTTGATCTTTTGAAATGCTCATTTCTTTCCCATCCATGTCTTCATACTCGTACATACCCGTTTCTTCGTTAAGGTCTGGTTTACCGTAAGAAGTAATAATTTTTCCTTCATTTGTCGACATAAGATATTGGCTACTTCCGCATGCAGCAAGAAGTAAAGCAGTGGCCATTATAGTGAATATGCGCATAGAGTTTTCCTTTCAAACAAGTAAGTTAGGTACGACACCGATTTAACTATAGCAAAGGATATACGGGACGGTTTTTTATGATAGAGAACGAAAAAGCCCAGTCGAAACTGGGCTTTGGTAAGAGAGGTGATACGATTACTTCAGAACGGAAGTATTAGTCACACCCGTTAAAGTGTCATCCATTAAGAAGTCTGTGTTTTCCATTTGCATCTCAACGTGATGGTCAATATCAGAAAGTGTGCCATTTGGCGAAGCAAAAGTACTGTGCGATGCAGCAGCATTAAACTGTACAAAGCTCGCAGTTGCATTCACAGTAGTGTCCGTACTGTTCACAGTCTTCAATCCTAGCTTATTAGCAAGCGGTTCAGTACCCGCGAATGGTGCATTTGGAACGCTGTTTGGCACTGTGCTATCACCCTCGACCTCGGTCATCAAGAATGGTGTAGTTAGTGAACCAGAAGCGACCAAATCTGAGGCGTTTGTGAACGGGTCGACTGTATCTAGCGTTGTTTGTGCTGCATAGATAAATTGTGAGAAACCAGCTTCTAAAGCTGCGACTTGAGCTTCCGTTGCCGCAGCCTCAAATGCTTCGTAACATGTTTTATCTTCTAGATCCGCACATGATGCATCAGCGTAATTCGCATAGTCTTTTGATGCTGCATAAGCGAGGTTATGTTTGATCTGAGGACCGTAATTGTCTGAACCTAGTAACAAATTACCAATTTGTCCACCAGAGTTCTGTACTGATGCAGAGCTAAAGGTGTACAGCGCATCCGCAGTAGGGCTGCCCAATGTATTGTTTGCTGCTGCGACGGCAGATGTAGCTACAATACCACCAAGTGAATGACCTAGCATTTTGACTTTTGAACCCGTCATTGGGTTGAAGCCTTGCAGAGGACCTCCAGCTAAAAGACCGCCTTGCGCCGATACTACCAAGCTAGCGCGCAAACCTAACACATCCAGAACACTTTGACGTAGATTGTCACGCGCAACGGCTAAGTTGGAAAGATTTAGATAAGCCAGTACATTCGCATTTGCGGAACGTTGTTCATCTAAGCTGCGCGTACCGTGAATAGGTAAGTCAATAGCAATAACAGCCACACCTGCTTTTACCATATTGAACGCGAACGCGTACGCATTCTCTTTCGCTGAAGTGATGCCGTGTTGATAAATCACAACGTCTGTCGCGACACCAGATTTAGGTGTGAAGACAAGTACTTCGACATCTTCTACCGATTTAACGACTGGAACTGGGGAGTAGCGAGTCACAATACGTTCGCTGTCGAGTTGGGTACCATCGCTTAATGTGAGTTTAGCACCCACCAGTTTTAGCTGCTCTGTAGGATCGGTTGCAAGCTTTGTCACGTCAACAGGGTTATTTGCGAAAACGCCGGTTGATAGCTGCTGGACCATGTTCGCTTGCTCGTTCGGATCCGCCAGTGCTGCACTTAGCTTCGCTAGGCTTGGCATCGCAGATACCATTGGCTGCATGTTCCAGTTTGCCCCTTTTTCTAGATAATGAGGCAGTCTGACCACACCTTGAGTCACATTTACATCGGCACCTGACTTCGCATAAAGGCCTTTAATTGCCGTTTTTGCCGCGTCTAGGTCACTAACGTACTTACTAAAGTCATCGTCAGAGTCTAGCGCAGTGCTAAAGTCTTGGGTTGCACCAAGTGTCATCGTGTAGGCTGTTGATAAATCTACTGAACCTTCGTTCGCATCGTTTTTGTAAACGGCGTTTAGTGTATTTGCACCCGTTGAGAAACCGGTTGCAGTTACACCTTTAACCGCCGCCAAAGTGTCACCTACAGACTGAGTGCTGAACCAGGAGGAGTAAACGATGTCGTCAGGGTTAACTTGAGCTAGACCAAAAATGCCTTCCACCGCTTGTGTCACCGCTTGAATAGAAGCAAGAGCACCAGTTTCATAAACGATTTCTTTCGATTTACCTGTCGCGTAACTGGCTGATGTACCGATTGGCTCACCATTCACGTCAGTAACATCTTGTGTTACTGCAAAAATGTACTCGCTTGACTCATCAAGCGCATCCATGAACTGGATATATAGAGAGTTGCCTTTTGCTTGAACAACGTAGTCTTGGTTCTGAACGAGAACTTCTTCGATTGGGTTAGACTTACCATCCCACTCGGTCAAACGTTGATTAATCTTGATGACTTTAATACCAGACGTCAGCATACCCGTTGCAAAGCCATCGCCTTTAAAGTTCAGAACGATTGGCATAGACGTTGACCATCCATCCATCGTATTCATCGAGGCTCTAGGGTTGGTTAAGGCATCATCACCGTCAGTTGGCAGACCAAGCGTGCCATCTGTTGTGTCCATTAATAAGTAAGAGGGCGCAGGTACATCCGCATTCGCCCCTTGAAGCGTAAAGCTGATAGATGTTCCACGGTCGAGCAGTGCTTGGACTTCATCTTCAAATTGAACTTTGTCGGAAGTACCAGAGCTTGATGTATTATCACCACAACCAGCAAGAAGGATTGCAGAACAAAGCATTGATAATTTAAACGTGTGTTTCATTGGTTTACTCCGTAATCCCATTATTTGAAGGTGTAGTTCATCTGTACCGCGCTGATGTAAGCAGTACCTTCAGAGTCGAACTTGATCTCTTCATCCTGAGCATTTGTCTCGGTGAAAGAGCCTGATTTACTCTTAACAAGTGCAAAGCCTGCATCGAAAGTTAAATTCTCATTCATTGCGTAAGTCAGGCCCGCGCTGTACCAAAAACGGTCACTGTCAGGGATGCTCAATGTGGCTTCACCTGCTTGTTCGTCGTATGCAAAGCCCGCACGGAATGTCCAATCCGCATTGAGAGTGTAAGTGGCACCAATAGAATAACGATTGTTGTCTTCGTATTTCTCTGGTTTGTAGAAACATTGACCAGCAGTTCCATCATTACATTGAGGACTCGTCGCTTTCAGTTCTTTAAATGTGCTCCAATCGGTCTGTTGCCAGCCGTAATGTACTGCCCATTGTTCATTCAGTTGATGGAAAGCCGATAATTCGATAATTGAAGGGAGAGAGATTTTTAAACGGCCATCCACTTTTGGTGATGGAGCTCGGCCTGAGTCGTAACTACTAAACTCACCGTCGTCAAAATCTAGATCAACTTTAGAACGGTAACCAAAGCCAAAACGGTTGTTTTCATTTAGCTCGTACAAAGCGCCAATATTCCAACCCCAAGCAAAAGTTTCGCCTTCCATGCCGACAAGGTTATCGGACTTATTACCACCTAAAATACCGGCGAGTGCGCCTTTGTGACGAGTCAGCTCCGCTTCCGCGTACACTAGGTTGATACCGCCACCCACACTGAAAGACTCGTTAATACGGTAAGCGACATTGGGATTAATGTTTACTGAAAGTAGGGAAGTGTCACCCGCCATGTCACCCGCAGAAATATCATCTGGATAATCAGTAGCAACACCGTATGTTGTGAACATACCGATACCCCAAGCCCAGTTATCGTTGATAGGGCTGATGTAATAACCCGCTGGCACGACTTGTAAAGGGGCAACATCTTTCGCATGTTCTTTGTTAACTGTGTCATACACATCGACTTCAGGATCGATGATAGATAACGCGCCCGAGAATTGAGCTTCTTTGAAAAGCGTCATCGCTGCTGGGTTTCGTGCAAGAACGCTGGCATTGTCTGCGACCGCTCCTTCACCTGAAAATGCTCGACCAAGACCAGATGCTGAATGCTCAGCTACCTGGAAGCCCGCTGAATGGGCATTACACGCAAACAATATCGAAATTGTAAGCAGAGAGCAGTGCTTCTTGTTCATCCTTGACCCTCCTAGGGTGTCATAGTGTTGGACCGAAGTCCTTGTAATTGTTGTGTGATACTTACACCAGTTGTTAATACGTGAAATACAACTGTGATGTAAATGTAATGTTAATTGTATGTTTAATAACTTGTCAAAGTTTGAGCGTATTTTGCGTTTTAAATATGATGCATAGGTCAAACGGTGATTCGTAAGGGCATGTATTATCGTTATATTTCTTAAGAGAATGGTACGACCAGAATTGTTTTACGGGCTTTATGATTAAATGGCATTCAAACCAAGAGATAGCGGGCTTTGCCGTTTCTGTACTTAGCAGGCATAATTCGCGCCTCGCTTTGTTGTTATTCAATAGACGCAATAGGAATCGTGTTGGAATTACTGAATGTTGAATTTTTAGGTCGTTCGTTAAGGCTCGAAGGATCGATGGCTGGTTGGCAGCAGTTATATTGGGATAACACCTTGGTGTCCCAAATAGATGCCAGTGATAATGTTGCAGACACTTGTCTTCACCAGTTTAGACTCTCTGCAGGGGAGGAAGTCTTGGTATGCCATTTGGAGTGTTCATTAACATGGCAACCGTTTGAATTGAGTTACAAGGCCACAATTAACAATGAGCTTATTAGCGAAGGTTGCCGAAATGAAAAAGACATCGAACGCCAAGTACCAGAAGTTGAGCCGCCAACGGAAAAGCGTTTAAGTGTGATAGGGCTAGTATCGCTTGGAATGAAAGCACTCAAGAGTGCGAAAGTAATCAAAGTGGCGCTAGCATCTGCAAGTCTTGCTGCATATTCTTGGCTATTTTCTATCGAGTTCGCGTTAGCTTTGATCGCCTGTTTAGTTTTCCATGAGTATGGCCATATTAGGGCGATGAAGTACTTTGGAATGAAGACCAAGGGCATCTATTTGATTCCATTTCTTGGCGGTTTAGCGCTGAGTGATGAAAAGATCAACACACGCTGGCAAGATGTGGTTATCTCGATTATGGGACCATTTTTTGGTTTAGTTCTTAGCATCGCGTTTACTTTGCTTTATTGGATGACTGGAGAGGTGCTCTTCGCTGGCCTAGCAGTGTTTAACGCGTTACTAAACCTGTTTAATCTGTTGCCTATTCTGCCACTAGATGGTGGTCATGTACTCAAAAGCATTACCTTCTCGATGAACACTTGGGTTGGATTAGTCGGCAGTATAGCTGCTGCCTTGTTGGGTATTTTTATCAGCTATTCTTTCGGGCTGACGTTGCTAGGGTTTTTATTGTTAATGGGGATGCTAGAAGTGGTCATGGAATGGAGAGGTCGACATCATAGTCATTTATTGCCGTTAACCCGTTACGGACAACTCTTCTCACTTGCTTGGTACTTGGTTTCTGTCGGTGGTTTTGTCGCTATCATTTGGTATTTTGCTACCCTTGGAGATAGCCTATTGAGCTTGCCACTACAGATACTGGGTACTTAAACTATTCCTTATACCCATTAAAAAAGCTCCCTAGGGAGCTTTTTTGCGAAAAATAGACACTGGTAGCAGAAGTTTAGCCACATTTTGGCGTTTTCGCCTTATACGCAGGCAACTTATTTATGGTTGCTTGTAAATCTTTAATACGCGTACTGTGCGATGGGTGAGTTGAGAAGAATTCAGGAGGTTGAGAGCCACCGGATGCAGCACTCATATTTTTCCATAAATCGACACTTTGACGTGGGTCGAAGCCTGCTTTTGCCATAAACTCAAGCCCGACAATATCAGCCTCGGATTCCTGTGTACGACCGTATGGCAAAATAACACCGTATTGGACACCGACACCAAGTGCCGCCATCGTCATTTGCTGATACTGTTTGTACTCGGAAGCTCCAATGGCAACGTTTGCTAGAGACAACCCTGCATTTGCTAACTGACTTTGTGAGAGACGTTCATTACTGTGGTCAGCGAGGACGTGAGCGACTTCGTGACCAATGACTGTTGCCAACTGATCTTGGTTTTTCGCGACATCTAAAAGCCCGGTATACACGCCGATCTTCCCACCTGGTAGAGCAAACGCATTGACTTGTTCACTATCAAAAACAACGACTTCCCAGTCTTTAAATCCAGATTGAGCGGGAATGGTGTCAGTGATGTGTTTGGCAACGCATTGAACGTAGGCATTCGTTTTGCGATCTTTGCTGATTGGGATATCTTTCTTCATTTGTTCGAAAGATTTAGCGCCAAGCGATGACATTTCCTGATCTGAAAACATCAGGATCTGGTTGCGACCCGTCGGTGATGCGCTACACGCTGTTAAACCCGCGATAGTTAAAAGAGCAGAGGCTTTCATCCATACCTTCATAATAGGCTCCATCTAAATTATTTTTGTTTTGAAGCAATAGTATATACCCAAATAGTAACACGATGCATGGATCAAATTATTCATCAACTGGCAAGGAGGCCAAGATGTTACACCTTGAAGTTAGACCTAAGTAAAGTCTATGCTAGCTCTCTAATAAATCGTTACAATCCGACAAACCAATTTGTGAAATTAAGAGTAAAACAATGAGTATATGGAAAAAGCCCGTTAGCATAGAGATTCTGAATGCGACATCAAAAAATACCCTGATCGAGCACCTACAAATTGAATACACAGATTTCACGGATGACTCCCTTACAGCAACCATGCCTGTATGTAGTTTTACTCATCAACCTTTAGGAATGCTTCATGGTGGCGCTTCTGTTGTGCTCGCAGAAACATTAGGCTCTTTAGCTGCAAATTTCTCTGTCGATGAGGGGAGTTACTGTGTCGGTTTGGATATCAACGCGAACCATGTACGTGCAATGCGAAGTGGTCATGTGATTGGTACGGCAAAACCCGTACACCTTGGCGTTTCAACACAAGTGTGGCAAATCGACATAACTGATGAACGAGGCCGATTAGTGTGTACCAGTCGCTTAACTATCGCAGTGAAGCAACATAAAACGAAGTCGGTATAAAGCAAGATGGTGATTGAGTTTTCATTAGGAAAAATCATTGCTACCCAGCGTGAAATCGTGATTAAGCTCTCCGGCAGTGCAATGGTGACCTTACAAGCGCAAACCGATTCTATCCAGTTACTGGGTAGAGGAGCGAACGTTGTTTTATCTCATGGTGCAGAGTGTAAATGGTCTATCAAGCTGGATAATGAGGAACAACTTGCCGATCTTGCACGAGAAATTGGCATCGATATTCAATAATTTACTGCGTGACGTTTGCACTTTTTAATAAAAATGAGGAAACTTAGCTTATCAACAATAAGATAAGAATTTCCTCTTTATGAGTAGCCCTCGTTTACGTGTTCAGTTCGAAACACTGTTTGAAAAATTTTCCGGTCACGATACGGACGTTCAGCTTGAAGACATCACCGAAGCGCTGTTTTGTACACGTCGTAATGCTCGTATTGTTCTAAATAAACTTGAAGAAGAGGGCTGGATTGAATGGCATCCAGCAGCGGGTCGAGGAAAACTCTCAAAACTCGTTTTCAAACGTAACCGTAGCGATGTCAGTGAAAACCTCGCCAGACGTTATCTCGACGAAGGGAAAATTGGCCAGGCTCTAGATGCGCTTGATAACGACGCGGCTCGATTAACGCAGGTTATTCAGGGTTATTTAGGGCTTCAGCATCGGCAGGGCGAACAGGTGGTACGTTTGCCATATTATCGACCATTGGCGATGTTAAACCCACAGAAACCGATGCGGCGTTCAGAACAGCACATCGCCAGACAAATTTTTAGCGGGCTAACTCGCCTTGATGAAAATGAACAACTTCAGCCAGATTTAGCCCACACATGGGAAGCCATTTCTGATACGCACTGGCGTTTTTATCTTCGTCGTGGGGTGCGTTTTCATAATGGTGAACCCTTATCAACCAGTTGTGTACTTGAAAGTGTGCTTGCACTAAGTAGCCTGAACCTGTTTTCTCATATAAAAAAGGTATCTTCACCACAGGAATGGACCGTCGATATTGAACTCGTCCGTCCTGATCGCTACCTGCCTTTGGCGCTGAGTGAGTCGCAAGCAAAAATTTTGCTACCAAGCGCTTTGCGTTCAGAAAACTTCGATAGACAACCGATTGGGACAGGGCCGTTCCAAGTTAAAATGAATGATGATAAGCGTCTCATTTTGACTGCTTTTGATGGCTACTTTGGCTTTCGTCCCTTGCTGGACCAAGTAGAGGTGTGGGTAATTGATGAAGCGTACTCTTCAATGGTCTATCCAAGCTTGTCTAAGCCAAAGATGGATAAACAAGGTTCATCTGATGAAGTCGAGCTTGATCCTGGCTGTACATTCCTATTACTAAACAAAAACACCGGGATTGCAAAAGATCCACGCTGGGCAGAATTCCTATCACAAACTCTCAACAGTCACCAGATTTACGCGCATGTTCCTCAAGATAAAGTGATGGAATTGGGTGTATTGCAAGCCTTTGGCCTTAAGCCAGGTTGGATTGACCTTAGGCCTGCAGAGGCGGGCAGCGTACCGCAGGCTGATAAGGTGATTTCCGTAGCGTATCAGAAAAAGCATCCGATGTTTCCAGTAGTTGCCAAGGCCATCAAGACACTCTTAAAACCGCATGGTATAGAGGTCGAGTTTATTCGTTATGATTCTCAACCGCCCGCACCTGAGGAAGTGGATATTTGGGTGAAAGCCATGGGCATTGCAACGAACCGAAATGACGCGTTAGCGGGCTGGCTTCTGGATTACAGTGATATTGAGAAATTCAGTTCTGGTTACGATTTTAGCGAATGGGCTAAGCTCGTTGATCAGTGGCGTGCTGGTGTTTATCCAGACTTCCCTGCACGTGAGTTAGGACGTCAGTTGGTAAAAAGTTGTCAGGTGATTCCGATGTTTCACTGCTGGTTGGGTGTCAATAAAGATCACAGCGGTGCCTTACAAAATGCAAAGTGTAATGCCTTAGGTTGGTTTGACTTTAATAACGTATGGGTAAAACCTGATATAGAAAATAATCATGGCGAAACCGAATAAGAAACAGCCGACGAAAACCGTCGATATCTATTGCTCAAAGTGTAAAACTCAACTATTCAAGTACCGTAAAGGCGGAAAAGGCGCACTGGTCAAATGCTTCAAAGAGCGCATTGTTGACGATTTCACACAAACCCCATGCATCTGTCCCAGTTGCGGGCAAGAGTTTGCAAGAGATACCCTAGTGAGAGGAACGCCCGCTTACAAAATGATTGGCGGCAAAGTGACAATGAAATAATGAAGGGCTAGAAAATGAGTATAAAACATGACTACTGCATGGTGTTAAGCACAACCAGCAACGAAAAAAATCGAGATCAGATCATTAAAGGTTTGCTAGATGCCCAATTAGCCGCGTGTATTCAAACGATGCCTATTGAAAGTCACTATGTGTGGAAAGGGGAGATTTGTACTGACAACGAATGGTTGCTGGTGATCAAAACTCGCCGAGAGCTCTATGAATTGGTGGAAGAGAAAATAGAAAACCTGCACGAATATGAAGTAGCACAGATCGTACAGGTTCCAATTGTTGATGGGTTTAACCCTTATTTAGAGTGGCTGAGAGAATCGACGCTGAGCCGACATTAAAAATAGCGACAACGCTGCACCAACGGTGTCGCACAACATATCTTTCTGGGCGTCCCATATGTCACCTTGCGAGCCCAGAAAGGCGATTCCTTCATCGCCGCCAGCCAATTCTGCATACCACCATTCGATAATCTCATAGCCTGCTGCAAGCGACATGATCGCAAACAAAGCAAACCAGCAAGAGAACGTTTTGTTGAACTTGTTCTTGTGTATCAAGTATTCAGCTATCGGATACGCATAAAGGCCAATCGAAAAGTGCGCAACGCGATCAAAGTTGTTTCTATCTGAACCAATCATGTCGTTAAACCAGTCAAATGGTACTTCGGAAAACGTATATTTCGCTCCGATAGTGTGCAAACAGAGCCAGATGAACATTAAAAAGTAAGCCGTATTACTGAATTGATAGCGAATCGAGATTGCCCAAATAGCAACAAGAATACCAATTGCTGGGATAATCTCCGCAAACCAAACGGCACGTGAGTTAGGTTCTAACGCAGAAAATAAAAACACGATGGCATAAAAAATCGTCAATCCTAAGAGTGTCGAGGTGCTTTTCATAGAGTTACTTGATCCTTCAATTTATCTTACAGTGGGACTCCATAGACTTGGGTAATGATTACACTTAATTGAACGGTGTGCAATTGTTATTTTGATGGTGTTTTTGATCACTGAAAATGTTGATTTATTGCCAAACTGCTCAACATTAAAACGTTTGCGCGTGCACTTTTCATTAAAGTTTGATTTACAACATGCCCATCCATAGAATCCGTGATTCAGTCTAATAAAAAAGAAGTAAAGCCATGAAACTGGAAACTGTCGATTATCTTGCTGACGATGCTGCTCAACAGTTCGTTACCTCTCTGCGCGAAACTGGGTTCGGTGTGTTGAAAAACCACCCGATTCCACAAGAGCTTGTAGAGTCAATTTACAAAAACTGGCATGAGTTTTTCTGTTCAGATC
The DNA here is from genome assembly GCF_013048625.1 of Vibrio sp. 11-4(1). Lineage (NCBI taxonomy): Bacteria > Pseudomonadati > Pseudomonadota > Gammaproteobacteria > Vibrionales > Vibrionaceae > Vibrio > Vibrio sp. 11-4(1). The sequence continues at coordinate 27,451 of NZ_VHSY01000001.1, read as the reverse complement.
AAAAGAATGATTTTCACTTTAACGTAGACACCCAAGATGGCTACTTCCCACCTTCTGTGTCTGAAGTAGCGAAAGGGCACAAAGTGAAAGACATCAAAGAGTACTTTCATGTTTACCCTTGGGGCCAGATCCCAGAGCAACTTAAAGCTGAAATCTTAGAGTACTATGAGCGGGCGAATGCATTTGCTCAGGAGCTATTAGGCTGGGTTGAAGCGTACGCACCTAAGGACGTTCAAGAGAAGTTTTCTATCGCGTTGTCAGAAATGATCAATAACAGCGACAAAACATTACTACGCGTTCTTCACTACCCGCCAATGACAGGGGAAGAGGAGCCAGGCGCTATCCGTGCTGCCGCGCATGAAGACATTAACCTGCTAACGGTTCTGCCAGCCGCTAATGAGCCTGGACTGCAAGTAAAGAGCAAAGAAGGTGATTGGATAGATGTACCATGTGACTTCGGAAACTTAATCATCAACATTGGTGATATGCTTCAAGAAGCGTCGGGCGGTTACTTTCCTTCAACGACTCACCGTGTAATCAACCCAACGGGTGGCCGTCAAGAAAAGTCGCGGATTTCATTGCCGTTGTTCTTGCATCCAAAGCCAGAAGTGGTTTTGTCAGAGCGCTACACCGCACATAGCTACCTTATGGAACGTTTACGTGAACTAGGGGTTATTTAACCTTTACGTGATCTCCTTACAAAGGCCGATGGTTGATGACTATCGGCCTTTTGTTGTTTATGGTACAAAATGATACCCACGCTTCATTCGGTGCCACAGAAATTAGGCCTGAAATACGCGTCAGCAAGCATTTTTACCAGTACAGATGAGCAGCCTTCTCTGAGATTAGTGTGATGCTTCAATATTAAAAACAGAGAGGATGAATGGAAGGACAACGCACGGTCAGTAGTATTGAGACTCATGCAATAGAAAACCCGTTGCTTTGGCCAATGCTAGAAATTCTTAGAAAGCAGCCTTCCGATTGGAAAGTTCACACCTTAGCAAGCAAGTTGAGTGAACAAGGCTACATTTCGAAATTGGATGATTCTCCTGATAAGGATTTATTCAAACGAAATTTCTTAATCATGAACGCGCTATACCAACTGCAAGAAACGCTTTACCCAGATGCCTGGCTGCAAGTTGAAGCGATGAATATCCAGCTGATGTCTTCGTTAGAAGCTTCGAGGCATATCGTTGATATTAACGACCCTTTGCGTGAATATTATCTGGATTGGCGCAACTACGAAGCGGACGAAGATGAAGTGCGTCGATTGTTGAATGAATTTTGGACCACTTATCAAAAATTCATTGGTGGTTCGTCTACAGTCAGTGTGGATAAAACAAAAGCACTCTCACTGTTTGAGCTTACCCCTGATGCAACACCCGCAGAAATTAGAAAGCAGTGGCGAAAACTCGCGCTTCGTTGGCACCCAGATAGAGAGGATGGTGATGCAGAAAGGTTTAGAATTCTTTGTGAAGCGTGGAATGTACTGAGAAACGAATGATTCGGTATGAATAAAGATAAAGGAAGGCAGCTAACTATTAGCTGCCTTTTTTCATTGGATTATCTCAATCAGCGTATCAAAACTAGCATGAAGGCTTAAACTGAGATTTTCTCATGCGATTAAGCGCAGCCATTACGTCTAGTGTGCGTGGTTTGGCTAAGTCCCCTTGCTTAGGAAGCGATGCATGCCACTCACCAGACAGCATTTCTTCAATTTCCTTCGCTGGATGATTACACCAGCCTGGAAGCTGAGCGATTTGGAACCATAACCAGCCAATCGTGTTGACTTCATCAGCGGACTCAATCTGTTCCAAAGCGCTAAGGTCAGTAAACTCTTTGCCAAATCGAAGTGACTCTTTGCCTTTCGCATTCACACGGAACTTACCGTCAGTGAGAATATTCATCAAAGCAACGCGATTCAGGGCGCGAGGCGGGAAGGTTTGTATACGTTCTTCCGATTCGTTATGACGTTGAGTAGGGTGCTGAGCGATCACTTCTTTCGCTTTTTCTGTCACATCAACCGCTTGGTAGTCGTGCATCTGAATGACTGTGTCGGCAACGTCTAAGTAGTCGCCTGAACCACCCATAACGATAATGGTAGAGATATCGAGATCATCTCGCAATTGACCAATGCGGTCGACAAGAGGGGTGATTGGTTCATCACCTTTTGCCACCAATGCCTGCATACGTTCATCTCGAATCATGAAGTTCGTCGCAGAGGTGTCTTCATCAATCAATAACGTGCTCGCACCCGCTTCAATAGACTCTTGAAGCCAAGCGGCTTGTGATGTTGAGCCTGATGCATCTTGAGTCGAAAAGTCCGCTGTATCTTTACCCATTGGCAAATGGTTGATGTAATTCGACAGGTTCAAATGATGCACACATCGACCATCTTCGGCGCGGATCTTCATTGCTTTGTCATCAGCTACGATGTATTCACGACCATCTCCTGGAATATGATCGTAAATCGAACGCTCAATCGCATTCAGTAAGGTAGATTTACCGTGGAAACCGCCACCAACGATTAGCGTAATGCCCTTTGGAATCCCTAATCCCGTGACATGGCCTTTGTTTGGTGCATGTAAAGTCACTTGCAGCGATTCAGGGGCCTTGAACTCAACCGCCTCTTTCATTGGGAGATCACAGTTGCCAGCAATTCGAGGAAGAATGCTGCCATTTGCGACAAACGCAACTAGGTTATTGGCTTCCAACTGTGCACGCAGGGCATCTTGGTCTTCAACAACTTGGCAATGCTCAATCAATGCTGCTTTGTCGAGTTCACGTTCTAAGGTCGCTCGACGGATAAACTTAGGCAAATGGAAAGTCAGTATGTTGTTGGCTTTTTTCCCCAACACTGAACGACCTTCAGCAGGCAAGTTAACTCGAAAACGCAGTTCAATACCTTCCTCGGTAAACAATACTGCGGTGCTATCCAACACAGTTTGGCCATTCAATGAAATGGATACGGAGTTTTCTTGTTTAGCAAACTGCTCAAAACTGCGCGCAATAAAATCACGTGCTGCTCGTTGAAAAGCAGGGGACTCGTCTTTTAACCATTCCAGACCAGTCAAGGACCAGGCGCGAGTTGCACGAAAACGTGACGCGGAAGCATACGGATCTCCTTGTACGTGATCGACGAACAAAGTGAAATCAGTGAAGTCGTATTGACCTTTGATTTGTTGATAAGCGCGGTAGTTCTGCTTTTCAATTTTCTTAAGCGTGGCAGTCAACTGATCCATGAAGATATTGGCCTTTTAATAGAAGCGGGCGGCGATTATAGAAACCACCGCCACCTTAGTAAAGAGAATGCTTAGGAAGAGTAGGCGTATTGTCCGCCTGAAAGACGCTGATTAAACAAACTTTGCTCAAATTCATTACAAGGCATCGGTTTACCATAGAGAAAGCCTTGCCCAATATCACAACCCTCACCAATAAGAAACTGCTCTTGTTGGGGTGATTCAATGCCCTCAATAACCACTTGGAGGTCCAGTTTTTTAGCTATGTGTATGATAGAGCAAATGATCGCACGATCATCGTCCGACTTTTCCATTTGCTGGACAAAGCTCTTATCAATCTTGATGGCATCAAATGGGTATTTCTTCAAATAGCTGAAAGAGGCGTACCCAGTACCAAAGTCATCCAGTGACAACGTCACGCCTAGTTCGTGCAATTTGTTTAGCGTTGTGCGTGCTACGATTTCATCGGCAATTAAAGCGCTCTCCGTCACCTCGAGTTCGAGAAAATGTGCTGGTAAATGGAAGGATTCGAGTAGGTGTTGCACTTGCTCCGCAAAGTTCACGTTTTGTAATTGAATTGGAGAGACGTTAACGGCAATTTTGAAATTATCAATTAACTCCGACCACTGTTTAGCTTTGTCTATCGCGGTACGAAGAACAAAAGAGCCAACTTCAAAAATAAGCCCATTTTGTTCGGCCATATGTATTAATGCTTCGTTAGAGACGTCGCCCAGTATTGGGTGTCTCCAGCGCAGCAATGCTTCTGCGCCAATCCATTTGTGAGTATGGGGATGAACTTTGGGCTGAAAGTATAGCATTAGGTCGTCATTTCTCACCGCTTGCAACAAGTAGCTTTCCAATTGATTGTGGTTGTTTAGCTCATTCGAATGACTTTCACAAAAATAACTATACGCTTCGCCAGACTCTTTACACAGCAGCATGGCATAGCATGCATTTTGAAGAAGTTGTTTGGCATTGCTGGTTTGGTGGGCTTGTACAACACCAATATAAGAGTTGAGGTGAACCTCTGTGTCTTTTATATAAAAGCTTCCCAAGCCAATATTGGTGATATCATCCAGTAGCTTACGCAATTTCATATCAATATCGTTGCCCCAAATGAGTAATACAAGGTCATTCGAGCTCGGCCTCCCGGTAACAAAATAACTCGATTCTCGTTTACCAAGGCGATACCGAAATTCTTTTAATATCTCGTCAAAGGCCTCAAAGCCATAACGGGTTTGGATACTGCGAGCATTACTAAAGCCAATGTTTATCACGAGCAGTGATTGCTGGCTATGATCCAACGTTCCGAGCGTTTCTCCGACAACACTTTCCAGTGCTGCGCGGTTTAAGAATCCGGTTCCCTGATCGTGTGTTTTTTGGTAGCTCACTTGTTTTTCTGCGGCCTTACGACGATCAATCTCTTTTGTTAGGGAGTAACTCAACTGCGCTAAGTCCGTAGTACGGTTCTCAACTCGATTTTTGAGTTCATTATTAAGACGCTGGAGCTTGTGTTGCTGATACACGACGGAGAGCTGCGCTTCGATTGAGTCTTTGAAAGTTCCGAGCAATTGGCGGTAAGTGTCGCTGTATTCATTCTTCTTGGAATCAAGCATGCAGATGGTTCCAAACGTCTCTCCGTTTGGCCAGAATAACGGTAAACCACAATAAGATATCATGCCTAGTTTGATGTCAGGGTTGTTGCACCATTCTTCATCCTCGAGCGCATTAGGAACTATGAGTTCGCTCTTATGCTCAATGACATGCTCACAATACAAACCGTTCCCGAGTAGTTCAGCATCGCCGGTACGATAGGGGTTACCTTGAGTTTCACTGGATGTGTTGACTTCAATACGATCTGGATGGATACGCATGATTAATGTGGTGGGTACGTGCGTTATTTGAGCCAGTAAGTTGACGATTTCCTGCCAACTTTTTTGCATAGACTCAGGGATTTCATAATCTAATGTTTGCAATCTCCCCATATAGGTCATCCTTTACGTGGTTTCACTTCCTGTGAATTTAAAATGTAGACTGCTCTATCTTGTTCTCGGTTTTTAATTAAGTATAGGGTGACTGGGGCTTGAAACAAAAAAAAGTCCTGAAAAGTGTTCAGGACTAGGAATAGTTATCACATATCTCATACTTGAAACAGATAACAAGCATTAAGGTTTAAGCGATTTTAGCGACTCAATAGAAATGTCTTGCGAATAGTCGACGTCTTCAAAGTTAAAGCCATTTAGCTTCATAAACTCATCTTTAAAGCCTTGGTAATCACCAACCTCTTTAAAGTTATTCGCGTTCATTTGCTCTAAAAGAGCATGGACTTCTTGTTGTACTTGCGGGTCAAGCTCTAATTCGTCTATTCGGATTAAGCGTTCGCCGTCAACAGGCACTTTATCTTGATCGTACAATTTAGTCGTAAACAGTCGCTGCATTTGTTCAATACAACGTTCGTGAGTACCTTTTTCCTTCATCACTCGATACAGTGCTAAAAGGTAGGGACTTAGCGCAGGAATGAACACACTGGCTTTCGTCACCAACGCCTTACACACTGTTGCGTAAGCACCGCCGTCAAAGTTGGCAAGTTTTAGATTCAACGAGTGACTTGTTTGGTGTAAGTCGATTTTCGCTCGACCTAACGTACCATCGAGATAGATAGGGTGCGTAACGTCTGGTCCCATGTAAGAAAACGCGATGGTTTTGCAGCCTTGTGCAATCGAGTCATTATTAATCAGTGTATCAATCCAGCTTTCCCAGTCTTCACCGCCCATCACTTTGATAGTGGCTTCGGCCTCTTCCTCTGTTGCTGGAGTTAAAGTGGTTTCTACCCACTGATCGTTCTCCAGCATAATTGAAGCGCCAGTGACAGGCTCACCAATAGGCTTAATGACGCTGCGCCAAAACTCATCAGACTCTGGTTTAGGTCGAACACCCGTCGCTAAGCTATAGATGACTAAATCAACTTCACCTTCAAAGTACGTTTCAATGGCTTCAATCACTTGATTGCGGACAGAGTCAGTGAATGCGTCACCAACAATATTGATGGCGGTACGCCCCGCGTGATTTGCTTCTTGTTTAAAAAAAATGTTGTTATACCAACCCGCACTTCCAACGCCTTTATCTGAAGGCCCGCGCTCGAAGGAGACACCAATGGTATCAGCTTTAGCACCTCCGAAGGTGAGGGCAATACGAGCCGCTAACCCGAAACCAGAGGAAGCACCAATAATCAAAACCCGTTTTGGACCGCTTTTGATCTGCGGGGCGTGTTTTACGTATTCAATTTGCTCTTTAATGGATGCATGACACCCGTATGGGTGAGCAGAGCGAGCAACAACACCTTGAATTAAAGGGTCTATTCGCATGTTGTTATCTATCCTCGATGAGTGGAATTGAAAATAGATTAACGTAAAGTTAAGTAAAACTTATTGAGCTAGACCATTAAAATTAGAGATGTTTAATTAATTCTTGAGCAACAAAGTCAGCAATCCAAGGCTGTGCATCAGGCTTTGGGTGAAGGCCATCATCCATCATCCACTCGGGTTTGATGACAACATGCTCCAAGAAGAATGGCATCAAGGTAACTTGTTGATGTTGTGCGAGCTTAGGGTAGATATCGTAAAACATATCGCTATAGCGCTTACCATAATTAGGTGGCACTCGAATTTGCATCATGACAACGTCCGCACCTGAATCTTTTATCATGGTAATCATTTTTGAGAGATTCGACGTAATAAGTTTAGGAGGGAAACCCCTCAGGCCATCGTTGGCACCTAACTCAATAAGTACCATATCAGGGCTGTGTTGGGTTAGCAGCTGTGGTAATCGAGCTAAGCCGTTGCCTGTGGTATCGCCAGAAATGCTGGCATTAATAACTGTTACATCTTGACCATGTTCTGACAAGGCATCAGGGAGTAAGCTAGGCCAACTCTTTTCGATCGGCATCTGATAGCCCGCGCTCAGGCTATCACCTAAGACAAGTAGCTTTTCGCTCGCATGTGCAGTAGCGGAAAAACAAAAAAATAGAACTAAGGAAAGTATACGAATCATGCAAACACCTGTACTTAATGCACCTATTGTTCAAGCCAATTTGGTTTCTAAACAAGTCTCTACTAATCAAGAGCAATTAACAATCCTCAAAGATGTAAATGTTGACATCAGGAAAGGAGAAAAAATCGCCATCGTCGGTACTTCCGGTGCGGGTAAGTCAACGTTGATGACGTTGTTAGCTGGCCTTGATACACCAACATCAGGTGAAATTACCTTGTTAGGTCATGAGTTATCAAAACTTGACGATGAAGCTCGCGCAAAAATTCGAGCTGACTCTCTAGGTTTTGTTTTCCAAAGTTTCTTATTAATCCCGAGCTTGAGTGCATTACGCAATGTCACGCTTCCTTGTCTTTTACGTGGTGAAGCCGAAGACGAAGCAAGAGCCGCCGAATTATTAACCGCTGTTGGATTGGAAAAACGTGTCGATCATCTTCCAAGTCAATTATCTGGTGGTGAACAACAACGTGTCGCGCTAGCACGTGCCTTTATGACACAGCCTGAACTGTTGTTCGCAGACGAGCCTACCGGCAATCTTGACCATCAAACCGCAGACAAAGTGATTGAGCTGCTATTCGATCTTAATGAGCAGCATGGAACAACGCTGATATTAGTTACACACGATGGTCATCTAGCAAGTCGATGTGACCGTATTTATCGTATGGAGGCAGGTGAGCTTAAGGAGGAGGTGTAATGTCTGCAGTATCATCAAGCGAAGCAACATCGACAGAAAGAAGCAGTGCAATAAAACACTCGTCAAACAAAAGCCTAATACGTTGGAGTTTCGGCGAAATAAGACAGGGGAACCTTTGGCCTATTAGCGTTGCTCTTATTCTTGTGATTGCGAGCATCTTTGCGCTTTCTGCATTAGCGGAGCGAATGGAGCAGGTGATCGTCAAACAGGGGAAGGATGCATTGACAGCGGATGCGGTGTTTGTGTCTGCTAATCCTATACCTGACACGTTGTTATCCTCGACTGAAAACCTAGAACGTTCGACGATGACACGATTTGCCACGATGGCATTTAGCGACAATGGTATGCAGTTGATTTCCGTAAGGGCAGTGGACGACAATTACCCTTTAATGGGAGAACTGGTACTAGACAACAACCCATCCGGTCGCGTTAAAGAGAACCAACTCTGGCTTGATGAGCGGATTATGGCTCAACTAGACGTCAAGTCGGGTGACAGCGTCACTATAGGCGATGCCGATTTTACGGTTTCAGGTGCAGTGCTGATGGAACCTGGGTTAAGCTTTAACCCATTTCAGCAAATGCCTTCTGCATACATCCATCAAAAAGACGTTGAGAAAACAGGAGCAATTCAAGTCGGGAGTCGAGTTCAATACCGTCTGTTTCTACAAGCCGATGATAAAACGCTAAAAGGCCTGCAAGAAGATACTGTTCTTTCTCCTAGTGATCGCTGGCGCACGCAAGATACTGCCAGTCGTAGCAATGAGGTCTTTGAACGAACGACGCAGTATTTGTCTCTAACGGTTGCGATTGTCATCATTATGGCAGCGACAACATTGGTTCTTACTTGCCAAAACTATGTGAATAGTCGAACACAAACCATTGCGATGCTAAAAAGCCTTGGCGCAAGTCGACGATGGATTGAAAAATGGCTGTTTATTCAAGTCACAATCCTGCTCATTAGCGCCAGTGTCGTTGGGTTATTGTTGGGGAGTGGGCTGGAGTACTTATTGCGCATTCCACTTAAAGACTTATTACCAGAGCTACTACCTAGTTACGGCGTCACTCCTTATCTAGTGTCGTTTATCTCAGCAGTCCTGATCACCGTTCCTGCCCTTGGCATACCATTGCTAGGTTTGATTAAAACTCCAGCCTTAGAAGTGCTACAGCAGGGCAAAGCTCAACGTTCTTGGAAGCGAATGTTGCTTGTTCTAGTTCCCGTCGTCCCATTACTTTTGCTTTATGCTGATAATACCTTAGTTTGGATTGTTCTTATTGGTATTGCAGTACTTTTTGTAGTGCTTGCTGCAGTGAGCGTCGCACTCACAAAATTGTTTGCGCGTATTTCAACACAACCTGCCATGAAGCTTGCGTTGAGTCGTATCAACCGCACGCCAGTAACCAGTGGCCTGCAGTTTGGTGCTTTGGCGTTGTCTTTGATGCTGCTATCTATTATCTGGCTTGTGCGCAGCGATATTCTCGCGGATTGGGAGAGAACCTTACCTGCAGACGCGCCAAATGTCTTCGCATTAAATATTGGTGATTACGAACTCGATAGCTACCTAGAAACCTTAGATAAAAATGGGGTTACACGGTCACAAGCTTATCCAATTATTCGTGGTCGATTGACAGAGATTAATGGTCAAAACGTCAAAGAGATTGAATATGAAGGAGAAGGCTCTGACGCAATACGTCGTGAATTGAACCTTACGTGGGGAAACAGCCTGCCAGAGTATAATGATGTGCTTGCGGGTGAATGGACAAATAAAGGGAGTGTCTCCGTAGAAGCCGATGTAGCAAATGACTTGGGCATCGAACTTGGTGACAAACTGCGCTTTGTTATTAATAGCCAGAACTACGATGCGGTAGTAGATACCATTCGTTATGTTGAATGGCGTGATATGAAGCCTAACTTTTACTTTATTTTCTCATCCGACGTTATGGCTAATCTACCGGGTTCTTACCTCATCAGTTATAGAATTGATGAAGGGAACGAAGCACTATTAACGTCTATGTCTCGATCTCACCCAACGGTCTCTGTTTTAGATATTCGTACCATGGGCGAAAAAATCCAGGATTTGATTCAACAAATCGTATCGGCAATCACTATTCTTGCTCTTTTAGGCGTGGTGGCGGGATTGCTACTTATCTTCACGCTATTGAGATTAAGCTTATCCCAACGTCAGCAGGAGATTCGTTTGTATCGCACATTAGGCTCAAGTAAAAAACGGATCAATACGACTCTGTGGGCCGAATACGGCATTATGGCGTTGATAGCTAGCGGTGTTGCGGTATTCGCTGCGGAAGTTTGTGTGGCCGCGGTAATGACATATGGCTTCGATCTGAACGCACAAATTCACCCCGAATTGTGGATAGCTTTACCACTGGCAACATTTGTTACGTTGGCACTTGTCGTAATGAGTTTGTTGAAAAGATTGTTAACGCCAGTAAACACTTAATCACTGCAAATGTTATTAAATGCGGAACACTCCATGACACTTTTATTTTAGTTATCCACAAAAACAGTGGATAACTTTTGGGATAACTAAATGGGGTAAAAAGTGAGGTGTTTCTGCAGGCTTTGCGCCATGGGTCTTACAGTGAAATTGTTATTCACATAGGCACAAAAAAGTGTCTTCCTAACCATGTCGTCAAGTACTTTTTTTGCAATTTTTTTCTACTTTAACGCACCATAAAGGCGCAGTTGGATATTTCGCAAACCCATGAACTTTTTGTGATTTTAATCAAGCCCAAACACGAGTAGAATCCACCGTTAGTAAAGAATTTTCCTTATAAAATTTTTAGTGAAGCAATGAAGTCTGAGTTTCCAAATTACAAAGATAAGCACATCGCTGTTGTTGGTGGCGGTGTCGCAGGTGCAACAGCAGCAATTCATTTTGCGGAGCTGGGTTTTAAAGTTTCCGTAATAGAGAAGGGCGTATCACTGGTAAATGGTCCGCCCATTTGCCATTTACATGCAGGTGGCAACTTATATCGAGAGATTTCTGAGCAACAATGTTTAGATTTGTTAGCACAATCCATTGATACCGTTCGCCTATATCCGCTTTCACTGAATATTCGCCCGACGATCATTGCAGTTCCTTATTCTGATGGTGGAGACCCATCCGCACTTATTCCTCGACTAGAGGTGGTGAAAAATGCGTATCAAACGCTCGTTGATAAAGATCAAAGCAACAAAGTGCTCGGCGAGCCAAGCGAATACTACAAATTGTATTCAAAAGAGGATCTAGAAGCACTCGCACAATGTACTCAACCAAGTCACCCTGCAACCTTTGATGAGTGGTGTATTCCTTTTGCTCAACATACTGATCTAGAAGCGCTAAAGTACCCAGTTGTGGCGGTTCAGGAATATGGCTGGAGTGTTTTTCGCCTTGCCGCAATTGCCAACTTAACGTTGAACGCTCTGCCAAACGCCTCAGTATGCACACAAGCAACGCTCAAACAAGCGGACTGGATGGGTAATCACTGGCAACTTGGTTACGAACGAGATGGCATTGATTATCTTATGACATGTGACTACTTGGTCAATGCATGTGGTTTTGAAACAGGATCCATTGACAATACCATCGGTGCCAAGCGTGATAGGTTAGTTGAGTTTAAAGCCGCTTACGTAACCAAGTGGGCAGACTGTCAACAACTGTGGCCAGAAGTTATTTTCCATGGACCGCGTGGAACTGATAAAGGAATGGCTCAACTGACCCCCTATGGTGATGGTTATTTTCAGCTTCACGGCATGACGAAAGGTATTACGCTATTTGAAGATGGCTTAGTTGAGAGTACGCCGTCCTCAGCTCAGCCCGAACTGCCTGTTCCTTTACTCTCAAAGATACGTAACGGTTGGCGAGAAGAAGTCTTAGAAGAACGAACCAATAACGCTATCAATCACATGGCGCAGTTCATTCCCTACTATCACTCTGCTATCAAAGGGGGAAAAGCCCTGTTTGGTGCCCAGCAAATTCCTGGAACGGATCCGGTACTCAGGGCAGCCGACGTGACCTTTGAAGACAGCCATTACGCACGAATAGAAGTGGTAAAAGCGTCATCAACACTACTCGCAGCGCAAAAAATGCTTCAGTTCTGGTTTGATATTGAACCTAATCAAAATGTGGAATCCCAACATCCTGTCGCTGTGCATTGGTCTGAACAAGAAATTGAACAGTACGCGATTAAACTCACGCAAGAGCGAGATTATCCGCAAGCGTTAGCAGAGCGTTATGGGATGCCTGCATAACAGTTACGTATGGGCTCAGAGGTTGTATTAATATCCAAAAAACTGAGCCCATTGGCACCATACTTCTTGCAAGCCTTGTCTATCTCCTTTCACAAAATTGACTTTTTGCCCGGGTTTCGCCTGTGCCAGCCTTGGCAGGTCAATACGTGCTACACAGCCAAACTTAGGATAGCCACCGATGGTTTGATGGTCGTTGAGCAACACAATGGGATTACCATCGTTAGGAACTTGAATCGATCCTAGCGCAATTCCTTCCGACAGTACGCCTTCGTAAGGCGGTTTGATTTTGTTCCCCTCAAGACGATAGCCCATACGATTTGAATCAGGGGATATGGTGAATGCGTAGCTATAAAAGGCTTGGCGAGCGTCTTCATCAAAGTCCTCATTTTGATAGCCTTCAATCACTCTCAGCTTGATAGGTAAGTTGTAATCCGGCTTAAAGCGAAACGTCATCAGCCTTGGTTTGTGTTTCGGTAAGTTATGAGGAAAAAAGGGAAGAATATCGCCTGCTTTTAAAGCGCCACCATTTGAGTCATAACCACCAAGAGATTCTCTCGTGACGGTAGAGGCACTTCCTAAGTGCTGAGCAATATCGAATCCACCTTTAACCGCAAGATAGGATCGAAGTCCATTTTTTGCGACTCCGAACTGCAGCTTCTGCCCCTTCTTCAACGTAAAGTCAGACCAATTTGAGATAGGCTCACCATCTACTTTTGCATTCAAATCACCACCACATATTGCAAGATGGCAGTTATGTAGTGCGACAAAGCAAGCGTTACCCAAAGTAATTTCAATCGCTGCACAATTGACTACGTTACCAAGTAAATGGTTTGCCCAACTGTAGGCGTAATCATCTACGGGGCCACCTTGAGTCACGCCAATATGCGCTAAGCCAAAACGACCAAAGTCTTGAATCAAAGAAAGTGGCCCTGACTTTTCCACCAGCAATCCAGCGTAACTCATAGAACACCTCCTAACTCGATAAACTTTTGTTTGGAAATGGCATTAAACGTGACTTTGTCACCTACTTCAAACGGTATAAAAGGTGGCGTATCAGAGAAAAGGGGAAGTGGGCTTCTACCGATGATGTTCCATCCGCCAGGACTATCTGATGGATAGACGGCCGTTTTAGAGTCTGCGATTCCCACGCTTCCGGCTGGTACTCGCGTTCTCGGTGTAGCTAACCTTGGCATATGTAATTGAGTATCGACATCGGAGAGGAATGCAAAACCTGGAGCAAAACCAATCGCTGAAACCGCATACTCGGCCTGGGTATGCAAGGAAATGAGCGCGTCTAATGATAGTCCACGATCTTGAAAGCGGGGCAAATCTAGCGCGGTTTCTTCGGAGTAGTATACGGGAATCGCGATGTGGTTAGGTTGAACAAGGCTGAGCGATTGAGTATCAAACTGACTGATCATTTGATGCAGTTTATGCACTAAATCTTTTTCATTGATTCGAAAAGGCAAGTAATCAATGAGGATGGTTTGATAGGAGGGGACCACGTTCATAATGATTGACGCTAGAGTATCTTTGATGTTTCGAGCAAGTTCTCCGACCGCATTTTCAGAGATATTCTCGTCAAACTTAATGAAAATACTGCACTCAGAGATCAAAGAGATACTAAATTTCTCTTTATGCATTAATTTCCTCCTGCGTATAGGCTTTGACGGATCTTCTGGATCAGCGCGATCGACTCTTCATTGTCACCATGAACACAAATCGTATCGGCTTCCAGTAAAATGTAGCCGCCAGAAGCGGTTTTGACACGCCCAGAGTCTGCTAACGTACGGACTTGCTCAAGTATCGCATGCTCATTCTTTAACACGGCATTAGGCTGTGTCCTAGGTGTAAGTAATCCGTCATCTTGATACAAACGGTCTGCAAATGCTTCAAACAGCAAGGGAACGTCATAGTCATCTGCGATTTCTAAGTATTTTTCGTTTTCCTGTGACGCTAAAATCATTAACGGCACTTTGAATAAAGCTGCCGCCTTTACGACTGCTCTAAATATCGCATCACTTTTCATCATGTCGTTGTATAACGCGCCATGAGGCTTTATATAGCTGATATCTGTGTATTGAGCCCGACAAAGTGCCTGTAAAGCGCCTACTTGGTATATAACCATGTTAGTAATTTCATCACCCGTCATGTTTATACTGCGCCTGCCGAAGCCTTGGAGGTCGGCGTAGCCCGGGTGTGCTCCAATATCAACATCGTTGTCGTTGGCGAGAGTGATAGTGTCGTGCATGACATTAGGATCGGAAGCATGAAAACCGCACGCGATGTTTGCCATATCAACATGAGGCATAACATCTTCGTCTGCCCCCATAATCCAAGAGCCAAAGCTCTCACCCATGTCACAGTTCAATGTAAGTTGCTGTTTATTCAATGTCATACGTTTTATTTCTACACAAGAAATGGGTTCACGATGCAGGAAAATGCATCTAGGTTCAGTGACTCACTTCATTCTTCTATCATGAAAGCGAGGTTTATGATCTGATGGCTGACGAAAAAGATCACTTTAGTCCATAAAGATGTTGCCGTTATTTGAGTTGATCCGAATTTTAAGGTATTTCGTTCCTTTTCCATCCAATTTTTGAGAATTTAAGGTTATTTTGCATTGTCATCGTGTTAATCTTGTCGCCCTTAATGGGTAATAGATTGCATAACAACGCTTCTGTCATTTTTAGTGGTTGTCTGCGACAGGAATACATATGTCATTACGAGCAAAGCTTATTTGGCCAATTTTGGTCTTTATAACGGCTATCTTTGTTATCTCAAAAGGTTATACCTCGTATACTGCATACCAATCGTCTAAGCATGAGTTGGTCGAACAAACGAGAAAGTTGATTAACAATGTTTCTTTCTCAATTAAAGATGCGCTAACGACAAAGAACAAGCAAAAAGCTCAAACTACTCTCATCAACTTTTTAAACCAGCCGAATGTTACGCGGGTTAAACTTTACGACCAAGATGATCAGCCTTTCGTTGTTCTTGAAGGAAGTGGGGTATCAGCTCCCGTCCCTAATCAAACTGAAAGAAGCAAGTTACACGCGCTAGGTTATGCCTTATCAGCCAAATTTCTTTATGTTCTAGAGCCAATTATTCACGATGGTCGTGTCATTGGCAGTATGAGGGTTACGCTTTCCCATCGTCCAATCATAGAAGCCCAACAATCTTTACTTCGAGATGGTGCTGTACTTCTTCTGTTGCTGTTCGCTGGTGGCACTATCTTTTACATAAGTATCGATAGGCTTGTTCTCAAACCTGTTATAGAACTGAGTCATACGATAGAGAGTGTGACACACGGACAAAATACGGATACTCAAGTTCGCTATTACTCCAAGGATGAAATTGGAGAACTCGCACATTCCTTCAATCAAATGATGAACAAGTTAACAACACGCGAGAAACAGCGGCAACATTCATTAGAAATGTTAGAACAAAAGCGGGCGTTTTCAGAAGAAGTCATTGAATCTATTCAACATGCATTAGTTATTACCGACAACTTCGGGCGTGTTATTTACTGTAATACTGCGACTCGGCAGATATTTCAAAAAAAGTCAGAGGAACTTGAGCATGCCAATATCCGTGATCTAATTAAAACGAAAACACCGAATGAGCTGAGCCAAATCCTAAGTAGGGGGTTAGAATGCGATGATATTCACCTCAAAAATGCAGACAACGAACAGCAATTGAGTTTAACCAGTCGTCGTTTGTCCACACATGGATACTTATTGTTCTCGATTCAAGATATCACCGAAATTGAAGAGGCCATGAGCAGGCAGCGTGTTGCAGGGCGTGTTTTTGAGAGCAGCCAAGATGGCCTCATCGTTCTTAATCATCGAGGTGTTATCACAATGGCTAACCCTGCGGTCACTAAGTTAGTTGGACTAGAGATGGATCAGCTTATTGGGAAGTCATTTATCCAAACACTTAAGTGGCGCAAGTTGCAGGAAATGATGCCTAGCATCATTGAATCGATAGAAAACTACGGGGTATGGCAAGGGGAAGTTATTGAGCAGAACCATCTTGGCCAGTTTGTGCCGATGTTTGCAAGGGTTAATCGTATCGTTAAATGTGAAGACCATGGGTTCTACGACCTAGTCATTGTTCTTACCGATCTTTCTGGTGCAAAAGAGATGGAACGACTTGAGTACTTAGCTCATCACGATGCATTAACGGGGTTAGCGAATCGCTCTAAGTTCCATTTAGAGTTGGAAGAATTAGTACAACGGTCGGGATACTTACGTGACGAATTTGCGGTGCTTTACCTCGATCTCGATGGTTTTAAAGAGGTTAATGATACCTATGGCCATGACGCAGGTGATGAAGTTCTGAAAAAAGTAGCCGAGCGTCTAACATCTGCGACTCGACATAGTGATTTAATCGCAAGACTTTCGGGTGATGAATTTGTCATGTTGGTTAATCCTGCCAACCAAAAAGTCGTCACCCGAATTGCAGAACAACTGCTCGAAAGCGTATGCACACCAATCGAGTACAAAGGTAACTCGCTCAAGGTTGGCGTTAGCATCGGCGTAAAATTGGTCGGTGTTAATGAGCGAGATGCCACTCGAGTGTTAAAAAGTGCAGATACTGCAATGTATCAAGCTAAAAAAGCCGGAAAAGGCCAAGCAATATTAATGGGATGCGAATTGCAGGAGACAGTTTAAATCGTAACGTCAAAGCTTTAAACTAAACCCATTCGCGTCAGAAGGAATGATAAAATGAAAGTACTTGTTACGGGTGGTATGGGCTATATTGGTAGCCATACATGTATTCAAATGATCGAAGCTGGTATGACGCCAGTGATTCTAGATAACCTGTACAACAGTAAGTCTACGGTCTTAGATCGCATTGAAAAGGTATGTGGCGTAAAGCCAACCTTCATTCAAGCCGATATCAGAGATAAATCGACAATGGTAGAGGTTCTAAAATCGCACGATATCGAAGCGGTTATCCATTTTGCAGGTTTAAAGGCCGTCGGTGAGTCCGTAGCAAAACCCCTAGAGTATTATGACAACAATGTGAATGGCACTTTGGTATTGGTTGATGCAATGCGCGAAGCTGGAGTTAAATCGTTGGTATTTAGCTCCTCAGCAACTGTCTATGGCGATCCTGCATCTGTTCCAATCACAGAAGACTTTCCAACTAGCGCAACTAACCCTTATGGACGCAGTAAATTAATGGTGGAAGAATGTTTAACGGACTTCCAAAAAGCGAATCCAGATTGGAGCATCACACTTCTTCGTTACTTTAACCCTGTAGGTTCACATCCAACTGGTGAGTTAGGTGAAGATCCTCAAGGTATTCCAAATAACCTAATGCCGTTTGTTTCTCAAGTTGCAGTGGGCCGCCGAGAGTTCCTCTCTGTATTCGGTAGCGACTACCCAACGAAAGATGGCACCGGCGTGCGTGACTACATTCATGTGATGGACTTATCCGATGGTCACGTCGCTGCTTTGGAAAAAGTAGGCAACAAAGCTGGCCTTCATGTCTATAACCTTGGCACTGGCAATGGCTACAGTGTGCTTGAAATGGTGAAAGCATTTGAAGCCGCAAGTGGTAAAGATGTTCCATACCAACTTGTTGAACGTCGTCCAGGCGATATTGCGGAGTGTTGGGCTGATCCATCAAAAGCAATGAATGAGTTAGGTTGGAAAGCGTCTCGCACTCTAGAAGAAATGACTGGTGATACATGGCGTTGGCAATCTAACAACCCTCAAGGTTATCCAGACGCCTAATTTTGATTTACACAATAATAACAAAAAGACGCATAATTGCGTCTTTTTTGATCCAAATCGGAAAAAATCGTAAATTACTGGTTAAAAGGTAGCAAGTCTATATAGAGCTGTTAAACTATGTCCGACTCTTAATTTGGGTTATAAATTTTCTCATAGCTATTGGGGTAGTTCATGGAACTCGGTCTGATCATCACTTTTATCATTGCAGCAGCAGTAATGGTGAAAAAAGAGATGGCAAAACAGTAAACTTTCATTTTTCATACTTTTCTTTACATTTTTGAAATGAAAGCCATAAAAAAAAGCCAGCATTAAGCTGGCTTTTGTGTTTTCGGAGGCTTTAGAACTCGTATTTAGCTGTAATTGACCAGTTCCGCCCAGCTTGAGTCAGATCTTTGTTTTCTGTCTGAAGGTCACGCACATCATTCCAATTGTAGTACTCTTCATCTGTCACGTTGAACAGACCTGCTCGCAACGTAAGGTCTTTAATAGGTTTGTAGTACGCGGTGACATCTACGACCGTAGCTGCGGAGATAGGCAATACTTTATCGTCATTTATGTCGCTTTTATCTTTAGATGCGGTGTAGTTAATGGTTAACGTGGTTCCCCAGTTTTGTTCTGAATCGTAATTAAAGCCAGCGACAAGGTTCCAAGGGTTAACACTGTTTAGTGGATTATTGTTTCCATCTTCACCTTCCGTATACGCCGCTGCTAAACGAGAGCTAAAGCCTTCTATTGGCATGAACTTGTTCCACGAAAGTTGGTTTGAAAACTCAATACCTTTAATTGTCGCTTTGCCAATATTTACGTACTGCAGAATCGCAGGGTCAGTCACAGGAGTCCAAGTGCCAGAGACGGTTTTACTTTCGATGAAGTTGTCGTAATCGCTGTAGAAAACTGACACTTCACTGCTAGAAATGTCATTATTATGTCGCCAACCAAATTCGTACGAAATGCTGTCTTCTGCTTTTAAATCAGGATTTGGCTTAAAAATATAGCCATGCATTGGGTTGCCGAAGGAGTAGTACAACTCTTGGAAATCTGGAGCACGGAAACCTTGGCTGATTTGCGCGAATAAACGATGTTGTTCATTAAGCTTATAAACAGAACCTAAGCGGCCTGTAAATGCAGAATCAGAAAACTTTTTGTAGTCGCTAGCCGCGTTACCACTTGGGTTGCTGCTTGTGTCACCTGGATCGGTTTCAAATGCATCCCACCGTACGCCCGGGGTAATCGTAAAGTTACCTACCGTAATTTCGTCTTGTAAAAAGAGCCCGTAACGACGCTCGCTCGCAGAAGGGATATAGAAAATTTCTTTGTTTCCGCTTGCACTGTTGTACTCTTTGTTAACGTTCTTAATGTCTTTATCACTGAAGGATGCACCGTACACAAAGTAATGCTCTGTACTACCAAGCATGAGATATTTGTCGAACTGAGAATCAAACTGGTAGCCTTCATCCTCGTAGATGTAGTCTTTACGTTGGTTATTCTGACCTTTAACACGATCAGTAATGCCGTTTTCTTCTTTGCTAAGCCAATCTAGTTGCCAGGTAAGGGAGTCCGCTACGGCCGTTTGCATCTCCCAAATATGTTTTATACCAACTTGATATTGTTCTGTTACATCTTCACTTGTTGCATTAGTATAACCGTTGTAAGACTGCTTTCCGTTGCCTTTGTTGCGAATATAATTCCCATTGAACTCAACACGATGTGCATCATTGAGTTGGTACTGAAGCTTAACCAGTAAGTTGTTCGCTTCTGTATCTGCATCTGCTAGATCTCCAAAGTTATCCAGTTCATTGCCGTCGCGACGCGTATAAGCAAGTAAAGATTCCAAGTCGCCAGTTTTGTGCGCTAATGCCACAGATTCACTGAATGTATTGTCTTCGGAAGAGTAGTTGAACTTCGCATGGCCACCAAAGTTACGACCCTTAAGGAAATCAGCCGGATCTTTAGTTTCAAATGCAACAATGCCACCAATTGCGTCAGAACCATGTAGAGACGATGCTGCACCTTTTACAATTTCAACCGCTTTTATTAGGTCGGTATCCACGTTAACGCGAGCAGAGTTAATGAACGTATTCCCTGATTCAAACTGGTTACCTTGAGATACGCCGTCCACAAGAACTTTAATTCGATTGCCTTCGATACCACGGATATTGATACTCTGGACACCTTGGCGAGAGTTTGTCTTAACCGTGACTCCTGGCGTGTACTCAAAGAGGTCATCTAAGCCAGTGACCATGCTTTCTTCGATGTTCTTATCAGTAACGACCGCAACAGAAGCAGCAGTGTCTTCGATTTGGCTATTAGTACGAGTCGCAGTCACGACCACTTCATTGAAGGTTGAATGATCTTCAGCGTAGGCACCTTGGGATAGTGCAATCAGAATAGAGGCTGACAAAATGGTTTTTTTATACATTGGCTTCAATACCTTAGATCCATAATAGGTAACAACAAACGGGATATTAATAGATCTAAATAATAATTACTATCATTACCATTGTTATTTGTGGTTTTATCTTGAGTAGAACTCTTAGGTTATGAGCATTTCTAGTCTTTAGTTATCAGTGTGTTATATTGTTTAACGTTAGTTCTTGATAAGATCATCCAAATACAATCAATGTGACAAAAATCACATTAAGAGAGGCCATGTGCAGAGTCCAATTACGTTAGAAGCGCTCCATATTCTGGATGCCATTGACCGAAGAGGGAGTTTTGCAGCTGCTGCGAATGAGTTAGATAGAGCCCCGTCATCACTGAGTTATCAGATCCAGAAACTCGAGCAAGACTTAGACATCATTATCTTCGATCGCTCTGGTCACAAAGCCCATTTTACTGAAGCAGGAAAGCTCATCCTTGAAAGAGGACGAGCCATTTTACAAGCCAGTGAAAAGTTAGTGAATGATGCAACGTTATTGGCGAATGGCTGGGAATTGGATATTACCATTGCCTTTGATGGCATTATTCCTATATCCAATTTCTTCCCTATGGTTGATGCATTGGCTGAAGTAAGCTCAACACGAGTCAGACTGCAAGAAGAGATCTTGGCTGGTAGCTGGGAATCGCTGAATACAGGTAGAGCGGATTTACTGATTTGCCCATCACTGGATACACTTCCTCAAGAAGTCAAATCAGAAAAAATTGGTAAAATGAGCATGTTTTGGGTAGCGGCAGCTGATCACTATGTTCACAAGCGTAGTGGTAAGTTTGATGAGGCGGCGCGAGAAAAGTACCGAATCATTGCCATTGCAGACACTGCACGCGAACAACCCGCGCTCTCAATTAATATCATTCAAAAACAGCCTCGCTTGACCGTCACCAACTTTACGGCAAAAGTAGATGCGCTCACTGCAGGTTTAGGCATTGGTACGTTACCAAGCCAAATTGCACAACCTTTGATTGATAGTGGCGTATTGAAGCGAATCGAAGGTACAGAAGAGCAGCCGATGGATATTATCTTAGCATGGCGCCGAAATACCATGGGTGAGGCGAAATCCTGGTGTATTCAATACTTGAAAAAGAATTGGAAACTAAAGTAACAACGTAACTTTTACTTCTTAGGTTCCCATTGCTTATCGAATCTAAGAAGTAAAGTTATCGCTAATGCTTTATTTTTCAATTTAAAGGAAGCACCATATCTGCCGTACCATCGGCAAACTGAACATCGACTTCAAATCCCAGGTTTTGAGCTAACATCAACATCCCTCTGTTTGTAGGCATGGTCATTCCAGACATTTGCTTTGTGCCTTTAATCTTGCAATAGCTGATAATTTTCTGCATCAGCACTTTACCTAAGCCTTTTCCTTTCAAATCTGAACGAACCAAAATAGCAAACTCAGCATCACTATTATCTGGAGTAATCAATGCGCGGGCTACGCCTATGATAGACGGTCCGTCGGTATTAAACGCTACCGCAACAAACGCCATTTCGCGGTCGTAGTCGATTTGAGTGAAGTTTGCCAAAGCCTCATGGTTGAACTCACCAACCTCAGAAAAGAAACGCTTATAGAGATCTTCTTTCGATACGCTATTAATGAATTGAGCATGCAGCGGCTCATCTTCAGGCAGGATAGGGCGAAGCAGGATAGGTTGGCCATCTCGAAGCGTTACAGTTTCGACAAATTCTGCCGGGAAAGGACGAATCGCCAGACGTTTTTGCGCATCTCCCTCGTATTTACACAGTGTGATGTCCGCATCGAGGATAGTTAAATCGCTTCCCGACACCAATACTGGATGGATATCCAGTCTTTGTATTTCTGGCAACTCAACCGCCATTTGGGAGATACGAACTAAGAATTTCGACAACTCACTAATATCGAGCGCATCTTTGTGTTTCTGCAGGCGAATCTTTCCAGACTTTAAAGCCACAACGACAAGGTAGCGCGCAAGCGTCATGTTCAAAGGAGGAAGTGCAGCGACGGCATCTTGGGCGATATTCCACTCCGAGCCGCCTTGACCAAGCAAGATCACAGGTCCAAAGACCTTATCTACTGCAATACTAATCCGTAGCTCTTCAGCGCTGCCGAGCTTTGCCATACCTTGCACCAACAGACCGTGTACATTGGCAAAAGGGTAACTTAGCTTTACGGTATCTAGAATGGATAGCGCTGCGTTGGAAACTTCTCGACTGTTTCTTAAATTCAGGGCGACACCGTGTACATCCGATTTATGAGGAATGTCTGGAGATCGCAACTTAACCGCAACAGGGTATCCGATATTTTCTGCCATATGCACGGCTTCAATTTCGTCAGATGCAATCCATGTTGGCAGAACATTAAACCCGAACAGCTTAAATAATGGGCTGGTTTGATGCGTATCCAAGGTGACTGTGTTTTTATCCAGTAGTCGTTCATTTACCCATTCTTTTGCAGAACTCACACTTCCAGAGTGCAATGGCTCAGCCGTCGTTGGCGTTTCCATTAATTGCTTCTGGTTTCGGCGATACTCAACCAAGTGCATGTATGCAACAACCGCACTTTCCGGCGTTCGATAGGTTGGAATGCCAGCTTGAGTAAATGCCAGTCGTGCCTCTCTCGACGTTTGTTCTCCTGACCAGTTGGTCAAGATATTAAAATGCTTATGCCGAGGGTGAGCCTTGATCGCCTCAATAACAGCTTGAGCAGTTTCAAGAGGGTCGGAAACCGCAGAAGGACTATGCATAATCAAGATTGCATCTGCACAGTCGTTATTCATCAGTGCGTTAATGGTATCAATGTAGCGTTTTTTTGTTGCGTCACCAGACAGATCAATCGGATTTCGAGCGCGCCAGTTGGACGGGAGTACAGTTTGTAATTGCGCAATAGAGGCGTCATCAAGTGTTGCGAGCTGGCCACCACGTTCAATCAAAGTATCAACGGACATAACTGCAGGGCCGCCGCCATTGGTGATGATCGCTAAACGCTCCCCACGAAGTGGCACAGAATGCGTGAGTGTTTCTACCGCAGCGAATAACTCATGCGTATTGCTGACTCGTAACATACCAGTTCGACGGATGGCAGAATCGTAAATTACATCAAGCGTATCACCATCTTGCTGTTCGAAAGTATTCATCTCTTTAGAGCGGCCCGCTTTTAATACCAATATACGGCGGTTCCGTGAAGCAGCTCGCGCAGCAGACATAAATCGCCGAGCATCCTGGATATTATCCACATAAAGCAGAATAGCTTCCGTATTCCCATCCATACTTAAGTAATCAAGCAAATCTGCAAAATCGATATCCTGTCCGCGTCCAATCGAAATGAACGAAGAAAAGCCAATATTCTTATCATTTGCCCAGTCTAAAACTGTGGTACAAACCGCCGCAGATTGTGAGATGAACGCAATTTTTCCGGGCTTAGCCGCAACAGGAGAAAACGTGCAGTTAAATTTGTGCCAAGGCAAGATAATACCTAAGCTGTTCGCTCCTAAAACTCGAATATTCAATGATGAAATATTTAAAGGCTGAGCGTCATCAGAGATAACAATCGCAAACGGCGTGCCTCTCTCATCTAACTCTTTAAGCAGTTGCTCATTACGTGAAACGTTCGTACATAAAATCGCAATATCTGGCGTATAGGGTAGGGAAGCCACATCCGGGTAGGCTATAACTCCGGATACCGCTTTGTATCGCGGCGTTACTGGCATAATCGCGCCACCAAATCCACTTTGTAGAAGGTTACGCATAACGACATGCCCTGCTCGCAATGCTTTTTGAGATGCACCAATAACGGCCACAGAGTTGGGTTTAAAGAGTTTATGTAGTTTATTCATGCTGACTCCTAGCCGTTTGCAAGTAACGTTTGCCTATCGGTTTCATATCAATCATAAACGAATAATTTATTGATAAAACGCCTTCAGACCAGACATTGCATAAAATGTGGGCGATGCTTATGGAGTTTGTGTTATTCATCACATCAAAATCACAGATTATTGTATTTGATGCTTGATAAACGGCCCTGCTATCGGCATGATTTATCGTAATATTTATCCAGAGCATTTGTTACTTCATGAAAAAAATCGCAATCATCGGCTTGTCAGTCCTGCTTTCTGCTTGTGCATCTGAAACTTACATTACAGACGTAACTTCTGAAAGTTATCGAGAGGACTACAAATCAGATCGTATCTCTAAGCCAATTATGGCGTCTGAAAACGCTGTAGTAGAAAAAGACGTACAACCAACTGTTGTGAAAATGACGGCAAAGCCTGAAGAGAAGAAAGTAGTCAAGCTAACGCCAAAAGAGCAGGCGAAGCCAGTTAAGATCGTACCACCGAGTAAAAAGCAAGCTGGCATTCAACGATTCGGCTATACCATTCAAGTCGCGGCTGTGGGTAGCCAAGCGAAAGTCGATCAGTTTGCAAATAAGCTGCCACAGAACGGACAGCCAATTTGGGAAAACTACAAAGTCGTCAACGGTACTAAGTGGTTCTCAGTTTTATACGGAGACTACGCAACAAGCGCGGAAGCCAAGCAAGCGATTTCGACTTTGCCTGCTCAATTTCAGCAGTTAAGACCATTTGTTAAAAGCATTGACGCCATTAAAAACTCAGCTTACCCAACGCTTAACAAATTAAACTAACACATCAAATAAGGGAGCGAATAGCTCCCTTATTTATTTGTTCAAATCCTACTCGAACAAAATTCCTCACACTAAAATTACTGTACGTCACACTTCAAAGGTTTATCATAATAAATAGTATCTTTTGTAGGTCACGGAAAGATTGATTCATGATTAAAAATATTCTTCTACTATGCGGCGGCGGCTCTTCTGAGCACGAGATTTCATTATTGTCTGCAAACTTTGTCGAACAACAATTAAATCTTATTGAAGACGTTCACGTTACACGCGTAGAAATAAAAAACGAAGGTTGGATGACCAACCAAGGTGAGTTGGTTTACTTAGATCTCAATACCAAGCAGTTGTGCTCAAGTGAATCTAATCAAACCATCGATTTCATTGTGCCTTGTATACATGGTTTTCCAGGCGAGACAGGTGATATTCAATCTCTGTTTGAAATCGCAGGCATTCCTTACCTTGGTTGCGGGCCAGAAGCCAGTAGCAATAGCTTCAATAAAATCACATCTAAGCTTTGGTACGACGCTATCGGCATTCCCAATACGCCATACTTATTCTTAACGCGCAACGATGAAGAAGCTCATACTCAAGCTCATAAAGCATTTGAAAAATGGGGAAAAGTCTTTGTCAAAGCCGCTCGTCAAGGGTCATCCGTTGGATGTTACAGTGTCACAGAAAAAGATAAACTTTCCAATGCAGTAAATGATGCGTTTGGGTTTTCTGACCAAGTGTTGGTTGAAAAATCAGTAAAACCACGAGAACTTGAAGTTGCTGCATATGAGATGAATGGCCAGCTGCACATAACGAAGCCAGGCGAGGTTATTGCACCTGACGGTGCTTTTTACTCGTACGATGAAAAGTACAGCAGTTCAAGTCACTCGCTCACCGAAGTTGAAGCGAAGAATCTAACCCAAGCACAATTAGATGCAATTCAGCACGCATCTGAAAGGGTATTTAAGCAAATGAATCTTCGCCATTTGTCTCGTATCGACTTTTTCTTAACGGAAGATGATGAGATTTACTTAAACGAAGTAAACACATTCCCAGGTATGACTCCTATCTCGATGTTCCCTAAAATGCTTCAAAATAACGGGCACAAATTCCATGAGTTCTTGGAAGATTGTATAAACAGTGCAAAGTGATTAACGTTATCGAGGCGCGTTTTATGATAGAAATTGTTTTCTAGAGCAAGGTTTATTCAAGCCGTATTTGAATATTGCTCAGTAGCAATTATGATTATATCAACGCATTAAACAGATGACTCAGTGGTATGGCGATTTCAAACTATAGAGGTTTTAACCTGCAGTCAGGCGGACCAGATGGCAGTATTTGGAAGGTTAAAATCAAGAACCACGTCTTACAAGGTAGTTTGACGGCGGTAAAGAAAAGCATTGATTGGTGGTGCGATACCGCATCAATTATTGATCCCAAAGAGTTTGCTGCGCTTGGACAAAGAGCGCAGCAAGTTGGTGGTGCAAAATCAGAAGTCTTTAACGGTTATACGATTCAAAATGATACAGGTCAGCCCAACTCTTGGTACTGTATGTTTAATGGTAAACTGATTAAGGGTAGTAAAACTGCTATTCAACGTCATATCGAAGCTTATTTAGTTGCAAAGCAAAAAGCGATGCAAGCTCAACAACAAAAGAAACAATAGAATGACTCTGGTATATTCAACAGAAACCGGTCGAATTAAGCCGGAAGAAGAGAAAACATCTCGCCCCAAAGGCGACGGTATTGTACGAATTCAGCGCCAAACGAAAGGACGTAAAGGTAAAGGTGTATGCATCGTTACAGGTTTAGACTTGGATGATGCACCTTTAAAATTATTAGCTGCAGAACTAAAAAAAGTCTGCGGCTGTGGTGGCTCGGTAAAAGGTGGCAATATCGAAATTCAAGGTGATGCTAGAGACAAGATCAAAGCGCATCTTGAAAAGAAAGGCATGACAGTCAAATTAGCCGGTGGCTAATTTACATTCAGGGAAACTCAGAATGGCGTCTAAAAATAGACGCCATTTTTATTTTAGTAAGTAATACGCTAATTGAAGAACAAGCAATCGCAGATTGATAGATCGATATTAGCTATTTTATGGTAAATCAGAATACTGTTAAATATGCATACTCTTATGAACCTAACAAAAAACCTAGAAACACCAACACATGAAGTTAGCGTAGACCTATAACTCACAATAGGCAAGTGATTGGAAATCAGGGTAAGTGATTGAAATAGATCTACTTATGAACTTAACTAAAAACCCGATTTATTTAACATAACACATATAATGCGCACTGTAATTGTAGGCGCAAAGTTGTAATGTCACTTTTTAGCAAAGTTAAAATGTCTCTTTATTTAGGTTCAGCAGCTAGCCTCATTCTTATGTGAACTTATTTAAGGGACATTGGGATGTTGGTAACTATGAGTG
>NZ_VHSY01000019.1:0-36696 GCF_013048625.1 Vibrio sp. 11-4(1) | reverse complement strand
GCTTTAAATTACGGACATTCGTTTTAATAACGGGTGATACCACTGCGGAGTGGTAGTTCAGTTGGTTAGAATACCGGCCTGTCACGCCGGGGGTCGCGGGTTCGAGTCCCGTCCACTCCGCCACTTAATATCGACAACCTCGCCCATGCGAGGTTTTGTCAAATCTAGAATATAAGAATTCTACAGGGGTGTAGCTCCAATTGGCAGAGCAGCGGATTCCAAATCCGCGTGTTGGGAGTTCGAATCTCTCCACCCCTGCCAGATATCAAGGCTCTGACTTAGGTCAGAGCCTTTTTTGTATCTGCTTGCCACTATGCATTTGTCCTCTTATCCCACCCATATGCCTTTCTGCTGCCTGCTGCTCTTTGTAAGTATTTATTACTCACCAACCTATTAGACTAGTCGTTATAATCAAGTGCTCCGAAATGTTAGCAATAAATGAGAATCATTATTTATATTTAGTTACACTCAACCGATCTGGATTAATGGGTAACTATGTATGGATATATCTCGTCGACGCTTCCTTCAATCATCCTTAGCGATCTCCGCGCTTACTGTTCTACCTGCATGTTCTCTATCTAGGAGTGCTAATAAGCAGGGGCAGTATATATACGATATCACTGCAGAGCCTTCTACGGCTGAACTAGTGCCCGGTTTCAATACTGAGGTATTAGCTTTTAATGGGCGTATACCTGCACCTATAATTCGTTGCCGACAAGGGGAAAAGGTAACAATCAACTTCATCAATAAGCTATCAGAGCCGACGACGATTCATTGGCATGGCTTGAGGATTCCTATTGAAATGGATGGAGTTCCGTTTTTAAGCCAGGCTCCTATCATGCCCGGAGAGACTTTTACGTATGAGTTTATTCCGCCAGATGCAGGTACGTTTTGGTATCACCCACACATGAACAGCGTTAAGCAGCTTGGTATGGGGTTGGTTGGGCTAATAATTGTTGAAGAGGCTGAGCCTGTTCAGTTTGATGAAGAGCATGAAGTCGTCCTCAAGCATTGGCATTTAGACAAGCAAGGACAGTGGAAGAATCTAATGGTGCCGCGCTTGAGTGCACGTATGGGAACGCCAGGAGAGTGGAGTAGCGTCAATGGTATTCATGAGCCTGTTTATACGCTGAAGCAGAACGCGACTACGCGATTAAGAATTGCTAATGTCGATAACACCATTACCTATCCGATCGCGATTGAAGGCACAGAGGCTTGGGTTATTGCTATCGATGGCAATCCAGTTAAAACGCCTTATAGGCTCACTCAACACAAAATTGGTCCGGGAATGAGATTGGATATCGGATTGATTGCTCCGAAGGCTGGAGAGCGTGTTTATGTGCGTCAAATGAAAGGGCGCTTCCCATTCTCTTTGTGTGAGTTTGAAGTTGTTGAGTCTGACCTGCCAAGCAACAAGAAACTGCCTTTATTGCCTCTCAACCCTGTGCCTGATCTTGATTTGGAAAATGCGGAGCAAATCGATTATGTGTTTGAATGGGAGGGGGCGATCACTCCTGTCGATAAATCGGGCAAAGCGATACCTAAATTCTGGCTGATGAACAAACGGGCTTGGGAGGGAATGAGCATAGATAATATCCCTGCGCCACTTTCAACATTGGAGCTTGGAAAAACCTATATCTTCAATTTGAAGAACGTTACTCAATATCATCATCCTATTCATCTTCATGGGCATACATTTACTGTTCTTGAGTTAGATGGAAAGAAACTCGACGAACCGTTCCATACCGATACGGTTTTACTTGGAAAAAATGGCAGTGCCAAAGCTGCCTTTGTTGCTAACAACCCTGGACGTTGGATGTATCACTGCCATGTTATTGAGCACATGAAAACCGGTTTGATGGGGTATATTGAAGTAAAGTGACTCCTGTAACTTTTTTAATCTCAGCGTGTTTTAAATGCAATACGTTGTCGAATTCTAAAATTTCACCATCAATATTGCTTTAGTTTTGGTTACAATATCGTCATCAATAGTGTTGGGGGAATTATGGGGCAGTTTTCCATTCTTGGTTTTATTGCACTAGGTGGTGCTTTCGGTGCGTGTTCTCGTTACTTGATATCTGAACTGTGTGTCATTTTATTGGGGCGTGGTTTTCCATACGGTACGCTAACTGTTAATGTGGTTGGTTCATTTATCATGGGCTTGTTGATTGCTGCGTTCGACAATGAACTGTTGGCAACAGAACCTTGGCGACAAGTGATTGGTTTGGGCTTTTTAGGGGCACTGACGACGTTTTCCACCTTTTCTATGGATAATGTTTTACTTATGCAGCAAGGTGCGTTTTTTAAGATGGGGTTAAATATTTTATTAAATGTGGTGCTGAGCATCTCTGCTGCGTGGATCGGTTTCCAATTATTGATGCGCAGCTAGCAAAGTAGTTAAAAATTAAACAGGTCGGCTTGGTTTAACCAGGCCGTTTTTATATACTGATATCACTTGTCGGAGTGCCATAAGGCTGAGACCGTTAATTCGGGATCCGTTGAACCTGATCAGATTAGAATCTGCGAAGGGAACAAGAGAAGATATTTATACCGGAGTTCTTTCTGGTTGACCTATCAAATAGTCGAATGTTGTTATAGGCAAATTACTTAAGCTTTATTTAGCCTTAATTTGACTCCTCTTGTCGCATCTATCCGCCAAGCATTTTTATCCAATTACTTTTTATCTAGTATAACAAAGCAAGGAAAAATGCTATGTCGAGTCGCAAACAAGCGAGACTGGAAGCAAAACAGTTTATTGAAACACTCTCGGTACAGCCGTACCCAAATTCCACAAAAGTATATGTAGAAGGTTCACGTCCAGATGTTCGTGTACCTATGCGTGAAATAGCGCTAGCAGATAGTCTGATTGGTGGCACAAAAGAAGCGCCTATTTTCGAGCCGAATGAAGCCGTCCGAGTCTACGATACGTCAGGTGTTTATACTGATCCGAACTACGATATTGACCTTTATAGCGGCTTACCAAAGCTAAGAGAAAGCTGGATTGAAGAGCGTGGTGACACAGAGTTACTCGATGAAGTAAGCTCGGTGTACACCAAAGAACGCTTAGAAGACGAAACACTAGACGATCTTCGTTACGGTAATCTACCACGTATTCGACGTGCCAAAGATGGGCAATGCGTCACTCAACTGCACTATGCTCGCAAAGGTATTATCACCCCAGAAATGGAATTCATCGCGCTGCGTGAAAACATGGGTCGTGCCAAGTACCGTGATGATGTGCTGAATCAACAGCATCCTGGTCAAAGCTTTGGAGCTAATCTTCCAAAAGACATTACCGCCGAGTTTGTTCGCAAAGAAGTTGCCGAAGGTCGCGCGATTATCCCTTCTAATATCAACCACCCAGAATCCGAACCAATGATCATTGGACGTAACTTTTTGGTCAAAGTGAACGCCAATATCGGTAACTCATCGGTGACGTCTTCGATTGAGGAAGAAGTTGAGAAGCTCGTTTGGGCGACACGCTGGGGTGGGGATACCGTTATGGATCTCTCTACTGGACGTAACATCCACGAAACTCGCGAGTGGATTCTGCGTAACAGCCCGGTTCCGATCGGTACCGTACCTATGTATCAAGCGCTGGAAAAAGTGAATGGAGTTGCCGAAAACCTTAACTGGGAAGTGATGCGCGATACTCTGATTGAGCAAGCAGAGCAGGGCGTTGATTACTTCACTATCCATGCCGGTTTACTACTTCGCTATGTGCCAATGACTGCAAAGCGTGTTACTGGCATCGTCTCTCGTGGTGGTTCTATCATCGCGAAATGGTGTTTAGCGCATCACCAAGAAAGCTTCTTATACACCCACTTCCGAGAGATCTGTGAAATCTGTGCCAAGTATGATGTGGCACTTTCTCTCGGTGATGGTCTGCGCCCTGGTTCGGTTGCCGATGCTAATGACGAAGCGCAATTTGCGGAGCTTCGTACTCTTGGTGAGTTGACTAAGGTTGCGTGGGAATACGACGTACAGGTGATTATCGAAGGTCCTGGCCATGTTCCAATGCACATGATCAAAGAGAACATGGAAGAGCAGCTAGAGCACTGCCATGAAGCTCCGTTCTACACCCTTGGTCCACTGACGACAGACGTCGCTCCTGGTTACGACCATATTACGTCAGGAATTGGCGCTGCCATGATTGGCTGGTATGGCTGTGCGATGCTTTGTTACGTAACACCTAAAGAGCATCTTGGCTTACCAAACAAAGAAGACGTGAAGGTAGGCATGATCACTTACAAGCTTGCTGCTCACGCTGCTGATTTGGCTAAAGGGCACCCTGGCGCACAAGTTCGTGATAACGCGCTTTCTAAAGCACGTTTTGAATTCCGCTGGGAAGACCAATTCAACTTGTCACTTGACCCAGAAACCGCGCGCGCTTTCCATGATGAAACCTTGCCTCAAGAGTCGGGAAAAGTTGCTCACTTCTGTTCGATGTGCGGACCAAAGTTCTGCTCGATGAAGATTTCGCAAGAGGTTCGAGAATACGCGAAAGATACTGAGCAAGTTGCTGCGGACCAAGCTATCTCGATCAAAATGCTTGATGATCCTCTTGAGGGGATGCGTCAGAAATCGCAAGAATTTAGAGAGTCAGGTTCTGAGTTATACCACCCAGCAGCACATGCCGAGGTAAGTGACTAATGAGCAAAATCCTTATTCCGTCATCATTGATTGAACTGACAGGTTTAGTTCAGCAATGTTTGTTGTTGGCGAAAGAACAGGGTTTTATAATCGAAGACATTGAGTTGGGCGTGAGCCCAACTCAATCTATTCAGCTTGTTCGCGACCAACAGACCACACACATAACGACTGATCTCATTGATGGATATGACTCTGAACATGAGAGTTTATTTGTGCTTTATTACCGCTCTACTTTGTCGGTAGAAGCGTGTGCTAAGCAACCGTCGAAAGCGATTTATATTGGTATTGCTGATACTCAGGTTTCCGATAAAAAGGAGAAAGTGCATCAGCTTGATATCTGGCGTCACCCCTTTAACGACGAAGTGAGAGCGCTTTCCGTTAAGTCCAAACCCAACGCAATGTTCGATCCCGAACATCACCTTGCTTGGATAGTAGCGCTGACAGTACTCGATTTTCCTATCGAAGATGCGTTAACACTTGCTCGAGGAATGCTAACCCAACAAGCGAATGTTTCACGTGAAACACTATCGAATGACAACCTTGACGAGGAACAATCAACTCAGTGGGCTAACCAATTTGATGATTTCCCCACACCAGTACTGGAAGATAACCGACTCGGTATTCAAGTTGGTTGGTCTGCGCAAGGTGAGAGCGTTAGCTTTCCAACTCTAACTAAGCAAAGTCTAGGGCTCTACCCAGTCGTTGATGACGTTGCTTGGATTGAGCGTTTACTGCCACTAGGCATCAACACTATTCAACTACGAATCAAGAACCCACAACAAGCCGATTTGGAACAACAGATCATTAGAGCAATTGAGTTAGGTCGTCAGTATCAAGCTCAAGTGTTCATCAATGACTATTGGCAGTTGGCAATCAAGCATGGCGCTTATGGCGTTCACCTAGGACAAGAAGACATAGAAGAGTCGAATTTGGCTCAGCTAACTAAAGCCGGCATTCGTCTTGGTCTTTCTACTCATGGTTATTACGAACTACTGCGCATCGTACAAATTCATCCTAGCTACATCGCGCTAGGGCATATTTTCCCAACCACCACAAAACAGATGCCATCGAAACCACAAGGTTTGGTGCGCTTGGCACTGTATCAAAAGCTGATTGATAGCATTCCTTATAGAAACACAGAGTCGGCTTTCTGTCCTTCAAAAGACAAAGCAGTTAGTGACGATGTGCTTGGCTTTCCGACGGTCGCGATTGGTGGCATTGACCAATCTAATGCAGACCAAGTTTGGCGAACAGGTGTTTCTAGCTTGGCAGTTGTGCGTGCTATTACCTTGGCAGAATCACCTCAGTCCGTTATCGAGTTTTTTGCACAACTGATGAAGGAAAGACAGCTAACGTTTACTGATCAGAATAGTGAATTGGCGCATACCAAGAGAGGCGAGCATGCTCACGGATAAGCAGTTCCTTCGCTATCAACGCCAAGTCGCTTTGCCTGAAATTGCTGAAGGTGGGCAAGAGCGTTTGAGTAAATCGCATGTGCTGATCATCGGTTGTGGTGGGTTAGGAAGCGCAGCGAGTTTGTACTTGGCATCAGCGGGTGTTGGTAAATTGGTTGTGGTTGATGATGATGAAGTTGATAGCAGTAACCTACAACGTCAGATCATTTATCGTGAGCAAGACCTCCAATTTGCGAAAACAAAAGCGACTGTAAAGCAACTCAATGAACTTAATTCTATGGTTCAAGTTCATGCTCTCAATAAACGATTAGACAAAGCACAGCTGCAGCTTGAGGTGATGCTAGCGGATGTGGTGTTGGACTGCACCGATAACATGCCAACGCGCCAGTTAATTAACCAAGTTTGTTTCGAGCAAAATACGCCCCTCATCTCAGCGGCGGCAATTGGTTGGCAAGGGCAATTCGCTGTCTTTGATTACCAAACACCGAGTGAACAAGAAGCAGAGAGTAAAGCCTGTTACCGCTGTTTGTATCCGTTTGACGAATTACCACAAACTCAAAAGTGCAGTGACAGCGGTGTCGTTGGTCCGGTGGTGGGCACACTTGGCAACTACCAAGCGATAGCAGCAATTCAAAAACTGGCGACGGGAAAGTTTCATGTCGAGACTGCCAAGTTGCATCTGTTTGATGGGTTGAAACTGCAATGGCAAACCATGGCGATAAGCAAAGACAAACAGTGCCAAGTGTGTGCTCAGGTTTAGCTTACGAATAATGGGTAGAATTAAGAGAGTTGGAAGCAATGACATTATCAGAACAACAAGCAACACAAATGATCGCTGCTGACTTAGATGTGATCACTATTGTCATCAATGACCAGTCACATCAAGTCGCCAGTAAGTCAAGTCTACAGCAAATCATTAGTCAATTTGCGCTGCCTGAAATGGGCTGTGTTTTTGCAATTAATAACAATGTTGTGCCGCGCAGTGAGTGGGCTAGCACAGTTCTTTCACAGGGAGATAGCATCTCTTTGTTTCAAGCGATCGCAGGGGGTTAAAGTCGATGCTTAAAATTGGTGATAAACAATTCGAATCAAGACTGTTCACGGGAACAGGGAAGTTTGCCAACAGCCGATTAATGGCAGAAGCGATTCAAGTGTCGGGTTCTCAACTTGCGACTATGGCGTTGAAGCGTGTGGACGTGAACGATCAACAAGACGATATTTTGCTGCCGTTAGTACAAGCGGGTGTGAACTTATTGCCGAACACCTCGGGTGCAAAGAATGCTAAAGATGCTGTTTTTGCTGCACAACTGGCGCGAGAAGCGTTGGGTACTAACTGGCTAAAACTGGAAATTCATCCAGACCCGAAGTACTTGATGCCCGATCCCATTGAGACACTTGCAGCCGCTGAGCAACTGGTTCGTGAAGGCTTCAGTGTCCTTCCTTATTGTCATGCTGACCCGGTTCTGTGTAAACGATTGGAAGAGGTAGGCTGTGCCGCAGTCATGCCATTGGGTGCGCCGATTGGTTCCAACAAAGGGATAGTTTCTCACGACTTCCTAGAGATCATTATCGACCAAGCTAATGTTCCTGTCGTTGTTGATGCGGGTATTGGTGCTCCTTCACATGCCGCGCGTGCGATGGAAATGGGCGCGGATGCCGTGCTCGTCAATACTGCGATTGCAGCTTCGAGCGATCCCGTTGCGATGGCGAAAGCATTTAAGTTGGCGGTAGAGTCGGGGCGTATGGCTTATGAAGCCGGACTTGCGGGTAAGGTTTCTCATGCGGTTGCGTCGAGTCCACTGACGTCATTCCTAGATGAGCTTTAGTCCTAGATTGATTTAGCTATTAAGCGAGGAAAACATGAGCTTCGTTGAGCAATTTAAGCAGCTTAATTGGGATGACATCTCGATGTCGATCTACGCGAAAACGGCACAAGATGTCGAGCGAGCATTGAATAAACCCAAGCGTGATTTGGAAGACTTTAAAGCGCTAATTTCACCAGCGGCTGAGGCGTACTTAGAGCAAATGGCGCAGTTGTCATATTCAGCAACTCGCAAGCGTTTTGGCAATACCATGTCGCTTTATATTCCGTTGTATCTTTCCAACTTGTGCGCTAATGCTTGTACTTATTGTGGTTTCTCGATGGAGAACAGAATCAAGCGTCGTACCTTGAATAGGGACGAAGTGGCTGCAGAAGTTGAAGCCATTAAACGCATGAAGTTTGATAACGTATTGCTGGTGACTGGCGAACACGAAACTAAAGTAGGCATGAATTACTTTCGCGAAATGGTGCCGATGATTAAGCAACGCTTTAATTATTTAGCGATGGAAGTGCAGCCGCTAGATCAAGACGAATACGCAGAGCTCAAGACATTGGGTTTGGATGCGGTGATGGTCTATCAAGAAACGTATCATCCTTCGACGTATGCCGAGCACCATTTGCGTGGTAATAAGATGGATTTCGAATACCGATTAGATACACCCGATCGTCTTGCAAAAGCGGGTATTGATAAGATCGGTATTGGCGCTTTGATAGGATTGGAAGAGTGGCGTACCGACTGCTTTTATGTGGCAGCGCACTTGGACTATCTCGAGTGCACGTATTGGCAGACTCGTTACTCAATTTCTTTCCCACGTTTACGTCCTTGTGAGGGCGCGCTCCAACCAAAATCAGTCATGACGGATAAGCAGCTTGTTCAGTTGATTTGCGCTTATCGCTTGTTGAATCCGGAGGTGGAGTTGTCGTTATCGACTCGTGAATCACCCAAGTTCAGAGACAATGCATTACCGTTAGGCATCACCAGTATGTCTGCTGCATCGAAAACTCAGCCGGGGGGTTATGCGATGGATGATGTTGAACTCGAGCAGTTTGAGATCAGCGATGAGCGAAGCGCGGGTTCTGTGGAAGATATGATTCGAGCCAAAGGATTTGACCCTGTATGGCGAGATTGGCACTCAGCGTATTCTGGTTAAGCAGTAAATAAAGCCACTGGTCATCGTTATGTTTCACGTGAAACATAGGCAAAAAAAGAGGGTTGATGCAAAACATCAACCCTCTACTTTTTTCTAGCTTCTAGCTTCTAGCTTCTAGCTTCTAGCTTCTAGCTTCTAGCTGTGTGCTAAAGGTAGCGTTGCTTGACGAAGCCACTCTTTAACATCACCTTCGACTAGCGGGCTGATCTCATCCCATACTTTCTGGTGGTAATCATTCAGCCAAGCAAGTTCTGGACGAGTTAGCATATCAACATTGATGTTGCGCTTGTCGATTGGGCAGCGTGTTAGTGACTCAAATGACAGAACAGGGAAGTCACCGTTAGTCGGTGTTTCAACAACAAGCTCTAGGTTCTCAATACGGATACCAAACGCATCTGCACGGTAGTAACCTGGCTCGTTTGATAGCACCATACCTTCTAATAGAGGCACATCAATTTGCTTCTTCGAAATGCTTGCTGGGCCTTCATGCACACTTAGGAAGTGGCCCACACCGTGGCCAGTGCCGTGATCGTAATCGTAGCCTTCCGCCCATAGGTGCTGACGAGCTAGTGTATCGATTTGGTAACCACGTGTGCCTTTCGGGAAACGAGCTCGAGCAACGCCAATATGACCTTTCAGCGCCAACGTAAATTGCTTCTTCATTTCTGCAGAAGGTTGACCAATCGCGATAGTACGCGTGATGTCTGTAGTGCCATCGAGGTACTGACCGCCTGAATCCACTAGGTAAAGTGTGTTCAGCTCTAGCTTGCCAGGTTCAGGTTGGTTCTCGTGATTATAGTGACACATGGCCGCGTTGCCGCCTGCCGCTGAAATGGTATCGAAGCTAAGATCCATTAGCGTAGGGTCTTCGCTACGAAATGCTTCCAGTTTGTCTGCTAATGTCGCTTCGTCATGCAGGTTATCAGCAGCAACTTCCGCATCTAACCAACATAGGAACTTGCTCATTGCCACGCCATCGCGGATATGACACGCCTTCATACCGGCAATTTCAACCGAGTTCTTCGCCGCTTTTGGCATCAGACATGGGTCTGCTGCTGCAATCACGGACGCACCAGAGTTTTGTAGTACTAGCTTAAACCAAGCGTTACTGATTGCAGGGTCAACTAATACCTTTTTACCTGTCATGGCTTCAAGGCGAGATTGAAGTGCTTCTGGGGGGTGAACGGTCACACCGGTGCCTACGTGAGCGTCAAAATCAGCAGGTAGACGAGCAGGATCGAGGAAGTATTCCACGCTTGAATCT
Source organism: Vibrio sp. 11-4(1) (assembly GCF_013048625.1). Classification (NCBI taxonomy): domain Bacteria; kingdom Pseudomonadati; phylum Pseudomonadota; class Gammaproteobacteria; order Vibrionales; family Vibrionaceae; genus Vibrio; species Vibrio sp. 11-4(1). The sequence goes on along the minus strand of NZ_VHSY01000019.1, from coordinate 26,391 downwards.
GAGTGCAGAATCGCGTGAGAAAGCAGAACTGGTAGGCGTGATACATCCAAACCACGTACATTCAGCAGCCAACAAATAGAATCTAATGCTGTGATCACAGCGCTATCTGCACCTGCTTTTTTAACCAGTTGTGCGATCTCTTGACGCTTATTCTCACTTGATTGACCGACGGCTTCTGTTGGCATTAGGCGAACGTCAGAGACAACAGGCGCTGGGCGGTCATGCCACAACTCATCAATTGGGTTGTTGGTCAGAATATTTAGCTCAAGCTTTCCAGCCAGTTTAGCTTGTGCCATATCTAGCCAAGCTGAGCTGTGCATACGAGGATCAATTGCGACAGATGCGTTTGTTGGCAGGTTGTCTAGAACCCAATCTAAAGCTGGTTCTTCAATAAGGTGACGATATTCAAATAGGTCACCAGGGACTTGTTTGGTGACTTGAACGGTATAGCGGCCATCAACAAAGATAGCGGCTTTGTCTTTGGTGATTACCGCAGCACCAGCAGAACCAGTAAAGCCTGTTAACCAATGTAAGCGCTCGTTGTGCGCTGGGACGTATTCACCCAAATACTCGTCCTCGTGCGGAACCAGTAGGGCATTAATATTATGTTGTATAAGCCATTCGCGAATCGCATTCACGCGGCTGAGAGTTTCGTTGTGCATCTGTTTTATTCCTTCAAATTACCGCTCCTTCATGCTCAGGTGTGGGAGCTGTTTCCTTCTGCTTCATGCAGTTTATGATCAACGCAAGTTTGCAATGACTTAGGTTGAGTCGGAGTACAACTAGGCCATAGATGAGCCAAAAAGGACTACGACAGTTAAGCTACTCATTTTACCCGCTAAGCGCAAATTGAGAGCGGTATTTTTATCTAAGGTGATCGGTTTTTTGTGTGATCATCGTACGTAGCCAACCCAATGCAGGGTCGTTTTCTCTGTCTCGGTGCCAGAATAAAGTGTATGCCATAGGTGGAAATTCTAGCGGGAGTGGTAGTACGACCAAATCAAGCTGTTTAGCAGCGAGCTGCACAAAATGGCTTGGAGCGGTAAAAATAAAGTCAGTGTAGGAACATAAACTTGCGGCACTATTAAAGTCCGGAACGGTGACGGCAATATCGCGGTCGGCTCCAATATCGGCAAGGCGATAATCTAACAGCCAACGGTCGTTGCCGTCACAACGCACTTGTACGTGACGCAGGGCGAGATACGCTTCGAGGTTCCAAGGCTGTTTTAATGCTGGGTGATTTTTGCGAATAATACACATCTGGTGATCTCGATAAATTTCCAGTTCGCATATGTCATCGGGTGGCAGCAGAGTCAGCTTGGCATCATTAATATCGATATCTTTTCCAGTTAAGCCTAAGTCTAGCTCTCCACGTTGCAGCATTTTAAAAGTATTATCGGACCAAGGGTGAGTGCTGATCGTTACCCCAGGGGCTTGCTGAAAAATCGCCGGTAAGAAATGGGGTAGAATCAGAGGGTAAACACTTTCAACCGCTGCTATTTGAAAACGGTATTCGCTACTTTGTGGAGAGAACTCTTCTGGTTGAGTCAGTACTTCTAACTGGTTTATCAACAGATCCAGTTTCGGCTTAAGAAACAATGCGCGCGGCGTTGGTGTTAATCCATGCGAGTTTCGGGTGAAAAGCGGGTCATCAAATTGGATGCGCAGTTTAGCCAGTGATTTGCTCACGGCAGACTGACTCAAGCACAGTCGGTGGGCGGCTCGGGTGACATTTAACTCTTCTATCAAAACTTTAAAACAGACCAATAGATTTAAATCGATACGAGCCAGTTTTTCGACGTTCACGGTGAATTTCCTTTAAGGAATAATGCTCATGATTATACATCATTTCCATTCATATCATCAGATGATTAAGCTCTATCCAAAGTTCTTTATCCAATTCGGAGTGTTGTGTGCCTAGCCAGTTTTCTAATAGTAAAAAACAGATGGCGTTATTGACCCTTTTGGTTCTTTTCAGTCCTCTTGCGATTGATATTTATCTACCTGCTTTACCTCTTATTGCTTCCACTTTTCAGGTCGATAATGCGCTAGCACAAGACACGATCACTTGGTTCTTATTTGCGATGGGTGTAGGGCAACTGTTTGCTGGCCCTTTGGCAGATAAACTCGGACGTCGAACTGTTGCATTGGGCGGTATCACTATCTATGCGATGAGCGCTTTATTGGCGTGGAGTGCTCAAAATATTGAATGGATGTTGGTTTCCCGACTGCTACAAGGCTTAGGTGCGTGTGCGACATCGGTAGCAGCCTTTGCAACAGTTCGCGATATCTTTGGCCCGGAAAAAAGCGGCAAAATGATAAGCTATCTTAACGGCGCGATTTGTTTTATTCCGGCATTAGCTCCAATTCTAGGTAGTTGGTTAACTCAGCAATTTGATTGGCGAGCTAACTTCAGCTTTATGGCGGGCTTTGCCGTTGTGTCCGGTTCATTGATGTTTTTCATGATGAAAGAGACTAACCCATCAACGGAAAAGCAAGCCGTGTTTAAGCTCAGCCGTTATTGGGCAGTGCTTAGCACACCATCTTTTGTTTTCCATGCGTCATTATGCTTGATGGCTATGGCGGTTATTCTTGCTTACGTTACCTCAGCACCGTCGGTATTGATGACGGGGATGGGGCTGTCGATGAATGAATTCACTTTCTGGTTTGGTGTGAATGCGGTGATAAACATTGCGGCATGTATGTTGGCGCCTAAGTTTATGGAGCGCGTTGGCACGCACAACACCTTGGTCACCGGGATCTCAACTCTGGGCCTCGCAGGTGTGATCATGCTAGTGATGAATGGTCAGAATACCGCGCTTTCTTTCATGCTACCTATTTTCATGTCGTCAGTGGGTTTTGCATTCATTCTGGGTGCAGCAGCAGGGAAAGCATTGGAACCGTTTGGTGACAAAGCGGGTACGGCTGCGGCACTGCTTGGGTTGTTCCAAATGAGTGGCTCTGGTTTGTTGGTTGGTACGTTGCAGCGTTTATCTTTGGAACCTCAAACACTGATCGCAATTCATATGTGGGTTCTATTGCCTGCGTTAGTGGTTCTGTTTACAAAAGCAGGTAAGAACTGGCATTCAAGCTTTGCGAAAGCGTAAATCAGTGTAATTTAGTATTTTCCAATGTAAGTAAGGCGTGTATATTTGTCGTTCAGACTTTTCCTGACACCATAACGGAACTCAAAAAGTAATGTCGTTAACCACGTATGAAATGGCTCGTATTCTAGAGCAAATGGAAGATTCACCAGAAAAGGTGATGTTTGGCAAGTTGCTTAATGAGCTGGGTAATCAAAGCTCCGAGCGTATTCGTAGTGCGGCTAAACAAGTACCTCTGCCAATTTTGCGTGATATCGTGTACCAATTCCAGCAAGTGATTGAGTCGCGCAAAGGTGAACAAGTTGAGCTGTTGGCAAAAGATCTTGCTCAACAGGGCATCTCAGCTGATGAGCTTCTTGCTTACTTAAATAAACAATAAAAAGTCCCCGCCACTGCGGGGATTTTTTTATCGCGTCAACTTGTTCTTTATAACATGGTCAATAGAGATAACTCCCGGTCCCCATACGATGACCACTAAAATCATGAATCCCCACAATTGATGGTCATAGAACCCTTTTTCCCACAATACCGGGTAAGAGATGACCGCGATGATATTGAACACAAACAGAATCGCAGCCATCGGGCGGGTAATTAATCCCAACGCTAAAAATACTGGCAGAATTAACTCGGCAGTCGTTCCCATGTAGGCCGCTAACTCCCAAGGCAAAAGTGGCACTTGGTATTCCAATTCGAATAGATACAGCGTGCTATCCCAAGAAGAAACTTTGATTAACCCTGAATTGAAGAACACCCATGCAACCCACAAGCGACAAAAGAGAAGTAGTAAAGGGACAAAGCCAGCTTGTAAGGTATTGATCAAGTCGTCGTACCGATTGATTAAGTTTTTAACCGTGTTCGTCATAGAGTGCTCCTTAGATTGATTTCAATGTAAAGCCGTCAACGAGATCGAGTGCCATGATGCTATTAAGGTGAACGAGCAAAGCTTCGGGTATTTCGCTCAAACTCTGCTTCTGCTCTAAACATTGCAGCAGTTGAAAAACATCGGTATCGAGTGCGTGACATTGAGCTTCTCCATTGGCTTGAATCGAGATGACACCTCGCTGTAATTGATTGATATTGAGCTGTTCAAAATCTTGGTGTTGAATCGCATGAAAGAGATCAAATACGGCGTAGTTTGAGTCAAAGCTGCGGCTGCCAGTGCGCAAATGAAACACCAAATGAGGTTGTTGTTCTTCCGTCACTTGGGTAAGTGCAGATAAAGGGATTCGATCTGGTTTTTCGACTTTCTCATTCTGTATTTGTCGATCTAAGTCCATATGCCATTCAAACCTTGCGACTTCAGGAGTGTACGGGGCTTGGGTCATGACCTGACTAAACTGCATAATCGTATCTTGAAAGCCAGCACCATAATGTACGACATTACCTTCTGCTAAGGGGTGAGAAAGTACGTGTTGGCGAGCAATTTGATCGAAGCACTCTTTTCCAACTAAGGCTTCAACCATTGGGTAGGTCGCTGCCAATACCTCACTCAAGCTGATGATAAAGTTATTGCGGTAAATCTGTATGCGTTCATCTGCGGTAAACTTGTCACTCACAATGTCGCATTCTTCACCGAGCGCTTGATAATGTAGGGCTTTAGCAAATTGACTCTGCAAGGTCGCAAGATTCATGACGCTTTCCTTTTGCTCTTTTGGTCAATTAAATTGCTTTGCTGCAATAGTGAGGACGCTTTTTCTGCTTCGCCAAGGAGGATTTCTGGTGCTGGAATATCCAAATCCCATTCAATCAGCGTATGGCGAGGGCCGTGTTTTTGTGTCCAACTAACGAACAGCTGCCATACTTCATCACTGACGGGACGGCTATGAGTATCAATCCAAATCTCACCTTTATCCAACGGCTTAATAGTAAAACCTGCCAAATGAATCTCGTCGACTTTGTCGGCTGGAATCGCATCTAGGTATGTGTCGCAATCAAAACCGTGATTGAAGGCGGAAACATATACGTTATTTAAGTCGAGTAATAAACGACAGTCGGTGCGCTTTTGCACTTCGGTAAGAAAGTCCCATTCGCTGATGGTTGAATGGTGAAACTTCACATAACTAGATGGGTTCTCAATTAAGATTTCACGTTGTAGGTATTCTTGCACTTCAAGCACGTTACGAGTGAATACTTGCAGCGCTTCTTCCGTGTAAGGCAAGGGAAGTAGATCATTGAAGTAGTGACCACCATTTTCACTCCAGCTTAAATGGTCAGAGACGAAGAGCGGGTCAATTGTATTTATCAATGCTTTTAGGTGTGCTAAATGTTTCGTATTCACACGCTCCACCGAGCCCAGTGACAAACCAATACCGTGGCAGCTGATGTGGTAGTGCTCGCGTAATGCTTGCAGTTGATGGTGCTCTACTGAGTTGGGCTGAAAGTAGTTCTCGCTGTGGATTTCTAACCACGACAGCTCAGGTTTGTGTTGGCTAAAATAATCGAGATGAGGGGAGCGTAATCCGACGCCAGCAAGAGGATGGAAAGAGTGATGTTTCACGTGAAACTCCTTTTCTGATTGGCGAGTAACTGGGGGCGTTGGTTAAAGTGCAACGCGCCCCACAGAAACTTGTGATGTTGAGTTATGAGCCGCTGGTGCTACCGCCAGCCAATTTGTCACACAATCCTTTAGGAACGACAACAAAAGCATCTTTTTGGTTGTCTTCTTTAGAGGTGCCCGCGCAAGAGCTGTTTTTCGTTGCGCAGTCATTTTTACCGGCTTTCGCCACGCCATAACACTTTTCTTTTTCTGCTGCGACAGCAGGGGCTGCGGTGAGCATGGTGCCACCAAGAGCAAGAAGGCCAGTAACAGCAGCAGTAACAGCAAGATTCGATTTTTTCATCATAATTTCCTCTGAGTGATTTCCTTTTACTTTCATTCGGCAAGTCGATTCGCCGTTTGGCGTACAACCTTTATCCACTTGCTTAAATTAAAAGATAGAGATGAGGCAGAAAAACTTTCATAAAAATAACTCTCGCGAATGGTTTTGGAGTGATTACCTTCGTTAACTCTTTGAATGAAAGATTAAAAAAACAGCGAATTTTTTATCAAGTTTTGTCTAAACAGCACCCAGCTGTTTAGGTTATAATCGGTTTTTATGTATAAATAACCAGTAGCTCATCATGATGGATCCATCTCTATTACTCGACGGTCTAAACGATAAACAGCGTGAAGCCGTTGCAGCTCCTCTAGAAAACTTACTTGTCCTTGCTGGTGCAGGGAGTGGTAAGACTCGCGTTCTTGTTCACCGTATCGCTTGGCTTATGTCAGTCGAGCAAGCTTCTCCTTTCTCGATCATGTCGGTCACCTTCACTAATAAAGCGGCAGCAGAAATGCGTGGTCGTATTGAAGAGTTGATGATGGGCAGTGCATCTGGCATGTGGAATGGGACTTTCCACGGTATTTGTCACCGCATTTTGCGTGCACACTATCTTGATGCCAAGCTACCGGAAGATTTCCAAATCATAGACAGCGATGATCAGCAGCGCTTGTTAAAGCGTTTGATCAAAGCACAAAACTTGGATGAAAAGCAGTGGCCTGCACGCCAAGTTTCATGGTGGATTAATGGTAAGAAGGACGAAGGGTTACGCCCATCGCATATCGACGCTTATCACGATCCAGTGACCAAAACTTATTTGCAGCTGTATACCGCTTACCAAGAAGCGTGTGATCGTGCTGGCTTAGTGGACTTTGCAGAAATTTTGCTGCGCGCGCATGAGCTACTGCGTGACAACAAGTTTGTGCGTGAACACTACCAAGCACGCTTTAAGCATATCTTGGTTGACGAATTTCAAGACACCAACAACATTCAATACGCTTGGCTACGCATGATGGCTGGCCCAGATTGTCACGTGATGATTGTTGGTGACGACGACCAGTCAATTTATGGTTGGCGCGGTGCAAAAGTCGAGAACATTGAGAAGTTCACGCTGGAGTTTCCGAGCGTGAACACCATTCGTCTCGAACAAAACTATCGTTCGACCAAGACGATTCTTGAAGCGTCCAATACCTTGATTGCGAACAACACTGAACGCATGGGTAAAGAGCTGTGGACGGATGGCAATGTGGGAGAGCCGATCTCGGTTTACAGCGCTTATAACGAGCTTGACGAAGCGCGCTTTGCGGTCAATAAAATCAAAGAGTGGCAAGAGAATGGCGGCGCATTGAATGATGCTGCGATGCTGTATCGTAACAACGCGCAATCTCGTGTTTTGGAAGAAGCATTAATTCAGGCAGGCTTACCGTACCGTATTTACGGAGGCATGCGATTCTTCGAGCGTCAAGAAATCAGAGATGCGTTGAGCTACTTGCGTTTGATGGCGAATCGCAACGATGATGCCGCGTTTGAACGTGTCGTGAATACCCCAACACGTGGTCTGGGCGATAAGACGCTAGAGACTATCCGTCGTGCAGCTCGTGATAGAGGGTGCACTATGTGGGAAGCCAGTCTGGCAATGCTCGATGAGCAAGTATTAACGGGTCGAGCAGCTGGTGCGTTAAGTCGTTTTGTCGAATTAATCACCGCGCTGGAAGACGATACACTAGAAATGCCATTGCACGAGCAAACGGACCACGTGATCAAGTATTCGGGTTTGTTTGCGATGTATGAGCAAGAGAAGGGCGAAAAGTCTAAAGCTCGCATAGAAAACTTGGAGGAGCTGGTTACCGCCACTCGCCAATTCGAAAAACCAGAAGAAGCGGAAGAAATGTCTCTGCTGACGGCATTTTTAACACATGCGGCTCTAGAAGCGGGCGAAGGTCAGGCGGACGAATTTGAAGATGCAGTCCAACTGATGACGCTGCATAGTGCGAAAGGTTTGGAATTCCCATTGGTATTCATGGTCGGTGTGGAAGAAGGTATGTTCCCAAGCCAGATGTCCGCTGAAGAGGCAGGGCGTTTGGAAGAAGAGCGCCGTCTGTGTTATGTGGGCATGACGCGCGCGATGCAAAAGCTCTACATTACTTACGCGGAAATGCGTCGCCTATATGGCCAGGACAAATACCACAAACCATCGCGCTTTATTCGTGAATTACCAGAAACGTGTTTGGATGAAGTGCGCATGAAGGCGCAAGTGAGTCGCCCTTCAAGTAGTGGACGTTTTAGCCAAACCGCAGTAAAAGAAAACTTCAATGAGACTGGTTTTTCACTAGGTTCTCGTGTGATGCATCCGAAATTTGGTGAAGGAACGATCATCAACTTTGAGGGCAGTGGCCCACAAAGCCGAGTGCAGATTGCTTTCAATGGTGAAGGCATTAAATGGTTAGTCACCGCTTACGCGAGACTGGAGAAGCTGTAGGGCTTTGTGAAAAAATAAACATAAGAGCTGCTTCGGTGGCTCTTTCTGTTTTGGCTGTTTTGAATCAACAAAATGCTGAAAGATAGGGAACTAAATGACGCTATTCGAAAAGGAGTTTAGTCTAAATCGCTTATCTTTAGACAAAGAAAAACCCCGAGGGCTTACGCCCGTCGGGGTTATAGTCTTACTCGCAGCAATCCAGCTACTAAAAGTGCTCCATGCATCAAATCCTTGATAGCGTGCTGCATTCCTTCAGCTTAATCCTTTCGTCGCCTTCCTAGCGGTGTCCTTGACCTTATCCTGGTCTGCTAACCATCCTCGTTAGCTCTCATCACTTGTTCCCTGAGCGGTGTCCATGACATCATCCTGATGTTCAGTCCTTTCCTCGTCCAGAGGTGTCCATTTTCCGTCCTTAGTAGCAACCGTCCTAGTTACTATTGATTCCGTTCAATGTCCAGTTTTGCAATCCATGCCCGACTATTCATCCTGAATACCCGTTTCTTCTTCCTGAAGTCCACCAAATCCGTGGTGTTTCCTGTTCCGTGTCAGCATCCTTCCGACAAGGTTCATATTACGCTCTTCACGATTCTCAACAATGGCCGAAGCCCACATTTTTCTCAATCAAAAGCGTTTGAAAAATAAACATGTTTATATTATTCAATATCTTATGTTTGTTTGTGGGCTGTTTTACCATTAAAAAAGAGAGGTTTGCTCCACTCCTTGTGAGAGATCTCGCACAAGGAGTCGAGCAAAACAGGCCTATTTGCCGATTGCTGCTCCTTCTCGACGAGGATCTGCGGCACCTTCTAGTCCATCTTTTGTTATGCGTATCGCATGCAGTCCAGAATTCAAATCACGAACATTGGTTTTAAAGCCCATCTTCTCCAGCTCTGGCTGTAAGCCTTCTGCCGCGGTACCTTGCTCAATATCTAAGGTGCCAAAACGGTCGAGTAATCGTGGTTGATTGATAGCTTGTTGGATATTCATATCCCATTGCGTGTGGGCAATGATGGTTTGCGCCACGTAACCGATGATTCGACTGCCACCCGGAGAGCCTATTGCCATGTAAGGTTTGTTATCTTTCATCATAATGGTTGGGGCCATTGAAGATCGTGGACGTTTGCCTGGCTCTATACGGTTGGCGATTGGAATTCCGTCGTTATGAGTACGGAAAGAAAAATCGGTCAGTTCATTATTGAGCAAGAAGCCACGCACCATTAAGCGCGAGCCAAACGCATTCTCAATGGTGGTCGTCATTGACACCACATTGCCTTGCTTATCGACGATATTGAAATGGCTGGTGGAAGGGAGTTCAATGGACTCGTCCATGCTTAAATTCATTGCGTGCGACCACGGAGGATTGCCTGCTTCAACTTTGCTTAGTGCTTTGCCGACTTGGATCAGCTCTGCTCGCTGCTGGAGGTAGCTTTTATCAAGCAAGCCTTGAGTTGGCATCGGCACGTAATCTTGGTCTGCCATGTATTTACCACGGTCAGCAAACGCTAGACGCGATGCATCGGCGAGTACTTGCCAAGATTTAATGCTGTTAGCACCCCAGCCTTTGAGATCGTACTGTTCAGTGATCGCCAAAATCTGACCAATGGTGAGCGCGCCAGAGCTTGGTGGTCCCATGCCGCAAATGTCATAGCTTTGGTATGCTGCACAAACCGGCTCACGTTGTCTGATTTGGTAGGTATCAAAGTCGAGTTGGGCTAATACGCCGGGGTTACCCGGCGCGTTTTGTACCGTCTTGATAATGTCTCTGGCGATATCCCCGTGGTAGAAGGCTTGAGCACCTTGCTTGGCAATAGCACTCAGTGTTTGTGCGTATTCAGGGTTTTTTAATAGCGTACCTTCGGTTTTTGGCGAGCCATCCGAGTTAAAGAAATAGGCTTTTGTGACTGGAAAGCGTGATAAACGCTCGGCGTCTTTTTCTATCAAGCTTGCTAGGCGAGGACTGACTTTGAATCCTTGCTCCGCAAGCGAGATAACAGGTTGAATGATCTTTTTCCATTCCAGCTTGCCGTATTTCTGGTGGGTATCCCACAATAGTTTCACGGTGCCTGGTGTTGCGACAGAGCGTCCACCAACCACGGCATCGTAGAATTGCAATGGCTGACCGTTCTCATCTAAAAATAGCTTTGGCGTTACGGCGAGGGGGGCGGTTTCACGCCCGTCGTAAGTGGTCAGTTTTTGCTTTTCGCTATCCCAATACACTAAGAACGCACCGCCACCAATACCTGATGACTGGGGTTCAACTAAGCCAAGCATCAATTGCACCGCGACCATGGCATCTATCGCATTCCCGCCTTGCTCAAGTACGTCTGCACCCGCTTGAGTCGCCAGTGGGTTAGCAGCGGTAACCATATAATCTTTAGCTTTGACCAGCTGCTTTTGCTCAATGCCAGTGCTGTGCTCTGGTGCGACCGAATCTGCAGCTTGGTTAGCGAAGGCTTGTCCAGTGAAGGTGAAAGGGGAAGTAAGAAAAAGACCCGAGAGTACGAGTCGGTTAAATGTCCATTGCATGATGACTCTCCATGTTGCCAACTAAGGTTATTCAGCTTGGCAGCCACGGAGATAGTCGTCGAGTTTCCTATTAAAGAAATGTCGAGTGTGCGACGCTTTTAAATCAGAGAGTTATCGAGAAAGGAGCGGAAGGTTTGCACTAAAATACTGCTGCCAACTAGGGTAAATACCACACCACATAAACCATCTATATAAATGCCTGCTTGCTGCAATCTTGTTTGCAAGCGCTGCGTTGACAGCATCCATGCAAGGCTAGAAAACCAGAGTAGCGACAAACCAAACAAAATCACCAGAGCAATTCCTTTTCCTGTCACCGACATGCCCACTGGGACAAGGCTCGACATTAAACTCACAAAAAATACTAAGGCTTTGGGGTTGAGAATATTGGTTGCGAACCCCTTGGTAAACGCCTGACGTTTATTACCGATCACAAGGTTACTGTTTTTGCTTGGCTGATAAGAAAGTGGGTTTTTGATCGTCGCGATCACGCCGCGCAGTGCACCGATACCCAAATACAACAGATAGCTGCCCCCAAGCAATTGTAAGACGGAGTAGAGCAGAGGATGCTGGTGAACTAAATAGCTCACCCCCGTTAGGCTGAATAAAGAATGCAGCAAAATACCGACTGATAAGCCAAGCGCAATGTATAAGCCAGTTTGACGGCCATGACGGGTGGCATTTTGTACCACAAGCGCAAAATCCGGACCTGGGCTCATTAAGGCAATGAAGTGGATACTGGCAAGCGTTAAAAGGATAGTCGATTCATTCATAACACATCTCAAAACATAGTGGATATGAGCTATTGTCGTAATTCTTATTCGCTAGTGCTTGTAAAAAACTAGCAGTACTGAATACCACAGCGTATGAGATATTAGCGTGCCACTTGTGAAGGCGAGACGCCATAGGTTTGTTTAAACGCTTTACTAAAGTGGGCCTGATCATAAAAGCCCACTTGATAGGCGACGTCTGTACCACACCATCCTGCTTGGAGTAGTTTCATTCCTTGCTCTAATCGCAAGCGAGCAAACCAAGCGTAGGGAGTCATCCCCGTTTGCGCTTTGAAATGGCGTTGAAACTGCGTGGGGCTCAGTTGGCAGAGCTCTGATAGTGCATCTAAACGAACCGTTTGGTCGAGATTCGCCATTAAGTAATCTTTTAAGGTATGCAAAGACTGTTTCCCAAGAGGGACCACTTTTTGCCTCGCGAGTGATCCGTAGCGATCAAAAAGTTGATTAAATCCTTCAAAAGGAAGGCAATCTTTGGTGAGTTGGCTGAGGTTATCGCGGCGAAGAAGAGCATGCAAGTTACTAAGTTGTGAAAATATCTGTGGATCTGAGATGATCAATTCATTAAAGCGGATTATTTGACCATTTTGACTAAGATCGGCAAGATCGCTGAGTAGGCGCGGCTCGATCGCAAATACATTCACTTCATAGCCACTTTCGAGCTTAGAGTGCCCATCGTGCAGTTCATCTGGCGGCATAATTACGATTTGCCCATGACCCACTTGATGGCTACAGCCTTGATATTGGAACTTTTGCGTGCCATGCGTGATTAGACCGAGGTGAAAATCCAGATGATAGTGCCTTTGAAAAGCAAACTTCTGGTATTTCGCCTCGATCAGGCTCAGCTGATCATGGTCGGTTGCGTAGTATTGAATCTGTTCCATTACATACAAAAAAAAAGCTTGGTCACATTGTGACCAAGCTTATCTGGCAATTTCTAACTTGTCTTGTAAAAAACGATCACTGTGGCTGAACGATTCGGCGTGAGCGACGGTTGTTGCGCAGTCCATCAAAGCTAAATACGACTAGCGCTCCCCAAATAAAAGCAAAGGTAATCGCTTTATCCATGGTAAAGGGTTCGCCATACATCAGTACTGCCAGTAAGAACATCAAGCTTGGGCCGATGTACTGGAAAAAGCCTAACGTTGATAATTTGAGTCTTGTTGCCGCACCCGTAAAACAAAGCAGGGGCAGTGTGGTAATCACACCTGCTGCAATCAACAAGCTATTTAATGCTAACGGGTTAGTGAGCATATTCGACGTTGGGGTTTCTGCAATAAACAGCAGATACACGGCGGCGACAGGCAGAAGGAGTAATGTTTCGATAAACAATCCTGTTTTTGCATCGACACTGACTTTCTTCCTTAAGAGGCCATAGAAGCCGAAACTCATTGCTAACGCCATCGCAACAACGGGCACGGAGCCGAATACAATCAATTGGACCAGTACACCACAGCCCGCTAATACGACAGCAAACCATTGCAACTTACGAAGTCGCTCTCCCAAAAAGACCATGCCGAGCAAGACATTGATTAATGGGTTAATGTAATAGCCTAAGCTCGCGTCAAGCATATGATTGGAATTGACCGCCCAGATGAAAATCAGCCAGTTTCCGCCAATTAATACAGAACTTGCGATCAGGTAAGCGATCTTCGTTTTGTCTTTCGCGATGTAGTAAACCGAGCGCCAGTGACGGCCAAAGTGAAGGAGTGCGGCAAGCAAAAAGAAAGACCAAATCACCCGGTGGCTCAGAATCTCCAAAGGGGATACTTGTGCGATGGATTTAAAATACATCGGCGCAATGCCCCACATGGTATAGGCACCAATCGCCAGCAAGATACCTTGCCGAGCGCGTTGTTGTTCGTCTTCTGGTGTCATGAGGTGTCACCTAATTGTGTGTTTATAGAGCAGAAAATCAGTATACGAGTCGTGATGCGAAACACCTAGCAATTTGCGGTTTTATTCACCACGAAACCCCATTACAATGTGCCCTCACTTTGTGTGCCTGGGCATGCAAAAGCATTTCTACGATCACTCAATCTGAGATTATTCATGACCTCCACCTTGCTAGCCGAACAATCAGATACGCCTGTAACGCCTCAACGTGTGTTGGAGGAAGTATTCGGTTACCAGACGTTTCGTGATGGTCAGCAAGAAGTTATTGAAGCCGCTATCGAAGGCAAAGACAGCTTGGTCATCATGCCGACTGGTGGCGGTAAATCTCTCTGTTACCAAATTCCGGCGTTAGTGCGCTCAGGGATTACCTTGGTGATTTCACCGCTGATTTCATTGATGAAAGACCAAGTTGATCAACTGAAAGCCAATGGTGTAGCAGCGGAGTGTGTGAACTCGACCATGAATCGAGAAGAGCTACTGAGTGTGTATAATCGCATGCACTCTGGTCAGCTTAAGCTAGTGTATGTCTCGCCAGAGCGCGTGTTAATGCGTGACTTTATTGAGCGTTTAGAAAACTTACCCTTATCTATGATCGCCGTGGATGAAGCACATTGTATCTCTCAGTGGGGACATGATTTTCGCCCAGAATACGCGGCGTTAGGTCAGTTAAAGCAACACTTTTCGCATGTGCCCTTTATGGCACTCACTGCCACTGCCGATGATGCGACGCGTCGTGATATTCTAGAACGCTTACGCTTACATGAGCCTCAGGTGTATCTAGGAAGCTTTGATCGTCCCAACATTCGTTACACCTTGGTAGAAAAGCACAAACCGGTTTCTCAAATCATTCGCTATCTAGCCACCCAAAAGGGAAGCTGCGGCATTATTTATTGCGGCAGTCGTAAGAAAGTTGAAATGGTGACCGAGAAGCTATGCAACAACCATATCCGCGCTGCTGGTTATCATGCAGGGATGGATACTGAAGAGCGAGCTTACGTTCAGGAAGCTTTTCAACGTGATGACATTCAAATCGTCGTTGCGACGGTTGCATTCGGCATGGGTATCAATAAGCCAAACGTGCGCTTTGTTGTGCATTTTGATATTCCACGTAACATCGAGTCCTATTATCAGGAAACTGGTCGAGCAGGGCGAGATGGCCTGCCTGCCGAGGCGATGATGTTGTATGACCCAGCCGACATCAGTTGGTTGCGTCGTATGTTGGATGAAAAAGATGATGGACCGCAGAAGCAGGTAGAAAGCCACAAACTCAATGCGATGAGTGCTTTTGCGGAAGCGCAAACCTGTCGTCGTCAGGTACTGCTCAACTATTTTGGAGAGTATCGCGAAAAGCCGTGTGGTAACTGCGATATCTGCCTGGACCCACCAAAACACTTTGATGCGACCGAAGAAGCGCGCAAAGCGTTGTCGTGTGTTTACCGCGTTAACCAAAGTTTTGGTATGACGTATGTGGTTGAGGTGCTGCGTGGGATGCAAAACATTCGTGTGCGCGAACATGGCCACGATAAAATTTCGACTTACGGCATTGGTCGTGATCACAGCCATGATTACTGGGTAAGTATCTTCCGCCAGTTAATTCATAAAGGGCTGCTATTTCAAAACATCACTCGTAACTCGACGTTGCAATTAACCGAAGAAGCACGTCCATTACTACGTGGTGATGTGTCTTTAGAACTTGCAGTTCCACGTTTAGATACCGCAGCACGTGCCGCGAAGTCGGATAAACTGACCAGCAAAAACTACGATAAGAAGTTGTTTGCCAAATTACGTAAGCTACGTAAGTCGATCGCCGATGAAGACGGTTTGCCACCATACGTGGTATTCAGTGATGCGACCTTGATTGATATGGCAGAAATGCTGCCAACGTCATACGGCGAAATGTTAGCGGTTAGTGGCGTTGGTCAACGTAAACTAGAAAAATACGCCGATCCATTCTTGGATCTGATCCAAGAACACATTACTCACCACGGATAAGGAATCCATATGCACAAGGAATTTGGTCTCGCTGATTACATTGTTGAAGAAGGGCGTCTTATTATTATCGCTCCAAGCTTCGACCTCGATACTTTTCCGGCACTGGGTGAGCGTTTGGTGGGATTATTATCTGCGTCTGTGGTAGAAAAACAGTGGGATGCGGATATTCACTCTTGGTTGATCGATTTTGAAGGCTGCCGCTTATTTATGAAAGCGGAGCACTACAGCGAAGCGATTTGGTTTGAAGCGCTAACAATAGAAGAGAGTAGGGAAGAGCTCGACTATTTAGCCGGATTGTTCCAACGCGGCTTCTAAATTCAAGTTATCTATTCTTTAAAGGGTGTTTCACATGAAACACCCTTTCTTATTTTTGCATCAAAGCCCTTGGTTTTGACGTGATGTTCGCGAAGAAACGTTTGCGTATAAAACACCGCTTGTGAGTAAAATTGGTTAATGTATAATCGCCCACCGCTTTACTCTGAATGAGTTAAGCTAGTTTAATCGTCATTTTTTACATTGTTGGTAAGAGTGCTTTTCTCTGTAGAAAACGCTCGATTTGGGTTCCCTCGCCCCCAAACCAAACTAAAAAGGTATCGCATGAGTAACTTTACCCCTGCGCAGCAGCGCAACGCCCTTATCTATCTGGTTTTATTCCACCTAGTCATTATTGCATCCAGCAATTACCTAGTTCAGCTACCGTTTACTATCTTTGGCTTACATACCACCTGGGGGGCATTCACCTTCCCATTTATTTTCCTTGCGACGGATTTAACCGTACGTATTTTCGGTGCTCAGTTGGCGCGTAAGATCATTTTCTTAGTAATGTTGCCTGCTTTGGCTGTCTCTTACTTCTTATCGGTGGTGTTCTTCGAGGGGCAGTTCCAAGGTTTTGGTCACTTAGGGGAATTTAACTTATTCGTTGCTCGTATCGCGATTGCTAGCTTCATGGCGTATCTACTTGGTCAGATTATGGATGTGCACGTGTTCAACCGCCTACGTCAAATGAAACAGTGGTGGGTGGCCCCAACGTGTTCAACGCTTTTTGGTAATGCACTGGATACCATCGCCTTCTTCGCGATTGCGTTCTACCAAAGTCCAGATCCATTTATGGCGGAACATTGGACGGAAATCGCGCTGGTGGACTACGGCTTTAAGTTAGTGATTAGTCTTGGTCTGTTTGTGCCTATGTACGGCGTACTACTGAATTACTTAATTAAGAAGCTAACGGCAGTGAACCCTAACTTTAAAGTCACTACGACGGCATAGTTTTCATCAGTTAATAGCAACAAGGCCGCTTTTAATAGCGGCTTTGTTGTTTCTAAAGCAAATGTACAGCGAAATGAGTATTTAGATCATCGGTGTCTCAAAACTCTATGAGTTGTACATAGGATAATAACGGGTATTAAAAAGGCTCCAGAAGGAGCCTTTGTCATGGGATAACAACCATTAATCAGAGGTAATCGTTAATGGCCAACCGATATCAGTTTGACGGTTGGATTCGATTTCTAGCTCAGCGGCGGTCAACGGGTTGGCCGCTAGCCACTGCGCATCAATGTTTAATGTTAGGTTGTCACCTTCAGCCGTTAATACGACGTTTGGCTCTAAGTTTTGGTTGCGACGGTGAGTCAACAACACCGCTAAGCGCAACAACCGCAGTACGCGCTTGGCACTTGAGCCTGATAACGCGTGTTGCTCAGGCAGTGAGGTGAGTTGTTCTCGATAACGACGGGCAATCTCACCAATAAAGAACTTCTGCGCGCGAGTGTAGCCAGGTAAATCCAAATTCTGGAGTAGGTAAGCACTGTGCTCACCGCCTTTTTTGAAATCGATCGTTAAGCCGATTTCATGCAGCTTTGCGGCGGTTTCAAGCAATATCTTGCCTTGAGGTTCCGTAATCCACTCATCGCCGCCGGCTTGCTCCAACAGTTTGCTTGCCAGTGTCGCAACTTGTTCACCGTATTGGTGATCGAGCTGATAACGATTTTGTACGCTGGCAATTGTGCGAGCACGGATGTCTTCTTGACGTAGCTCTTCAACCATCTCGTAGACTAAGCCTTCACGTAGTGCGCCGCCAGCGAGTGTCATCGCGTCGATTTCCAGTAATTCAAAAACGGCAATCAAAATAGATAGGCCGCTAGGGAACACTAACGCACGTTCAAGCGTTAAGCCTTCAATGTCGAGCTCTTCTAAATGATCGGCTAACATGGCTTGCTTCTGCAGGCGTTTCAATTTGGAGTGAGTGATTACTTCGTCCATACCTTGCGCTAGCATTATCTCTTGCAATGCCTGAACGGTGCCTGATGCGCCAACGCACACATCCCAACCGATTTCAGTATAGCGCTCTAGAATTGGCTGGATTGTCTGCTTCGCGCCTTCAATTGCTGCGTCAAAGTTACGCGCATTCAACTGGCGATCTTTAAAGAAGTTTTCCAGCCAAGTCACACAACCCATTTTTAAACTAGTCAGTGCTTTGGCTTCGAAACCTTCACCGATGATGAGTTCTGTACTTGCGCCACCGATATCGACAACAAGGCGGCGACCGCTGCCTCCAGAAGTGTGTGCGACACCTTTATAGATAGTGGCCGCTTCTTCTTCACCGGAGATAACGTCGATTGGTTGACCAAGAATCTGGTTCGCTTTCTCCAGAAACACATCTACATTCGTGGCGGTACGTAAAGTGGCTGTGCCTACAATACGAATGTTTTGTTTAGGAATGTCCTGCAAGCGTTCCGCAAATAGACTTAAGCAGTCCCATCCTCGCTGCATAGCTTCCATACTAAGAGAATTATGTTCATCTAGGCCCGCGGCTAGACGAACCTTGCGCTTAATTTTAGCCATTGTTTGAACGCTGCCATCGATATGACGCACAACGAGCATGTGAAAACTGTTCGACCCGAGGTCGATGGCGGCGTATAGCGGCGATGATCCTGCTTGACTCATAAACGAACTCAGTTTCCTTTTACGATTGTTTTGGTGCCGATTGACGCGGTTGGCGCGGACGACGTCCTTGCGGCTTGCGGTTACCTGAACCTGAACGAGTACCGCCAGTATTCGTACGACGCTGTTGGTTGCGTGGCGCACGCATACGAATTGGCGCTGGCAGATCTTGGATCAGCGCTGACGAATCGTATTCTGAAACTGGGATAGTGTGCTCAATGTATTCTTCGATTGCAGGCAGGTTAATTGCGTACTCTTCACAAGCAAAACTGATCGAGTGACCGCTTGCACCAGCACGACCGGTACGGCCAATACGGTGAACGTAATCTTCACAGTCGTCAGGAAGGTCATAGTTGAAAACATGCGTCACTTGAGGAATGTGCAGACCACGCGCAGCAACGTCAGTTGCAACAAGAATGTCGACATCACCTTTGGTGAATTGCTCAAGAATCTTTTCACGTTTCTTCTGCGGTACATCACCAGTAAGAAGACCGACACGGTGTCCATCGGCAGCCAAGTGACCCCAAACCGATTCACACTTGTGTTTCGTGTTCGCAAAAATGATGGCGCGATCTGGCCATTCTTCTTCAATCAAAGTTTGAAGGAGGGCCATTTTATCTTCGTTAGAAGGGTAGAAAAGTTCTTCCTGAATGCGGTGACCAGTTTTCTGTTCTGGCTCTACCACAACATGCTCAGGAGTGTTCATGTGCTCAAATGCCAGTTCTTGAACACGGTAAGAAAGCGTCGCTGAGAACAGCATGTTCAAACGCTCTTTTGGTTCAGGCATACGACGGAACAAGAAGCGAATGTCTTTAATAAAGCCAAGATCGAACATGCGGTCGGCTTCATCCAGAACAACGGCTTGAATGTTGTTAAGATTGAATACGCGCTGTTTGTAGAAATCGATGATACGACCTGTCGTACCAATCAGAATATCGACACCATCTTGCAGCTTATTCAATTGCTTATCGTAGCTTTCACCACCGTAAGCCAAAGCGGTTTTTAGACCAGTGCTCTCAGTTAGTGCTTCTGCATCATTATAAATCTGAATAGCAAGCTCACGTGTTGGCGCCATAATGATTGCGCGTGGCTGCGTAGGCTTACGACCTTCATGCTCTGGTGTCGTCAGAAGGTGGTTGAATGTAGCAGTAAGAAACGCGAGCGTTTTACCAGTACCCGTTTGGGCCTGGCCTGCGATGTCTTGGCCGGTGAGCAGGACCGGCAACGCCAAGGCTTGGATAGGGGTACAAAATTCGAACCCTTTTTTGTCCAATCCTTCAATAACTTGGGGCTTTAAGCCCAAATCGGCGAACTTTTGCTCTGTGATATGCGTCTTTTTCATGGCTATAGAATATCAGCTAAAGCTTGCAATACGAAAGTAAATACATTCCAATAGGGCATCTAATTACTGGTTATCATCCAACCAGTTTCGAAAAACACATTGGAGTGGAAGATGAGTGATAAGATTTTGCAGCTAACTGATGACGGTTTTGAAAACGATGTAATCAACGCTGCAGGCCCGGTTCTAGTGGATTTCTGGGCAGAATGGTGTGGTCCTTGTAAAATGATCGCTCCTATTCTGGACGAAATCGCAGACGAGTACGAAGGCAAACTCACTATCGGTAAACTAAACATCGACCATAACGCAGGTACACCACCTAAGTTTGGTATTCGCGGCATTCCAACGCTACTGCTATTCAAAGACGGCAACGTAGCGGCAACGAAAGTTGGTGCTCTGTCTAAAACTCAACTAAAAGAGTTTTTGGACGCAAACTTATAATCACCAAGTGATTACAGATAAAACCGTGCAAAGTAACAACGCACGGTTTTGTTTTTCTAACTCTGGACTAGAATACTAATTAGTGCTAACTTATCGCGCGTTAATTGAACAAATTTCTCTTCTTGGTCGATCCTGAGACCAAATCCATCTTAACTAGAAAACAGATCTTATTTTGACTAAACAAGAATCCACCACCATGAACCTTACCGAACTGAAGAACAGACCTGTGTCTGACCTTGTAAAACTGGGCGAAAGCTTAGGATTAGAGAACCTAGCTCGCTTAAGAAAACAAGACATCATCTTCGCGATTTTAAAAGCGCACGCTAAAGGCGGCGAAGACATCTTTGGCGATGGGGTTCTGGAAATTCTGCAAGACGGCTTTGGTTTCCTACGCAGTGCAGATAGTTCATACCTTGCGGGTCCGGACGATATCTACGTATCACCAAGTCAGATTCGTCGCTTTAACCTACGTACTGGTGACTCTATCGCTGGTAAAATTCGTCCACCAAAAGACGGTGAACGCTACTTTGCCCTTCTAAAAGTCAATACCGTTAACGACGACAAACCAGACAACGCTCGTAACAAGATCCTATTTGAAAACCTTACCCCTCTACATGCAAATGAACGCATGGTAATGGAGCGTGGTAACGGTTCTACAGAAGACATCACAGCACGTGTTTTAGATTTGGCATCGCCTATCGGTAAAGGTCAACGTGGTCTGATTGTTGCTCCGCCAAAAGCGGGTAAGACAATGCTTCTGCAAAATATTGCTCAAAGCATCGCATACAACCATCCAGAGTGTGAGTTGATGGTACTTCTTATCGACGAACGTCCAGAAGAAGTAACAGAGATGCAGCGTCTAGTTAAAGGTGAAGTAGTCGCGTCGACTTTCGATGAGCCAGCATCTCGTCACGTACAAGTAGCGGAAATGGTAATCGAGAAAGCGAAACGTCTTGTTGAACACAAGAAAGACGTGGTTATCCTGCTTGACTCTATCACTCGTCTCGCTCGTGCTTACAACACCGTAGTACCTTCATCAGGTAAAGTACTGACAGGTGGTGTGGATGCAAACGCACTACACCGTCCTAAGCGTTTCTTTGGTGCAGCACGTAATGTTGAAGAGGGCGGTAGCCTAACGATCATCGCAACGGCACTAGTAGATACTGGTTCTAAGATGGATGAAGTTATCTACGAAGAGTTCAAGGGTACAGGTAACATGGAACTGCACTTGAACCGTAAGATTGCTGAGAAGCGTGTATTCCCTGCGATTGACTTCAACCGTTCAGGTACACGTCGTGAAGAGCTACTGACGAAGACTGATGAACTACAGAAAATGTGGATTCTGCGTAAGATCGTTCACCCAATGGGCGAAATCGACGCGATGGAATTCCTCATTGATAAGCTAGCGATGACGAAGACCAACGATGAGTTCTTCGATGCGATGCGTCGTCAGTAATAGCTGAGTCCTTATTCTAAAAAAGCCACCGTTAACGGTGGCTTTTTTGTTGCTTTCTCCCGATGGAAGCATCAGAATGAGGAAAATGTTATCGGGAGGTTAACATGCAACAAGGAATGTTGTCGTCATTACTCCTGAGCTTGTCACTTATCACACTACCCGCGACGTTATCTGCCAAGGAAATGCAGGAGTCTGTAGTAGAACAGTGGCTTCAGGATACTCAAATACAGGCTAAAGTCTCTGAACTGCTTGATTACGTTGTCAGGGATGAAGTCGACTCGCTTAAATTTGCCCTTGATCGACTAGCTTTACCTCAACAAGAGGTCGTGCGTTTTCGGTTATTGGAAAAGCTTGAGAAGCAAGATGTCATTCTCACGCCTAGAATGGCTCTGTTTGTTGAGTCTCAGATCCGTATGACTCCTACTTATCAGGTTCTAGAGCGAGGGGACGGGTATGAGTTTAGTGTACCTGCCTTTAACTTTCCTGCCATTGCGAGCCGCTTGATTAAGCGTTGGAAGCAAGACCAAAGTACCTTGGACTTTGTACTACAAGCTGAGCGAAAAGAGCTCGACTTAAAGCAATGGCTTACAGGGCAATCTCAACAAGCTCAGGCGCGTGAAGCACTTTTGATTCGAGAGTTGGACAGCTTATCACCGCATGCGCTTGCCGCATTAACCACTCAGTTAACCAAAGCGAATGTGACCAGTTGGCTACCATCGACAGCCGTGATCGTGAGATTAGCGCAAGTAAGTCAAGATGAGGAAGTGTACAACTTACTCTGGCGGATGAGAGCGGATTACAACAGCCAGTCCGAACTCGAGCGTTTAGCTACGGTTGGGGACGTTTTTTCAATTCAGCAATTGATGAACTCCACCGTCAATCCGTCACTCAAACCAGAAGCCATTAGTCTACTCACAAAATCCAACCCTTTATCTCCGCAAGTGAAACAGTTTCTAGTGAGCAAAATGGCACTATCGGAAGAAGCTACCATGGTCGCTCGAGAGCTGGCGCAGCAAGGGCATCAAACCTGGTTGGAAGAGTTAGTCTCTAACAACCATCAAGTGAAGACCCGGCAGATAGAGCAAGTATTAAAGTAATCTGGCTCACATACCCACACAAAATAGGAGGATCTTAGCGTCCTCCTATTTGTTATACTGCGGACAGTTTAATTAGCCAGTCATGAAGGCCTATGAGTTTTAAGGATTTACGCGAATTTATCGACCACCTAGAACAGAAAGGTCGACTTAAACGCATTGCTCACCCCGTCGACCCCGCTTACGAAATGACAGAAATCAGTGACCGCACCTTGCGTGCTGGTGGACCTGCGCTGTTGTTTGAGAACCCAATTGGCTACGACGTACCTGTTTTGACCAACCTATTTGGTACACCAGAGCGTGTCGCGATTGGTATGGGACGTGAAGATGTTAAAGAATTAAGAGAAGTCGGTAAGCTGCTGGCTTATTTGAAAGAACCTGAGCCACCAAAAGGCTTCAAAGACGCATTGGAAAAATTGCCAGTGTTCAAGCAAGTATTGAACATGCCAGCCAAGCGCTTAAGAAAAGCATCGTGCCAAGAGATTGTGTGGCAAGGTGATGAAGTCGACTTGGACAAAATCCCGGTAATGAGTTGCTGGGCGGAAGACGTTGCACCACTGCTTACGTGGGGCTTAACCGTGACCAAAGGTCCAAACAAGAAACGTCAGAACCTAGGTATTTACCGCCAACAGAAAATCGCCAAGAACAAAATCATAATGCGTTGGTTAGCTCATCGTGGTGGTGCGCTTGACCTACGTGATTGGATGGAAACCAATCCAGGTAAACCTTTCCCAGTTTCGGTTGCGTTTGGTGCAGACCCCGCAACCATTCTTGGCGCAGTAACGCCAGTGCCAGATACGTTATCGGAATACGCATTTGCAGGTTTACTACGTGGCAGCAAAACTGAAGTCGTGAAGTCAGTTAGTAATGATTTGGAAGTGCCAGCGAGCGCTGAAATCGTGATGGAAGGCTATATCGACCCGAACGAGTTTGCTGATGAAGGTCCTTATGGCGATCACACTGGCTACTACAACGAAAAAGAAAAGCACCACGTGTTTACCATTACGCACATTACTATGCGTAAAGACCCTATTTATCACAGCACCTACACAGGCCGTCCGCCAGATGAACCAGCTGTATTGGGTGTGGCATTAAACGAAGTGTTTGTGCCGATTCTGCAGAAACAATTCCCAGAGATTGAAGACTTCTATCTACCGCCAGAAGGTTGTTCGTACCGAATGGCAGTCGTCACCATGAAGAAGCAGTACCCAGGACATGCCAAGCGCGTAATGATGGGCGTGTGGTCTTTCTTACGTCAATTCATGTACACCAAGTTTGTTATTGTGTGCGATGAATCGGTAAATGCACGAGATTGGAATGATGTCGTGAAAGCCATGTCAGAGCATATGGACCCAGTACGTGATACCTTGATGATAGATAACACGCCAATCGACTCGCTCGACTTTGCTTCACCTGTGGTCGGTCTTGGCTCCAAGATGGGTTTAGATGCGACCATTAAATGGGATGCTGAACTCGCGACACGAACCAAGGTTACTGAGCGTGACAATAAAGCGATTAACGAAGCGGATCTGGATGCATTAAAACAGCAACGCCCTGAGATTGTTGACGTCTATCTACCAGCTGCAGCAAACAACCAATTTGCTGTCGTGACCATGAAGAAAGATCAAGCTGGTCAATCTCAAGAATTGATGGAATATCTATGGGGTTTCTTTGCTCAGTACGCGGATAACAAATTCATTATCTTGTGCGACGATGACGTCAATGCACGAGATTGGAATGACATCATTTGGGCTGTAACAACTCGAATGGACCCAGATAGAGACACAACTCAAGTGCGTGGTAATACTGAGAGTTCATCCAAATTAGGATTGGATGCGACCAACAAGTTCGAATCTGAAGTCACGCGCGAGTGGGGTACGCCTATCAAAAAAGATCCTAAACTTGTGGCTAAAGTCGATGAGATTTGGGACCAGTTAGGTATTCTATGAGTCATCAAGTCCACCTTCTACCAATGGACGTTACGTTTCCAGTAAAAGAAGGGGAGACGGTGTTGGAAGCTGCGCTCAACAACAATATTCGCTTCCCACACCGTTGCCAAGTTGGCGCTTGCGCCATGTGCATGTGTAAAAAGCTAACGGGCGAGGTGAATTACCACCTCGAACCGATGCTAACCGAAAAAGAGCAACAGCAAGGTTGGATATTCCCTTGCCAAGCCTATACAGAAAGTAATTTAGTGCTTACTTTTGATGAGTAAGCGAGAGGAACACCATGACCATCCAATGTAAAGTAAAGTCTATTCAGCCGTTAGCTTGTAATACTTACCAAATCCTTCTTCACCCAGAATCACCAGTGCCTTTTAAAGCGGGTCAGTACCTAATGGTAGTGATGGGTGAAAAAGACAAACGTCCTTTCTCTATCGCGAGCAGCCCTTGCCGTCATGAAGGTGAACTTGAACTGCATATCGGTGCGGCGGAACACAACGCTTACGCTCAAGAAGTTGTCGAAGCAATGCAAGCGGCGCTTGAAACTGATGGTCAGATTGAAATTGATGCCCCGCATGGTGATGCTTGGGTTCAAGAAGAAAGTGAACGTCCACTATTATTAATTGCTGGTGGTACAGGTTTTAGTTACGTGCGCTCGATTCTGGATCACTGCGTAGCGCAGAACAAAACCAACCCTATCTATCTATATTGGGGCGCGCGCGATAACTGCCAACTTTATGCAAAAGAAGAACTGGTCGAGATCGCTGATAAGTTTACTAACGTTCACTTTGTTCCAGTAGTAGAAGAAGCACCTGCTGATTGGCAAGGTAAGGTTGGTAACGTGCTACAAGCGGTGAGTGAAGATTTCGAAAGCTTAGAAAACTACGATATCTATATTGCAGGTCGATTCGAAATGGCTGGCGCAGCACGTGAACAGTTCACTCAGAACAAGAAAGCGAAGAGCGAACGTATGTTCGCAGACGCGTACGCATTCATTTAAATACGGCTTATGAGGCAGAAAAAGAGGGTTTTTTACCCTCTTTTTTGCTTTTTTGATGAAATAGTCATCGAACAGTCGGTTTTTCCCATTTTTTTCCAAAAAAGGGTTGCGAACGGATCTGAGTTCCCTATAATGCGCATCCACCGACACGGCAGACGCGATAAGGCTTCAGCAGGGTCGGAGAGGTAAAAAGCTTCTACGAAAAATAAAATTGAAAAAGTGTTTGACACTGCCAATTAAATCGCTAGAATGCACCTCCGCTTTGAGAGAAAAACTTCTCGCAAAGCAAGCTCTTTAACAATATAGACCTATCAATCTGTGTGGGCACTCGTTGATGATAATCCAATTAGAAACTTCGGTTTCAAATTAGGTTTCAATGAAACGAAGTGACCATTCGAATTGGGAAGCAGCCTTGAGCTGTTTTGTTTTACTTTTTTAAAAGTAAAAACCAATAAGAGCACAGTCAATTCAAACATTACTTTATGTAATGTTCAGTATTCATTGAGCCGAACAAAATCTTAAATTGAAGAGTTTGATCATGGCTCAGATTGAACGCTGGCGGCAGGCCTAACACATGCAAGTC
>NZ_VHSY01000018.1:0-49442 GCF_013048625.1 Vibrio sp. 11-4(1) | reverse complement strand
ACACCGCCGTAAACTTTAGCAAGAGTAGTACAGATAGCTGCAGTTAGAGTTGTTTTACCGTGGTCAACGTGGCCGATAGTACCAACGTTAACGTGCGGTTTCGTACGTTCAAATTTTTCTTTAGACACGATCGTGTTCCTTCCTAGTTATGATTCGTCGTGATCATTATTGATCGACGACGCGCCAGAAATTGTTATTTTATGCGCCAACGCCCGTTAGCGCAATATTTGGACGCCCTGATCTCGCAAAAAGTCGTAAACTTTTTGTAGTTCAATCGTCAATTAGTAACCACGCTCTGCAATAATTTTATCTGCGAAGTTTTTCGGCACTTCAGCGTACTCGTGAAACTCCATAGAGTAAGACGCACGGCCTTGAGTTGCAGAACGTAGATCAGTTGCGTAACCGAACATTTCAGATAGTGGTACTTGAGCACGGATGATCTTAAGACCAGCCACACCTTCGTCCATGCCTTCAATGATACCGCGACGACGGTTTAGGTCACCAACAACGTCACCCATCCAGTCTTCCGGAGTGGTTACTTCGACATTCATCATTGGTTCTAGAATCACAGGTTGTGCTTCTAGTGCACCTTTCTTGAATGCCATCGAGCCAGCGATCTTAAACGCCATCTCGCTTGAGTCTACATCGTGGTAAGAACCATCAAATAGTGTAGCTTTAATATCTAGTACAGGGTAACCCGCTAGAACACCACTATTCATTTGTTCCTCAATACCTTTCGATACCGAACTGATGTATTCCTTAGGAATCACACCACCCACGATTTCGTCTACGAATACGAAACCTTCGCCAGGTTCAGAAGGCTCAAGTTTGACCCACACATGACCGTATTGACCACGACCACCTGATTGACGAACAAACTTACCTTCAACTTCCGCTTTACCACGAATGGTTTCACGGTAAGCAACCTGAGGTTTACCAACGTTACAATCAACGCTGAATTCACGCTTCATACGATCAACGATAATGTCTAGGTGAAGTTCACCCATACCTGAGATCAGAGTCTGACCTGATTCGTCGTCCGTTTCCACGCGGAATGATGGATCTTCCGCAGCCAGTTTACCTAGCGCGATAGCCATTTTCTCTTGGTCTGCCTTAGAACGAGGTTCTACAGCAATCTGAATAACTGGTTCAGGGAACTCCATGCGCTCTAGAATCACTTTGTGGTTCTGATCACACAATGTGTCACCTGTTGTTACGTCTTTCAGACCGATAGCAGCAGCGATATCACCAGCGCGAACTTCTTTCACTTCTTCACGCTTATTCGCATGCATCTGAACGATACGACCGAAACGCTCTTTCTTCTCTTTTACAGAGTTGTAAACAGCGTCACCGGAGTTTACTACACCAGAGTAAACACGCATGAACGTTAGCGTACCCACGAATGGGTCAGTCGCGATCTTAAATGCTAGCGCAGAGAATGGTTCGTTGTCGTCAGCGTGACGCTCAACTTCATTTTCTCTTTCGTCAACACCTTTAATTGCAGGTACGTCAACTGGCGATGGCAAGAACTCAATCACAGCATCTAGTACCGCTTGAACACCTTTGTTCTTAAACGCACTACCACAAGTGGCCAGTACGATTTCGTTGTTTAGTGTACGAGTACGTAGAGCTTGTTTGAGCTCAGCTTCAGTCAATTCACCTTCTTCAAGGTACTTGTCCATCAGCTCTTCGCTAGCTTCAGCAGCGGATTCAACCATGTGGTTGCGCCACTCTTCAGCAAGTTCGATCATGTCAGCTGGGATGTCTTCGTAAGTAAACGAAGTGCCTTGATCGGCTTCATTCCAGTTGATCATCTTCATCTTGATAAGGTCGATGACACCTCTGAACTCATCTTCTGCACCAACATTCAGTTGGATTGGAACAGGGTTCGCACCAAGACGATTTTTAATTTGGTCCACAACGCGTAGGAAGTCTGCGCCC
Source organism: Vibrio sp. 11-4(1) (assembly GCF_013048625.1). Lineage (NCBI taxonomy): Bacteria > Pseudomonadati > Pseudomonadota > Gammaproteobacteria > Vibrionales > Vibrionaceae > Vibrio > Vibrio sp. 11-4(1). The sequence continues at coordinate 47,501 of NZ_VHSY01000018.1, read as the reverse complement.
GCACGGTCCATCTTGTTTACAAATACCAAACGTGGAACGTGGTATTTGTCTGCTTGACGCCATACAGTTTCAGACTGAGGTTCAACACCAGATGAGCCACAGAACACAACCACAGCACCATCAAGTACACGAAGAGAACGCTCTACTTCGATAGTAAAGTCAACGTGTCCAGGGGTATCAATGATGTTTACGCGATGCTCAGGGAACTGTGCTTCCATACCACGCCAGAATGTAGTAGTCGCAGCGGATGTGATAGTGATACCACGTTCCTGCTCCTGCTCCATCCAGTCCATGGTTGCTGCACCATCGTGAACTTCGCCGATTTTGTGAGAAAGGCCAGTGTAGAACAGAATACGCTCAGTTGTGGTTGTTTTTCCTGCATCTACGTGAGCACAGATACCGATATTACGGTAGCGCTCAATAGGAGTTTTACGAGCCACGATTGTATCCTCTTACTAAGGTGTACCTTAGAGTATAGAAAAGTGCTGCGAGAGAACCTCGCAGCACAGAAGGTATTACCAGCGGTAATGAGCGAACGCTTTGTTTGCGTCAGCCATGCGGTGAACGTCTTCACGTTTCTTAACCGCAGTACCTTTGTTCTCAGACGCGTCTAGCATTTCAGCTGCTAGGCGTTGAGCCATAGATTTTTCACCACGCTTGCGCGCAGCTTCAACCAACCAACGCATAGCAAGTGCGTTACGGCGAACCGGACGTACTTCTACAGGTACTTGGTAAGTTGAACCACCAACACGGCGAGATTTAACCTCTACCGCTGGGCGTACGTTTTCAAGAGCTTCTTCAAAAATAGCTAAGTGGTCTTTACCAGACTTTTCAGCCATAGCATCTAGTGCAGTGTAAACGATTTTCTCTGCAGTAGATTTTTTACCGTCAACCATTAGGATGTTAACGAATTTTGCCAGCAATTCAGATTTGAATTTTGGATCTGGAAGGATCTTACGCTGACCAATGACGCGACGACGTGGCATGGATTTATCTCCGTTGTCTTCTTCAGGTTTTATCCAAAACTTTTCAGTTTTTTCAAAAAATTAAAAATAATTTAGTGTTTGGCCTTACTTAACGGAATCCATTAAGACTTAGGACGCTTCACACCGTACTTAGAACGACCTTGTTTACGGTCGTTAACGCCAGCACAGTCAAGTGCACCGCGAACAGTGTGGTAACGTACACCCGGAAGGTCTTTTACACGACCGCCACGGATTAGTACAACACTGTGCTCTTGAAGGTTGTGACCTTCACCGCCGATGTACGATGTAACTTCGAAGCCGTTTGTCAGACGTACACGACAAACTTTACGAAGTGCTGAGTTAGGTTTTTTAGGTGTAGTAGTGTAAACACGAGTACATACACCACGTTTTTGTGGGCACGCTTCTAGTGCAGGCACGTTGCTTTTAACAACTTGCTTTGCACGAGGCTTACGTACCAACTGGTTAATAGTTGCCATTAACTAGCTCCTGATTTACTTGAAAGTAAGCTTTGTGAAAAATCTATCCCCAACTACCATTGCAGTTAGGGACGCAAAATTCTATGCAGCAGTGAGAGGTGTGTCAAGAAATATACGGATCTTTTTTGTTCAATTAGGACAATTCATCCGTAAAGCTTTAGCGACAGTAAATCACGTTCAATCCCAAGTAAGCGATTTATCCTGTTTAACTGTGAGCTCAACGAAGCCTGAGTAATTCACGATCGTCAGTGATGGACTGATACGATTCGCAATACCGCGAGCGTGAATATCGCTCTCTATCACAAATACACTGCGTTTTTTTAGGTGTGAGAACGCTTTATGCTGCGAGTTAGCAGCGTACACGGCATCTTCTATAAGTAAGATGTCATCCTGTGTACTGCATAAGGGCATGGCGTCTTCTAGAGCGGAGACCGTTTTTATAATATGTAGCATAACTTCCTCAGAACGACAGTAGCTTGCCAGCGTGTTGCAACTTATCTTTGAGCTGCTCTGAGCTTAACGCTTGAGCTTCAATGACTAAATCCGCTTGAGCCAAACCTCGCTGAGCTAATGACTCTGAGCACACAAAGACTTGTTCGATATCGTATAAATCGAAAAGCTTCAGCATCGGCGCATAATCTTTGCTCAAGATCTTACTCGGTTCTTGCCCTAGTAGAAGCTGGTAAACCCCATCTCCCATGAAAATGACGCTGATATCTTCACAGTAAGCCGACGCGGCTAACAGTGCATCCACACCTTCACGACCAGCCGCACTGCCATGCGGTGCGCTACGAAATAGATAAGTTAGCTGACTCAAAACTGTACCACTCTGTCTTGGGTTAACATCGCTTCGGCTAAGCTACCTAAGCCGGCTTGCTCGAAACCTTCCGCTAGATTGCTCTGGACCAAACCATGTTGATTCGCTTCTTCTTCACTTACGATCCCGCGACGCAAAGCCGCAGCAACACAAGTTTCTAGACGAACACCATGCTCTTTTGCCAAAGATTGCCATGCCTTATTGAGATCAAATTCGTCGTTGGCAGGCACACTCAAAGCAGTACCATTGGTCACGCCCTCTTGATAAAAGAAAACGCTCACTAACTGATGGCCTTGCTCAATCACCGCCTTGGCGAACTGATAAGCACTGCGTGCTGACTGGCTACCGTAAACAGGACCATTCACCACCAACGTGTAAGTCAGCTTACTCACTTTTCATCGTCCTCGGTTTTACGTTGACGAATGTATAAGTAGACGGTGTGTTTTGAAATGTTAAGACGATCTGCAACGCGGTTGATGGCATCTTTAATATCGAAGATGCCTTTGTCGTACAATTCCATCACGATTTGGCGATTCTTGGTGTTGTTCGATACGGATTTATCCGCATTGATCTCTTCGATGGTGCGTTCAACAGTTTGGTCCACCAGCTCTTCTACGTCACTAGCAAAGTTAACCGAGGAAGCCGCTTCTTTTGCTTCTTGCGTTGGCATGAAAGATTGAAGGACTTGCGAGAAAGGCGCATCCAAGTTGACGTTGATACACAACAAACCAATCACGCGATTTTCACCATTACGAATGGCGACAGTGATCGACTTCATCAACACGCCACCTTTTGCACGGGTAAAGTACGAACGTGAGAAGTTGCGCTCCGAGCCTTCGATGTCTTTTAGCATTTTAAGCGCTAAGTCAGTGATCGGTGAGCCGACTTGGCGACCCGTGTTTTCACCGTTAGCGATTTTAATTGCAGAGGTATTTAAGTCTTCTAGCGAGTGAAGAACGATTTCACAAAAGGGACCTATCAGGCTGGCGATACCATCAACGACCGCCTCATAAGATCTTAAAATGGTTTTGTCGTGCTCGGTAAACGGCATCACGTTAACGGATTCCATTTCGAGCAACATCTCCGCGTTTATTGTTTCTGTAGTTGTCATAAGCCTTCGAGCGAAAAATCAACAAATTGGTGTAAGTTTATCAGAAAATTTGAAAATCAACCTAGCAAACTCACCAACTAGTGACCTAGAACAAAAAAGGCCCGTTAAACGGACCTTTTTCAATAACTTATCGCGGCTTATTGTTATTGCTCTGCGTTGTCGTTCTCGACTTTTAGCAGCTCAACTTCAAATACTAGCGTTGAGTTAGCAGGAATGCTTGGTGTGTCTTGATCACCGTATGCTAGCTCTGGCGGGATAACGAATTTGAATTTAGAACCCACAGGCATTAGCTGAACACCTTCTGTCCAACCTGGGATTACACGGTTAAGTGGGAATGTTGCAGGTTCACCACGATCGTAAGAGCTATCAAATTGCGTACCATCGATTAGCGTACCTTTGTAGTGTACTTGAACCGTATCAGTGTCTTTTGGCTTCTCGCCTTCAGCTGGAGTAATAACTTGGTATAGAAGACCTGTATCTGTCTTCACTACGCCTTCTTGCTTCTCGAACTCAGCACGGAAATCATCGCCAGCTTTTTTCGCTTCAGCTGCTTTCTCAGCCGCTTGTGCTTGCATCTTTTCAGCAACACGCTTGTCTAGAGATTCTAGTGCTGCACGTGTTTCTTCTTCATTCAATTCAGCATTGCCTTTGAAGACGTCTTCGATACCTTTGAGTACCAAGTCTTTGTTAAGATTAATGCCGATTTCGCTTGGCTTGTCGATGCTTGTGCTTAGGTAGTTAGCAAATGAAACACCGATTGCGTATGCCGCTTTATCGTCGTCGGTTTTAAAGTGAACCGCTTTACCGGTTTCTGCTTGAACTTGTTCTGCTTGAGGTGCGGCTTCTGTTTTAGTTTCTTCTTTCTGACAACCTACCGCTAGCATAACTGTTGCAGCAAGTAGCGACACTTTTAAAACTGATTTCATTAAATTCTCCCAATAATGGCTTTGCCATTGGTTGTTGTGCACAAATCTTCTATGAGACTAGTGAAGACAATCGTTATACCAATATACTAGCTATATGTCTTAAGACACAAACCGGATTATTAGATGTGATGCAAAGAATTTCTCATTTATTCCTATATTTAATTGTCATCACCACGTTAAATGGTTGCTTTTTCGCCGAGCGTGAAGTGCAGCGTTGGCCGATAGAGCCTCAGGGTGCGACGAGCTTCGCACTTAGCAGAGATGGACGATTTGCTCTGCTCTATTCTCAGCAACACCATTTGATGTTGTGGGACCTAGAGCAAAATGAACAACTAGCCAACCTAGGTGAGCTCGATGCCGATGCCAACGTGGTATCCCATATTCGTATCTCAGACAATGGTCGCTATGCAGTCACAGCAAGCCAAATGAACTTCGCAGTTTGGGACTTAGGTTGGACGCAATCCGAAGGCCTTTGGTCTATTTCTGATGCGCTCATTCGCGACGTTGATATCACCAGTAACGGTGAGCAAGTTCTGCTCGGGTTATCCAACGGTAAAGCAATTTACGTCAACTTAGTCACCGGACGTCGCTTGGAGTTCCTTGCGCATCGTGAAAAAGTCAATTCCGTCGCCATTTCTCCTAATGGCCGCTTCGCACTGACTGGTGGTAATGACTACAAAGCGTATTTGTGGGACACCGAAACCGGACAAGTGCTGCGGACCTTCGAACATGAACAACGGGTTGTTCGTGTTGCCCTGCAACGAGATGGCAAGTTAGCAATGACATCCGATGGCGGAAACCAAGCGGTAATTTGGGATTTAAAAACTGGACAAGAGGTCACACAGTTGAGCAGTTGGTCGCGCCAATTGATCTTCTCTACTGCGCGATTTTCTGATGACGGAACTCAGTTAGTGACAGGAACGCCTTCTGGCCGCGTTTCAATATGGGATACTCAAACCGGAAAACGGATTGGCGGATTTGAAGTTGAGCCAAAAAAAGACACTCGCCCTCCCCGTGCGGTCGTGTATGATGCAGCCTTTGATTCAAAACAACGCGTAATTACTGCTACTTCAGCAGGTATTGCCCAAGCTTGGCAGTTAGAGAACGGATCATGACAGAAAAAATCATTCAGCAATTGGAAGCTCGCATTAATGACTTAGAATGTCAGCTTGCGTTCCAAGAACAGACTATTGAAGATCTGAACGGCGCCTTATCGCAGCAGCAACTGCAAATTACCAAGATGCTCGATCAGATGAAATATGTGGTAGGTAAAGTAAAAAATATGGACTCGTCGAATTTAGCCGATCCGTCAGAAGAAACCCCACCACCGCATTATTAAAATGCAGGCTCAAATAGCACAAAGCCCAGAACGTGTTCTGGGCTTTGTTGTATTGATTACTTAAGAAGGTTGCTCAAGAGGAAGCTATTCGTCAGCGTAGATTTTGACGCTCAACTCGCCTTGAGTGTTGATGCCAGCTCGGTACATACCAGAGCTGTTCATCGCAAAGTGCAGCTCACCTTGCGCGTCAATTGCGATTAAACCGCCTTCGCCGCCCATCTCTTTCAGTTCCCCCTGAATAATATGCTCACAAGCAGTATGAACATTTTCTTGTAAATAACGCATCCGCGCGGCGACGTCTTCTGCGACACGTTTACGGATAAAAAACTCACCGACACCCGTAGTTGAAACTGCGACAACGCCATTTTCGGCCACCGTGCCACAGCCTATCAAAGCCGAATCCCCAACTCGATTGTATTGCTTATTCGTTACGCCACCCGTGCTGGTTGCAGCTGCTAAGTTACCTTGTTGGTCCAACGCTACGGCTCCGACGGTGCCATGTTTACGATCATCTGGGTAGCGAGATTCCGACAAAGCAAACAGCCCTTTCTCACGCATAGACAGCAACTGCTCATAACGGCGATCAGTAAAGAAGTAATCCTGTTCGGTATACTCATGGCCTTGTTCAAAAGCAAACTTCTCTGCGCCCTCACCCACCAACAACACGTGATTGCTGTTTCGCATTACGTCACGAGCGAGCTCAATTGGATTCTTGATATGACGAACACCAGCGACCGCGCCTGCGGCTTGGTTTCGACCATCCATGACAGAGGCATCCATTTCTACCATTTCGTCGTTGGTCAGCACCGAGCCTTTACCCGCATTAAAGTTAGGCGAGTCTTCCAATACTTTTACTGCAGCCACAACCGCACCCAAAGCGTCGCCGCCTTTCTCTAGAATTTGATAGCCAGCTTTTACCGACGCTTCCAAATCAGCCAAGATGGATTGCTGAAGTTCATTGCTCATCTGTTCACGTAAAATGGTGCCTGCGCCACCATGAATCGCAATCGAGAAAGGTTTTGTCATCGCTTTTTCCATGAGTTGTTCTTTTCTTCTATGCACTTCACCTTAGATAAACAAAAAGCGCAAGTTGAAACCTCAACTTGCGCTTTGCAAAGCTTTACTAGATAAAACTATCTAGTGAAGGAGCTTGTGATTAGTGAGAACCACAGCTACCGCCGCCACAGCAGCCTTCATCGTCGTGATCATGGTCATGACCACAGCCACCAGCTTGATGGATATGACCGTGTTCGATCTCTTCTGCTGTTGCTTCACGTGTAGACATAACTTCTACTTCGAAAGTTAGTGTTTGACCAGCTAGCATATGGTTACCGTCAACAACCACTTCGTTGCCGTCAACTTCTGTTACTTCTACAGGGATTGGACCTTGGTCAGTGTCAGCTAGGAAGCGCATGCCCACTTCGATTTGGTCAACTCCTTGGAATACGTCCGCAGGAACGCGTTGTACTAGCGCATCGTTGTGCTCGCCGTAAGCTTCTTCAGGAGCTACCGTTACTGAGAACTTGTCGCCAGCCACTTTACCTTCAAGCTCTTTTTCAAGACCAGTGATTAGGTTGTTGTGACCGTGAAGGTAATCTAGAGGCGCTTCTGCTGTTGATTGATCAACAACGACACCGTCTTCCAACATTACTTTGTATGCAAGGCTTGCAACAACGTTCTTTTCAATTTTCATACTAACTCCAGGGAGATTAATTGACTTAACCTGAATGGGGTTAAGTACTGAGATATCTGGGTGTATTATGGGGATCAATTATCGAAGTTCAATTATTCCGGCTTAAAAATTCCGATCATTTCCTGATCTGAGTGTTTATTTTTCTCTACAGATTGCGGTTTACGCTGCTCAGTAAATTCACACTCGACACACTCAACTAACTCGATATTATTTTCAATCCACCAGCGCAGGGTATCTTGCTGGCTGCAATTTGGGCAGCTAGCGCCGGCAATAAAACGTTTCTTGATTTTCACGCTATTTCCTTAGCTTGAGTCTTGGCTCAAGTACTACTTCCAATGATTAGGTGACTGATGGTCGCTCTCCATCTCACGACCAAAAATTTCTTCTAGCTCTTTGCGTGCCTCTTTCGCTCTCTGAGCCAATTTCTTATCTTCATTGTGCTGAGGCAATAAGTCCTTAAGCATAGCATTATCTAACTTACGAAAATGTGCTTCTGCCCGCTTTGCTTGATATGGGTGCATACCAAGTTCTACGAGCGCTTGGCGACCGAGATCCAATGCCCCTAAAAATGTTTCACGAGAGTAATTCTCGACACCGTGGCTCATTAACTGATACGCCTCGACGCGGCTTCTTGCTCGGGCTAGCAACTTAAGTTTCGGGAAGTGCACGCGGCAGATATCAACGATGGCCATCACCTCATCAGGTGAATCGGTACAAATGACCAATGCTTCTGCTTTATCTGCGCCAGCAGCCCGCAAAAGATCAATTTGGGTAGCATCGCCATAAAACACTTTGTAACCATACTTGCGCAGTAGGTGGATTTGGCTGGCATCACTTTCTAATACCGTCACTTTGATTTTATTGGCATACATTAAACGTCCGACGATCTGACCGAAACGTCCAAAGCCTGCAATGATCACACGTGGCCGACGATCCACTACTTTCGTGGTCATGCCCTCTTCTTCTTGATTCAGGGTATGAGCAAACCATTTTTTTTGTCCCATCAGCAAAAGTGGTGTCGTCACCATGGATAGACTGACCACCACCAACAGAAAAGCCACTTGCTCTTTGGATAAAATGCCCTCTTGGCTCGCTGCGGTAAATATGACAAAGGCAAACTCACCACCTTGGCTTAAAATCGCGGCCATACGGCTTCTCGCTTTGGCTCCGACACGGGCAGCTCTCGCCAATGCATACAAAACCAAGCCCTTAACCACGACCAAAGCCACCACCGCGCCCAGAATCTCTAAAGGGTGTAATGCCAATAACCCCAAATTTACCGCCATGCCAACCGCGATGAAGAACAAACCCAACAACAAACCTTTAAACGGCTCGATAGCGATTTCCAATTCATGTCGATACTCACTCTCAGCCAGCAGAACGCCGGCTAAGAAAGTCCCTAGGGCCATAGAAAGCCCGAGCTTTTGCATCACGACAGAAATCCCAAGCACGACCAATAGTGCGGCGACGGTAAAGAGCTCACGAACGCCGCTCATCACAACAAAACGAAATAGTGGACGCAATAAGAAATGACCACCAATCAACAGGGCCACCACACTGCCTAATACCGTGAAGACATCCAACCAACTACCGCCACTCTGCCCGCCAGCAAGCAAGGGCAACATTGCCAACATTGGGATCACGGCAATATCTTGAAAGAGCAATACCGCAAAACCAGACTGACCCGTTTCGGTGCCATTGAGCCCTTGCTCTTCAATCACTTTAAGAGCAATTGCCGTCGAGGACAGCGCCAACCCCATCCCAATAACCAAACTCACTTGCATGCTTACGCCGAACATACTGACGACACTGCCGAGCACGGCGGTCGTAACCACCACCTGCGCGCCGCCTAAACCTAGAATCGGTCCTCGCATTTGCCACAGTTTTTTAGGATTTAGTTCAAGGCCGATCAAGAACAGTAACAACACGACCCCAAGTTCAGCAAAGTGCAAAATAGCATCAACATCACTGATTAAGCCAAGACCCCAAGGGCCAATCAACACACCGGCAAGTAAATAACCTAAAACCGAGCCAAGTCCGAGACGCTGAGCAATCGGCACCGCGATAACCGCAGCCGAGAGAAAGACCACGCTACTTTGAAGAAACTCACTGGTTATCGCCATACTGACCTCCTTGGTCTGTTGCTTCCCAGTTTTCAAGTGGGTTGTTCAACCACCGACGATACAATTCTGCGTGCTCATACCGCTCAATATCCGAGACATTACGCGACCAATACAACACCAAAGGTTCAATCCAGTGCATTTGACACAAGGCGGCCGTCAGTTCAAACGGTTGTAAGATTTGCTCTAATGGATATTTGTTGTACCCCTTCGCGCTAAAGGCCTCTTCTTTCCCCCCCGTTGTAATCACACTGCGCCAGTATTTTCCCTCCAGCGCCGAACCTCCGCCAAAAGCAAAACCTTTGCCCAGCACTCGGTCCAACCACTCTTTTAACAGGGCTGGGCATGAATACATATAAAGCGGGTGATGAAACACGATCACATCATGCGTGAGCAACAACTCATGTTCATAATTCACATCAATAAAGAAGTCAGGGTAAACACCGTAAAGATCGTGCACAGTGACGTGCTCAAGCGACTGAGCTTTTTTAATCATCACTTGATTAGCAATCGAGTTATGTGGCTCTGGATGAGCATAAATGATCAGAACTCTTGGGAGAATAGACGGTGCAACAGCCAAATGGTCGTCCTTGTGGTTATTTTTATCCGTTATCAAATTGTTATACTTTTTTGTACAGCATAATGCAATTAAAGCGAATCAATCGACTTTTCCGGCCAATACCCCTACTATTCACCGCTAGATATATACCCAAGTGGCTTTAAAAACGATTGAAACCACTTCGCGATGTAACCAAGCAACGCGCACTGCGCAAAGTGAATGAAAACTTTATGATTACCTTCTCTGATATTCAGTTACTGCGTGGCGGTAAACCTCTTTTAGATCAAGCTTCAGCGACTATCCATCCTGGCGATAAAGTCGGTCTTGTGGGCAAAAACGGCTGCGGTAAATCAACGCTATTTGCATTGCTGAAAGATGAACTGTCGATTGATGCAGGCTCATTTAGCCAACCTCAACATTGGGAGTTGGCCTGGGTCGCACAGGAAACGCCTGCGCTAGAGCGCACTGCACTGGAATACGTCATTGATGGTGATCGCGAGTACCGAGCGCTCGAAAAGCAGTTGGCTGAAGCGGAAGCACAAGACAACGGCACCTTGGTTGCCGAGATCCACGGTAAAATTGAAACCATCGGCGGTTATAGCATTCGCGCTCGCGCGGCAGAATTGCTCGACGGTTTAGGTTTCAGCCAAGAGCAAATGAGTTGGAGTTTGACTCAATTCTCAGGTGGTTGGCGTATGCGCCTTAACCTAGCCCAGGCGCTATTGTGCCGTTCTGACTTATTGCTACTCGATGAGCCAACCAACCACTTGGACTTAGACGCGGTGATGTGGCTTGAACGTTGGCTACAAAACTACCCAGGCACACTGATCCTGATCTCGCACGACCGTGACTTCCTTGACCCCATTGTTGGCCGTATTATTCACATCGAAAACCAACAATTGAACGAATACACGGGTAACTATTCGTCGTTCGAAAACCAACGAGCACAAAAAATGGTGCTGCAGCAAGCGATGTTCGAGAAGCAACAGAAACAGATGTCGCACATGCAAAGCTACATCGACCGTTTCCGTTATAAAGCCTCTAAAGCACGCCAGGCTCAAAGCCGTATTAAAGCTTTGGAGCGCATGGAGAAAGTGTTACCCGCTCAATTCGATAACCCATTTAGCTTCCAATTCCGTGAGCCCGCGGCGCTGCCAAACCCAATCATGATGATGGATGAAGTATCGGCAGGCTACGGTGACAACCTGATCTTAGAGAAGATCCGCTTGAACTTGGTTCCTGGCAGTCGCATTGGTCTACTCGGCCGTAATGGCGCAGGTAAATCGACCTTGATCAAATTGCTCTCTGGCGAGCTTAACGCGCAAGGTGGCGATCTGACTTACTCACAAGGCGTAAAAATAGGTTACTTTGCTCAGCATCAATTAGAAACGCTGCACCCAGAGGAAACGCCGCTGCAACACATGATGCAGATCGCGCCGGATCAAACCGAACAACAGCTACGTGATTACCTAGGCAACTTTGGCTTCCAAGGCGACAAAGCACTGGAGAAAGTCGCGCCGTTTTCGGGTGGTGAAAAAGCCCGTTTAGTGCTGGCCTTAATTGTGTGGCAAAAGCCAAACCTGTTGCTACTTGATGAACCAACCAACCACTTGGATTTGGACATGCGTCAGGCATTGACGATGGCACTGCAAACGTTCGAAGGTGCAATGGTGATTGTTTCGCACGATCGCTACTTACTGCGTGCTACAACCGATGACTTGTACTTGGTGCATGATCGTCAAGTTGCGCCGTTCGATGGTGACTTAAACGACTACTACAAATGGTTAACTGAGCAACAAAGAGCGGAACGCAAAGAAGCACAAGCTGCACAGCCAGCCAAAGATAGCGCCAACAGCGCGGCAGCGAAAAAAGAGCAGAAACGTCGCGATGCAGAATTTCGTAAGCAGACGGCGCCAATTCGCAAAACGCTGACACAATTAGAAAATAAAATGGATAAGTTAGGTGCTGCACTGGCCGAAGCTGAAGAACAATTGGCAGATAACTCACTGTATGAAGCCGAAAATAAAGCTAAACTTAACCAAGTGCTGGCTCTTCAAGCTTCTAGTAAGGCAGAGCTCGAAGAAATTGAAATGGAATGGATGTCTGCTCAGGAAGAACTGGAGCAGATGGAGCTAGAGTTTAATCAATGAGTAATCAACACGCTGAATACACACTCACCCTAGAACACCTTTGGCAGTTCAGTCTGCAGTTTTATGGTGTGCGAGAAGTGAAAGAAGCGTGTTTATCATTGCAGAACAATTATCACGGCAACGTGAACCTACTCCTGCTGCTCAGATGGCTCGATGAGCAGCAACTCATTTTCCAAGAAAAAGACTGGCCTCTGGTACAAAGCTGTCTGGGCCGAAGCGAAACCTTATTGCACTCTTTTCGCGACTTACGTCGCCATCTTAAGTCTCAAGTCAATGACGCTTTATATCGTGAAACCTTGCAGTTTGAGCTGCAACTAGAAAAGCAGCAACAAGCGGATTTGGTGAACTGCATTAACTCGCTCACGCTGGTCAAAAATGATGGCGCCCCACTCACGCTGAGATACTGTCGTCAACTTGGTGGTGAGCATTTGCAACAGGCCTTTGCTATTCCGGTGCCAAACATTCACCCACCAAAACGCCCATAAATCTGTAGAATACCTATAATCTTTATAAAGGATTATATTAATAAGTTCTTCAACTGACACCGAAGAACCGCATAAGAGCAGTTAGGTATGACACAATTTTTCGCAGCCGCCGGGATCAAAAACCCGCATCTTCAAACGCTTTTACCGCGTTTTATTCGCAAAAAAGCGTTGTTTACGCCGATTTGGCAAACCCTCGATACATCCGATGGCGACTTTCTCGATCTCGCATGGAGCGAGGACCCAACCCAAGAACCTGCGCAAAAAAAGCCGGTTTTTGTTTTATTTCATGGACTAGAAGGCTGCTTCTATAGCCCTTACGCCAATGGCCTAATGAATGCATTTGCTCAATCCGGATGGCTGTCGGTGATGATGCATTTCCGCGGTTGTAGCGGTAAGCCAAACAAGAAAGCTCGCGCCTATCATTCTGGTGAAGTGACTGACGCCCGCCACTTCTTAGAGCACCTTGAGCAACGCTTTCCTGATAACCCCAAAGTTGCGGTCGGTATTTCTCTTGGCGGTAACATGTTGGCGAATTATTTAGCCCAATACAAAGACCACCCCATTTTGAATGCGGCGACCATTATCTCAGCGCCTTTAGACCTAGCAGCGTGTGCGAACCGTATTGAACAAGGCTTTTCGAAAGTGTATCGCCGTTACCTGCTCTCTTCGCTCAAACGCAACGCGTTGCAAAAACATCACTTGTTGCATGGCGAGCTCGCTTTGTCCTACAACTCAATAAAACGTGTTACACGATTGTATGAATTCGATGATTTGATCACGGCACCACTGCACGGTTTTAAAGACGCACAAGATTATTACGATCAATGTTCTGGCTTAAGTAAATTACAACAGATCACGCTACCGACACTGATCATTCACGCCAAAGACGATCCATTCATGACCGACGATGTGATCCCGAAATTTGTTCTGCCAGATAATATTGATTACCGTCTCTTTGAGCACGGTGGGCATGTTGGTTTCCTTACCGGTTCAGCGCTCAAGCCGAAATTTTGGTTGGAAGAAGCGCTGCCAGCGTATTACGAAAGTATTGCCGCAGATTACCTTTCTGCTGTATCCAAGCAGCGAAAGCAGTAAACTAGCCGCTCATCATAAAAGTTCGAGGTATTTATGATCATTCCATGGCAAGACATTGCGCCAGAAACATTGGAAAACTTAATTCGTGAATTCGTCTTACGTGAAGGCACGGATTACGGAACCGTCGAGGTTTCTTTGCAAGACAAAGTGGATCAAGTAAAAACTCAATTAGAAAAAGGCGAAGCGGTTATCGTGTTCTCTGAACTGCACGAAACCGTCGATATTCAGGTAAAAACAAAATTTTAGACCCTTCACATTTTACCGTACCCCACTCAATGACAAGGCATTGTTACGTGCTATAGTGGGTTATCGACCGTGCAGTAGCAGCCTACTGCACATTACAGGTAAGTAATTTTCGACAAGGTTTGTCATGTCAGCTAAACACCCAATTATTGCGGTTACTGGTTCATCCGGTGCCGGCACGACCACTACATCTGAAGCCTTCCGTAAGATGTTCAATATGATGAACGTTAAACCCGCATGGGTTGAAGGCGACAGCTTCCATCGCTTTACTCGCCCTGAAATGGATATAGAAATCCGTAAAGCGCGCGAGCAAGGTCGACACATTAGCTACTTTGGCCCTCAAGCTAATGACTTTCCAGGATTGGAAGAGTTTTTCCGTAAATATGGTCACGATGGCGCAGGCAGCGTACGTCGCTACCTACACACCTTTGACGAGGCCGTACCTTATAATCAAATGCCTGGTACCTTCACACCGTGGCAGGACTTACCGGAGAACAGTGACGTTCTCTTCTATGAAGGCTTGCACGGCGGTGTTGTGGATGGCGATGTTAATGTCGCGCAGCATGTGGATTTCTTGATTGGTATGGTACCAATCGTAAACTTAGAGTGGATCCAAAAGTTTGTGCGTGATACTCGTGACCGCGGTCATTCACGAGAAGCAGTAATGGATTCTATCGTGCGCTCGATGGACGATTATCTTAACTACATCACGCCACAATTTTCTCGCACTCATATTAACTTTCAGCGCGTCCCAACGGTCGATACCTCTAACCCACTTAACGCGAAAGGTATCCCAAGCCTAGATGAGAGCTTTGTCGTAATTCGCTTGCGTGGGATAAAGAAAGTCGACTTCCCATATCTCCTAGCTATGATTGATGGCTCATTCATGTCACGCCACAACACAATTGTCGTGCCAGGCGGTAAGATGAGCTTTGCAATGGAGCTCATAGTTCGGCCTATCCTACAACAGCTCATCGAAACAGGGAAAATTGGCTAAAAACCTGCCTGCGAAGATGTTTACTTTTCATACCGTGATCATGTGCACAGTTTTGCTTACAAAATCTCAATCATGGCACGATTAAAATCAAGAAATCGTTTTCGAAAAAGGATACTATTTCTTACCGAAACACAAGAGAGCTTGCAGCATATAAAAAGTGCTCTTATTCTAGTAGGCCTAATTCAGGCTTAGCTAAAATATGGATAGCGCAAGCGTACCCTGCAGAGGAAGTGAGATATTATGGTTCTAGGTAAACCTCAAACCGACCCAACATTAGAGTGGTTTCTTTCACACTGTCATATTCATAAGTACCCTTCAAAGAGCACGCTAATTCACGCGGGCGAAAAGGCAGAAACTTTGTACTACATCGTTAAAGGTTCTGTTGCGGTTCTTATCAAAGACGAAGAAGGTAAGGAGATGATCCTTTCTTACCTAAACCAAGGAGACTTTATTGGTGAACTTGGTCTATTCGAGGAAGACCAAGAGCGCACAGCTTGGGTTCGTGCTAAATCTCCTTGTGAAGTTGCTGAAATTTCTTTCAAGAAATTCCGTCAGCTTATCCAAGTAAACCCAGACATCCTAATGCGCCTTTCTGCGCAGATGGCTCGTCGTCTTCAAGTAACTAGCCAAAAAGTGGGTGACCTGGCGTTCCTAGACGTGACTGGTCGTATCGCTCAGACGCTTCTGAACCTTGCAAAACAACCAGACGCAATGACTCACCCAGACGGCATGCAAATCAAGATCACTCGTCAAGAAATCGGTCAAATCGTTGGCTGTTCTCGTGAGACAGTAGGTCGTATCTTGAAGATGCTAGAAGAGCAGAACCTAATCTCTGCGCACGGTAAAACTATCGTGGTTTACGGTACTCGTTAATCTCAAACCAGAGTGACGCGAACAAAATTATAAAAGCCACCAATGGCGTCATTGGTGGCTTTTTATTTGTCTTGTAACCACATTGAGCTCAGAGCAACAAAAGACTAATGAGCAAGTTGGTTAGCCGAAAGGTTAACCCTAAAAGTTAGCCATTCGTACTTTCAAAGATTTTGTCCGCTGAAGCCGCCACAAAACCTGGGTACAGCTCACCATTTTCCATCGGGTAGCGCTTAGCAAACTCGTAAAAGCCACCAGGGATAATTTCAGTGCCTTCGCTAAAGCAAACCGCCACTTTATCCGCCATGGTCGATGATTGTTCTAGCAGCACCTCAGGAGTGCCCTTCACTTCCCCACCGTTTTCATTAATGGTAAATCCGGCCGTACGTAAGTGATCGTTTACTTGCTTCACTTCTTCGTATTCATTGAGCTGGTTAACGCTCACCGTGAAGTGGTTTGCGCCGTAACCATGCGCAGCCAACCAAGATGCATACTCACTTTCTTTAGCCAACGTTTGGTAGTCAGCAAAGCTTAAATCCCACAAGCGTCCACCATGTAAGAATGCGCTATCGTTCAGCTTGCCTGCATCGACTTGTGCCACCAGCTTTTTCACAATCTCTTGCAGCTCAGGCGAACACTCCTCAACTTTTAGCTCACTAATAAAGACTTTAGGTTGCTTCGGATCAGGGTGCTCATAGTGTTTAGCAACCAGCTTTTTACTTTCGAAAACGTAGTCACCACATGCCTGGTAGCCAATGGCTACAAATGGTTTAGCTAAGGTTTCGATACCAAGAGGCGCAATATTGAAGGTACGTAAAGCTATATGATCATTAATCAGAGGCTCATCTTCTTGAAGCAGCTGATGTACTTTCGCAGCAGAAGGGCAAAGACGTTGAATGTAATCTTGCCATAGCGATTCAAATAACACATCGGGCGTCATAACGACTCCTTGTTACGAGATGTAGAGTTAAAAGGTAAGCGGAAGTTGACTGCTCGTTCACAACGAAAAGTTGTCCAGAATAATGAACGGGCAGCCATCAACCTGTGACGGTAAATGCCAGTCAGTCAACACGCTTTTCCGAGTCTTTGCTCACTTTCCGTGTTCTGCCAACGATCACTACAACCCATACCTAAATGATTCGCCGGCAAGGTGAGCCGCAATACATGGTTGCGACTCTGTTATTAAAACTTATAGCGCCACACCTGGGCTTAATGTTGCAGGCAAGATAGTCTCTTGACCTTCCATTGATGCCATCGGGTACGCACAGTAGTCTGCTGCGTAATAAGCGCTTGGACGTAGGTTACCTGACGCACCAGGACCACCAAATGGCGCATCACCACTTGCACCTGTGAGCTGGCGGTTACGGTTCACGATCCCTGCACGAATATGGTCAACGAAGTATTCCCATTCTTGGTCGTCAGTTGAAACTAAACCAGCTGAGAGACCAAAACGCGTGTCGTTCGCCAGTTCTACGGCTTTTTCTAGCCCTTCGTAACGCACCACTTGCAGAAGTGGACCGAAGTACTCTTCATCTGGCAGGTCAGCAATGTTCGTTACATCAATAATGCCCGGAGAAACAAACGCCGCCTCTCCTGCTTTAGCTTCAATCAAGCTTTCACCACCAAGTGATTGAAGGTTCGCTTGTGCATCGAGAATGAACTTGGCTGCGGCAACGGAGATTTGCGGCCCCATAAATGGCGCAGGCTCTGCAAATGGTTGGTCTACGCGAATATTCTTCGTCGCTTCAACCAGTTTCGTGATGAGCGCATCACCTTTCTCACCCAATGGCACGTACAAACGACGAGCACACGTACAACGTTGACCAGCACTGATAAACGCTGACTGGATGATGGTGTACACCGTGGCATCCAAATCACCGTATTTATCAGAGATCACCATCGGGTTATTACCACCCATTTCTAGTGCTAACATCTTGTCTGGTTGACCCGCAAATTGACGGTGCAATACATGCCCCGTGTTCGCGCTGCCCGTGAACAGTACGCCATCAATGCCTTTCGCATCAGCAAGCGCAATACCGGTTTCTTTCGCACCTTGGACAAGGTTGATCACGCCTTTCGGCAGACCTGCTTCTTCCCAAAGTTTCATAGCTAGCTCGCCAGTCCAAGGCGTTTGCTCGGATGGCTTGAACACAACGGTGTTACCCGCTAGTAACGCAGGCACAATGTGACCATTTGGTAGGTGACCAGGGAAGTTATATGGCCCAAATACCGCCATCACGCCCAGTGGGCGATGACGCAACACAATTTGGTTGCCCGCCGCTTCACGGCTCGCTTCACCAGTGCGGTCATGGTAAGCACGAATAGAGATTGCAATTTTACCTGCCATTGCCGCTGCTTCAGTGCGCGTTTCCCAAATTGGCTTACCAGTTTCTTTGGCAATGACTTCGGCGATTTTCTCGCTGTTCTCTTTTACTTTCTCAGCAAAAGCCAACACGATCGCTTCACGCTCTGCAAATGGGCGTTTTTTCCAGTCAATAAACGCTTCACGCGCTGCAGATACCGCTTGATTCACCTGCTCTGCCGTTGCACCGTTGCCTTGCCAGATCACTTCTTGGTTGTAAGGCGACAGAGACGTAAATGCTTCACCCTGACCTTGTACCCATTCACCTGCAATCCAATGTGTCATTGTTTCTATCCTTAAATTCTATCGTCTGTTACTGCGGAAGAAGGCGAACAAAATCCCCTTCCTCAACCAAAAGTGCATCCGCAACGTCTGGTGCGATCATGACGCTTTGTGTTTCAGGGTCATACGCCGCTTTGGTGACTGCTGCGCGGAAGTTTTCGAACGATGAGTTGCACATCAAGAAGTCTTGCGTACTGCTATGTTGTGCAATTTTCACTTGCGCACGGAACGAGTGACGTACCGATTCAATATTGCGTAAGTCACATTCAACGGTTGGACCCGCATCGAAAATATCCACGTAGCCACGGTTAGTGAAGCCTTCACGCTCAAGCAGCTTTAATGCTGGGCGAGTATTGTCATGTACTTGACCAATCACGGCTTGCGCTTCTGGACTCAACAGGTTGATGTAAATAGGCAGCTTCGGCATTAAGTCAGCAATAAAGCCTTTCTTGCCGATACCTGTGAGGTAATCCGCAAGCGTGAAATCGATGGAGAAGAAATGCTCTTGTAACCATTGCCAGAACGGCGAGTTGCCTTCGTCGTCTGAAACACCACGCATCTCCGCAAAGATCGTTTCAGAGAAACGCTCTGGGTGCTCAGCCATCATGAGGAAACGACACTTCGACATTAGACGACCATTCAGACCTTGGCGGAATTTCTCACGCAAGAACAAGGTACAAATTTCGCTGTTACCCGTGTAGTTATTACCAAAAGTAAGCAGTTTGACGACATTATTGACGCCAAGCTTTGGTGACGAGTGCACCACTTTACTAATGTGATACGAGTAAAATGGGACATCCCAGCCGATAGATGCTTCGATTCCGGTGGTACCCGCAACCTCACCCGTTTCAGAGTCAAAGCCGACCATCAGGTAGCCTTCATCACCTGGTTCTGCCACATCTGGCTTACCAAAGCTGTACTCTGAGTGTTTGATTCGATTGGTTAACAGTTCTTCGTTAACCGGTAGAGATGTAAATCCGTGACCAGACTCCACCGCACAAGTGTGCAGCGCGTCATAATCCGACATCGCGATAGGGCGAACTACTAGCATCAATACTCCCTCCAGATGCAAGAAGATCCTAACTATATTGTAGGAACAATTCCCCCATCAGAGATCCTTGACGGGGGTGTCTGCGTTGACGTTGAAACTGATATCGCGCTTAAACTAAAGTCGCGATCGCTTTATCCAGTTTCGCCAAGCCTTCTTCAATTTCTTGTTGTGTAATAACGAGTGATGGTGTGAAACGTACGACATTGGCACCCGCAACCAATACCATGAGACCTTGTTTGCCTGCAGCGACGAGAACATCACGTGCGCGGCCTTGCCATTCTTCATTTAGTGCAGCGCCAAGCAATAGGCCTTGACCACGAACTTCTGAGAAGATGTTGTACTTAGCATTGATCTTCTCTAGACCTTCGCGGAACATCGCTTCGCGTTCTAGCACACCAGCCAACACTTCAGGCTTAGTAACTTCGTTCACAACTGCTTCTGCTACAGCACACGCGAGTGGGTTACCGCCGTATGTTGAACCGTGCGTACCGACTTTCATGTGCTCTGCTAATTTTGCAGTAGTCAGCATTGCACCGATTGGGAAGCCGCCACCGAGTGATTTCGCGGTGCTTAGAATATCAGGTGTAATACCTAAACCTTGGTAAGCGTAGAAGTTACCTGTACGACCATTACCGGTTTGCACTTCATCGAAGATCAGTAGCGCGTTGTGTTTGTCACACAGCTCACGTACTGCTTGAGCAAACTCAGGCGTTGGTGGCACGATGCCGCCTTCACCTTGTAGTGGCTCCATCATCACCGCACATGTGCGATCAGACATGTGTGCCTGCAGTGCTTCGATATCATTGTAAGGTAAGTGAGTAACGTCACCAGGCTTAGGACCAAAACCGTCAGAGTAAGCCGCTTGACCACCAACCGTTACGGTGAAGAACGTACGACCGTGGAAACCTTGTTTGAATGCAATGATTTCTGATTTCTCAGCGCCATGTACGTCAGCAGCGTAACGACGTGCCAGCTTAAGTGCCGCTTCGTTCGCTTCTGCGCCAGAGTTAGCAAAGAATACGCGCTCAGCAAAGCTCACTTCTGTTAGCTTTTTCGCCAGACGAAGGGCTGGTTCGTTCGTCATCACGTTACTTAAGTGCCAAAGCTTGTTAGCTTGCTCTGTTAATGCGTTTACCATTACTGGATGACAATGGCCAAGACAGCTCACTGCAATACCACCAGCAAAGTCGATATATTCATTACCTTCCTGATCCCAAACACGTGAACCTTCACCTTTAACAGGGATCATTTCCATCGGGTTATAGCAAGGTACCATTACCTCATCGAATAAACCGCGCTCTACTTTAATTTCCGTTGTCATTGCACATTCCTTCTTGATACCGCATGCGTAGCAGATAAGCGAATTTAACCGGCTCTCTTTGCCAGCAAATAATGTTTTGCATTTAAGCTATTGCGGCATTGTATTTACATTTAATTAACCATTTCAATAGTGATTTATTCTTTTCGTTCTCGAAAGCAACTTCCATTAATCACTGCTTGTGACTATTTATGCATCAAGAAAGTAAAATAGAGAAGCGATTTTTTATAAATGTTATGTAATACAGGGGATAGAAGGTTTAAAAAGACATGAATAGACAAAGAGGCCAGAATGAACCGCATAGTTTTGCAATCCACTCACCTCGGCAAAAAGATGAATGATTTGTTAAGAAAAGTGATCGCGATCAGATCGCTTTACGTGCTAAAAAGTTCGCGAGCAACTCGTGACCTTGCTCTGTTTTGATCGATTCTGGGTGAAACTGCACTGCGTCAATTGGCAGAGCTTTATGTTGGTAACCCATGATTTCGTCCATACTTCCATCCGGCAGCTCAGTCCATGCGGTCAGTTCAAACACATCGGGTAACGTACCGTTTTTCACCACGAGAGAGTGATAACGGGTTACGGTGAGTGGGTTATTCAGGTTTTTAAACACACTGCGACCATTGTGACGAATAGGTGACGTTTTCCCATGCATCACTTGTCGGGCGCGCACGACTTCCCCACCAAACACTTGCGCTATCGCTTGATGACCAAGGCAAACACCCAATATTGGAAGCTTACCAGCGAAGTATTCTATAGCTTGTAGAGAGATACCTGCCTCGTTTGGCGTACACGGTCCAGGTGAGATCACCAAGTGAGTTGGGTTCAACGCTTCAATCCCTTGAATGTCGATTTCATCGTTACGCACGACTTTTACACTAGCGCCAAGCTCGCAAAAGTATTGGTAGAGGTTGTAAGTGAAAGAATCGTAGTTATCGATGATCAACAACATAGAGTGTCAGCTGCTCCAATCCGTTTAGGCAAGACTTAAGAGATGATTGTCTGGTTTGCGACAATTAAGGGCGGTATTTTGCAACACCAAACTAGAAAGGCAAGTCTTTGTGCAATAAAAAGGCCAGCATCGGCTGGCCTTTGGTCTTTACAGCTGTATTTTAGGAGACAAAGGCTTAGTTGCGGCGACGTAGTAAGCCAAGTCCAAGCATCGCGAGTAGCGCGCCAAAACCAAACGAACCACCATCTGAATCCTTCGAACCTTCTGCACCCGTTTCGGCTTGCGTCATTGAAACATCACGAACAGAGCTAAACTTAACGACGTTGCCTGTCGAGTCTGTCACTTTCTCTTCTAACTGGTAATTACCTTGTTCTGGCGCTTGTTCAAACTCAATATTCACACTGCGTGCGTCAATGTCAGTTTGAGTCAAGGTTTGGCTAGCCGAGTAAACTTTTGCATCACTGCTTGTCGCGGCCGCTTGTGTGGATGCTGTTAAGTTCACTGTCACAATATCGCCCGCAACCGCAGTTGGTGGTAGACGTACATCAATAGCTAAGTTTTCACCCGCTTTCGGTAAATCGATATCATCATCTGGCAAATCAATAGCAATAATCACTGGATCATGATCAGACGCTGAGAACGCATCTTTGTACTTCGGCATGTCACCCGTGTATTTGCTGCTGTATTCAAACAAGTTACTTTCTAGAGAGTTGATGTGCCAATCTTCAATCGCCACCACTTTTTGCGCTAAACCGCTGCTTGCCAATGCATGGTCCAAGTTCCCCAACTCACCTGAATAGGTGTACGAGAACGTATCAGCGCCATGCAGCAAGGTGTTTAAATTGTGCAGACCGTAGCCTTTTTCAATCTTGGTTTTCTCTACTTGAAGCTCACCGCCACCAATGGTTGTGTAAGCGGCAGTGTAGATATCACGGCCGTATTTCTCTTGTGAGTAATCAGTGAGGGTAAGTAACGGATCTTCTTTGCCGTAAGCGTTCAAATCGCCCATGACGAGCACATCGCCATCAATATCTTTCAGCGCTTCACCAACGACTTTCGCAGCAGAAACACGGAAGTTGTTGCAGTTACCTTGCAGATCCGCGGGTTCTGAGTCTTCTACACCAGCAATCCACTCTTCAATACATTCAGAACCTTTCGATTTAAAGTGGTTCACGACCACTGAAAGATCTTCGCCAGTCTCTTTCACTGTAAAGGTCTGTAATAAGCTATGGCGTTGATATTTGTCGTATGCAGGGTTACTTTCAGTGCCCTCTTTACGAGTAATGGTGTTCTCTGCAATGTGTTGCTCTGGCGTCACAATGACTTTTGCTGCTTCTTTTGGTGTTACTGCGTTAGCACGATATAAGATCGCAACCATGATCGCATCACTGCCAAAGTATTCCTCTTGGTATTTGTCTTGCTCTTCGATTTCGACATACGTGTAATGATCTTCCACGTCATCAATCTCAGCGTTTAAAGCATCAACCAAGTTTTGGATAGCACTACCATCACCAAAGCCGTTATTTTCCACTTCCATCAAGCCAATGATGTCCGCGTCCATCTTATTCATCGCTGAAACTATTTTCGCTTGCTGGATCAAGAACTCATCAAGGTTTGTCGCGCCACGATTTTGCCCGGTTGGGTTGTCGTGCCCGCTGTCAGCAACTGAAGTGAAGTAGTTAAGAACGTTGAAGCTCGCTACTCGTAAATCAGAATCGGCTATGGCTGGCGCCGCTTTACGCGCAACGTCAAAGTCATCACCTGACGTGACAAAGTTGCTGCTATCAACTTCATTGGTCGCAATTAGGCGGTACTCGTTGTAGCTGTAAGCCACAACACCTTGCAGGCCTTCGACACGAGAGCCTAGGCGAATGTGCTGCTCTGAAGAGCC
This sequence comes from Vibrio sp. 11-4(1), assembly GCF_013048625.1. Lineage (NCBI taxonomy): Bacteria > Pseudomonadati > Pseudomonadota > Gammaproteobacteria > Vibrionales > Vibrionaceae > Vibrio > Vibrio sp. 11-4(1). Next base: position 23,778 of record NZ_VHSY01000018.1, on the reverse strand, counting down.
ATTTTGGTCAAGATCTTGTGCAAACGTTGGGAAATATGGGATTTGACCATTTGGCGCTTTGCTATCCGATTCCAAGTAAATACGGTTGGCGGCATTCTCTTTGGCAAGGGCAACCGCAGCGTCACTCTCTGCTGCATGCAATTGAGTCGGCTTAAACAACGGTGCTTCATGAGACAACATCATGTTGTTGCGTCGAGAATCATAATCGTAAGAAAAGTTACGAGTAACGAAAAGTTCGCTAGCCGAGCTGAGCTCAACTTGCATACCTTCATGACGCTCTAGTGCATCACGTAGTGTTTCCCCTTCCTTAATCGTTAACGGAGTAACCAAAGAGGCGTTTGATGTGCCTGTTTTTACATAACTGTTTGCATCAGAAGAAAGCTGAGTGTTGCTGTAGTACTCTTGTACTTTCCCTTTCACACAAACAACATCACCAGCTTTCAGCTCTGTATCGGCAACATCGGTGTGAATAAACAAACCTTCAGATGTCTTGTCGTTGCCATCATTCTCAAGTGCTTGCAGGTAGAAGCCTTTAGTTAAGCCTGTTGTTACAGCACTGACCACACCAGTTACGAAGTGATCTTCGGTCGTGATGTAAGGGTAGCCATCAATAAATGGAGAAGAAGCACCTTCACCTTGAATCTCTTGGATGGTGGTAAAGGCTGGTTCTTGTCCATCTACTTCACAAGCAAATGGCGCAGATGGCTCAGTTGTATTTAATTCTCCTAAACCATCAATATTATCTTTAGGTAAGGCTGTCCACTGAGTGGATTGGTAGGTAGTTGAAGGTGTAAGCGCATCACTGTTACGAACTAACGTGGTGTCTTTAGCGAAATCCACGTCCCCCATCACACCTAATATATCGTGCACTTCCCCATCTTTAAGAAGTGCCAACGGATCGTCGCCGTTAAAGTTCGCTACATTTTTATCAGTGTAATCCGCAACCGCCTTTATTGCTTCGCTCGCATCGCCATGAGCAAGCACATACACTTGCTTCGCTTGTAACGTTACGTCACTAAGATCAAGAGTGCTGCCCCACGAGCCGCCACCATTCGAAGATTTTGCTAATTCATAGCCTGTGAGTGTCACCGCAGTATCACCTGTATTGGCGATCTCGACCGCTTTATTATAAGCGCCGCCTTCCACATACTGGGAAATAATAATCTCTGCGTTCGCGTTTGCGCTAAGTGCACTGGCGATGGTTAGTGCGAGTATTGAGGGTTTGATTAACGTGTCCATTGTCATACCTGATATTTATGTAAATGCAAACTTAGCTCTGATCAGAGCCTACCATTTGCGTCTACTATCAGGTTTATTTATGAAATAAATAAGAATGAGCAATTAAAGCCGTGAAATGAATCACATGTGAATGTAAGAAAATATGCCAGAACATCCCATTCAAACATTTTTTGTAATAAATACAGAACGCTATTGATAAACAAATCAAAATTTAGATTAATTACTCAGTTTATTTTTTCACTTCATGTTAAGGAGTAGAAAATACATCGCTCGTGAAGTGGCTTATTAACCAAGCTCACTTTGTTATAAATGAAAATATAATTAATCACTAATTTAGAAAGCTGTGATTTTCATTTTTATAGCCATGTTTAAACTTAAGTCACCAATTATTCGCTCGGCTTTTTCTTACGCATGACCCTCATACTTCAAAATTTTCATCATTTGCTCAATAACTTCTCCTTATTCACTAGCCAAATTCATACACAAAAGATATAACTCCTGCGCGAGACATTAAGATCTCATTAGCTGTAAACTCAGGAACGATAAATGAAAAAAATTCAACGCAGTGCGCTAGCTCTCTTCTTACTTGGCTTGATAACGGGATGTCAGTTGACCGCCAGTGAGCCACTTCAACCTACCGCGAATCAAAACATCATCGAATCAGCCAAAAATGAGCTGGATGGAATTGAAGAGTTAGAGGTCAGTGACGAGGGTGTTATTACTTTTACCCAGCGTCTAAGAACACCAGGAACCTACTGGATCCCAGCGAGAATTAAAGAACTTAGCTACGATATATCATGCGTGCAGCTCAGTTACTTCATTGATAGAGGCATGGTGGTGAAGTCCGCCTTTTTAGGTGCTCGAGGACGTGTTGAATATTACGATATGGAACGTTGCATGAAAGACACGCCATTCCAGTAAAAAGCATAAAAAAAGCTCCACTAACGTGGAGCTTTTTGTAATCTATTCTTAGCAACTATGGGCGAGCGACAAAGCCTACCGCTTTGTATGCTTTCTTCAGCGTTTCAGCGGCGCGAGCCGATGCTTTTTCAGCACCTTGCTGCATTACCTCATCCATGTAAGCACGATCAGCGCGAATACGATGGTATTCTGCTTGAATTGGCTCAAGCATTGCTACAACCGCCTCGCCAACATCTTTCTTAAATGGACCATACATTTCTACGCCTTTGTACTTGGCTTCGATATCTTCAAAGCTCATTCCTGTCGCCGCAGAGTAAAGTCCCATTAGGTTCGCGATACCCGCTTTGTTCTCGATATCATGGCGAATGCTTGGTGGGGTTTCGGTGTCTGTTTGCGCCTTGTTGATCTTCTTGATAATCGACTTTGGCTCTTCAAGCAGAGTAATCACGTTCTTACGGTTGTCATCTGACTTCGACATTTTCTTCGTCGCGTCTTGAAGACTCATCACACGTGCATTGACTGTTGGAATGTACGGCTCGGGAACGGTAAAAATCGGACTCTCTGGTGAGTAGATGTTGTTAAAACGCGTTGCGATATCACGCGCTAACTCAAGGTGCTGTTTCTGGTCGCTACCAACTGGTACTTGGTGTGCGCCGTAAAGCAAAATATCTGCTGCCATCAACACAGGGTAATCAAACAGACCCACGTTTACGTCATTCGCGTAACGTGCCGATTTGTCTTTAAACTGAGTCATACGGCTCAGCTCACCCATTTGCGTGTAACAGTTAAGAAGCCAACCAAGTTGAGCATGCTCTGGTACGTGTGACTGAACAAATAGCGTGCTCTTCTTCGGATCAACACCAACTGCCAGACAAATTGCCAGTGCGTCTAATGTCGCTTCATGCAGTGCTTTAGGATCCTGACGAACCGTAATCGCATGAAGGTCTACTACACAGTATTGGCAATCATAATCGTCTTGCATCTGCTGCCATTGACGTAGAGCACCCAAGTAGTTACCGATACTTAGTTCACCTGACGGTTGAACACCACTCAATACAATGGGTTTGCTCATTAGAATGATTCCTTTGACTTCTTAATCTAATTAAAATGAAAAACCGTGCGGCTTTTAGCGCACGGTTTACTCAGTGTACTCATTAACAAGTATTTTGGAAGATCTTTTGTTGCCGTTATGCAGAAACAGCGACGACTTCCAGTAATTCCGCGAGGCGGTTCGCCACTACGTCAGGGTTCGAAGCTGAAATGGGCTCGCCATGGTTATAACCGTAAGTTAAACCAAATGAAGCACAACCCGCATTTTTCGCCGCCAAGATATCGTTTTTCGAATCACCAACCATCAGCATCTCTGCTGGTTTTACCTGGTGCTTTTCCATTAGCCAGTTCAGCGCCACCGGGTTTGGTTTTTTCTCTGGAAACGCGTCACCACCTAATACGTCTACGAAGTACTTGGCGATGTCATGCTGCTCTAGAATTTCTGGTACGAATTTCGAGGGCTTGTTCGTCACAATCGCCATCGTAAAACCAGCTTGGTGTAGCTCTTCAAGCGTCTCTTTTACTGTTGGGTAAAGGTGACTTAGCTTATGGCCGCTTTGCTTGTAGTATTCATCAAACAGCTCACGCGCTTTAGCACGCAGCTCATCACTCAAATCACTGCTGATGGTCATGCTTTGGCTTAATGCACGTCCAATCAATATATCAGCACCATTACCAACGTAATCACGCACCTGCTCTTCTGATACAGAAGGATAGCCTAACGCCTGAACTGCTTGATCGGCCGCTACGGCAAGATCTGGCACGCTATCAAGCAGTGTTCCATCCAGATCAAAAGCAATCAATTTAATATCTTGTTGGGTCATAAATTCCCTAGCTAAAATAACACAGGATGGTTCCCCATCCTGTGTGCTTAATCTTGATGTCACTCAGTGTCACACTCAGCGACGCTTAGTGTGCTCGCCTTATTTTTGGGCAGCCAAACGCTGACGAACCGCTTCAAACAAACAGATACCAGAAGCCACTGATACGTTCAAGCTTGATACACTGCCCGCCATAGGGATCTTAATTAAATCATCGCAGGTTTCGCGAGTAAGACGACGCATACCATCACCTTCAGCACCCATCACGATAGCAAGAGGACCAGTAAGCTTAGCTTGATAAATGTCGTGCGTAGCTTCACCAGCCGTACCCACAAACCAAATCCCTTTTTCCTGTAGCGTACGCATTGTACGTGCAAGGTTGGTTACACGAATCAAAGGCACAACCTCTGCAGCGCCACATGCTACTTTACTTACCGTGGCATTCATTGGTGCCGAGCGATCTTTCGGTACAATGATCGCCGCAGCGCCTGCTGCGTCTGCGTTACGCAAACACGCACCAAGGTTGTGCGGGTCCGTCACACCATCCAGCACTAACAGTAGCGGTGATTCATGCTGCGCTAAGATGTCATCAATGTCGTTCTCGTTCAGCTGTTTTGCTGGTTTTACGCGAGCAATGATGCCTTGGTGATTTGCACCACGCGCTTTATCATCCAGAGTTTTACGCGTCATTTGTTGAATAGAGACACCACAAACCTGAAGATCATTTAGGATTGGCATTAGGCGATCATCTTGACGACCTTTTAAAACGTATGCCTCGATAAAACGCTCTGGTTCGCGCTCCAATACCGCTTTCACTGCGTGAATGCCGTAGATAAATTCGTTACTCATTGTTTAACCTGTTGTTCGGGTCGTATTGCCTGCGCCAGCCGAGTTTGAACTGAGCTGGCGCTTCAGCCTACTACGCTTCTTTTTTAGTGCGCTTGGTTTTCTTCGGCTTACTGTGTGGCTTTTTTTTACGTGCTTTTTTCACTTTAGGCTTCTTTTTGCCTTCGGCGTCATCACGTTTTGGGCCATTGCGCTTACTCACTGCGCCCGTTTCTTCTGGACGCTTAGTTGGCTCTATCGCAGGAACTGCGCGAGGCGCGCCACCTTCTTTCGATGAAGAGCGAGTCGCAGCGCGTTTTTTATCTTTCGCTTTGCGTTTTGCTTCCGCTGCGCGTTTCTTCGCAGTCTTACCTTCACCGCGTAGCTTACGACTTGTTTCGACCAATTCAAAGTCAATTTGCTTATCATCGAGGTTAACAGCCAGTACTTTTACTTTTACTGCATCACCTAAGCGATAGATGTTACCGAAACTTTCACCAATAAGTCGTTGACCAATCGGGTCAAATTGATAGTAGTCGTTCGCAAGGGTAGAAATATGCACCAAACCATCGATGTGCAAATCCGTTAAACGTACAAAGAAGCCAAAGCTAGTGACATTAGCAATCACACCGTCTAGCTCATCACCGACGTGGTCTTGCATATATTCACACTTCAGCCAATCCGCAACATCACGTGTGGCATCGTCCGCACGGCGCTCTGTCATCGAACATTGTTCACCGTAAAAGTCCATATCATCGAATGAGTAATGGTAGCCACCCGTTGGTGTCCAGCGATCTTGATTACGACCTTCTTCTTTCGCAATCAGATACTTGATTGCACGGTGAAGTAACAGGTCAGGGTAACGACGAATTGGCGACGTAAAGTGCGCATAGCGTTTCAGTGCCAATCCAAAGTGCCCCGCGTTATCTGCGTTGTATACCGCTTGCTTCATTGAGCGCAGCAGCATGGTTTGAATCAACTCTTGATCTTGACGCCCAGAGATTTGACGTGCGAGATCAGCATAGTCCGTTGGTGAAGGCTCTAGACCACCTTTTAGCTCAAGACCAAGTTCACTTAAGAAGTCACGGAAACCTTGCAGGCGTAATTCACCTGGAGATTCGTGGATACGATAGAGCGCAGGCTCTTTCGCTTTTTCTACCAGCGATGCCGAAGCAATGTTGGCTAAAATCATACATTCTTCGATGATCTTGTGCGCGTCATTACGAATCACTGGCTCAATGCTTTCGATTTTACGTTCCGCATTGAAGATAAACTTGGTTTCAACGGTTTCAAATTCGATTGCACCGCGTTGATCTCGTGCATCTTTCAGCACTTTGTACATCTTGTGCAGCTCTTCTAGATGAGAAACAAGCGGCTGGTAGCGCTCACGTAGTTCTTCATCCCCTTCTAGAATCGCGCTCACTTTGCTATATGTGAGACGAGCGTGCGAGTTCATCACGGCTTCGTAGTGCTTGTAGCCCGATAGTTTACCCGTCTCTGAGATGGTCATTTCGCACACCATACACAAGCGATCAACTTGTGGGTTAAGTGAACACAAACCATTTGATAGCACTTCCGGTAGCATTGGCACTACTTGCGATGGGAAGTACACCGAGTTACCACGGTTGATGGCTTCTTTATCCAGCGCAGAGTCAGGGCGAACGTAGTAACTGACGTCAGCAATCGCTACCCATAAACGCCAACCACCTTCTTTGTTCTTTTCACAGTAAACGGCATCATCAAAGTCTCGTGCGTCTTCGCCGTCAATGGTCACAAGTGGTAACTCACGTAGATCCACACGACCAACTTTGGCTTCTTCTGGTACTTCTTCGCCTAAGTTTTCGATTTGTTTATCGACGGCTTCTGGCCACTCGTGAGGGATTTGGTGTGTACGAATCGCAATTTGTGTTTCCATACCTGGTGCCATATTTTCACCAAGGACTTCAACCACTTTACCCATCATGCCGCGTGAGCGTGATCCACGATCAGTAATTTCAATCACGACCACGTTACCCATGCGTGCACCCGCTTTGTGCTCATTTGGGATCAGAATATCTTGGCTGATACGCGAGTCATCAGGAACAACATAGGAATAACCATATTCGAGGAAGAAACGACCGACGATTTGATCATTACGCTCCTCTAACACTCGAACCAAGCGCCCTTCACGACGACCGCGCTTGCTGTTGTCTGTAGGTTGCACTAAAACAAAGTCACCGTGGATGATGTTCTTCATTTGATGGTGCGGTAACAGAATATCATCATCCTTGCCGACGCTGCCTTCTGGACGCACCCAACCGTGGCCATCACGATGACCAATCACGTAACCTTTCACCATTTCAAGTTTTTCAGGCAATGCGTAGCACTGACGGCGGGTAAACACCAGTTGACCATCTCGCTCCATCGCACGTAGCCGACGACGCAACCCTTCGTATTGCTCTTCGCCCTCAAGCTTTAGTGCCTCAAACAAGTCGTTGCGATTCATTGGAACGCCCGCTTGCTCTAGAAACTCGATGATAAACTCTCGGCTTGGAATTGGATTTTCGTAATTTTTGGATTCACGATCTGCAAAAGGATCGTTTGGAATATTGTCTGACATAGGCACGCCTATCTAGCAAGGAAGGTATATGGCTAGTATATCTGAGTCTCTCGATAAGCTACAGAATTGCTTTGAAAAAAGAATGACCGAGATCGACTCTAGACGTGCAAATGAGTTAAGGACGAGCCAGTAAGATCAACAACTCAGAATTGTCGCTCAGCAAGGATTCGATCGTGCAATCATCCAGCTCCGCCAAAAAGGCACTTTTTGCTTTTGCCAATTTATCTTTGAGACGACAGGCAGGGGTAATATGGCAAAAATCTACGCCGCAATTGACCAAATCTAACGGCTCTAAATCTCGCACCACACCACCTACTGTGATTTCAGAAGCAGATTTCATCAGCCGAATACCACCGTTTTTTCCACGCACGGTGTGGACATAACCTAGTTGCCCTAAACGGTTGATAACTTTGACCATATGGTTACGTGACACACCAAATAAATCCGTCACTTCAGTGATATTAGTTAACTCATCTTCCGGCAACGAAGCCAAGAAAATTAAGGTTCTCAACGCATAATCAGTAAAGCTCGTTAACTGCATATTCTCTCCCAAAGTGCGACTCAATAACTCGCTGGTGACACTAAAACGCCAAACTTGAGCTATCGATAAAAGTGTAAATCTTTTCTTGATCGAAAGATACATTTGAGATACAACTTTAAACATGCATTATAAATACAACTTAAAGTAGGAAGCCCTTATGCTCAGCAATCAAACCATCGAGATCGTCAAAGCGACCGCACCACTTATCGCCGAAACGGGACCAAAACTGACCGCGCACTTTTACGAACGTATGTTTACTCATAACCCTGAGTTGAAAGATATTTTTAATATGAGTAACCAGCGTAACGGCGATCAGCGTGAAGCGCTATTCAACGCCATCTGCGCCTATGCTGCCAATATTGAAAATTTGCCAGCTCTACTTGGCGCAGTAGAAAAAATTGCGCATAAACACACGAGCTTTTTGATCACAGAAGATCAGTACCAAATCGTTGGTAAACATCTACTTGCGACGATTGATGAGTTATTTAATCCAGGTCAAGAAGTGTTGGATGCTTGGGCTGAGGCTTACGGCGTACTTGCGAATGTATTTATTCAGCGCGAAGAACAAATTTACCAACAAAATGAAGCTTTGGAAGGCGGCTGGCGCGGTCTACGCGAATTTGAATTAGTCGATAAACAAATCGAGAGCGAACACATTTGCAGCTTTGTGTTTAAACCAACCGATGGCCAAAAAGTGGCACCGTATAAACCGGGACAATATCTTGGCATCTATATCAACAGTGACCAGTTAGAAAACCAAGAAATTCGCCAATATAGCCTATCTTCTGCGGTCCAAGAGAACACCTACCGTATCTCAGTAAAACGTGAAGAAGGCGGAAAAGTATCGAACTTCCTGCACGATAACCTGAACATTGGCGAAAAAGTGCAGCTTGCCGCCCCTGCCGGTGATTTCTTTATGGATGCCGAACCACAAACACCCGTTGTTCTAATTTCTGCAGGTGTAGGACTTACGCCAACGCTGTCCATGCTAGAAAGTCTCTCAGTACATCAAGCACCTGTAACTTGGGTTCATGCAACAGAAAATGGTCAACAGCATGCTTTCAAGCAACACGTGAACCAACTAGTCGCGGCGAAAGAAAACATGAACGCGCTCGTTTGGTATAACCACCCAACGGCAGAAGACAAGCTAGGTGAAGACTTCCACTTCACGGGTTTTGTCAATCTGTATGAAATTGAAGCCGCATTAAAGCAAGATAACGTGCAGGTGTACTTCTGTGGCCCTGTCGGGTTCATGCAGCACGTAGCGAAACAACTATTAGAACTTGGCGTACCACAAGAGCAATTCCATTACGAATGCTTCGGTCCACACAAAGTCGTTTAATCGCTCAAGATTACTCTTCGGGAAAACAACAAAGCCCACATTATGTGGGCTTTGTTGTATGAAGTTGTTTGCCTTGATAAGACGTTACCAAAAGGTATCTCGCCGTTTAGCTCGAGCAATAACGTTTTGTGGCATGCGCTGCTCAAGGCCATTTCTCAATACAGTGATACGCTTATGCTGCCGCTTATCTGCTGTGACAGAGTTATATAACCAACGATACGCATCTTCGTAATCAAGTGGGCTGCCGTAATCACGCAGGAGCAATTCGGCTAAATGAATACGCGCATTTAGGTTTCCCATTGAGGCGGCTTCTCGCAAGTAAGGAATTGCTCGTTCTTTATCTTGCTGCACTAAAGTGCCACGCGAATAGTATCGGCCAATCTGCTCTAGCGCGGCAGGTAATCCCTGATGTGCTGCATTTTCGATGTAGTAAAGGCCCAGTTCGACATCTTGCTCGACACACACACCCCACGCCAACATGTCGCCGTACAGAAATTCATAAGCGGGCAAGTTAATTCGAGTCGCACGAGCAACGATATCCTCCACCAGCTGGCAGTTATCAGCGCGCACACGTTGTAAGTGCTTATTTTGCTCAATAAGCTTTATCAGCTCTGCTTCGGTGTAGATAGGAACTGGCGCCCCCACATCAGCAACATTGGCTTTCGCTGTGGTAGCTACCAAGGTCAATAACAGTGAAGCAGCCACTGTTCGTAACTTCATAAACGTACTCTTTAAGGTATCTAAGAAACCAAAGATCGATGAAGGATCTCCTCTGCTTGATAACCTTATCGGCAAAAGCCAGTTAAGCTTTAGACAATTTTTGCCTCTGACTTAGACTCAGCGGCAAAAATTTGCCATATGAGAATCACTGCCGTTTTTTGTTCAGATACAAAAAAGCCGACCAGAAGGTCGGCTTTTGCAATCTTTAACGACTATCAATTAAGCTTCGAATGGATGAACCTTAATGATAGTTTCGTTACGGTCAGGACCTGTTGAAATGATATCTACAGGCACACCTGTTAGCTCTTCAATACGTTTGATGTAGTTAAGAGCCGCTTGTGGTAGATCTTCTAGCGCTTTAGCACCGAATGTGTTCTCAGACCAACCTGGCATTGTTTCGTAGATTGGCGTTGCTTTTTCGAATGCTTCAGCAGCCATCGGAGAAACTTCTAGCACAGAGCCATCTTCCATCTTGTAACCAGTACAGATTTTTAGCTCTTCTAGACCATCTAGTACGTCTAATTTAGTTAGACAGAAACCAGATACAGAGTTGATTTGGATTGCACGACGCATTGCAACAGCATCGAACCAACCTGTACGGCGTAGACGACCAGTTGTCGCACCGAACTCGTGGCCAACTTCACCTAAGTGCTTACCAATTGGATCTTGCTTATCTAGACCATCGTATAGCTCAGTTGGGAATGGACCAGCACCAACGCGAGTGCAGTACGCTTTCGCGATACCCAAGATGTAACCGATGTGACGAGGACCAAAACCTGAACCTGCAGCAACACCACCAGCAGTCGTGTTAGAAGACGTTACGTATGGGTAAGTACCGTGGTCGATATCAAGTAGCGTACCTTGTGCACCTTCGAACATGATCTTATCGCCGCGCTTACGTGCTGCGTCTAGTTCGTCAGTTACGTCGATAACCATTGAAGTAAGTAGCTCTGCGTAGCCTTTTGCTTCTTCAAGCACAGCTTCGTAGCTTACTGGTTCAGCTTTGTAGAAGTTAACTAGTTGGAAGTTATGGAACTCCATGACTTCTTTTAGCTTCTCAGCGAACGATTCCATATCGAATAGGTCGCCAACGCGTAGACCGCGACGAGCAACTTTATCTTCGTATGCTGGACCGATACCACGACCTGTTGTACCGATAGCTTTTTTACCGCGAGCGATTTCGCGAGCTTGGTCCATTGCAACGTGGTAAGGAAGAATTAGCGGACATGCTTCAGAAATGAAAAGACGCTCGCGTACTGGAATACCGCGCTCTTCAAGAGGTTTCATTTCTTTAAGTAGAGCTTCAGGTGATAGTACAACACCGTTACCGATAACACATTTTACGTTATCGCGAAGGATACCTGATGGAATTAAGTGAAGAACGGTTTTTTCACCGTCAATTACGAGAGTATGACCTGCGTTGTGACCGCCTTGGTAGCGTACCACGTATTTTGCATCTTCAGTTAAAAGGTCTACGATTTTACCTTTACCTTCGTCACCCCATTGGGTGCCTAGAACGACTACGTTATTTCCCATCTTTCCAAGTCTGATTGCTAGTTAAAAATGGATTCTAGCACCGAATCACGCTTCTTGCAGTCATTTTTTGTTCACAGAGTTGCTACCAGAATGTCATCTTGCTGCTTTGCTCATTTTGAAATCAGCATATCACTGATAGTATTTAGTTTTCTTTATTCGACTGGAAAGCGGTATGTCTGAATCCATATGGTTGGCGATTGGGCTCGTCTTGATCGTGGAAGGCATTGGACCACTCATTGCTCCAAACGGTTGGCGGAATATGGTGGCTCAATTAAGTGAACAGCCCAACAATCAGCTACGACGCATCGGTGGCTGCCTAGTAGTTGCTGGAGCCGTAATCGCCATCATGATGAGCTAGCACTTAGCATCAGATACAAAAAAGGCTCCCTAAGGAGCCTTTTGTTTCATTTGACGCTGAGATTATTTCTCCATGCCGCCCTTCGACTGGTTCATGTATTGGAAGAACTCACTCTTCGGATCAAGTACCAGGATATCGCTCTTAGAGCTGAAGGACTTCTCATACGCACGTAGCGAACGTAGGAAGCTAAAGAATTCAGGGTCTTTGTTGTATGCTTCAGCATAAATCTTCGCTGCTTCTGCATCCGCTTCACCTCGTGTTACACGAGCAGTCTTATCAGCTTCAGCTAGAATGGTTGCCACTTCTAGCTCAGCTTGAGCACGAATAACTTCTGCTTTCTCACGACCTTGAGAACGGTGCTTACGAGCTACAGACTCACGCTCTGCACGCATACGACGGTAGATAGACTCACTGATTTCATCAGGCAGGTTGATTTTCTTCATGCGGAAATCAACAACACGAACACCCAAGTCTTTCATCGCGCTTTCACGCGTGTCTTTCAATACTTCAGACATGATTAGGTCACGTTCACCATCAATCTCAAGCGCTTCACGTGCCGCTTCAGTTGCGACAACATCTGCACTTGCATCTTCTGGTAGTACATCATCGTTACGTGGACCAGATACAATCTGTTTGATTTCACGAGCACCGATTTCAGAACGAAGCACATCCGTTACTTTACGCTCAAGTAGTGCCTCCGCCGTTAGCGAATTACCACCGCCTGTCGCTAGGTAGTAACGACCAAAGTCTTCAATACGCCACTTCACGTAGGTATCAATAATAACGTCTTTTTTCTCAGACGTTACGAAACGGTCTGCACGGCCATCCATCGTTTGGATACGTGCATCAAGTTGTTTAACACGGTCAAACAGAGGCATCTTGAAATGCAAACCAGGCTCGTAAATTCGAGTGATGTCGTTGTTGTCTTTAAGAACACGACCAAATCGAACCACGATACCGCGCTCACCTTCAGGAATCACAAACAAAGACATCAACATTAATGCCAGTGCGATTACCAATACAGGGATCATTAACTTACGCATTCTTAGTATCTCCCTTGACGTGAACCTGTTGAACGAGACTGCGTGTTCGAAGTGTCTTCTTGTGTACGCTCAGACTCCAGTTGAATTTGATCGTAGGTTGAAGATGACTTCGATTTACGTTTTGTGTCTGCCTGACCTTCTTGGCCCGCCAACTTATCGATTGGAAGGTACAGAAGATTGCCGCTTGATTCCGAGTCAATCAACACTTTCGAAGTGCTTGAGTACACTTCTTCCATTGCGTCAATGTACAGACGGTCACGCGTTACACCTGGTGCCGCTTGGTATTCTGGTAGTAGTTTTTCGAACTGTGCTACCTGACCAAGAGCCTCGTTAGTTACACGCTCATTGTAACCTTGTGCTTCTTTCTTCAAACGTTCAGCACGACCCGTTGCCTTCGGCAGAATCTCGTTTTTATAAGCTTCTGCTTCACGGATGAAACGCTCTTCATCCTCACGAGCTGCGATTGCATCGTCAAACGCATCTTTCACTTGCTCTGGTGGACGCGCAGACTGGAAGTTTACGTCAACAAGTACCAGACCCATATCATAGCTATCAATGATTTGGTTCAGTGTTTCTTGCGTAGTTTGACGAATTTGCTGACGACCACTGGTTAGAATGCTATCCATCAATGAATCACCAATTACTGCACGTAGTGCAGAATCCGTTGCTTGACGCAAGCTATCGTCCGCATTGGTTACACGGTACAAGTATTTGTACGGGTCAGTCACTCGGTACTGAACATCCATCGCGACTGTTACGACGTTTTCATCTTTAGTCAGCATTAGACCAGATGCACGTAGTGAACGAATCGCTTGTACGTTTACCGCTTCGTATTCATCAATAAAACGAGGGCGCCAGTTAAGGCCTGGGTCTACGATACGATCGTATTTACCTAAACGCAGCACAACACCACGCTCTGCTTCACCGATGGTGTAAAAACCAGCGAAGAACCAAACTGCAACAGCAATAAGAGCAATCACGCCAAAGCCAATTGCACTACCACCACCGCCGCCGATTGGAGAACCACCGCCGCCTTTTTTACCAAACTTGCCACCCAGTTTTTGACTCAGTTTATTGAACACTTCATCTAAATCTGGCGGACCTTGATCTCGGCCACCAGGACGCTGGCCACCACGATTATTATTACCCCAAGGGTCATTATCGCGGCCATTGTTGCCGTTGTTATTTCCAGGCTCATTCCACGCCATTAGAAAGCTCCATCATTTGATATGACGTTATACTGTAGCAGTCCTTTAAGTGACTATAAAGCCAGTCAAAACTGCCCCTTCTCTTTTTTCAAGTCTAGACCAATCTACTTGCTGCATTCGAATATCGATCAACAAGTTACCATCCTGGTCATATTCCTCACGTTGAATACACTTCATTTGGAAGAAGGTACTACGGAATCGTCCTTGATACTGTGGAGGAATTCGCAACTGATGCTCGACCATTTGTGACGCCAGACGTTCCGTCAGTGCCTCAAACAGGACATCAATGCCCAACCCATCCATTGCTGAAACCCAAACTGCGCGAGGTACGCCTTCCTCGTCTCGTTCTATACGTGGTTTCTGCGAATCTAGATTGTCGATTTTGTTCATGACAACCAGAGTCGGCACTTCATGTGCATCGATCTCTTCTAGTACTTCATGAACAGCTTGAATATTCTCACGAAAACGCTCATCACTGGCATCAACAACATGTAACAAAATGTCAGCTTCTTGCGTTTCCTGCAAGGTTGCCTTGAAGGCCGCAACCAAGTCGTGAGGCAAATGTCGAATAAAACCAACCGTGTCAGCCAAAATGGCAGGCCCAACATCTGCTAACTCTATCTTACGTAAAGTCGGGTCCAAAGTAGCAAATAGTTGATCAGCGGCATACACGCCAGCTTCTGTAATACGGTTGAAGAGTGTCGACTTACCCGCGTTGGTGTAACCCACGAGTGAAACCGTTGGGATTTCAGCTCGATTTCGGGCGCGGCGCCCTTGTTCACGCTGCTTCGCTACTTTGTCTAAGCGTCGCAGGATGGCTTTGATTCTATCACGCAATAAGCGACGGTCGGTTTCCAGCTGGGTTTCACCCGGGCCACGTAAACCGATACCCCCTTTCTGCCTTTCAAGGTGCGTCCAACCACGAATCAAACGAGTAGAGATATGACGAAGTTGAGCCAGCTCTACCTGTAGCTTACCTTCGTGTGTTCGAGCTCGTTGAGCAAAGATATCGAGAATAAGACCAGTGCGGTCGAGAACTCGACATTGGCACAGTGCTTCGAGGTTACGTTCTTGGGCAGGAGAGAGGGCGTGATTAAAAATCACAATTTCGGCACCTGTCGACTGTACCGCAGTAGCAATCTCTTGGGCCTTACCCTCTCCGACATAGTATTTCGGGTGTGGGGATTGACGACTACCAGTTACCACTTGTAGCGCCTCTACCCCAGCAGAAGAAACCAGCATTTCGAACTCAGCCAGATCTTCCCATTCACCTTCTTGCGTGAAGTTGATATGAACAAGTACGGCTCGCTCACCGGATTCATAACGGTCAAACAAGCAATCAACTCCTTATTTTAAAAATACTCGATGAAGAATTAATCTTCTGATTTCTCTTGTGGACGCTCACCTTGTGGACGTTCACCGCTGTGATGGCTCACTGGACGAGCCGGCACAACTGTTGAGATCGCGTGCTTGTACACCATTTGGTTAACAGTATTCTTCAGCAGGATCACAAATTGATCGAACGATTCGATCTGACCTTGTAGTTTAATACCATTCACAAGGTAGATAGATACCGGGATACGCTCACGACGTAGCGCGTTTAGAAATGGGTCTTGTAGAGATTGCCCCTTAGCCATTTTATTTTCCTTATTTAATTTGTAGTTGTAATTATTTAGCTAGTGGTGCAATGCAAAAGATACTGCTTTTGCATCTGAGCTAAACGAATCAAAAATGCACTCTAAGTAATTAGCAGCATAGTATAAAAACCGCCAACAACAGATCCTTTGAGAGTGCGTTCACGCAAAAACGATCACATTATACACAGCTATGTCAATCAGATGCTATTGCTTCCGACATCGTTTCTAATGCCTGTTCAATGTTCTCGCTATCCAACCAAGTTAAGTCATCCCAGCTGCGTAACCAGGTGATTTGACGCTTGGCCAATTGACGAGTCGCGCATACGCCACGAAATACTGCTTCGTCACGTGTACACTCTCCATCTAAATACTCCCACATCTGTCGATAACCGACGCATCGTATGGAAGGAAGATCGGGGTGAAGATCTTTTCGCGAATGTAGCGCTTTCATTTCTTCTTCAAAGCCCGCTTCCATCATCTTTTCGAAACGAAGTTCAATTCGACGGTGAAGTTCTGCCCTATCCTTGGGAGCTATTGCAAATTGCTTGACTCGGTATGGCAGGCTTTCACCTTTCGTTTGAGTCAATTCAGTCAAAGTTTTACCTGAAATACGAAAAACTTCCAATGCCCGAGATAAACGTTGGGGATCATTGGGATGGATTCTCGCTGCTGACACAGGATCAACCTCTTTGAGTTCATCGTGCAACACTGACCAACCTTTAGTCAATGCTTCTTGTTCAATTTGCTGACGAATTTCAGGATTTGCAGCAGGAAGTGGGGATAAACCTTCAAGTAGCGCCTTATAATACAGCATTGTCCCACCCACTAAGAGTGGAATTTTTCCTTCTGCAACAATATCATCCATCGCTTTCAATGCATCACGACGAAAGTCGGCTACAGAGTAAGATTCGCTCGGATCCAAAATATCAATCAAGCGATGAGGCGCTAAACTTAACTCTTTTTCATCCGGTTTCGCCGTACCGATATTCATCCCTTTATAGATCAAAGCAGAATCAACACTGATGATCTCAACCGGGAACTTTTGACGAAGACGAATCGCCAACTCAGTTTTGCCTGATGCAGTTGGCCCCATTAAAAATAGCGCCAAAGGTAGTTTATCTGTCATGGTTTTAATTTGGCTATCGTGGCAGAGAAATCAACAGCGGATACAAATTTTGTATCTTCTAATGGCAATTGACCATCTCTTAGCTGTTCAAGTTCCGCAATAATTTGAATTGCTTCAGAAAAAGTATAGAGACTCTTCACTGTCGTGACCTGCAATGCGAGCCAATCTATCAACTCAGACAGCATCTGAGCCGTTGCTATACCTTCCTTCACACAAGATTGCGCGTAAGATAACAGATCTGGTACTAGATTTTGTAAGTTTTGTTGACGTAGCGGCGCGGGAACGCCCATCACCATTAAGGCTTGCTCATTTCTCGCTTTCAATTGAATGCCAAGTAACGCCAAATCTTGTTGATAATCTTGAGCCAGCTTCACTAACTCGGCCTCTAACTTAATAGATAGAGGAACGAGTAAAGGCTGTGCTTTAAGCGCGCCATCGCTTGGAGTGAGCTGCCCTTTTACACGATAAAATTCCGCTCTAGGTAACGAGACTAACGCCGCCCCACTGTCACTGCTCATCAAAACAAATTGCTCATCGACCATCACTAGCGCTTTGCCTAATGCATTAATCGATGGAAGTGATGCATGCGAAGTTGCCTTTTGGGGCACTATCGGCGTTACGGATTGATACTCAAACTCTGGCGTTTTCAACAACTCGTGATAAGCGCGCACTTCTTGTTTAGTTGGCGTTGGCTCTACGTGGCGCTCTTTACTGTGATTCGGCTTTGGTGCGGGTTTGGATTCCACCCAATCATTACGTTTGAATGACTCCACTACGCGCGCCTCTCGCACGGAGGTTTCACTAGGACCGCTATTACGAGGCTTCACTTCATAATCACTGCGTCCAGGATAAGCCGGTGTACTCTCTATCGCTTGATAAACCCGCTCTGGTACTGGTGAAGATGCTGGCTCTTGTACTTTTTCAGGCGCAGGCGAATGCTCAACCTCTTCGGGCTCATTCGGTTCCACACGATGAAATGCCGATTCATTAACCTGTGGTTTATCAATCACGGCGCTTTGTGCAAGTGCATCCGCCAAAGCTTGATAGATGAAATCATGCACTAAGCGAGCTTGGTGGAAACGCACTTCATGCTTAGCAGGGTGGACATTCACATCTACCTGGTGCGGGTCTAACTCAATAAAGAGCACATAGGCAGCGAACTGATCTGGCTTTAAGCTCATTTCATAGCTTTGACGAATCGCGTGATTGATTAATTTGTCACGCATCATTCGGCCATTCACATAGCAATACTGTAAATCGCTTTGCTGCCTTGCTCCTTCTGGTGTGGTGATCCAACCATGTAGCTTTAACCCTTGATGCTCAAGCTCGATTCTGAGCATGTGTCGAACAAACGCGTTACCGCAGACAGCTGCAATACGTTTTTCGGTTTGAAGCTGATTTTTCGCCGCACGATATTGACGAATGATCTTGCCGTTATGACGCACATTGATGGTGACATCAAAGCGACTTAACGCAATGCGTTTCAATAACTCATCAATATGAGCAAATTCGGTTTTCTCGGTACGAAGAAATTTGCGACGCGCAGGAGTATTAAAAAATAAATCCAACACCTCAACAGTCGTACCAATCGGGTGCGCTGCTGGCTTAAGCTTCACCTGCATATCACGCCCTTCAGAGTAGGCACTCCAGGCTTCTTCTTGTGCCGCAGGACGCGATGTGAGCGTCAAACGCGAGACTGAGCTAATACTGGCTAACGCTTCACCGCGAAAACCTAGACTCATGATGGCTTCAAGATCATCCAAGGTATGTATCTTAGATGTAGCATGACGACTGAGCGCCAAGCCGAGTTCATCTTTCGCGATACCTTTGCCGTTATCACGAACACGAATCAGCTTTGCGCCTCCTTTCTCGATATCGATATCGATTCGAGTTGCGCCAGAATCAAGACTATTTTCAACCAGTTCTTTAATCACAGAGGCGGGTCTTTCGACCACTTCCCCTGCTGCGATTTGGTTTGCAAGTCTAGCTGGCAAAATTTTAATCGTCATAATGAGTTAAAAGCTCACCTACTTGTTTGGAATGATAAGAACTTGCCCAACCGCCAGCTGATCAGAGCGTAAGTTGTTCGCTTTACGAATGCTCGAAACGCTGACGCCGTATTTGGACGCTATTTTACCAAGGTATTCACCTCGAGAAACTTTGTGCTTACGGATCGGCTTATCTTTGACAGCGACTGTTATCTTCAACTTTTGTCCTACCCACAAGGTATCTGACTTCAGGTTGTTCTCACGGCGGATATCTGAAACCTTCACTTTATAGTGACTCGCGATCTTACCTAAGAACTCACCTGACTTAACCTTGTGAATAATGGTTTCTGTCTCAACAGTAATCGGTTTACTTGGCACTTTAATCGTGCCAGCAGAAGGGATTTTGAGCTTCTGACCAATTGCCAACCCAGTCGACTTCAAGTTGTTTGCCGACATCAGCGCTTTAGAGCTAAGCCCATATTTATTCGCAATCACCGATAACGACTCGCCACGTTTTACGGTATGCACTATTGGCTTCGCTGAAGGCGAGAATACCGTACCCTCTGGTGGATTATCTTTTAAGTACTTAACGACCGCCTTAGTGATCGCCTGAGCTAACTTATCCTGGTGCGCTCGTTGAAACAGCAACCGCTCTTCTGTTGGGTTAGAAATAAAGCCCGTTTCCACTAGTACAGACGGAATCTGCGGAGAGCGTAAAACAGCAAGGCTAGTATTAATCGGTTTGGTGTTATGCAGGTGCGCAACACGTCCCATCTCACCAAGGATTTCTGTTGCCAGCTTATATCCTTCTTTTTGTGAATGACTAAACTGCAAGTCCAACAAAGTTTGGTTCACGTTACGATCTTTGGTCTTAGTGAAGAACGCATTACCCGAACCACCTAATATTTCAGATTGTTTCTCATGGTTCTCAACCCAGCGAGCAATTTCAGTATTTGCACGACGGGTATTCAGTACGAAAACCGAACCTCCGCGAGGCTTCGGTGAGGTAAACGCATCAGCGTGAATGGAAATCAGTAAGTGCGCATCATTTTCACGGGCAATGGCTACACGACGGTTTAGATTCACAAAGTAATCTCCGGTACGTGTCATACGCGTTTTAATCCCAGGCGTAGCATCGAGCTGAGCTGCAATTTTTCTTGAGATACTCAATACCGCATCTTTCTCGTACTTACGGCGTGAAGGGCCAATAGAGCCAGGATCTTCACCACCGTGACCAGGGTCGATAACGATCAAGACTTCTTGAGCTCGTTGTACTGAACTCATGTCTTTACTGGTCGCCGCTGGCTTGCTCGGTTTAGAAGCTGAAGTCGATGCTTTCTTACTGTGCGGCAGGTCAATCACCAAACGGTGACCATATTGCCCGCCAGGTGTTGGGCTTAATTTAAACAATTCCGCTTGAACGCTCTTTTTCAGTTCAAACACCAAACGATAGGTGCCCTTCTCTGGCGGAGAGCTTTTTCGAACTAGCTTTAAAACCGGGCTGTCCGTAACAGTAACAGGCAGTTTGGCCTGCATGGTCGTGCTTTTTAAATCCACGACAAGACGATCCGGTCCGGATAAAGAGAAATAGGAATAGTCAGCTTCCGAGCCTAAATCGATGACAACACGCGTTTCATCAGGAGAAGGCCAAACTCGAAAACTCTTAACGACGTTAGCAAATGCTAAATTGGGGATGAGAAGGAGAAAAGTGGCGACAAACGTCGCCACTACTCTAAAATTTGAAAAACTCAACATAGCTCCAATCGACTGAGTAACTGCACACCATAATCATTATTAGCTGTTAGTTCGGCTACACGCTGCTCACCTTGGTAGCGAATGTTCACATCAAGATCCGGTTGTGGCAACAAACCATGCCCTTTTTCAGGCCATTCAACCAAGCAAATTGCATCATCTGTGAAGTAATCTCGAATCCCCATGAACTCAAGCTCTTCAGGATCCGCAAGACGATAAAGATCGAAATGGTACACTTGCCACTGATCCAACTGATACGGTTCGACTAGAGTATAAGTTGGGCTTTTCACGTTACCTTGATGGCCAAGAGCACGGACAAAACCACGACTAAAGGTTGTTTTACCTGCACCCAAATCACCATGCAGATAAATTGTGGTTTGTTGCGAACAAAGGTGAGCCAGAGCGGTACCTAGTGCAACCGTTTCGTGCTCATCTTTTAAATTGAATTGTTTCGTGCTCATTGATGCTTCTCTAACTAATGATCGTTGACTATATAAAAATCAAAAGAACAGGAATAGTAAACCGTGTTGGTTTTGAGAGACAAGCTTTCAAATGTCATATGTGCGAAAAAAGTATTCAAGGAACGGTATCTTAATCACCTTAGTATCGACCTAGATTTAGAATATATGCAAATGACTTCAATAAGCAGTATTCACAGCATCAAAAACGTCCCTAACTGGGTAGCACCAAAGCCAGAGATCCGTTAAGATCCGCCCCCCTTTTATTCCGGTGGTTAGCATGAACTACGAACAACTCGCACAACAAATCAAAATTTGGGGAAAAGAGCTCGGCTTCCAAAAAGTTGGGATCTGCGACGTTGATCTGAGTGAGCATGAAGCCGCCCTGCAAAAATGGCTCGATGCAGGCTATCACGGCTCAATGGACTGGATGGCTCGTCACGGTATGATGCGAGCTAGACCCAATGAGCTACTCCCGGGAACCGTTCGTGTGATCAGCGTTCGGATGGACTACCTACCACCAGAAGCACAATTCGCTTCGAACCTAGCGAATAAAAATCATGCCTATATTAGTCGCTATGCATTAGGGCGTGATTATCACAAGCTCGTCAGAAAACAACTGAATAAACTTGGCAAACTTATTGAACAAGAAGTTGGTCAGTATGGTTACCGACCTTTCGTCGACTCCGCACCAATATTGGAGCGACCACTCGCCCAAAAAGCGGGCTTAGGCTGGACAGGGAAACATTCCCTGATTTTAGATCAAGACTGTGGCTCGTGGTTCTTTTTAGGCGAGTTACTTATCGACTTGCCACTTCCCGTTGACGAGCCAAGCGTTGATCAGTGCGGTAAATGCAAAGCATGCATTACCTCATGCCCAACACAAGCCATCGTTGAAGACAAAGTTGTTGATGCTAGACGCTGCATCTCTTACCTCACCATCGAGTTCGATGGCGTGATCCCTGAAGAGTTTCGCAAGCCAATGGGTAACCGCATTTATGGCTGTGATGACTGCCAATTGGTTTGCCCATGGAATCGCTACGCCGACATAACGGAGCAGAGTGATTTCCATCGTCGCGATAGTTTCAAAAACCCGGATCTCGTTGACATGTTTAACTGGGATGAAGCGACTTTTCTAAAAAATATGGAAGGCTCCGCTATTCGTCGCATTGGTCATATACAGTGGCTGCGTAATATTGCTGTCGCACTTGGTAATGCAGAATACAGTCAACGAGTCATTGATGCGTTAGAAAGTCGACAAGGTGAAAATAAATTACTTGATGAACACATCAAATGGGCTTTGGCCGAGCAACTGAATCAACTCCCCATTGAGAATAAAGCATCTACAGAGACGAAAAAGCAGCGCTTAATAAGAATAGTCGAGAAGGGGCTACCAAGAGACGCATAGTGCGTAGTCTATATGCAAGAGATTGAAAGCACTTTTACATGTTCAATTCATGACCTTGTTCTCAATTTTGTAATGTGGAAAAAAATTTGAGATTCAAGAAAAACAAGCTAGCAGAAAAAAGTTAAACACAGCTTGGAGAAATGACTAGGATCAAAAAAATACCAGTTAATGATCGTATTTTAACGTATCCGATCCGACAAAAAACTTATTTTTCTCTTGTTTAACAAAGACTTAATCAATATTTCGTTATTATTTCGACTTTCCTTCAGCGAAAAGATCTTTCTTCTCCATCGCAAAAAGTCAAGCTAAAAACACTTTATCAACTAACTTATCCACAGAACGACATATGTGGATAACTCTGTTAATTAAAGTAGATAAAACATGCAGAACCTCATCATGCTTGTACGCCAGCCGATTCATATCGTGTTTTAAACACAAACGAAATCGTCCGACATCATATGATGCGGATAAAATTTAGTTTTTGGGGATTCATGCTTCGCAGCATTATGAAAAGAGCGATGTGATTGGTTGCGAGAAGCAGGAATTGAATCAAGCGGCGCATCCGTCGACGACTTAGGATTGTGCTAATAAATAAGCATTCAATCTATCGTCTTGTATTTGGTTGCGGGGGCCGGATTTGAACCGACGACCTTCGGGTTATGAGCCCGACGAGCTACCAAGCTGCTCCACCCCGCGTCCGAGTGCTTCATCTTTGTTGATGATGAAGGCTTTGCTTTCATTTATAAAAAAGAAACTGGAGCGACACACGAGGTTCGAACTCGTGACCTCAACCTTGGCAAGGTTGCGCTCTACCAACTGAGCTAGTGTCGCTTTTGTCACCGTTAAGCACGATGAGGGCTATATATTGGAGCGACACACGAGGTTCGAACTCGTGACCTCAACCTTGGCAAGGTTGCGCTCTACCAACTGAGCTAGTGTCGCATTTCGTCACCGTTAAGCACGATGAGGGCTATATATTGGAGCGACACACGAGGTTCGAACTCGTGACCTCAACCTTGGCAAGGTTGCGCTCTACCAACTGAGCTAGTGTCGCATATTAACAGCAGTCGCTATTAATGGAATTTGGTTGCGGGGGCCGGATTTGAACCGACGACCTTCGGGTTATGAGCCCGACGAGCTACCAAGCTGCTCCACCCCGCGTCCGTATTGTGTCACCGTTAAGTACCGTGAGAACTATAAAACTGG
>NZ_VHSY01000017.1:0-52385 GCF_013048625.1 Vibrio sp. 11-4(1) | reverse complement strand
AAATCGTTGAACTAGCTGAAGCTCTAGATACTTACATCCCTGAGCCAGAGCGTGCGGTAGATCAGCCATTCCTAATGCCTATCGAAGACGTATTCTCAATCCAAGGTCGTGGTACAGTAGTAACTGGCCGTATCGAGCGTGGTATCCTAACTGTAGGTGACGAAGTTGCTATCGTAGGTATCAAAGACACTACTACTACTACATGTACTGGTGTTGAGATGTTCCGTAAGCTTCTAGACGAAGGCCGTGCAGGTGAGAACGTTGGTGCACTTCTACGTGGTACTAAGCGTGACGAAGTTGAACGTGGTCAAGTACTAGCGAAGCCTGGTTCAATCACTCCACACACTAAGTTCGAATCAGAAGTATACGTACTGTCTAAAGATGAAGGTGGTCGTCACACTCCATTCTTCAAAGGCTACCGTCCACAGTTCTACTTCCGTACAACTGACGTAACTGGTGACATCCAGCTACCAGAAGGCGTAGAAATGGTAATGCCAGGTGACAACGTACAGATGACTGTTGAGCTAATCGCACCAATCGCAATGGACGAAGGTCTACGTTTCGCGATCCGTGAAGGTGGCCGTACAGTAGGTGCTGGTGTTGTTGCTAAGATCTTCGACTAATTCATAACGAATTAAACGAAATCTTGCACTCTTCTTCTTTATGAAGAAAGCGCATCGAGAAAGGGAAGCTTAGGCTTCCCTTTTTTATATCTAAATTATATTTGGTTATAAGTGTTCGTAGGAAATTCGTTAATTTTTTAATTTAAAAACAGAATATTACCGGCTCTATTTTTCAACACCTTTAGTCGTAACACCTAACCCTCTGATCTTTGCCAACTGTCACCAAATCTATATAACAAAATATTCTGAACAGGCCTATCAATGCGACTGGTAACAAGAACTATTCTTGTTTATATTGGTTGCCGCAGGTTAATTTAATAGGTTTTTGAGTATGTACGTTTGTCTTTGCCATGGGGTCTCCGACAAGAAAATTAGGAAGTTGGCGATAGATGAAGGCGTAACGGATATTAAAGGAATCAAAAAATGCACAGCATTGGGTAGCCAATGTGGTAAGTGCATCAGACAGGCCAAGGATATTTTAGCGGAAACCAGTTACACGGTATTCAAACAAGCTAGCTAATTACGGTGAGCATGCGGTAATTAAGTAATTATTTGCCTAGCGTTTTGACACCTTCTCATTTGCTTCTACATTTAAATGAAGCTAAAGAGGAGGTTTTTGTCATGAAAGGCGATCCAATCATCATCCAACATCTCAATAAAGTGCTCGGAAATGAGCTCATCGCTATTAATCAGTATTTTCTTCATGCTCGAATGTATAAGGACTGGGGGTTAAAGCACCTAGCAGATAAGGAATATCACGAATCTATCGATGAGATGAAACATGCCGATCATCTGATTGAGCGTATTTTGTTTCTTGAGGGCTTACCGAATCTACAAGATTTAGGCAAGTTGATGATAGGTGAAGACACTAAAGAAATGCTCGAGTGTGACTTAAAGCTTGAAATGGCCGCCATTCCAGATTTAAAAGATGCGATTGCCTATGCTGAAGACATTAGAGACTATGTGTCTCGCGATCTGTTTCAAGATATTCTTGAAGATGAAGAAGAGCATGTTGACTGGCTAGAGACGCAACTTGGCTTGATTGAAATGTCTGGCATTGAGAACTACCTCCAAGCGCAATACGTAGACGAAGAGTAATAGCTTCCAGGATTTTGCGTACTTCAATTGTAAGAAGAAAAGAGCACCTGACTCGAAAATCAGGTGCTTATCCCCGCTATCTGGTCTAATCTCTTTTATTATCGGCTTTTTAAGGATATTGCTCGCAATCTTGCCTATGAAGTTTGATTTCTATCCGATAGAATTTATCCCCCCTTACCTAAAAATAAAAAAGAGAAACGTCCATGTCTGAAGACAATCGCCAAGCAGCCACTCCAGAAGAAGAACATCGCCAAAAAGCATTGGATTACCATGCTTATCCAACTCCAGGGAAGATTGCTGTCGAATTGACAAAACCTGCGGAAACGGCGGGTGATCTTGCCCTTGCTTACAGCCCAGGTGTTGCAGAACCAGTGCGTGAAATCGCACAAAACCCTGATAACGTGTACAAGTACACAGCGAAAGGCAACATGGTTGCTGTTATTTCTAACGGTACCGCTATCCTGGGTCTAGGTAACCTAGGTCCACTTGCATCTAAGCCAGTGATGGAAGGTAAAGCGTTACTGTTTAAACGTTTTGCTGGCCTTGACTCGATTGATATTGAAGTTAAGCACCGCACGATCGATGAATTTGTTGATACTGTTGCAAGCATTGCAGACACTTTTGGTGGTATCAACCTTGAAGATATTAAAGCACCAGATTGTTTTGAGATTGAAAAGCGTCTAATTGAGCGTTGTGATGTACCAGTATTCCACGATGATCAGCACGGTACTGCGATTGTAACAGCGGCAGGCATGCTGAACGCGATCGAACTTCAAGGTAAGAAGCTTGAAGACTCAACGATCGTTTGTCTTGGCGCTGGCGCTGCAGCCGTTGCGTGTATGGAGCTGCTGATTAAATGTGGTGCAATGCGCGAAAAAATTTACATGCTGGATCGTAAAGGTGTAATCCACACTCGTCGTGATGATCTTAATGAATACAAGCAGCTATTCGCAAACAACACGGACAAACGCACATTAGAAGACGTGATTGAAGGCGCGGATCTGTTCCTAGGTGTATCTGGTCCAAACCTATTGCCAGCGGAAGCGTTGAAGCTGATGGCAGATAAGCCAATCGTATTTGCATGTTCGAATCCAGATCCTGAAATTAAGCCTGAACTTGCCCACGCTGTTCGTGATGATTTGATCATGGGTACTGGCCGTAGTGATTACCCGAACCAAGTAAATAACGTATTGTGTTTCCCATTCATCTTCCGTGGTGCTCTTGATGTGCGCGCAAGTGAAATCAATGATGAAATGAAACTTGCAGCCGTTGAGGCGATTCGTGAGCTAGCAAAAGAGCCTGTACCTGAAACTGTATTGAAGGCCGCAGGCGTCGATAAGCTTGAGTTTGGTGCAGACTACATCATTCCAAAACCAATGGACTCACGTTTACTACCACGTGTTGCAAAAGCTGTGGCTCAGGCGGCAGTTGATTCAGGTGTTGCTCGTATCGAGATGCCTGAAAACTACATGGCAGAGTAATATATCTATTAGATGTGATGTACAAAAAATGGGACGCAATCGCGTCCCATTTTTTATATCATTCTTTTGGCTCGAGATAAGAATTGCTATCTGAAGCCTCCAGCCTCGCTTTTTTACTCTTCGTCAAACGACTCAAATTCGATGCCCATTTCCGTCATCAGTGCTTTTACTTCTGTTGGAATATCATCTGGACGGTCTTTACGAAGGTCTTCATCTGTTGGAAGTGGCTGACCTGTGTACGCGTGCAAAAATGCTTCGCATAGTAATTCACTATTGGTTGCATGGCGTAAGTTATTGATCTGACGGCGAGTACGCTCATCAGTTAGCACTTTTAAAACTTTTAGCGGGATAGAGACGGTAATTTTTTTTACTTGTTCGCTTTTTTTGCCGTGCTCTGCATATGGGCTAATGTATTCGCCATTCCAGTCAGCCATTGCACACCTTCATTTATGTAATCGGTTAAAAATAATTTAGGTGCTGATTTTAGCTGCATTTACCGCCATAAGCAAAGACATATAGACGTCTAGAAGTGTTGACGTCTCATTTTTTGACGAGTAAAGTGAACAGAACAGCAAAGGAAGCGTGTTGATCACTTTATTTTACTCATTAGATATAGCGCATTCCTATTTAGAAGTCATTACCCGTGAAAGGATACACCCATGAGCTCTCGCAAACCTGCGACCATTGCAGTACGCACTGGTATTGAATCAGACAGCCAATATCACGCTGTCGTTCCACCTATTTATCTTTCCACTAACTATGGTTTTCCTGCTTTTGGTGAAGTACCTAAGTATGATTACACGCGATCTGGAAATCCAAACCGCGGACTGTTGGAAAGTGCGTTATCTGAACTCGAGTCTGGAAAAGGAGCGGTTGTCACGAACTGCGGTACGTCGGCATTAAATTTATGGGTGTCCGCTTTTCTTGGCCCTGATGATCTCATTATTGCTCCTCACGATTGTTATGGCGGCACCTATCGTCTTTTTAATACCCGAGCCAACAAAGGCGATTTTAAGGTTCAGTTTGTCGATCAATCAGACGAGCAAGCTTTGGATGCAGCATTAGCACAAAAACCAAAACTCATTTTGCTAGAAACTCCGTCAAACCCTCTGGTTCGCGTAGTGGATATTGCAGCTACCTGTGAAAAAGCGAAACAAGTCGGCGCGTTAGTTGCGGTGGACAATACCTTTTTGACACCCGTGTACCAAAAACCTTTAGAGCTAGGTGCGGATTTTGTTATCCACTCCACAACGAAGTACATCAACGGTCATTCAGACGTGATTGGTGGCGTGATCATCACCAAAACAGAAGCGCATGCAGAAGAGCTTGCATGGTGGGGCAATTGTATTGGCGCAACGGGCACACCTTTCGATAGTTACATGACACTGCGAGGTATTCGTACGCTTGGTGCTCGTATGCGAGTGCATGAAGAGAGTTCACAGCAGGTACTGGCTTATCTCCAGAAGCAAGCGTTAGTTAAAACCATTTATCATCCAAGCCTGCCGGAGCACCCAGGTCATGACATCGCTAAAAAGCAGCAAACTGGTTTTGGCTCTATGCTGAGCTTTGAGTTT
Organism: Vibrio sp. 11-4(1); assembly: GCF_013048625.1. Taxonomy (NCBI): domain Bacteria; kingdom Pseudomonadati; phylum Pseudomonadota; class Gammaproteobacteria; order Vibrionales; family Vibrionaceae; genus Vibrio; species Vibrio sp. 11-4(1). The sequence continues at coordinate 47,609 of NZ_VHSY01000017.1, read as the reverse complement.
GCCGGTTCGTTTGAGCAGTTAAAAGTGTTCGTTAAAGAGCTCCAACTGTTTTCATTGGCTGAGTCATTAGGTGGAGTAGAAAGCTTGATTTGTCATCCGGCATCCATGACGCATCGCGCTATGGGAGAGGAAGCACTGGCAGAAGCGGGGATGTCACATCAACTATTGCGTTTGTCTGTCGGCTTGGAAGATGCACAAGATCTCATCACGGATTTAGAGCAAGCATTCGCTAAAGCTGCCCAACAATAGGAGACGAGAATAATGACTGTACAACGTCAGCTGCATAAGTTTGGTGGCAGTAGCTTAGCAAACCCAGAATGCTATTTACGCGTTGTGGATATTCTTAAGGAGTATTCGACGGAAAATGATCTCGTGGTCGTTTCGGCGGCAGGAAAAACTACTAACCGCTTGATTGAGTTCCTAGAAGGGCTAGACAAAGATGGCCGAATCGCGCATGAAGCACTTCAAAGCCTAAGGCAGTTCCAAACGGAGCTAATAGAAAACTTGTTGGAAAATGAAGTACAAGAAGAGCTATTAGCGTTACTGCATGATGAGTTCAGTACCTTATCTGAGCTGACAGCACCACTCACTGGCGCGCAAAAAGCCGCGGTACTAGGACACGGAGAAGTTTGGTCTGCTCGCCTATTGGCCGCGTTATTATCTCAACGTTCTATCCCCGCTGTCGCACAAGATGCACGAGCGTTTTTACGTGCGGAAGCCGGGACTCAACCTGAAGTTGATCGCGCTCGTTCATATCCTTTGATAAAAGAAGTTCTCGCGCAACACAATCATAAACGTGTGGTAATTACTGGCTTTATGGCTCAGAACGAGGCGGGCGAAACCATTTTACTTGGTCGTAATGGCTCTGACTATTCTGCAACTGTCATTGGTGCTTTGGCTGAAGTGAGCACGGTCACCATTTGGAGTGACGTTGCCGGTGTCTATAGTGCCGATCCGCGTTTGGTGGCAGACGCATGTCTGTTACCGTTACTTCGATTGGATGAAGCCAGCGAACTCGCCCGTTTAGCCGCCCCAGTCCTACACAGTCGTACACTTCAGCCTGTGGCGCAAAGTACTATGGATCTCAACCTCAAGTGTAGCTATCTGCCGGAATCGGGCTCCACTCGTATTGAGCGTGTCTTAGCGTCTGGCCGTGGCGCTAAAATTATTACCTCGCTGGATGATGTTTTATTGGTGCAGCTGTCTTTCATGCATGGGCACGACTTCGAAAAAACACAGAATGATGTATTACAAGCGTTGCAGCGAGCGCAATTGGAGCCATTGGCATTTGAGGCACAGCCCGATCAACACACGTTGCGCTTGGCGTATACCGCAGAAATTGCCGGTGGCGCACTGAAACACTTACAAGAGCTTGCGGTTGAAGCGGAGATTAAGCTCAAAGAAGGCTACTCTCTCTTGGCGGCGGTAGGCGCTGGCGTTACGAAAAACGCCAACCATTGTTTTGGTTTTTATCAGAAGTTAAAACACTCTCCGGTTGAATTTATTTCTGAAACTGAGTCGGGGCTGAGTTTAGTCGCCGTTTTGCGTCGTACTGATACCGAAGTGTTGGTTCAAACGATTCATAGCCAGTTGTTCCAAGCGCAAAAGCGCGTGGCGGTGGCTTTATGTGGCAAGGGCAACATTGGTTCTAGTTGGTTAAATTTATTTGCAACTCAAAAAGGTGAGCTCGAAAAACGTCATGGCATGAGCTTTGACCTTGTCGCGGTCGTGGATAGTCAAACCTACTGGTTCGATGAGCAAGGTATTGATGCAGCAAGTGTTGCTGAACGATTTGATGATGAAAGCCTAGCAAACGATGGATCTTGGTTGACTCACTTAGGAGCGCTAAAAAATTACGATGAAGCCGTAGTGCTTGATGTGACAGCGAGTAAAGACTTAGCTCAGCGCTATGTAGAAATTGCGCAGCAGGGCATTCATTTGATTTCCGCTAACAAAGTGGCGGGTTCGGCAGATAGCCAGTATTACCATCAGGTTCAAGATGCATTCGCTAAAATTGGTCGTTATTGGCTGTACAATGCGACGGTTGGTGCGGGGTTACCGATAAACCATACCGTGCGAGATCTACGTGAAAGTGGTGATGAGATCGTTGCTCTATCGGGTATTTTCTCAGGGACGTTATCATGGTTATTCCAACAATTTGACGGCTCAGTACCATTTAATGATTTAGTCGACCTCGCTTGGCAGCAAGGTTTAACAGAGCCTGATCCTCGTTCTGATTTAGATGGTTCAGATGTGATGCGTAAGCTGGTTATCTTAGCTCGAGAGTCTGGTCTCGATATTGAGCCGGGCAGCGTTAAGGTTGAATCTCTGGTACCAGAAGAATTAAGAGAACTTAGCATCGATGACTTCTTCGATAACGGAGGGCTGTTGAGTGAAATACTGCAAGAGCGCCTGACAAAAGCACAGAGAAACGACCAAGTGCTTCGCTACGTTGCTCGTTTAGAAAAAAATGGTAAAGCGACGGTGGGAGTAGAAGCGTTATCTCGTGAACATGCGCTCGCCAACCTACTGCCGTGCGACAACATTTTTGCCATTGAAAGTAAGTGGTACAAAGATAACCCACTCGTTATTCGAGGGCCTGGCGCAGGAAGAGAAGTGACAGCCGGCGCGATTCAATCCGACCTCAACCGATTAGCCGGTTTATTCTAAAGTTGCGAGATACCTAAAACCCTGGAACCCGACCAGGGTTTTTTATTTTGCCTTCAGTGCCATACTGAAGTATCGGCTTGTGATAAGTGGTGAAATAACGTTCAATTAATAACTTGAACTATCCTCATTATTAACTTGAGAAAAATTCATAATTACAAGGTTGACATTAAATCGTATTCAATACATTCTGTAGACATATAGACGTCTAAACGTCGATTTAAGGAATTTGTTTTCGTGGCGGAGTGCCACAGGGAGAGTAAGATGGGATACACGCACGCAGGCCATATTGACGCCTTGAACCAGAATATTGCTGAGTTGTCAGACAACATCAATGTATCATTTGAGTTTTTTCCACCAAGCAGCGCTAAGATGGAAGAGACACTCTGGAATTCAGTGCACCGTCTTAAAACGCTCCAACCTAAATTTGTTTCTGTGACTTACGGCGCTAACTCTGGCGAGCGTGACAGAACGCACTCCATCATTAAAGAAATCAAAGCAACAACCGGATTGGTTGCTGCTCCTCACCTCACTTGTATTGATGCGACTCGCGAAGAGTTGATTAATATTGCCGATGATTACTGGAATAATGGCATTGAAAATATCGTTGCTCTGCGTGGTGATATTCCTCCTGGTGGCGGTGCGCCTGACATGTATGCCTCGGATCTGGTTGAGTTGCTGAAATCACGTCACGATTTTGATATCTCAGTTGCCGCATTTCCTGAGGTTCACCCTGAAGCTAAAAGTGCGCAGTCTGACTTATTGAACCTAAAACGTAAGGTTGATGCAGGCGCAAACCGTGCAATTACTCAGTTCTTTTTTGATGTTGAGTCTTACCTCCGTTTCCGCGATCGCTGTGTGGCGGCAGGAATTGATGTGGAAATTGTTCCTGGTATTTTGCCAGTGTCGAATTTTAAGCAAGCCTCTCGCTTTGCTGCGCAGAACAATGTGAAAGTACCAGGCTGGATGAGTAAACAGTTCGAAGGCTTGGATGATGATCCGGTGACTCGTCAGCTTGTAGGAGCTAGCCAAGCTATTGATATGGTGCGCGTACTTAGTCGTGAAGGCGTTAAGGATTTCCACTTCTACACCCTAAACCGTGCAGAGATGACTTACGCTTTATGTCATACGCTAGGCGTTCGCCCTCGCGCTGCAGTAGGTGCATAAATCGACCGGGTTTCAAAAAGACAAAAGGCTTGCCGAGCGGCAAGCCTTTTTCGTTGTATCAAAGTAAAAGGAAATTAACCAATCACTTCAAGTTCTGTTAGGACTTCTTCAGCCCACGTGATCCACGTTTCACGTAACAGTAGGTTACGACGAAGCGTTAAACGCTCTAGGCGAGCTTGTTTGTCTAAAGTTGACGGCGTTGCGTAGTAAGCCGCTTCAATTTCTTTGTAGTGAGAAACCAGTTTGCGAGACTCTTCAACCAGTTCGGCGAGTTGATCACGGAAAGGTGTTGATGGTTGAACGGCACATGCCATCAATTTCGCTGAAAATTCATCACGAACAGTCGGGTGTGCAGTTGGTTGATCAAACCATTCTCCTAAAGCGCTGCGACCAGCATCTGTGATGGAGTAAACCTTACGGTCTGGTTTGCCTTCTTGGGGTTCTAATACGCAAGTAACCAGCTCTTTCTCGGCCATTTTATTGAGTTCACGGTACACTTGTTGGTGGCTTGCTTTCCAGAAGTAACCGATGCTAGCAGAGAATTCTTTAGTGATATCGTAACCGGTTGCGTCGCGAGTGCTAAGAACAGTTAAGATTACGTGTGGTAATGACATGTCTTCAATCCAAATGGTCAATAAACTTGTAAACAAGCTACTTATACTTTCAGCTGTGCTCTTTCTGGCACTTGAGTTTTTTAATGTATAAGTAGCACCAACAATGTTGGTCCTGTCACCTTAAAGCCGTTTATCACCTAGAGAGATGGGGAGTCCCATCATGGCTGGAGCAGGTATGATTGGATTTATGAGCTCTCAGCAGGCAAGTAGTATATAAATAATAAGCATGAAGTGGAATAGTAGGACAAAATTACCCTAAAAAACTAACATAATAATCAATAGTGTTAACTTGTGGTTTTTTATTCTTTTTGTGTGGTAATTTTTGGGTTTTTTATAGTTTATTAAACTGCCTTTTGGTTGCGCAATTATCCAGCGCCAAAAAAAAGCTGAGCACTTGCTCAGCTTTTTTATTACAAATGAAGCGATTAGCCTGTGTTGCGCATGCCAGCTGCAATACCAGCAATTGTCACCATTAGCGCTTCTTCTAGGTTTGCAGATGCTTCTTCGGTTTGGCGTGTACGGTATAGCAACTCGGCTTGTAGCATGTTCAATGGCTCAACGTAGATGTTGCGCAAGCGAATCGATTCGAGTCCCCAAGGGTCATGCTGCATCAAGTTTTCGTTGTTCTCTACATTCAGTACTGCTTTGATATCTTCTTGAAGCTGAGCGCGAAGCTTTTCACCGAGTGGACGGAGTGATTCATCCACCAATCGCTCATCGTAATAGCGAGAAATATCGATATTACACTTCGAGTACACCATTTCTAACATGCCAAGGCGAGTCGAGAAGAACGGCCATTCACGACACATCTCTTCGAGCAGCGCTTGGTGACCTTTATCGATAGAGTATTGAATCGCTTCACCCGCACCTAGCCATGCAGGAAGTACCAAACGGTTTTGGCTCCATGAGAAGATCCACGGGATTGCACGTAAGCTTTCTACTCCGCCCTTCGGATTACGTTTTGCAGGACGAGAGCCAAGTGGCAACTTACCGAGCTCGAGCTCTGGTGTCGCTTGACGGAAGTAAGGCACAAAGTCAGGCTCGCCGCGAACTACGTTGCGATAAGACTCGCAGCTAACTTCTGATAGCACTTCCATTAAGTCGCGCCATTCTTGTTTTGGCTCTGGTGGTGGCAATAGGTTGGCTTCTAGAATCGCGCTCGCGTAAAGGTTAAAACTGTTTACGGCGACATCTGGAAGGCCCAGTTTAAAGCGGATCATCTCGCCCTGTTCTGTTACGCGCAAACCACCTTTCAAGCTTTTTGGTGGTTGAGACAGAAGTGCAGCGTGTGCAGGTGCGCCGCCACGACCAACGGTGCCGCCACGACCGTGGAATAGAGTTAGTTCAACACCTTCTTCTTCCGCCACTTTTACTAACGATTCCATCGCATGGTACTGAGCCCAGCCTGCAGACATGACACCCGCATCTTTCGCTGAGTCAGAGTAACCAATCATGACCATTTGGTGGTTTTGGATAAAGCCACGGTATAGGTCGATACCCATCAGCTGTTTGATGACCGATTCTGCATTGTTCAAGTCGTCTAGCGTCTCGAATAACGGGCAAACATCCATACGATATGGGCAGCCTGCTTCTTGCAGAAGTAGGTGGACTGCTAACACATCTGATGCAGTGCGTGCCATAGAAATAACGTAGGCACCGAATGCTTCACGCGGTTGTGCTGCAATAATCTTACAGGTGTCCAAAACCTCTTTGACAGGTTCTGATGGTTCCCAATCACGAGGCAGAAGAGGACGTTTAGATGCGAGTTCGTTGGTTAGGAAAGCAATCTTATCTTGCTCGCTCCATTGTTCGTAATCACCAATGCCTAAGTAGCGGGTTAATTCAGACAATACGTCTGAATGACGAGTGCTCTCTTGGCGGATATCAAGGCGAACAAGATGAATACCAAATGCTTTTACGCGGCGCAATGTATCTAGTAGAGAGCCATTTGCGATCACACCCATGCCACATTCATTTAGCGACTGGTAACAGGCATACAGAGGTTCCCAAAGTTGCTCGACTTTTTGCAACGGAGCTTTAACGGCCAGTTTTTGACCATGGATTTTAGCATCGAGAATATCTTTGGTTTCGTTCAATAGGGTGCGAAGTTGTTTCAGGATCGCACGATATGGTTCGTGCTGATCTTCGCCAGCAAGCTCACGAACTTGGTCGTTTGAAACCGTCATAGACAGTTCACTGATCAACTCGTTGATGTCATTGAGATAAAGATCTGCGGCTTTCCAACGAGACAGAAGCAATACTTCACGTGTCACGCTATGAGTGACAAACGGGTTACCGTCGCGGTCGCCCCCCATCCAAGAAGAGAAGTGCACAGGGCGCGCATCAATTGGTAAACCTTCACCCAAGTAAGACTTCAGACGATCATTCATTTCACGTAAGAAGTCTGGCACCGCTTCCCATAGTGAGTTTTCAACGACTGCAAAACCCCATTTTGCTTCATCCAGCGGAGTAGGGCGCTGTTGTCGAATTACGTCTGAATGCCAGCTTTGCGCGATCAGTTGCTCTAAACGACGCTCGGTTTTCTTGCGCTCTTTAGAAGAAAGATCACTCAGTTCCAACTTTGATAAGCACTCGTTGATCTTGACCAACTTGTTGATCATCGTGCGACGCGTGATTTCCGTTGGGTGAGCCGTCAATACCAATTCAATATTCAGATCACGAACCGCTTGCGCAGTGTCCAGTTTGCTCACATCGTTTTGTACCAGTTTAGAAAACAGCGAGTTAATCGCGTCTGGTTCACAAATGTGCTCTTCACAATGGCGTGAAATCGTGTGGTATTGCTCAGCAATATTGGTGAGATTTAGAAATTGGTTAAACGCACGGGTAACGGGCGTTAGCTGCTCATCGGGTAGGTGTTTGATTTCTTCTATCAAGCTGTCCCTGTCTGCTTGATTACCTGCTTGAGCCGATTTGGATAATTTACGAATGGTTTCCACTTTCTCGAAGATTTCTTCGCCATGGGCATCGCGAATGGTGTTACCCAATAAGTGGCCTAACATGCGCACATTACTTTTGAGTGCGGCGTATTTCTCGTTCATTGTCGTCCTGCCTCGTAAAAAAACTACATCCATTGTCCTTGTTAAGACTCCAATCTAGCGAAAAGCACCAGTTATAGTCAAATAAAGCAGACTAAGTTTGCAATTATTCCGCTGTCTCCTGATTTAGAGCAAATTTACGGCAGCTGTAGAATAAGAAGTGAAAATTAATTACAAAATAACAAGTTAAAGAAGTGTTAAGGCTAGCGCTAAATTGTGAAGATAAAAAGATGCAGCTCAATCGAGCTGCACTGACTTTTGAGTTTATTCGCGTATTAACAGCAATACTTGACCATTGCCTTTGAAAGCACATCAATTGTGGGCTCGATAAAATCAAATGAGAGAAACTCATCCGGTTGGTGCGCTTGGTCAATTGAACCCGGGCCAAGAACTAAGGTTGGACAGAGCTGTTGTAAGAAGGGCGCCTCAGTACAGTAGTTCACGGTTTCTGAACTGGTTTGGCAGATCTCTTCAACACCACCGATAAATGGGTGGTCATGTTGGCATTCGTAACCCGGAATTGGTTCATGTAACGGAATTATCTCCAAGCGTCCAGGCCACTTTGCTTCGACTTCTTTTAATGCTCCGCGCAGCATATTTTCTAGGCCATCCAGGCTGATCCCTGGTAGTGGGCGAACATCATAGTGCAGCTCACAGCAACCACAAATACGGTTAGCGCTGTCACCGCCGTGAATGTGTCCAAGGTTTAGGGTAGGGCTTGGAATGGCAAAACCCGGATGGTGGTATTCTTTCACCAATTTATCGCGCAGTTGCATCATGGCAAACATCACTTCATGCATGATCTCAATCGCGTTAACGCCTAAGGCAGGATCGGATGAATGGCCTGACTTACCCGTGACCCGAATTGCATTCGCCACATGACCTTTGTGGCCGCGAATAGGAACGAGGCTGGTGGGCTCACCAATAATGCAGTAATCCGGCTTAAAAGGGGCGTTTACGGTGAAATGTCGTGCACCCAACATGGTGGTTTCTTCGTCACAAGTGGCTAATACGTATAGCGGCTTGGTCTGCTTACTCCAGTCGACTTTTTTGACGGCTTCGTAAATAAAGGCAAAAAAGCCTTTCATGTCTGCCGTGCCTAAACCGTAAAAGCGGTTGTCTTTTTCAGTCAGCTTATGTGGATCAAAGCTCCAGCGTCCTTCATCAAATGGCACGGTATCACTGTGGCCCGCAAGTAAAAGGCCGCCTTCACCCTCACCCATACGTGCGATCATATTGTGCTTGCCTGGCTCCACCTCGATCACTTCAACGTTGAAGCCCAGATCTTTAAACCAAGATGCGAGTTTTTCGATGACTTTTGCATTGCCCTGATCCCAGCTCGGATCCGTGGAGCTGATAGAAGAGGTGCTGATGAGTCCTTCATAGACCTCTAGAAAAGTTGGTAATTGCATGGATTCTTCAAATCTCCTGTTGACAGACAGACCACAAAAATGTAAAACACATATTAAATCATATTTAATGAATAAAAAATCAAAATAAAGCAAAAATTAAATATGAATAGTCATTTGAGCCTTTAAGTATATGGATGTCACACAATGCTAAAAACCACGATTATTGGAGCCAGCGGTTACACCGGCGCAGAGTTAGCGTTAATGGTTAATAAACACCCACAACTCACGCTATCAGGTTTATACGTTTCCGCCAACAGTGTTGATGCAGGAAAGAATATTGCGCAGCTGCACGGTAAGTTAGCAGGCATCATTGATATGCCGGTCTTGCCACTAACGGATCCACTGCAAATCGCTCAAGAATCGGATGTGGTGTTTTTAGCAACGGCTCATGAGGTGAGCCACGATCTAGCCCCAACTTTCTTGGAGGCAGGCTGTCAGGTATTCGATTTATCGGGGGCATTCCGCGTCCAAAGTGAAGGTTTTTACAACACCTTTTATGGCTTCGAGCATCAACATAATAACTGGCTAGATAAAGCTGCATACGGCTTAGCAGAGTGGAACCAGGAATCAATTAAAACTGCTCCCTTAGTTGCTGTAGCAGGTTGCTACCCGACTGCTTCGCAGTTAGCCATCAAGCCTCTACTCGAAAATGCATTAGTGGATACCAATCAATGGCCTGTCATTAACGCGACCAGCGGTGTGTCCGGAGCTGGGCGTAAAGCTTCTATGGTGAACAGTTTCTGTGAAGTGAGCTTGCAACCTTATGGTGTATTTACTCATCGTCACCAACCAGAAATTGCTCAGCACTTAGGTTGCGATGTGATTTTTACTCCGCACCTAGGCAACTTTAAACGCGGCATTCTTGCCACGATCACCATGAAGCTAGCATCAGGCGTTACAGAGCAACAAGTCGCTCAAGCATTTGAACAAGCTTATCTAGGAAAGCCTGCCGTGCGTTTAAAAGGCGATGGCATTCCACGTATTCAGGATGTCGAAAATACCCCTTTCTGCGATATCGGCTGGAAGGTACAAGGTGAACACATCATTGTGATTTCAGCCATCGACAACCTACTCAAAGGTGCATCAAGTCAAGCGATGCAATGTCTCAATATTCATTATGGTTACCCAGAACTGACAGCGTTGCTGTAGTCGTTGAAAGAGGGAAATGCGATGACGCAAACCAATCAAGCTCCTTTAGTCATTAAGCTAGGCGGTGCAGCTCTATCTTGCACTCAAACCTTAAGTCAACTGTTTGGTGCCATTGCGGCTTACCAAAAATCGGCACAGCGACAAATCGCCATCGTTCATGGCGGTGGCTACCTAGTTGATGAGTTGATGGCAAAGCTTCAGCTTGAAACCGTAAAGAAAAACGGTTTACGCGTAACGCCTTACGATCAAATTCCGTTGATTGCAGGCGCGCTTGCAGGTACCGCAAACAAGTTGCTTCAAGGTCAAGCGATTGCGGACGGTCTTAACGCTGTGGGTCTTAGCCTTGCGGATGGTGGTTTGTGTCTTGTTGAAGAACTTGACCCAGAACTCGGCGCGGTAGGTAAAGCATCACCGGGTGATTCAACGCTATTACAAGCGGTACTAAACACAGGCGCACTGCCGATCATCAGTTCAATTGGCTTAACCACAGATGGCCAGATGATGAATGTGAATGCTGACCAAGCCGCAGTCGCGGTGGCAGGTGCTCTCGATGCTGAATTAGTCCTGTTGTCAGATGTGAGTGGCGTACTCGATGGCAAAGGGCATTTGATCAAAACGCTATCTGAGCAAGAAGCCGATGCATTGATCAAAGGGCAGGTGATCACAGACGGCATGATCGTCAAAGTTAAAGCTGCTTTGGAGGCGGCCAATGATCTTGGTCGTCCTATCGAAGTCGCCACCTGGCGTTACCCAGAAAAATTAGTACAGCTATTCGCTGGTGAAAGTATTGGAACGCAATTTTTGCCTCAATAAGCATCAGCAAAAGAATTCAATATTAGGAAGTAGTAGTTGGCACTGACCGCCGAGCGCAGCGCCAGTTAAGTTTGGAGAAGAAAGATGAGCAAAGTGAACGTAAATAAAGTGGTAGTCGCATACTCAGGCGGTCTAGATACCTCAGTAATTATCCCGTGGCTAAAAGAGAACTACGATTGTGAAGTAGTGGCTTTCGTTGCCGATGTTGGTCAAGGCGCAGAAGAGCTAGAAGGTATTGAAGCGAAAGCAAAAGCTTCAGGTGCTTCTGAGTGTTACATCGCTGATCTGAAAGAAGAGATGGTGGCGGATTACATTTACCCAACGCTAAAAACCGGCGCGTACTACGAAGGTAAGTACCTGCTGGGTACATCAATGGCGCGTCCAATTATTGCTAAAGCACAGGTTGAAGTCGCACGTAAAGTGGGCGCGGACGCATTGTGTCATGGCTGTACAGGTAAAGGTAACGACCAAGTACGTTTCGAAGGTGCATTCGCAGCACTAGCACCAGATCTACAAGTGATTGCCCCTTGGCGTGAATGGGACCTAGTGAGCCGTGAAGAATGTTTAGATTACCTAGCTGAGCGTAACATTCCTTGTTCAGCGTCTCTTACTAAGATCTACTCACGTGATGCAAACGCATGGCACATTTCTACTGAAGGTGGCGTCCTAGAAGATACGTGGAACGCACCAAACGAAGATTGCTGGGTATGGACTGTAGACCCAGAGCAAGCACCAAACGAAGCGGAATACGTCACGCTGAAAGTAGAAAAAGGTGAGGTGGTCGAAGTTGATGGCGAAGTGATGACACCATACAACGCGTTGGTTTATCTAAACGAAAAAGGTGCGAAGCACGGTGTTGGTCGTATCGATATCGTTGAAAACCGTCTTGTTGGAATGAAGTCTCGTGGTTGTTATGAAACACCGGGAGGCACCATCATGATGGAAGCGCTGCGTGCCGTTGAACAGCTCGTGCTAGACAAATCATCATTCGAATTCCGTGAAGAGCTGGGGCTAAAAGCGTCTCACCTTGTGTACGATGGTCGTTGGTTTACGCCGCTATGTAAGTCGATCCTTGCCGCTTCAGAAGAGCTAGCGCAAGACGTGAATGGTGAAGTGGTTGTTAAGCTCTACAAAGGCCAAGCCACGGTAACGCAAAAACGTTCTGACAACAGCTTGTACTCAGAAGAGTTCGCGACTTTTGGTGAAGATGAGGTTTACGACCAAAGCCATGCGGGTGGTTTCATCCGTCTTTACTCGCTATCAAGCCGTATCCGTGCGTTGAACAGCCAGAAGAAATAATCTCTCCACATCTCGGATTGAGTAAAGACCTGCTATTGGATAGCAGGTCTTTTTTGTTGGCTTAAGTCTATGAGCACAAAGATGCAAATACATTCCTTTTGAATATATATGTAAAAATATTGAATTTATACTTTATTTTTTGTCGAAATTGCCGTAACGTTGACCCATAAGAAAAAGTGAGCAAATGACCATCAAATTGGTTACTACTCATTCGAGAACGTTAGAGTAAGCAATAGTCATCAGGAGAAACGCAATGGCATTATGGGGCGGAAGATTTACCCAAGCGGCAGACACTAGATTTAAAGAGTTTAACGATTCGTTGCGTTTTGACTACCGATTGGCTGAGCAAGACATCGTAGGTTCAATCGCATGGTCTAAAGCTCTGCTTTCTGTAGATGTTCTATCGGCAGAAGAACAGCAAAAGCTGGAACTTGCTTTAAACGAGCTGAAGTTAGAAGTGATGGAAGATCCTCATCAAATTCTTCGTTCAGATGCAGAAGATATCCACTCTTGGGTTGAACAGCAGCTGATTAGTAAAGTGGGAGATTTAGGTAAAAAGCTCCACACTGGGCGTTCTCGTAATGACCAAGTAGCGACAGACCTAAAACTTTGGTGTCGTCAGCAAGGCCAGCAACTGTTGATTGCTTTAGATCGTCTGCAAGCACAAATGGTTCATGTTGCTAAGCAGCACCAAGGCACTGTATTGCCTGGCTATACTCATCTTCAGCGCGCTCAACCTGTCACCTTTGCTCACTGGTGTTTGGCTTATGTTGAAATGTTCGAGCGTGACTACTCTCGTCTGAATGATGCCTTACAGCGTCTCGACACTTGTCCACTTGGCTCGGGTGCTTTAGCTGGCACGGCTTATCCGATTGATCGTGAACAATTAGCTCATAACCTTGGTTTCCACCGCGCTACGCGTAATTCACTCGATTCGGTTTCGGATCGTGATCATGTGATGGAACTGATGTCGGTGGCCTCGATTTCTATGTTGCACCTTTCTCGTCTTGCAGAAGATATGATCTTCTACAACTCAGGGGAGTCTAACTTTATTGAGTTAGCGGATACGGTGACGTCTGGTTCGTCATTGATGCCACAGAAGAAAAATCCGGATGCACTTGAGTTGATCCGTGGTAAGACAGGGCGTGTCTATGGCGCATTATCGAGCATGATGATGACAGTGAAAGCCCTACCATTGGCGTACAACAAAGACATGCAAGAAGATAAAGAAGGGTTGTTTGATGCGTTAGATACATGGAATGATTGCATGGAAATGGCAGCGCTGTGTTTTGATGGCATTAAAGTGAATGGTGAGCGTACGCTTGAAGCTGCGAAGCAAGGGTATGCGAACGCGACTGAGTTAGCTGATTACTTAGTGGCGAAAGGCATCCCATTCCGTGAGGCGCACCATATTGTGGGCGTAGCGGTGGTAGGGGCAATTGATAAAGGCTGTGCGCTGGAAGAATTGTCTCTGCAAGAGCTAAAAACCTTCTCTGAGGTGATTGAAGATGATGTGTATGACATTCTGACAATAGAGTCTTGTTTGGAAAAACGTTGTGCGCTGGGTGGCGTTTCGCCTCACCAAGTCGCTTATGCGGTAGAGCAAGCGGATAAACGTCTGAGCCAGCGTGACAGCTCGGCAGTGAAAGTGCGTCCTGCACGTTTGACGGACATTGAAACACTAGAGGGCATGGTGGCTTATTGGGCGAACCTCGGTGAGAATCTACCCCGCTCTCGTAATGAGCTCGTGAGAGATATTGGCTCCTTCGCGGTGGCAGAGCATCATGGTGAAGTGACAGGTTGCGCTTCTCTATATGTGTATGACTCAGGGTTGGCTGAAATACGCTCTCTTGGTATCGAAGCAGGCTGGCAAGGTCAAGGGCAGGGCAGTGCAATCGTAAATCACTTGGTTGAGAAAGCACGTCAAATGGCGATAAAGAAGGTCTTTGTCCTCACTCGAACGCCAGAGTTCTTTATGAAGCAGAGCTTCTTACCAACATCGAAGTCGCTGTTGCCAGAAAAAGTCTTGAAAGATTGCGATCAGTGTCCACGTCAGCACGCGTGTGATGAAGTGGCGCTAGAGATCAATTTAATGGAGCAAGTGATCCAAAAATCGCATGTGGCATGAGCTGAAATTTCGGAGTGATTTTATTAGCATTCAATGACATAGTTATTTTCTGATTCACTTACATCAGTATTTGCTAAAAAAATCGAAAAAATTTGGAACCTTTGAGAGGAAGCTCGGTCTATTAAAGTACCACTGCTTTTTCTTAGAAGAATCTAAGAGAGCCCCAGAACTGATATTGGTTTTGGGGCTTTTTTCTATCTGCCACTTTACTCTTTTTTATCCGTCTCTTTTCGTCCTCGCCGACGTTGCCACGGCAAGATGACAAAACGCATCCATAAGTGCAAAAACAATAAAATATTGAAAGCGAAACCAGCAAAGATCAAAGCGATCGACTCGATGCTTTGTGGATCATCTTTGAACGCAAACCACCACACAATCCAGCACAGTACCGAAAGCACCGTTAACTGATCCAAGCATCGTTGGCAACGCCCAAGCTTTTTCCAAAACCAATGTTCCTCGCAACGGCGACAAGTCATAGTGTTTTCCAAGGCATCAGTGTTGCTTCAGATTATATACCTAACACAAAGAGAGAAAGCGTTTTTTGTCGCAGCTTAGAGCGCAGGAACACCACCAAAAATGGAAAGTTAGCTTTGTAGATCTTATGTGGCACGTGATTGATGTATGGTGCGCTGTCAGTCTTTAATAGGAAAAATAATCATGTCGACAGAATTGAAATTTGCGCTGAGTATCGCTGGTGGCTTTTTTACGATCGGTGTAGTCGCGATCATCATGGTAAGTCGTTACGCAATGATGGCTGTGTAGTACTTATGTAATCGCCTCAAAGTAGTCAACAGAAAGCCTCGTTAATCACGAGGCTTTCTGTTTTGTTTGGTATGTAAAGACTGGCTCGATTGAGCATGAAAGCGTTAGCAACCAGGCCCACAGTCAAGGCAATGTTTCACCATTTCTGGCCCTAAGTGTAGTTTTGCATTCAAATCACGTAGAGCGGTGCGGACACCCTCTTCGATCACTGGATGATAGAAGGGCATATCTAGCATCTCAGAAACCGTCATTCTATTTTGGTGTGCCCAAGCCAAAAGATGCGCGAGGTGTTCTGCGTTAGGCCCCATCATCTCTGCACCTAAAAAGCGTCCAGTACCTTGCTCGCCATAGACATGTAACATCCCTTTGTTTCGTAGCATGACACGCGAACGTCCTTGATTCTCAAACGAGACTTCACCAGTAACAAAACAACCACAGCTTCCTAAGCGAGTTTCCAGTTGTTTGAAAGTTTCACCGACCATAGCTATTTGCGGATCGGAAAATACAGCTGAAATTGGCGAACGACGCAGACCTGCACGAATATCCGGGAAACGACCAGCATTGTCACCAGCAATGCGGCCTTGGTCAGCGGCTTCGTGCAGCAATGGAACTTGGTTACTTGCATCACCCGCAATAAAAATACTCTCTACGGAGGTTTGCAATGTGTAGTGATCTGCGGTTGGTACACCGCGTTCATCTAATGACACATTAGTGTTCTCGATCGCTAGCTTATCTACGTTAGGACGTCGTCCAGTGGCTGCTAAAACGTAATCAACAATAAAGGTTTCTAATTCACCGTCGTGGTTAATGAATTGGATCTCAACTTTGTCAGCGCCTGCTGCATTCGATGATGGTATGCGCTTCATGCTTTCTACTTTTACATCGGCATCAAGATAGAACTCTTCTTTAAAAGTTTTATCGGCATAAGCCATCACCTCTGGATCTGTCAGTGGACCAACTTGACCACCAAGACCAAAGAGCCTCACTTTCACCCCTAGGCGGTGCAATGCTTGACCGAGTTCAAGTCCGATCACTCCGGGGCCAAATACCGCAATGGACTCAGGCAAATCACCCCAATCAAAGACATCATCATTCATTACGAGACGGTCACCCAACTCATTCCAAGCTGCTGGATAGGCAGGACGAGAGCCCGTCGCGATCACAATCCGTTTTGCGGTGACCTGAGTATGGTCATCTATGATAAGTGTATGATTATCGGCAAACTTCGCGTAGCCCGAGAGTTTGTCTTCAGCGGGAATATCATCGACGCTTTCAAGCACAAAGCCAACAAAACGATCACGTTCGCGTTTTACACGATCCATGACTTCTTGTCCGTTAATGCGTATTTCACCTTGCGGATGGATCCCAAATCCAGGCGCTTTTTCGATTTGGTGGACACTTTCTGCGGCCGCAATCAACAGCTTAGAGGGCATGCAACCGACGCGAGCACAGGTTGTTCCGTAAGGGCCGCCTTCAATCATTACTACGCTATTAGTATGAGCTTTTGCTGCTCGATAAGCGCCAAGACCAGCAGTACCACCACCAATAATCGCTACGTCGACATTAACTTGTTTCATCGTGAACTCTCGCTGTTTGTTTTTAAGCCAAGCTAGCTACATTGAGCTTGGAGAGTGAATTGGGTCGTTGAATCTGTATAAGGAGTCACCTTATCGGTAGACGACTACTTATCTAGACTAGTAGAAGAAGTGAGTTAGGGTTGGCCTCCGAGCCAAAGGCACCGGAGACCGAGGGTGTAGGCTATGGACAGCTTAGCCTAGATACGCTTCTAGCTCTTCGCTACCGCCGATGTGTTTGCCACCGATAAAGACTTGTGGAACAGTCGTGCGACCAGATATAGCTCGTAGACTAACTGTCGTTGCGTCTTTACCCAGAATCACTTCTTCATATTGAAGACCGTGGTCAATCAGGTTTTGTTTCGCTTTCATACAGAAAGGGCAGCCTGGCTTAGTGAATACCGTGATGGACTCTTGCGTTTTGTAGTCTGGCGCAATGTAGTTCAGCATGGTGTCTGCGTCTGACACTTTGAATGGGTCGCCTGGTTCGTTTGGCTCAATGAACATTTTTTCCACTACGCCATCTTTTACTAGCATGCTGTAACGCCATGAACGTTTACCAAAGCCGATGTCGTTTTTATCCACTAACATACCCATGCCATCGGTGAATTCACCATTACCATCCGGGATGAAGGTAATGTTTTCTGCTTCTTGGTCTTGTTTCCATGCATTCATCACGAACGTATCATTGACCGAGACACAAATAATCTCATCCACTCCGTGCTCTTTAAATACAGGGAACAATTCGTTGTAACGAGGTAGATGGCTTGATGAACAGGTTGGAGTAAATGCACCCGGTAAGCTAAATACGATAACGGTCTTACCTTTAAATAGCTCATCAGTCGTTACATTCATCCAAGAGTCACCTTGACGAACTGGAAAAGTAACTTGAGGGACTTGTTGACCTTCTTTAGATACAAACATAATGATTTCCTTTAACTATTTTAAATTATGCGTATAGAGCTTAGCGTTTTTCTTTGCTCTGTTTCGTTCTGTTGAGCCCATTATTGTAAAAATCCTTTGATAGCTCTAATCGTTTGGTGTTATGGTTTTGATAGGTATTAGCTATTGTTAAAAGAAGCGAATTGTGAGTTATGAATATTCGAGATTTTGAGTACTTAGTTGCACTTGCGGAACATAAGCACTTTCGCAAAGCGGCAGAAGCATGTTTTGTTAGCCAGCCAACATTGAGTGGACAAATTCGTAAGCTAGAGGATGAACTCGGTACCACTCTCTTAGAGAGAAGCAGCCGTCGCGTTTTGTTTACCGATTCAGGGTTGCAGTTGGTGGAGCAAGCTAAGCGTATCTTAAGTGAAGTGAAAACTTTTAAAGATATGGCGAGTGGTCAGAGCGGAGCAATGACTGGGCCGATGCATATTGGTTTCATCCCGACGGTAGGTCCGTATCTACTACCCAAAATTCTGCCGCAGATAAAAGAAGCATTTCCTGAACTGGAGCTGTTCCTGCACGAAGCTCAAACACATCAGTTGGTGCGTCAATTAGAAGAAGGTAAATTGGACTGCTTAGTCTTGGCTTCGGTTGATGAAACGGCACCTTTTAAAGAAATCGAAGTGTATAACGAGCCGTTAAGTGTTGCGGTGCCATGTGATCATGAGTGGGCCTCTCTCGACCATGTTGATATGTTGGAGCTGAATGGTAAAACCGTTTTAGCGCTAGGAGACGGTCACTGTCTGCGTGATCAAGCGTTAGGTTTCTGTTTTGCTGCCGGAGCGAAAGACGATGAACGCTTTAAGGCAACCAGTTTGGAGACACTGCGCAATATGGTCGCTGCTGGTGCTGGGATTACGTTATTGCCTCAGCTTTCTATCCCCAATGAGAAGCAAAAAGATGGCGTGTGCTATGTACCAGCCGTTAACCCTACGCCTTCGCGCAATATAGTCCTTGTATATCGCCCGGGTTCACCACTGCGTGCAAGGTTTGAAGCTTTGGCGGCGAAGATTAAAGAAGTATTGGCTTCTTATCCTTCATTGAACGCCGCGGCGTAAAAGCCGATATAAAAAAGGGAGAGCGAATGCTCTCCCTTTTGCTTTAGTGATTTAGAACAGCTCTTCTGCGCCAGAGCCGGAAGAATAAATACTGTCTTCCAAACGGTCGCCAGCGTATTCGGTAGGCTCAGTGCCTTTTTCAAAGTATTCGAACATCGAAGTGCTGTCTACTTTGTGCGTTAGCATGCCAGTGTTGCGATCAATACGAACACGAATGATGTTATCTGGAATATTTTTACCTTGCTCAGGTGTTTCTTCTAGTGCAACGCGCATAAAGTCAATCCAAGCGGGTTCTGCGGTTTTCGCACCCGATTCAGCACCAGAAATTTGGCCTTTGCCTAGGTTGCTATTAACCGTTGTGCGACCAAGGGCGCGTGAGTGATCATCAAAACCAACCCAAGCAATGGCAACAACACCAGGACCATAGCCGTTGTACCAAGCATCTTTGGAGTCATTCGTTGTACCCGTTTTACCACCGATATCACGACGCCCCAGTTTTTGTGCACGCCAGCCAGTACCGTTCCACCCCGTACCTTCACGCCAGTTACCACCACCCCAAATGTTGCTGTACATCATCTCACGCATCAAGAATGCGTTTTGCTCAGAGATAACTTGTGGAGCATATTGAGGTTCATCATTTTCCAGTGCGTTGTCTGTTGCCAAACCATCAATCGCGACGTCTTGTTCGCCAAACTCATCGGCATAGCGATTGTCTGGCTGAGCGCTCATTTGTGGGCAATCCTTATGACAAACGCTCTTTGGATTCGCTTTAAACAGCACTTCACCGAATGCATCTTCCACGCGTTCTACGTAGAACGGTTCGACGTAATAACCTCCGTTCGCAAATACAGAGTAGCCTTGTGCTACTTTCATTGGTGTTAAGCTACCAGCACCGAGCGCGATGGTCTCTGAACGTGGTACTTGGTTAATATCAAAACCAAAACGAGTAAGGTACTGACGAGTTTCATCAAGGCCTACTTCACGCAGCGTACGCACTGCCATCACGTTCTTTGACTGAGCTAATCCGAGGCGAAGGCGAGTTGGACCGCCATAGGTTGGTGGTGAGTTTTTAGGTCGCCAAGCCGAACCAGAACCTGCGTCCCATTTGTTAATTGGCGCATCGTTGATCAGAGTGGCCAGGGTAAGTCCCTTGTCAATTGCGGCTGAGTAGATAAATGGTTTGATACTTGAGCCAACCTGACGCACTGACATAGTGGCACGGTTAAACTTACTATGAACAAAGTTAAAGCCACCCACTAACGACAATATCGCACCATTTTCCGGGTTCATCGCGACAAACGCGGTGTTCGCTGTTGGCACTTGGCTCAGTTTCCAGCTTTGTGTCGTGTTGTCATCTTCATTGGCTTCGCTCACTTCGCGAACCCAAACTTGTTGACCCGTCGCTAGCACATCATGCGCTGATTTTGGTGTTGAGCCTTGGCGGTTTTCGGTGATGTATTTACGTGCCCAATGCATTCCAGTCCAAGGAATGGTCTGCTCTTCATGGTTTTTAACCCAAACTTGTGCAGTCTTATCATCGACTTTTGTCACGACGGCAGGATAAAGGTCACCATAAGTTGGTTGCTTCTTAAGATGCTTTTCTATTTGCTCGCTGTTCCAAGCGGTTTCACCTTCTTTCCAAAGCACTTTTTCCGCACCGCGGTAGCCGTGACGTTCATCGTATGACAGCAGATTATTTACCACGGATGTATTCGCGGCATCTTGCAGTTTAGAGTCCACCGTCATGTAGATATTCAAGCCAGAGGTATAGGCTTCTTCTTCACCGTACTCTTTCACGGCCCATGCACGAGCTAGTTCCGCCACATAAGGAGCTGAAAGTTCAATTTCAGCACTGTGGTAACGTGCCACGATAGGTTCGTTGCGTGCTTCGTCATACTGTTCTTGCGTGATGTATTTTTCATCAAGCATTCGCATTAACACGACGTTACGGCGTTTTGTCGCACGCTCAAGAGAGTAAATTGGGTTCATCGTTGATGGCGCTTTTGGCATCCCTGCGAGTGTCGCAAGTTCGCTTAACGTCAATTCATCAAGGCTCTTACCAAAGTAAACTTGAGCGGCCGCACCAAAACCATATGAGCGGTAACCAAGGAAGATTTTATTGACATAAAGTTCCATGATTTCTTGCTTACTCAGAAGCTGCTCAATGTGGATAGCAATGAAAATTTCTTTAATCTTACGCATGATCTTCTTCTCATTAGATAAGAAGAAGTTACGCGCTAGCTGTTGCGTAATGGTACTTGCGCCCTGCTTAGCGGAACCTGAAATCGCAACTACAACGGCTGCACGAGTGATGCCGATAGGATCGATACCCGGGTGTTCGTAAAAACGGCTATCTTCGGTTGCGATTAGCGCATGAATTAAGTCTTGAGGAATTTCATCATAAGTAACAGGAATACGACGCTTTTCACCGAACTGTGCGATCAGCTTCCCGTCTTGACTAAACACCTGCATAGGTGTTTGTAATTCAACGTCTTTTAGAGTTGCAACATCTGGCAATTCAGGCTTCACGTACTGATAGAAGCCAAATATTGTGGTGACTCCAAGAATTATGCAAATCAATGTTAAAAATAATAAACGCTTTATGAACTTCACCGGAGAATCCCTGATTGGTTGAGGCTGTGTAACGGCAAACCCTTGTACTCTTAGGTCAAAAATTTAGCACATAGAGATATTAACTCTTATTTGGGTGCTAATAACAACCTTTGCACGAAGAAATTTCGGAGCGAGAGTAAGAGATGGATAAGCTAATCGTTACCGGCATCGATATAGGCCATAACAGCCTCAAAGCCGTAGTACTTAAACCCACAGGCAACAATTACGCTCTGTTGGGTTACAAAGAAATATTACTAAAGGAAGGTATTGTCGCTGAAAATAACACTATAAATCATCAAGAAATTGTAAAGACCCTAAAGCTGATTAAAAAAGAACTGCCTTTTGGTGCTAAAAAGGTCGCAATTTCAGTGCCTGATAATTCGGTGATCAGTAAAAAGCTGCAAATAGAACAAAACCTTGAAGATAGCGAAGTTGAGTTTGCTGTGATTCAGGCATTTTCTCATCAATCGCCATTCCCTGTCGAAGAGCTGAGTTTAGACTTCGTCTGTCTTCGTGCCGAAGATGGGTTGCGTGGGACTGATAACTATCAAGTGTTTGCGACAAGAAAAGATGTGGTCGATAGTCGCGTGGATGCATTACAAAAATCCGGACTAAAACCCGTTTTAGTGGACGTGCATTCACAAAGTCTTGGTCATATCTGGAAGCTCACCGCCGATCGCTTTCCTGACAAAAATAAGTACTGCTTACTCGATATTGGCACCTCATCGAGCTCCTTTACCATGTTTACCGAACAAGGTGAGCTGTTTCACAAAGAGTTTGCTTGCGGCACTCGAGGAGCAAACAGCCCTGTTCAAGATGATTTGATGTCCGATGATGCTCAGGAGAAAACAGAGCTGTTTAATCGCCAAATCGTGGAACGGGTGAAACGTCAGATGCAGCTCTACACCTCAATTAATGGCTCGCAAAATATCAAAGGTATCTGGTTATCAGGGGAAGGAGCTTCGACACCAATGCTTGCGGAAGAGCTATCTCAGCAACTGTCATTAGAGTGTGAATTGCTAAACCCGCTAGGGCTATTTGAAATGAAGGTGTCCAAACGTAAACGTCGTGCCGCGGATTGGCAGCATTTCTCTACAGCCGCAGGACTCGCGATTCGTGGCATTCATTGGCTAGGAGGTGCGCGTGCTTTATCGCATTAATTTACTTCCTTGGCGAGAGAACCAAAGAGAAGAGCACCGACGTCGTTTCATTAGCTTGGTCGCGTTAGGCATGTTGGTCGCCATTGGTATTCAATGGGGTATTGGAAAGTTTTTTGAGTACCAACAAGACCAGCAGCAGGAGCGGCTTGATTACCTCACTCACTACATTGCTGAGCTTGACCAGCGTATTGAAGCAATGAAAATCGCCGAGCAAGAGCACAGCAAAATCCTCGAACGTTTAAAAGTGGTTGAAGGGTTACAAAACGGTAGAAACAAAACGACCGAGTTTATGAACTTGATGCCAGCCGTCATTCCTGAAGGTGTATATGTCGACAAGATCAAAATGAATGATCTGGAAATTGAGATCTCAGGGATCTCTGATAGCACTCCAAAACTTGCCACGATGCTGGACAACATGGAGCGTTCGGCCAAGTTGAATGATGTAGAAATGCACTCCATCGTTCACGGAAAAGCGCGTTTTGGAAAAGAGTTCCAAACGTTCAAAGTGTCTTTCATGTTCAAAGTGCCGGAGAAAAAAGCGGAGGCCCAGCATGGTTGATTGGCAGGATCTCGAAATAGATGAAATGGCAGAGTGGCCATTGTTGCCTCAGCTTGTGGTTATCGCGCTGCTGATTTTCCTCATTCAAGGTTTTGGCTATTGGTTTTACCTTAAGCCAAAAGAAGAGCAATTGAATAACTTGGTCCAGCAGGAGCAGACGCTCAAGGTAGCACTGAAGATCAAAGCGAACAAAGTAGCTGCATTGCCTCAGCTTCAATCTCAATTGGATGAACTCACCACGCGTTACGAGTTATTGCTACAACAACTGCCCGCGCAAAAAGAGTTGGCTACGATGCTCGCTTCGGTGAATGAACTCGGTATCGACAATAAGTTGACCTTTACCCGTATCGACTGGGGTGAAAAGCAATCAGAGCATTTCCTCTATCGTCTTCCTTTAAACATTGAGTTAACGGGGGATTTTCATGACATTGGACATTTTTCTCAGGCGATAGCAACGCTACCTCGAATCATCACGTTTAAAGATGTGACTTGGCAGCGTGTCAGCCAAGAAAGTGAAACTCTGCACTTTAGGGTACGAGCCAATACCTATCAGTTTAAGCCAGAGGAGACGAACAATGACAAGTAAGCATTCGTTGTTGGTGCTGATGGGGTCTCTTCTACTTGGATGTCAGGCGAATGATGAGTCATTAACGGATTTTATTCGAGGGGTGGAGAGTCAGGCGCGTCGAGATGTCGAGAAACTTAAGCCTGCAGATAAGTATGTTGCCGTCACGTACGCACCTGAAGTACAGCGTGCGCCCTTTGAGTTACCAAAAGAAGCCACGATCGCCACTCAGCCCGTTGCAAGAAAAGATTGCTGGCAACCGCCTTCAAGAAGGCGCACTGGCAAATTAGAAAAATTCCCATTAAGCCAATTACGTTTGAAAGGAGTTATGGGCATGGGTAATACGGTTTCTGGTCTCGTTCAGGCACCCAATGGCACCGTTTATAAAGTGAAGCCGGGGCAATACCTCGGACGCAACAATGGCAAAGTGACCCAAGTCAGCCATTCCTATTTGTTAATTAATGAAACGTTGCCCGACGGCTTAGGGTGTTGGCAGAAGCGTAAAGTTAAGTTGGCTTTGAGATAGCCCCATTTATTTTTGATATTGAGTAATGAAAATGAGACAAGGATTAACACGTACAACAAGGATACTAACTGGGCTCTTCTCCTTATGGTTGTTTGTATTTTTAGCCCCTTTAGTGGCAGCAGGAGAAGTATCGTCTAATGCCTTAAAGAGTATCGACTTTCGCACTAATAAAGATAAAGACGCCGTTATAGTCGTTGAACTGGCGTCACCTGCCGCGATTGTTGATGTCAAACGCGTACAGGAAGGGTTAAGTATCGATTTGCTTAATACTTCGGTAAAAGACGAGCAACTGTATCTCCTAGACGTAAATGATTTCTCGACTGTGGTTGAAAGCGTAGAGGTGTTTCGCGATACCTCAACTACGCGCTTGGTTGCGCACATCAATGAAGAATATACGCATGATTACCGTTTAACGGGGCGATTCTTGGAAATCAAAGTGGCTAAGATCAAACCCAATGAGAAAGCTCCGGATAAAAGCATTCTAGAAAAAGAAGGCAAGCTCATTTCGATTAACTTCCAAGATATTCCTGTACGTAACGTGTTACAGCTAATTGCCGACTACAACCAGTTCAACTTGGTTGTTTCAGACTCCGTAGAAGGTAACCTCACACTTCGTCTTGATGGTGTTCCGTGGCAGCAAGTGCTGGATATTATTTTGCAAGTTAAGGGGTTAGATAAGCGTGTTGATGGCAACGTGATTCTGGTTGCTCCAACAGATGAGCTTGATCTGCGCGAAAAACAGCAACTCGAAAAGCAGCAGCTAGAACAAACGATGGGAGAGCTTTCGTCTGAAATCATCAAGGTAAACTTCGCTAAAGCATCAGATATTGCAGAAATGATCAACGGAGAAGGGAACATCAGTATGTTGTCTGAGCGAGGCAGTATGACCATTGATGAACGGACTAACTCGTTATTGATTCGTGAGCTACCTGAAAACATTGAAGTGATTCGAGAAATTATTGAATCTTTGGATATCCCGGTGAAGCAGGTTCAAATTGAAGCGCGTATTGTGACCATCAATGAAGGCAACATGGACGAGTTGGGAATTCGCTGGGGCTTTACCTCTATTAATGGCAATAACACGGTTGGTGGTTCTATCGAAAACAACCTTGCCACGATCGGTTTATATAACGGTGGTGGTGAAGGAGAAGACGGTGGTGACGGTGATGGAGTAGGTATCGATGACTTCCTAAACGTAAACTTAGCTGCAACCAGTCCAAACGCGACCAGCATTGCTTTTCAGGTTGCAAAATTAGGCTCAGACACCTTGTTAGACCTCGAGCTTTCTGCGCTGCAACAAGAGTCCAAAGCTGAGATTATCTCAAGCCCACGTTTGATCACTACCAATAAGAAGCCTGCCTATATCGAACAAGGTACCGAGATACCTTATCTAGAGTCCTCATCAAGTGGTGCCACGACGGTAACGTTCAAAAAAGCAGTATTGAGTTTGAAGGTGACGCCACAAATTACACCGGATAACCGCCTTGTGTTGGACTTAAGCGTTACGCAAGATAGACCTGGACAAGTCGTGAAAACAGGTACTGGTGAAGCCGTTGCGATTGATACTCAACGTATCGGGACGCAAGTGTTAGTAAATAACGGTGAAACCGTCGTTCTTGGTGGTATTTTCCAGCACAGCATTACTAACTCGGTGGACAAAGTGCCTTTGTTAGGCGATCTGCCGCTATTAGGTGCGCTTTTCCGTCGAAGTTATGAAAATGTTGGCAAAAGTGAGCTGTTAATTTTCGTCACCCCTAAGGTGGTGATTCAGTAGTTCTACCTCGTGAAAAACTGATTAAATCAAAAATAAAGTTGCAATAGTGGCACCATGCTTGGATAATTTCGGGTCTTATCACGAATTATCTGTGAGGAACTGGTGCCACAAGCCTTGTAGAACAGCGATTTAGCTGTGTTTTCTTGTGGCGATCTTATTGAATCAATGTTGTAAATTACTGCTAAACATGGCTGAGAAACGTAATATTTTCCTTGTTGGCCCAATGGGCGCCGGCAAAAGTACAATTGGTAGACATCTAGCACAGCAACTGCATATGGAGTTTGTTGACTCCGATACAGTGATCGAAGAACGCACTGGTGCAGACATCTCTTGGGTTTTTGATGTAGAAGGTGAAGAAGGCTTCCGCAAGCGTGAAGAAGCGGTACTTGAAGACCTAACACAAGAGCAAGGCATCGTGCTTGCGACTGGCGGTGGCTCTGTTAAGAGCAAAGAAAACCGTAATCGTCTTTCGGCACGTGGTGTTGTTGTTTACTTAGAAACGACGATTGAAAAGCAACTTGCGCGCACAAACCGTGACAAGAAGCGTCCTCTACTTCAAACGGACAACCCTCGCGAAGTATTGGAGCAATTAGCTGAAGAACGTAATCCTCTGTATGAAGAAGTAGCGGATTACACTGTTCGCACTGACGATCAGAGTGCAAAAGTGGTAGCCAACCAGATCGTAAAAATGCTAGAAGAGAGATAAGTTTTTATCTTTTTTTTAATTGGAGCAAACCGATGGAACGGATTACGGTCAACCTAGCTGAGCGTAGCTACCCAATCTCTATTGGCGCCGGGTTATTTGAGGACCCGGCGTACCTCTCTCAAGTTCTCTCAAACAAAAATGCAAAACAAAAAGTTGTTGTGATCAGTAATGTCACAGTGGCGCCTTTGTATGCTGACAAAATTTTAAAGCAACTCGAGCAGCTCGGT
This sequence comes from Vibrio sp. 11-4(1), assembly GCF_013048625.1. Lineage (NCBI taxonomy): Bacteria > Pseudomonadati > Pseudomonadota > Gammaproteobacteria > Vibrionales > Vibrionaceae > Vibrio > Vibrio sp. 11-4(1). The sequence goes on along the minus strand of NZ_VHSY01000017.1, from coordinate 20,832 downwards.
TGTAGTGCATCCTTGTTAGAATTGCCTGACGGCGAACAGTACAAAAACTTGGATGTGTTTAACCAAGTGATGAACTTCCTCCTCGAGGGGAATTACGCTCGTGATGTTGTGATCATCGCGTTAGGTGGTGGCGTTATTGGCGACCTTGTGGGTTTTGCTTCTGCCTGTTACCAGCGTGGGGTCGACTTTATTCAAATACCAACGACATTACTATCTCAAGTGGACTCTTCGGTGGGTGGAAAAACCGCGGTTAACCATCCGTTGGGTAAGAACATGATAGGTGCGTTTTACCAACCTAAAGCCGTGATCATCGATACCAACTGTTTATCGACGTTGCCTGAGCGTGAATTCGCAGCAGGTATCGCAGAAGTCATTAAGTACGGCATAATTTACGATGCAGACTTTTTTGTATGGTTGGAAGAAAACCTTGAACGCTTGTACGCGTTGGATGAAGAAGCGCTAACTTATGCCATTGCACGTTGCTGTGAAATAAAAGCGGAAGTGGTGGCTCAGGATGAGAAAGAATCGGGCATCCGCGCTCTGCTCAACTTAGGTCACACCTTTGGTCATGCGATTGAAGCTGAGCTTGGCTACGGCAATTGGCTGCATGGTGAAGCGGTTTCTGCTGGCACGGTTATGGCGGCCAAAACTTCGCATCTGCGCGGTCTTATCTCAGCAGAGCAATTTGAGCGTATTGTTGCGATTTTGCGTCGTGCCAAATTGCCTGTTCATACTCCAGAAAGTATGAGCTTCGATGACTTCCTCAAACATATGATGCGAGATAAAAAAGTCCTCTCTGGTCAATTAAGATTAGTTCTACCTACAGGCATTGGTAGTGCCGAGGTCATTGCTGATACGACACAAGACGTACTCAAACAGGCGATAGACTTCAGTCGCGATATTTAACCTTGTAATGGCGCCTTTGGGCGTCATTCTTGTAGTGTATTAAGGTTATTAGATGAGTGTTGCTCACGTTCTGGAATTAGATTCTCAAATCGAGTTGCTTGATAGGTTAGGATTGCTGACTAATTTTGGTTCCAATTTCATTGCGATTAATGGTCATGATGGTTATGGAAAATCTTGGTTAGCGCAGCGATACCTTGAAGTGGGTGCCAGTAACAAGAATCAATGTTTGTTACTTTGTCATTCTAATCAAGATGATGTGCAGCGCCGCATCCTTATTTTGAGTCAACTGGTTTCGGACGCATTGTTTAATCAGCAAGAGCCTTTACTTGATAGCCTCGAAAGACTATTGGGTGATGAGCCTTGTGATATCGCGATTGTGGTTGATGATGCGCATTTATTAAGTGAGACGCTCGTTTCTGAGCTTTGGATGCTGGTTTTAGAGGCGCATCATAAGCCGAATTGGACCATCAATGTCTTATTATTTACGCAGTCTGGGCGCTTAGAAGGATTGCTGTCACGTCTCAGTTACGGACAAGAGATAAAGCCTGTTGAGCTTGATATTGATATGTTGTCCGAAGTGGAAGCCCGTCGTTTCTTTGAATCACTTGTTGCGCGCTATGTTGATGATGAGGCGGAGAAGCGGGTTCGAGATGCATTTAAAAAAGTTGACCCAGTACCGGGTGACATCATGGCGTTAGGAGAGATGAAAGTGGAAAAAAGGATCATTATCCGCTCGATTGTCGGTTCACCGCTGAATATTGCGTTAGTGGTATTAGCATTACTGCTGCTTGCTGCCGGTGGCTATTGGTGGATGTATAATCAACCAAGCCCTGATGATAAAGCGCAGCAAATTGCTGGTAGTTTAGAGCAAACGGCTATTCCAACTTTTGAAGAGTCAGGAATCAGTGCTGCGCAGTCTTCACTACAATCTGTGACTGATGGCACTAGCAGTGGCCTTGATGGCTCTGGCGCGATTGATGATTCTGATTCATTACCGCCAGCAGTAACGGAAGAAGTGGCGAGCGTTGGCAGTGATGACAATCAACAGAGAGTGGTGATTGAGTCGAATGTGGTCGATGCATTGCTTGAAGGTAAAGCTGATTCAGCAGACACAAAAGCGATTGATGATGTCGTGGGCGTTGAGAAGCAAGACGCCACTGATGAAACCAGCTCACCCTTAATAAAAGTCGTAAAACCAAATCAAGGTATGACGCAAACTTCTGCTCAGCCAGAAGAAGACGGTGCGAAGCAGTCTGTGGTTAAGTTTTCATTTGCTCGCGAAGAATTAAAAGCACTATCACCAAGAGCCTATACACTGCAGCTTGCTGCTATGACGTCAATGGACGATGTACAAGCCTTCCTCGATGAGCATCAGCTGAATAATCAAGTACGAATTTATCCTACCGTTCGCAATGACACCGAGTGGTATATCATCACATACCAAGATTATCCGACAATTCAAATGGCTCGCGATGCCGTTGCAAGCTTGCCTGATTCGGTTAAGTCGGTGAGTCCTTGGGCAAAATCACTCCGTCAGGTTCATCGCGAAATTGAACGAGTGAAATAAACCTGAGCTTCGCTGAAAAATATGTTACATTCCGCAGCCTTAATTTTTGGTCGATAGATAGAGCAGTAGATGAAAAAGCAACGAGCCTTTCTTAAATGGGCAGGAGGAAAATACGGACTGGTTGAAGACATCCAACGTCATTTACCACCGGCTCGAAAGCTAGTTGAACCTTTTGTTGGTGCGGGCTCAGTGTTTCTGAATACTGATTATGACCATTATCTACTGGCAGATATCAATCCAGATCTGATCAATCTGTACAACCTACTAAAAGAGCGCCCGGAAGAGTACATCTCTGAAGCGAAGCGTTGGTTTGTTGCCGAGAATAACCGTAAAGAAGCCTACTTACACATTCGCGCTGAGTTTAATAAAACAGATGACGTGATGTACCGCTCTTTGGCGTTTTTGTACATGAACCGCTTTGGTTTTAATGGCCTATGTCGTTACAACAAAAAAGGCGGCTTTAACGTTCCGTTTGGTTCATATAAAAAGCCTTACTTCCCAGAGGCGGAATTGGAGTTTTTTGCCGAAAAAGCCAAGAAAGCCACGTTCGTTTGTGAAGGTTATCCAGAAACTTTTCGCCGAGCACGTAAGGGGAGTGTGGTGTATTGCGATCCTCCTTATGCACCGCTTTCAAACACGGCAAATTTCACCTCATACGCAGGTAATGGTTTCACGTTGGATGACCAGGCTGCATTAGCCGACATTGCTGAAAGAACGGCGACTGAGCGTGGTATTCCGGTTTTGATTTCTAACCACGACACTACGCTGACGCGTCGGTTGTATCACGGTGCGGAGCTCAATGTAGTAAAAGTGAAGCGCACCATTAGCCGCAATGGCAGTGGTCGTAATAAAGTCGATGAGCTGCTTGCGCTTTTTCATGCCCCTGAGATGGATCAACCAAGCTCTTAGTTCTCACACTATTAAATCTAAATAGTGGATCTCCCCACTGGCTTCGGTAGAATTGCGCGCAGATTGTTTGCTCATTACTACTGAGGTCAGGTATGAAAGATTTTCTTATTGCTCCATCCATTTTATCGGCAGATTTTGCTCGTCTCGGTGAAGATGTCGAGAAAGTACTCGCAGCGGGTGCGGATGTGGTGCATTTCGACGTTATGGATAACCACTATGTACCAAACCTGACTTTTGGTGCACCTGTGTGTAAAGCACTACGCGATTACGGCATCACCGCACCAATCGATGTTCACCTAATGGTGAAACCGGTTGACCGCATTATTCCTGATTTTGCAAAAGCGGGTGCGTCGATGATTACATTCCATGTGGAAGCTTCTGATCATGTAGACCGTACACTGCAGTTAATTAAAGAGCACGGCTGTCAGGCTGGTGTGGTACTAAACCCAGCAACGCCACTTGCGAGCCTTGAGTTCATCATGGACAAAGTCGACATGATTCTACTGATGTCGGTTAACCCTGGCTTTGGTGGTCAATCATTCATTCCTCACACGCTAGATAAACTGCGTGCAGTTCGTAAGATGATCGATGAGTCTGGTCGCGATATCCGTTTAGAAATTGATGGCGGTGTGAAGGTTGACAACATTCGTGAAATCGCAGAAGCGGGCGCAGACATGTTCGTTGCAGGCTCGGCAATTTTCGGTCAGCCAGATTACAAACAAGTGATCGATCAAATGCGCACGGAACTGGCTGAAGTAAAATAAGTCCCTATATACGCGCGATAATGCCCTGATTTTAAAGGCTGTCACTTTATTGGCAGCCTTTGTTATTTCTAGTGTTGGATGAAATAAAATATCCCCTGCGTTGAGCAAATAATCACTTGCCTATTTTGCGCCCTTTCTGTACTATTCGTGCTCCTTAAACTCAGTCAATTATCTTTAGTTCCTTGCTTCCTCTGGACGACTGAGCCATTTGTGGAAGCTGAATAATCCGTAAGGAGCAACCAATGCGTCATTACGAAATCGTATTCATGGTGCACCCAGATCAAAGCGAGCAAGTTGCTGGCATGATCGAGCGTTACACTGGTTCAATCACTGAAGCTGGCGGTAAAATCCACCGTCTAGAAGACTGGGGCCGTCGTCAACTGGCTTACCCAATCAACAAGCTTCACAAAGCTCACTACGTTCTTATGAACGTTGAAGCTGACCAAGCTGTAATTGATGAGCTAGAAACTGCTTTCCGTTTCAACGATGCAGTTCTACGTAACATGATCATGCGTACTAAAGCAGCGATCACTGAGCAATCTATCATGCTTAAGCAAAAAGAAGAGCGTGCTCCACGTCGTGAAGAGCGTTCTGAAGCTAAGCCTGAAGCTAAGTCAGAAGCTGCTGAGTAAGTTTTCTTATGGCCAATCGAATGGAGCTGAGCGGCACCATTGCCAAACCGCCCATTCGTAGTAAAAGCCCTGGTGGCATTGAACACTGTCGGTTTTGGCTGGAGCATCGCTCTACTATTATCGAAGCTGACTTACCTCGACAAGTTTATTGTCGTATGCCGGTAGTCGTCAGCGGGCTTGGGTCACAAGCACTAACTCAGAATTTAGTTCAAGGCAGTAACATTAAGGTAAGTGGTTTTGTCACTTATCAAACCGGCCGAAATGGCGTGGGAAAATTAGTGTTACACGCCGACAACATTACTCAAATTTAAGATTAGGAGATAGCCCATGGCTCGTTTCTTCCGTCGTCGTAAATTCTGCCGTTTCACTGCAGAAGGCGTACAAGAGATTGATTACAAAGACGTAGCAACTCTTAAAAACTACATCACTGAAGCTGGTAAAATCGTACCTAGCCGTATCACTGGTACAAGCGCTAAGTACCAGCGTCAACTAGCACGTGCTATCAAGCGTTCACGCTACCTAGCTCTACTACCGTACACTGACAAGCATCAGTAATCGGTTCATTTTATTAAGAAAGAGGATTAAGCAATGCAAGTTATTCTACTTGATAAAATTGGTAACCTAGGTGGTCTTGGCGATACTGCAAACGTTAAATCTGGCTACGCTCGTAACTTCCTTATCCCACAAGGTAAAGCAGTTATGGCAACTAAAGCTAACGTTGAAATGTTTGAAGCTCGTCGTGCTGAACTAGAAGCTAAAGTTGCTGAGCAACTAGCTGCTGCAGAAGCTCGCGCAGAGAAAGTTAACGCTCTAGAAGCTGTAGTTATCGCTTCTAAAGCTGGTGACGAAGGCAAACTATTCGGTTCTATCGGTACTCGTGACATCGCTGACGCTATCACAGCTGCAGGCGTTGAAGTTGCTAAGAGCGAAGTTCGCCTTCCTGAAGGTGCTCTACGTACAACTGGTGAGTTCGAGATCAGCGTTCAACTTCACTCTGAAGTTTTCGCAACTGTGAACCTACAAGTTGTTGCTGCTGAGTAATTCAGTATCAAGACGAAATACTAAAAAGCACCTCTTCGGAGGTGCTTTTTTATTTCTAAAACTGGGAAAAAAAACGGGTTAAAAAGCGAAGAGTAAATTAACGGAAAATACGCTATCCGCTTTGCTTAAGCCTTCAGGCACTTTATCGTGATACTGACGAGAGTGTGCCAGTTTTAGTGCGATATCTTCAGTAATATCATTGGTCACGCTGAGCTCACTATCGGCCCGAGTGTTACTTTTACCTGTTACCAACGTAATATCAGCCGCGAAACTCAAATTATCTAGTGCGTGCCAAGTCGTATTGATATTCCCTCGAAAAATGCCTTCTCGAACGATATCGGGAAAGACAATGTCGTCATCATCTATCTCATCTAAATTTGGTTCTTGATAACGAAAACCAGGACCGACTTCTACCTCTAAAATGAAGTTTTCAGTGTAGGAAAACTGGTAACCCAAACCGCCTGATAAGGTGTAGTCTTTAAAATAGGCACTGTAACGAGAATCCACCCCTTTAAAGCTGCCATACAAATACGTTTTAGGACCTAACTTGTAGTCACTCTGCAGGGCGTAGGTGGATGAGCGTTTGTCTTCTTCACCGTCTTTGTACAAGTTGTAGTACTTCCATTCACCATTAGAACGGTGTCGACCTGACGTATATTCAGCACTCAAACGAGCATTCAGGGAACGAGAGTCCGTGTTACCTGTGTGAGCTTGATAGCCGAACTCCACCTCGGTTTTTAATGGGTCGGGCACATCAATATTTTGCTCTGGCTGTACTGATTCGTCAGCATACGATGCACTAGCGCATAGTAAGCTAAAGCTAAGTAACCAGTATCGGGACACATCAACCTCGAACGTAATTAAAAAGGAGGGGCATGATACTGATACAGATATTTTGTTGGGTCAATGGTAGGTTAATTTTTATTAGAGCTGGGCGGAAGAACCAGGCTATTACTTGTGCGGTTCGCATGTTGATTTCTTAACAAGTAATTGTCGCTTCGGGGAAGCATCTCAGTTAGGTTAAGGTTATAATCGTGGGTCAATAGTAGTTATCGAGCAAAGTCATGGCGGAAAACAGAAATCGCAAACCTTCAGACAGTCAGGTCGACGCAATCAAAGTGCCACCTCACTCACTAGAAGCCGAGCAATCAGTAATTGGTGGTCTTTTACTGGACAATGAACGTTGGGACACCGTTGCCGAACGTGTTGTAAGCAGTGATTTCTATAGTCGTCCGCATCGCCTAATTTTTGAAGGTGTAAAAACCATTCTTGAAGCGGGCAAGCCTCTCGATCTTATTACTTTATCGGAATACCTGGAGCGTCACGAGCAATTAGAAGATGTGGGCGGTTTTGCTTACCTTGCAGATTTGGCGAAAAACACGCCAAGCGCCGCTAACATTAATGCGTACGCTGATATTGTTGCCGAACGTGCGATCGTCCGTGGTTTGATCGGTGTCGCGAATGAGATTGCGGATGCGGGTTACGATCCTCAAGGTCGAAGTTCGGAAGATCTGATTGATATGGCGGAGAGTAAAGTTTTCGCCATCGCTGAGTCACGAACCAGTGAAAACGAAGGGCCACAAAACGTCGACAACATCCTCGAAAAGACGTTAGAACGTATCGAGTTGTTATATAAAACGCCGCAAGATGGTGTTACCGGAGTCGATACCGGTTTCACAGATCTCAATAAGAAAACCGCAGGTTTGCAAGGTTCTGATTTGGTGATTGTCGCGGCGCGTCCATCGATGGGTAAAACGACCTTTGCGATGAACTTGTGTGAAAATGCGGCCATGCAACAAGAGAAGCCTGTGCTTATTTTCTCGCTAGAGATGCCAGCCGAGCAGTTGATGATGCGTATGTTGGCCTCTTTGTCTCGCGTTGACCAAACCAAGATCCGTACGGGTCAGTTGGATGACGAAGACTGGGCGCGTATTTCTTCTACTATGGGTATCTTGATGCAGAAGAAAAACATGTACATTGATGACAGCTCCGGTCTAACTCCGACCGAAGTGCGTTCACGCGCTCGCCGTATCGCACGTGAACATGGCGGTCTGTCGATGATCATGGTCGACTACCTTCAGCTTATGCGCGTGCCTGCACTCTCTGATAACCGTACGCTGGAAATCGCGGAGATTTCGCGCTCTCTGAAAGCGCTGGCAAAAGAGCTCAATGTGCCCGTCGTGGCGCTGTCTCAGCTTAACCGTTCCCTAGAGCAACGTTCAGATAAACGCCCAGTAAACTCGGACTTGCGTGAGTCGGGCTCTATCGAGCAGGATGCCGACTTGATCATGTTCATCTACCGTGACGAGGTGTATCACCCAGATAGCCCATACAAAGGTACGGCAGAAATCATCATTGGTAAGCAACGTAACGGTCCTATCGGCTCTGTGCGTCTCACCTTCCAAGGTCAACACTCGCGCTTTGACAACTACGCGGGTCCTGCATTCGATATTGATGATGAGTAACCCCATGAGCTATATGAAAGCGGCCAAGGCGTGCATTGATTTGTCTGCGTTGCAGCACAACTTACAGTGCGTGAAAGCGCAAGCGCCCCAAAGTAAAGTGATGGCTGTAGTGAAGGCCAATGGCTATGGTCACGGATTACGTCACGTTGCAAAACATGCCAACCATGCGGATGCCTTTGGTGTTGCGCGCATTGAAGAAGCGTTGCAACTGCGCGCTTGTGGCGTGGTAAAGCCGATTCTATTGCTAGAAGGTTTTTACTCTCCAGGTGACTTACCTGTTCTTGTGACGAACAACATCCAAACCGTGGTGCATTGTGAAGAGCAGCTTATCGCTTTGGAGCAAGCCGACCTTGAAACTCCGGTTGTCGTGTGGCTTAAGATTGACAGTGGGATGCACCGTCTTGGCGTTCGCCCTGAGCAATATGATGAGTTTGTCACGCGGTTGAAAGAGTGTCCAAACGTAGCCAAGCCGTTACGTTACATGAGTCACTTTGGCTGTGCAGATGAGCTGGATAGCCATATCACTCCCCAACAGATTGAGCTGTTTAAGTCGTTGACCTCTGGTTGTCAGGGGGAGCGTTCACTTGCGGCCTCTGCGGGGTTGTTGGCATGGCCTCAAAGCCATTTGGATTGGGTTCGTCCGGGCATCATCATGTATGGTGTATCGCCATTTGATGACAAGACCGCACAAGACCTGGGGTATCAACCCGTGATGACACTTAAATCCCACCTTATTGCGGTACGTGAAGTGAAAAAGGGCGAAAGTGTTGGCTACGGTGGTATTTGGACCAGTGAGCGAGATACAAAAGTTGGTGTCATTGCTGTAGGGTATGGCGACGGTTACCCAAGAAGTGCTCCAAACGGTACGCCGGTGTGGGTTAATGGCCGTAAAGTACCTATTGCAGGTCGAGTTTCCATGGATATGCTGACGGTCGATTTGGGACCAGATGCAACGGATAAAGTCAGCGACGAAGCGATTCTTTGGGGGAAAGAGCTCCCAGTAGAAGAAGTGGCGGGTCACATTGGTACCATTGCGTATGAACTCGTGACTAAGCTAACGCCTCGCGTCGAGATGGAGTACTCAAAATAAACAGCGAAAGGCTAACCTAAGGTTAGCCTTTGTTTTATCTACTCACCGTTAATCGTAGCAATAACGCGGCGGCCGCCGCCAAAGTCTCGGTGCTCACCCAAGTAAATGCCCTGCCATGTTCCTAAAGCTAATCGACCATTTTGGATTGGTATCGTCACACTACTGCCAAGTAGGGATGCTTTAATGTGTGCTGGCATGTCGTCATCCCCCTCATAGGTGTGCTGATAATAAGGAGCACGCTCTGGCACAAACTTATTGAAGTGTGCTTCCATATCCATACGCACGGTTGGATCAGCATTCTCATTTAAGGTCAAACTGGCGGAGGTATGTTGAATAAATAGGTGTAATAAACCTACTGAAAGCTCGTTTATTTGTGGTAATTGTTGTTCAATTTCATCAGTTATTAGGTGAAAACCGCGGCTTCTCGCTTTTAATTGCAGTGTTTTTTGTGCCCACATACGTGTTCCTTTGGAAATTTATAAATTGGCGTCTATCCTATTCCAATTAGAGCCTGTCATTAGTAAGTGATATGATTCTTGTCATCGTAAATGAATTGTTCATTTTCAGGGCAGGGAACGTGACCTAACTCAATGTGAGTGTAAATACTCTCAGTCATAATTGGCACCTGAAAAAAAATTACAAAGACTTGTTTTGTGGCAATTCGCCCAAACATCTAATTAATATTCTATTTGCTAAATCGGGGATTCCACAGTTTTCGCTAGACTGTAAGGAATGGAACCTACTGTAACATCGGGATAAAGACCATGTTGAAAAATATCAATCCAACGCAAACACAAGCTTGGAAAGCGCTAACTGCGCATTTCGAATCTGCACAAGATATGGATCTTAAAGAGTTATTTGCTCAAGACGCAGCGCGTTTCGACAAATACTCTGCACGTTTCGGCTCAGACATCCTAGTCGATTACTCAAAGAACCTCATCAATGAGGAAACTCTGAAGCACCTGTTCGCTCTTGCGAACGAGACTGAGCTGAAATCTGCAATTGAAGCGATGTTCAGTGGCGAAGCGATCAACCAAACAGAAGGTCGCGCTGTTCTTCACACTGCACTACGTAACCGCGCGAATACACCAGTAATGGTAGACGGCGAAGACGTAATGCCAGCAGTGAACGCGGTTCTAGAAAAAATGAAATCATTCACTGAACGCGTTATCGGCGGTGAGTGGAAAGGTTACACAGGTAAAGCAATTACAGATATCGTGAACATCGGTATCGGTGGTTCTGACCTTGGCCCTTACATGGTGACGGAAGCTCTAGCACCGTACAAAAATCATCTAAACCTTCACTTCGTATCTAACGTTGATGGTACTCACATTGTTGAAACGTTGAAGAAAGTTAACCCAGAAACGACGTTATTCTTGATCGCGTCTAAGACGTTCACAACGCAAGAAACCATGACTAACGCGCACACAGCACGTGATTGGTTCCTAGAGTCTGCGGGTGATCAAGCTCACGTGGCTAAGCACTTTGCTGCGCTTTCAACGAACGCGACAGCCGTGTCTGAATTCGGTATCGATACCGCGAACATGTTCGAATTCTGGGACTGGGTTGGTGGCCGTTACTCACTATGGTCTGCAATCGGTTTATCAATCGCATTAGCGGTAGGTTACGACAACTTCGTTGAGCTGCTTGAAGGTGCTCACGAGATGGACAAGCACTTCGTATCAACAGACCTAGAAAGCAACATCCCTGTGATCCTTGCGCTTATCGGTATTTGGTACAACAACTTCCACGGTGCGGAATCAGAAGCTATCTTACCTTACGATCAGTACATGCACCGTTTCGCGGCGTACTTCCAACAAGGTAACATGGAATCAAACGGTAAATACGTTGACCGTGAAGGCAATGCTGTGACTTACCAAACGGGCCCTATTATTTGGGGTGAACCAGGTACCAACGGTCAGCACGCGTTCTACCAACTGATTCACCAAGGCACTAAGCTGATCCCATGTGACTTCATTGCACCTGCAATCAGCCACAACCCAGCTAGCGATCATCACCAAAAACTGATGTCTAACTTCTTCGCGCAAACTGAAGCTCTAGCGTTTGGTAAGAGTGAAGAAACAGTGAAAGAAGAGTTGGTGAAAGCAGGTAAGAACGCTGAAGAAGTGGCAGCGATCGCGCCATTCAAAGTGTTTGAAGGTAACCGTCCAACAAACTCTATCCTAGTGAAGCAAATCACGCCTCGTACGCTAGGTAACTTGATCGCAATGTACGAACACAAAATTTTCGTACAAGGTGTTATCTGGAATATCTTCAGCTTTGACCAATGGGGCGTGGAGCTAGGTAAACAACTGGCTAACCAAATCCTACCTGAGCTTGCAGACGAGTCTCAAATCAGCTCGCATGACAGCTCAACAAATGGTCTAATCAACGCATTTAAAGCGTTCAAAGCTTAATGTTTGGTTTGAATCGATAAAGAAAAGGTCAGCAAGTGCTGACCTTTTTTATTGCCTGAGGCAGAAACAAAATAGGTTGGCCAGTGCCAACCTATTTTTTCTCTTTTATTCGAAGCAGATTTCGATAAAGGCATTTCCCCACTGGGAAGAGAAAGGCATGATGATGATTGAGCCCTCACATTTGTGGCGAATGGTATGGCCTCGGCCAGAAACCACTACCGGTGTTGCCATATCAAAATCAAAACCACTTTCCGCCAGAATGCGTTTCGCACCACCAGTAACCATGTTGGTGATCTCACCCACCATATCGGTGACCTCTTCATTGAGTCCATTTGGACGCTCACCAAGCATGTTCTGCATGATTTCTAGAGCTAGCGCTTCATCAAAGGTAATCGACATTGAACCACGAGTTTGTGGACCTACCATGCCAATCAGACCAGAAACGTCACCTCGTGCGATCTCATCCTTCTTGATTCGCGGTTTTTGTGGCTTCAGCTCAAGAGAAGCCATGGTTTTTAGCACGTTCATTAAAGAAGCTAAAAACGGGTTTACAAATTCAGCGCGCATAACGTTCTTCTATACTTTTTCTTTCGTCTCGGAGGAACAGGCCTGGCATTCACCATGAGTTTCAATAACTTGGTTGGTCAGTTTGAATCCATGCTTCTCGGCGTTTTCGGCTAACAAGGATATCAGCGTCTCATCTTCGAGTTCAACGACATCACCACATTTATCGCAAATTAGTAATTGGAAAAAGTGCTGCTGAGTATTGAAAGAACAACAAGTAATAAAGCTATTTGTCGATTCCACTCGGTGGATGAAGCCTTGCTCTAGGAGAAAATCTAATGCTCGATAAACAGTGGGAGGCTTAGCCTGAGGCTCACTCTCTTTTAGTTGCTCCAATAGCTCATACGCACTTGAGGCGCGGCGATTAGAACAAATGAGTTCAAATACGCGTCGGCGTTGCGGAGTCAATCGTACTCCACGCTCTGCGCAGATACTTTCAATTTGTTCAATGATTGTTGGGTTCAAACCTTTCACCATAACTATCGGACGTGCTCTATGATAAATCATTTCTATACGAAGTTCGTTTAGAAATGCTTCATTTTACCCACTATCAGAACGAAAATCATGAATTAAAGCAAGTCGGTGGTGGTGTGAAGTCGGAATAGTCATCACAGAATGAATCAACGAGTGACGAATTCGTATTACTGCTGCATATTCTTAAGCATTTGGCTAGCCAGCCAACCAAATCATTCTCGCTGAAACTAGCACCTAGAGGTGCTTGGGTATACAATACCCGACTTATTTTTTGAGCGTACTGCTGCGCTCGACCTTGGCAACATAAAAACGGGTGTTTATATCATGACTCATTCTTGCAGGCTCTCCGTAGCACCAATGCTCGACTGGACCGATCGTCATTGTCGCTACTTCCATCGCTTAATGACCAAAGAAACCCTGCTGTACACTGAAATGGTGACGACAGGTGCGATCATTCATGGAAAAGGAGATTTCCTGGCTTACAACGAAGAAGAGCATCCGTTGGCCCTTCAGTTGGGTGGTTCAAACCCAGAAGACTTGGCAAAGTGTGCCAAACTGGCTCAAGAGCGTGGCTATGATGAGGTTAACCTCAATGTGGGTTGCCCGTCTGACCGTGTACAAAACGGTCGCTTTGGTGCTTGCCTAATGGCGGAACCACAGTTGGTTGCGGATTGTGTCGCTGCAATGAAGGACGTGGTTGATATTCCTGTGACAGTCAAGACTCGTATTGGTATTGATGATCAAGATTCTTACGAGTTCCTAACGGATTTCATTTCTATTGTTTCAGAAAAGGGTGGCTGTGAGCAGTTCACTATCCATGCTCGTAAAGCTTGGTTAAGTGGTTTAAGCCCAAAAGAAAACCGCGAGATCCCACCATTGGATTACCCACGCGCTTACCAATTGAAGCAAGACTTCTCACACCTAACGATTGCGATTAACGGTGGCGTGAAATCATTAGAAGAAGCAAAAGCACATCTTCAGCATCTTGACGGTGTGATGATTGGTCGTGAAGCATACCAAAGCCCATATTTACTGGCATCGGTAGACCAAGAGTTGTTTGGCTCTAATGCTCCAGTGAAGAAACGCAGCGAAATTGTTGAAGAGATGTATCCATACATTGAAGCGCAATTAGCGAAAGGTGCGTACCTTGGTCATATTACCCGCCACATGTTAGGTTTGTTCCAAAGCATGCCCGGTGCTCGTCAATGGCGTCGTCATATCAGTGAAAATGCGCACAAACCAGGTTCTGGTCTAGAAGTGCTGCAAGACGCGTTAGCGAAGATTCCAAAAGAATTGAATGTGTAAAATTCACCAGTGGTTGGCTAAAATTACCAACTAAAGAACAAGTAAGCCAGAGTGCAGAAATGCCTCTGGCTTTATTTTTGAATAAAAATCATTGTGTTATCGTTATCTTGGTAAGTTGGTATGGAAACTGCTCTGTTTATTAAAAACAAATGGAGAAGTGATTATGTTGGAGCTAATCTTTATTTTAGTCTTTGCGGCGACCCTATTGGTTACCGGTATCACAATGATGACCGTATTCGCAGCAACCGGTATTGCGTTAGTTGTGATGTTTTTACTGGGAATGGTCGGAGCGGTACTCAAACTATTGCCATGGTTAATCGTGATTGCATTGGGTGTTTGGTTCTTCAAGAATTACGTTGCCCAGCCCCGCTATAAATAACGAGTGACATGATTTAGTTGATAGAGAGACGTGAGAGTATGGTATATTTCCTCTCACGTCTTCAACGTGAACATCAGCTATCTCGGAGTACACACTACATGACAAATAAAGCGACCATCGCTTTAACAGCATTATCGTTGGCAGTATCTTTTCCTGTTTTTGCAGAATATTCTGTATCGACGAAAGTCGGCGCAGAGATCTGGGCTGCTGACACTAAAGTAAATGAAGTAAGACGAGATAGCAGCACAACAGGCGCATTTTACGCGGCGATTGAACATGATGTTAAATACGTTCCTAATGCGCGCCTTCGTTACTCAAGTGTTGATGCGGATTACATGGGGTTCGATAAGCTCGATTTCACCATGTACTACCAAGTTCTGGAGCATGATTTATTGCATTTTGATGCGGGTGTTACATTCAGTAATTTAAGTGACATTAAATACATTGATGCTGGCTCAAACAAGCGTATAGAAGAGTTTGATGAGCTGATTTGGGCTTGGTACGGTTACGCAGAGATTCAAGTTCCGGACACAAATTTTGATGTGATTGGTGAGATAAACTTTGGTGACAACAAAGGTATCAAAAGCACTGATTTCATGGCAGGTGTTCAATACCATGTACCGCTCGAAAAAGCTCAACTGGCTTTTCGTGGTGGTTACCGCGTGATTGATTTGGAGTCCGAGAAATTCATGTCGGATCTAGGGAAAGAGTTTATTTTTGCTAACGGCTTTTTTGTGAGTGCAGAATACGCATTCTAAATGCAGCCAGATTAGATACTCGATTTTTTAAAACGTCGCTTTATAAGCGGCGTTTTTTTATATCACTTCATTATATCCAATCGAATTTTCTGCCTATTTTGCTGACTTAGACCATGCTTACCTAGGAGCAATGTGAAAGTTAAAGCAGGGATAGCGATGACAATAAACGAACTAAGACATCTATTCCGTGAAAACCAGCTTGTCGAAGCGATTATTGAACCTGCAATCCAAGAGGGTGGCTGGGTTGTGGAGTTCAGACATGCGCGCGGTGGTTTTGTTTTTCTGACGGACAGTCATGGTGAAGAATGTCTTTATGAAGATTTGGATGCAGCGTCAAAATCGGCAATGGCAGTAGGCTTTCAACAAGTCCGCATTGAAGATCGATGAGCAAAAAGTAAGCCGTTCTTACTTCCAAAAAGTTATAAAACATTCACTTCTATTCTTTCTTGTTATTAAGGAGAGTGGGTACTCTATCGTCACGCAATGAATAGGGATGTCGTGATAATGTCTTTTCAAAAGAATGAGTATTCTCACAAGAATGTGTCTGAAGATAATAATGGGCAAGGAGGAAATCCTCCAATCGCAAGCCCTCTGAATGACCAACAAATTAGCTCACTCCAACAAACTGTCTCTGAGTTGTCTTCACAGCAACTTGCTTGGGTCAGTGGGTATTTTTGGGGATTAGCTCAAAATCAACCAAATACAGCGGTAACGCCAATTGCACAAGCGACGGCAGCCGTATCAGCGAAGCCTGCAGGTAAGTTGAGTATTATTTTTGCTTCCCAAACTGGCAACGCTAAAGGCGTTGCTGAAGCTCTAGAACAGGAAGCAAAAGCAGAAGGAATTGCTGTCGAACTTTTTGATGCAAGTGATTACAAAGGTAAAAACTTAGCCAAAGAAACGCATGTCATTATTGTGGCATCGACGAACGGCGAAGGCGAAGCACCAGATAACGCTATAGAGCTACACGAGTTTTTGCAATCTAAGAAAGCTCCTAAGCTGTCAAACCTTCAATATGGCGTTATTGCTCTGGGTGACTCGAGCTACGAATTCTTCTGCCAAACCGGTAAAGACTTCGACGCTTACCTATCAAAGTTAGGTGCGACCCCATTTATCGATCGTCTTGATTGCGATGTGGATTATGAAGCACCAGCAGCTGAATGGCGTAAGAATGCGTTAGGTAAGGTAAAAGATACGCTTTCTTCTGGCACTGAAGCGGATGTGGTTCAACTTCCAGTGGGTCAGGCGGCGACCGAGCACTCTCCTTACAATAAACAAAACCCATACACAGCGACGTTACTGACCAGTCAAAAAATCACGGGTCGTGATTCTGGAAAGGATGTTCGTCATATAGAAATTGACTTGGAAGGTTCGGGGTTAACGTATCAGCCTGGTGATGCGCTAGGTGTGTGGTTTGAAAATAGTTCAGAACTTGCTAATGCCATTCTTGGTAAGGTCGGTTTGTCTGGGGTTGAAACCGTTGATGTTGATGGCGAAAGCTTGTCAATCCACAGTGCTCTCGTGAGTAAATATGAAATCACAACATCTAACCCACAGCTCATCACAAAGTTTGCCGAGTTATCCGATAGCAAGAAGCTACAAAAGTTAGTTGAAGATAAAGATAAGCTTCGCGAGTATTCTGCAAATACTCAAATCGTTGATGTACTGGCAGAAAAGAAAACCAAGTTAACCGCAGATGAATTGATTGGTTTGCTTCGTCGTCTTACTCCACGCCTTTACTCTATTGCATCAAGCCAAGAAGAGGTCGATGAAGAAGTACACCTAACGGTTGCTTTGGTTGAGTACGAACAAAACGACGAAAAACGATATGGTGGTGCGTCGAGCTTCTTAGCACAGCGTCTCGAAGAGGGAGATGAAGTTAAAGTATTTGTTGAGCATAACAACAACTTTAAACTGCCGGAAGATGATAGCACCCCAATTATCATGGTTGGTCCAGGCACAGGGATCGCACCATTCCGTAGCTTTATTCAGGAACGTGAAAACCGCGATGCTGAAGGCAAAAACTGGTTGTTCTTTGGTGATCGTACTTTCACTCAAGACTTCTTATACCAAGTTGAATGGCAAAAGTACCTCAAGTCAGGAGTACTAAGCCGATTGGATGTTGCTTTTAGTCGTGACCAAGTAGAAAAAGTTTACGTACAACATCGCATCTTAGAAAACGCAGCTCAAGTGTGGCAGTGGATCCAAGAAGGCGCTTATATCTATGTCTGCGGTGATGCCACTCGTATGGCAAAAGATGTGCACGACGCACTGGTTATCGTTGCTGAACAAGAAGGCAAGATGCCGCGTGACGATGCGGAACAATTTATTAATGACCTACGTAAAGCGAAACGTTATCAGAGGGATGTGTACTAATGACTTTTTCTACGGACAATAATAAGCAGGTTGTATTAGGCGAAGAGCTAGGGCCGCTATCTGATAACGAGCGCCTGAAGCGAGAAAGTAACTTATTACGTGGCACCATTGAGCAAGATTTACAGGACCGTATTACTGGTGGCTTTACTGCCGACAACTTCCAGTTAATTCGTTTCCACGGTATGTATCAGCAAGACGATCGTGATATCCGCAATGAACGCACAAAGCAAAAGCTAGAGCCATTGCATAACGTGATGCTTCGTGCTCGTATGCCTGGAGGCATCATCACGCCAACGCAATGGTTAGCGATCGACAAGTTCGCAACGGAGCACTCTTTATATGGAAGTATTCGTCTGACGACTCGCCAAACGTTCCAGTTTCATGGGGTATTAAAACCGAATATTAAGTTGATGCATCAAACGCTCAACAGTATTGGCATTGATTCGATTGCAACCGCGGGTGATGTAAACCGTAACGTGTTGTGTACCACTAACCCGGTCGAATCAGAACTTCATCAAGAAGCTTATGAATGGGCGAAGAAGATCAGTGAACACCTGCTTCCAAAAACACGTGCTTACGCTGAGATTTGGCTGGACGGTGAGAAAGTAGAAAGCACTGAAGAAGATGAGCCTATTCTGGGTAAAAACTATTTACCGCGTAAGTTTAAAACGACGGTGGTGATCCCACCGCAAAATGACGTAGACGTTCATGCCAATGATCTTAACTTCGTAGCAATTGCGGATAACGGCAAGTTGGTAGGCTTTAACGTTTTAGTTGGCGGCGGCCTAGCGATGACACATGGTGATACGTCAACTTATCCGCGCCGCGCTGACGACTTAGGTTTCATCCCATTAGAGAAAACGCTTGATGTTGCAGCGGCGGTGGTTACCACTCAGCGTGATTGGGGTAATCGCTCAAACCGTAAGAATGCCAAAACCAAATACACACTTGACCGTGTAGGTACTGATGTCTTTAAAGCCGAAGTCGAAAAGCGAGCAGGCATTCAGTTTGAAGCAAGCCGCCCGTACGAGTTTACTGAGCGTGGTGACCGTATTGGTTGGGTAGAAGGAATTGATGGTAAATATCATTTAGCGCTTTTCATCGAAAACGGTCGCTTATTAGACTTTCCAGGTAAACCACTTAAGACGGGTGTTGCTGAAATTGCCAAAATCCATAAAGGCGATTTCCGTATGACTGCCAACCAGAACTTAATTGTTGCGGGGGTACCTAAAAGCGAAAAAGCGAAGATCGAAAAGATCGCTCGTGAACATGGCTTGATGGATGACAATATCAGTGAGCAGCGCAAAAATTCAATGGCGTGTGTTGCCTTTCCAACGTGTCCGTTAGCAATGGCAGAGGCAGAGCGTTTTCTTCCTCAGTTTGTTACTGATGTGGAGGGGATTTTGGAAAAGCACAACCTACCAGAAAATGACAACATCATTTTGCGTGTAACTGGATGTCCAAACGGTTGTGGTCGCGCCATGTTGGCTGAAATTGGTTTAGTTGGTAAAGCGCCAGGTCGTTACAACCTACATTTAGGTGGTAACCGTGCTGGTACTCGAGTACCAAAAATGTACAAAGAGAACATCACGGATAAGCAAATCTTAGAAGAGATTGATCTGCTGGTGGCTCGATGGTCGAAAGAGCGTGAAGAAGGCGAAGCCTTCGGCGATTTCACAATTCGTGCTGGTATTATCCAAGAAGTGCTCGTATCAAAGAGGGACTTTCATGCTTGATTCTGTAGCATCCAGGCTTGAGCTTACAGAGTTATTGACATTAACAAAGACGGAGCAAATCCTCCGTCTTGCTCAAATTAATGTCGAGCTCGAAAAGCTTTCGGCACAAGATAGAGTAAAGTGGGCTTTAGAAAATCTAGAGGGCGAGTTTGCGGTTTCTTCTAGTTTTGGTATTCAAGCCGCGGTTATGCTTCATTTAGTGACTCAAGTCAAAGCGGATATCCCCGTCATTCTAACCGATACAGGATACCTGTTTGCTGAAACCTATCAATTCATTGATGAGCTGACAGATGCTCTCAACCTAAACTTAAAAGTTTATCGAGCGAAAGAAAGTGCGAATTGGCAAGAGGCTCGATATGGAAAGTTATGGGAGCAGGGTGTAGAGGGAATTGAAAAATACAACAAGCTCAATAAAGTGGAGCCAATGCGTCGAGCGCTAAAAGAGCTTAATGTTGGAACGTGGTTCTCTGGACTACGTCGAGAGCAAAGTAAATCACGAGCAGGTTTACCGATACTATCAATTCAGAACGGTGTGTTTAAGTTTTTGCCAGTAATTGACTGGACTAATAAAGACGTTCATTACTACTTAGAACAACACGGCCTTAAATACCACCCATTGTGGGATGAAGGTTACCTTTCAGTTGGTGATACTCATACCACTCGTAAATGGGAGCCGGGAATGTCAGAGGAAGAAACTCGATTCTTTGGTTTAAAACGAGAGTGTGGTTTACATGAAGATGATGGTTCAGAACAAGATGGGTCCGGCATATAACCATAGTGACCTTTAAATCGAGTTTAGAGTAAATAAAGAAAGCTGCAATAAAGCAGCTTTCTTTATTTATAGCACCTGAAAAACACGCTTTATAGAATAACTCTGTGGATAAGTTGTGCGAGTTCTTGGGGTAAAGTTGAATAAATAAAGCTTTGATCGAAAACTCATCGCTTAACCATTATTTTTGCAATTTTTGAAAAATAACGCTTGCCAATGTGAGCGCGATCTCTATAATGCCTCCTCGTCGACAGGGCAAGGGCTCACAAGGGTTTAAGCAAAGTCGGCAAGGCTGAAAAGAAAAACGAAATAATTTGAAAAAGTGTTTGACACAATAAATTATCTCGCTAGAATGGCCGCCTCTTCCGAAGTGATGTCAATCACAAAGAAGAGTTGCTCTTTAACAATATAGACCTATCAATCTGTGTGGGCACTCGTTGATGATAATCCAATTAGAAATTTCTCTTAATAAAGAGGGGTTTCAAATTAGGTTTCAATGATACGAAGTGACCATTGAATCTTCGGATTCAGCACAGTCAATTTAAACATTACGTTATGTAATGTTCAGTATTCATTGAGCCGAACAAAATCTTAAATTGAAGAGTTTGATCATGGCTCAGATTGAACGCTGGCGGCAGGCCTAACACATGCAAGTCGAGCGGAAACGAGTTATCTGAACC